>JAJDDI010000018.1 GCA_029260375.1 Phycisphaerales bacterium | reverse complement strand
TAGCGGCGGAGCGAGTCGTCGATGATCGCCTCGGCCGCCTCGGCGGGCATGATCTCGTCCACCTCCACCGCCTTGCCCTCGAGCATCTTGTAGTCCTCGAAGAACCGCTTGAGCATCTTGAAGGTGTGGCTCGGGAAGTCGGACGCCTTCTGGTAGTCGGCGAACTCCGGGTCGTCGCACAGGACGCTGACGATCTTGTGATCCGGCTGGCCGTCGTCGATCATCGTCATGACACCCACCGCGCGGGCGTCGCAGACGCACAGGGCGGGGATCTTCTCGGTGCAGAAGACGAGCACGTCGAGCGGGTCGTCGTCCTCGGCGAGGGTCTGGGGGACGAAGCCGTAGTTGGCGGGGTAGTAGACCGCCGAGTGCAGGACGCGGTCCAGGCGGAGGAGCCCGGTGGACTTGTCGAGCTCGTACTTGTTGCTGGAGCCCTTGGGGATCTCGATGATCGCGCGGAAGTGGTGCGGGAGTTCTTTGTTGGGGACGCCGGGGGTGACATCGTGCCAGGGGTGGATCATGACCCAGCGTAGGCCCGGGATCGACGCCCCTACGGGCAGCCCGCGCCGAAGGCGGCAAGGAAGGCGACGACGTCGGAGAAGTCCCACTGGCCCTCGGGCGGGGCGAGGTCGGCCTCGGGCGCCATCGCGCCGAATGCGGTCAGAAACGCGACGACGTCGGAGAAGTCGAGGGAGCCGAAGGGCTCGGCCAGGTCGGCGGGGGAGCAGTTGGAGGGCGGGGCGCTGCAGGTGTTGATGAGCACGCTGATGGAGGACGGGACGCCGTTGTTGACGGTGACGGCGTCGAGGTCGGCGTCGCCGTCCAGATCCCCGAGCTGAACGTTGAAGGGCGAGACGCCGGTGGCGTAGTTCGCCTGGACGCCGAACGTGCCGTCGCCATTCCCGGGCAGCAGCCCGACAGAGGCGCTGCCGTTGATGGCGAAGAGGACATCGGCGATCCCGTCGGCGGTGAGGTCGGCGCCGGCGACGCCGAAGGGACCGAACCCGCTGCCGATGTTGGTCTGTGGCGCGAAGGTTCCGTCGCCGTTGTTGAGCAGAAGGCTGAGGTTTCCGCCGAAGGTGTTACCGACCACCAGATCGGGTCCGCCCGCGCCGTTCACGTCGATGATCTCGACGCCGGCGCGGGGCGAGGAACCGACGGCGTACTGGGCCTGTGGCGCCATCGTGCCGTCCCCGTTGTTGAGAAAGACGCTGACGTTGGCCGCGAACTCGTTTGCCGCGACGACGTCGGCGTCGCCGTCTCCGTCGAGGTCGCCCACGTCGATGGGCTGCGTGCCGTTGCCCGCCGTGTAAGGGACAGAGGGCGCGAGCGTGCCGTCGCCGTTGTTTATGTGCACGCGGATCTCATCGGCGACCTTGCAGGCGACGACGACGTCGGCGCGATCGCCGGGGTTGAGGTTCACGACACGGACGTGCCAGGGCCCGTTGCCGCTGGCGTAGCGGACTTCGGGGGCGAACGTGCCGTCGCCGTTGTTGATGAGCACGCTGATGTCGTCGCTGACGGTGTTGGAGACGACGATGTCCGGGAAGTTGTCGCCGTTGAGATCGCCGGCGTCGACGCCGACCGGCGTCGTGCCGACCGCATAGGTCACGGCGGGACCGAACGTCCCGTCGCCGTTGTTGACGTACACGCCGGCGTTGTTGTTACCGTTTGCGACGACGATATCAAGGAACGTGTCGCCGTTGAAGTCCGCCAGCGCGATGGTCTGCGCCGCGCTCCCCGCCGGGTAGCTCACCATCTGCATGAAGATGGAGGCCGGGTCACACCCCTGGGCCGCGGCGATGTGGCAGGCGGCCCCGGTCATCAGGGCCAAGGCGCAGCGGGTCACGGCGGCACGAACACACATGGTCTCCCCTCCAGATCCAACCAGGTTGACACAGACCGTCATACTCTAAAAGAACGGGCGACCTCATGCAAGAGGTTGTCTCGCTCCCCTGAGGATGACCCACACGATCGGACGCGGCTGCGCGACTCATGGGCAGCCCGCCGCGAACGCGGACAGGAACGCGAGCACGTCGGAGAAGTCGAGCACGCCGAACGGCTCGGCCAGGTCGGGCAGGCACGGCTCCGGGTCCGGCAGGACGCGCACGCTCCAGGCGAGCGCGTTGGAGACGCTGGTGTTCACACCGTTCGGCCATCGGGCGACGACCGGGGATGTCCCATCGGACCCCGTGCCCACGATCAAGTCCGTCTCTGGGTTGGCGGTGCCGTAGTCCTCCGGCGCGTCGGGCAGGGAGGTCATGCCGGGGAAGAAGGCCGGGTGGGCGTCGATCTCCAGGATCGCGACGCCCGCCTTGCCATCGGGCGAGATCACGGTGAGCGAGATCTCGTTCTCGGCGATCAGGTAGGTGATCGTCGCCGCGCTCGGCAGGACGATCACCTCGCGCCCGGGCAGCAGCACGCCCTCTG
Source organism: Phycisphaerales bacterium (assembly GCA_029260375.1). Classification (GTDB taxonomy): domain Bacteria; phylum Planctomycetota; class Phycisphaerae; order Phycisphaerales; family UBA1924; genus JAJRXR01. The sequence goes on along the minus strand of JAJDDI010000018.1, from coordinate 5,336 downwards.
TCGAGAACGGGACGTCGGAAACCGCGCCGGGCGCGAAGCGGTGCCCGATGGAATACCGCGCCGAGACGCTGGAGAACGTGATCGCGTCCCCGGAGACGAACGTGGGCGGGGCCCCGGCGTCGAACACCGCGCGCATCGAGTGGTGCTGGGAGTCCCACTTGCCGAACACCCAGTTGAAGTACGGCCCGGAGACCGTCAGCTCCACCTCGAGCATCGGCCCGGCTCGCGCCGTGTCGCACACCAGCCAGGGCGCCAGCCCCACGCACACCCCGATCCACGTTCGCGCCGAGCGTTGCATGCCCACCTCCTCGAAGGAAATCGGCCCCCGAACCACTCCAGGGTACCCCGTCGGCTCCTCTCGGCTCAACACCCACGTCGAAGACTCGGGCTCGCCCCTCCGCTGCCCTGCCGACATGCTCACCATCGACTCCGCCAACTGCCTCCGTGACCGCGTCGGAGAGCACGGGCTGGACCCGGCCCGCCGGGGCACGGGCTCCGCGGCGCGGTATCGGGGCGGTGATCCCGGCACGGCGGGACCAGCCCCGGCAGCGGCTCGACCGCCCGAAGTACCGCCAGCCGAACGTCGTCGAGCGGCGCATCGGCTGGCCAAAGGAGAGCCGCCGTGTGGCCAAAAGATACGAGAAGCTCGCGACGCGCTACCTCTTCATGGTCAAGCTCGCCATGATCCAGCGATGCCTCAGACTCCTCGATCCGTCAAAACAGAACCTAGGAACACCCGGACCCGAACTCGGTAAGGAAGGCGAGGACATCGGCGAAGTCACAGACCCCGAAGGGCTGGGCCAGGTCGGCGTCGCCTCCGCACTGCTCGAAGCTTGCGAGGAAGACGAGCACGTCGATGAAGTCGAGCACGCCGACGGGGGGCGCCAGGTCCGCCCGGCAGCCGGTGATCGCCTTGTACGCGTCCACGCGTCCACGCCCCCAGTACGGGTCGTCGCCCGGGTCGCCCAGGTCGTCGCACCCGCCCAGGAGAAGCTGCTCGACCTGACCCGGCGAGGCGCTGGGGGAGGCGCTCCAGATCAGTCCCGCGATGCCGGAGGCCACCGGCGCCGCGGCGCTGGTCCCGCTCCCCATCGCCAGGGCGCTGGGCATCCCGGTGCTCAGGATGTTGGCGCCGGGCGCGTACACGTCAACAGCGACGCCGAACGCGCTCCAGTCGGGCTTGGCGTCGTTGACGTCGGTGGCGCCGACGATGATGACGTCGGGCCAGTCGAACCATGACAGGTCGCGTGCGTCGTTGCCGGCGGCGTAGAGCAGCAGCCCGCCCCGCGACTTGATGTAGGCGCCGGTGGTCTGGACGGACGGGCTGTCCACGCCCGTCTGGCTGACGTTGACGACCCGGGCGCCGTGGTCGGCGGCCCAGCGGGCGCCGTTGAGAAGATCGCTGAGAAATCCCCCGCCCGGCGAGTCGTAGTAGCGAACGGGCATGACAGAGAAGTTCCAGCCCATGCCGACGACGTGTGTCCCGTTGTTGCCGATGGCGCCGGCGAGCCCGGCGACGAAGGTGCCGTGCCCGTCAACGTCGCTGACGGCCCCGCCGTCGGCCTGGGCGAGCCGCGTGGGCGCGTTGTACCCCGGGACGAGCGCGCCCGCCAGGTCGGGGTGATCGAGCTGGACCCCGCCGTCGACGATGGCGATGACGATGGACGGGTCGCCCGTCGAGATGTCCCACGCGAGCGATGAGCTCACGCGGATGTGGTGCCACTGCTGCCAGTAGCCCCCGTCGTTGGGGATGGTCTGGACCGGGAGGCAGATCCAGTCGGGGGCTGCGTACTCGTAGTCCCCGGTCGCCAGGAGCCCGTCGGCGTAGCTGTTCTCGGTCTCGCCCTCGGGGAGGCGCACGATGTACTCGTCGGTCTCGGGGACGTGCTCGATGACGTGCGGGGCGAGGCGGGCGGCGGCGCGGGCGCTGATCGCTCGCGCGTCGGCGCGGTCCGCCAGCGCGTCGGCCTGGAGCGGTCGGACGATCATCCGCCCGGAGAACTGGGCAAAGCCCGGGCGCTCGACAAATCGCGGTGGCGCCGCGTGTGAGATGGGCGCCGCGCCAAGCAGAACGAGAGGGAGCAATCGAACCCAAACCAAGGGCGCCGCGCGGGAAGACTTCATCCGCGCATCCTAGTTGAATCGGCGGCGAGGCTCCAGAGGCGTGCCGAGAAGCCTATCCCGCGATTACGGGCACCCGGCGCCGAACGAACCCAGGAACGCGACGACATCCGAGAAGTCCCACACGCCAGTGGGTGGGGCGAGATCCGCCGCTGGCGCCATCCCGCCAAACGCCGTGAGGAACGCGACGACGTCGGAGAAGTCCAGCGAGCCGAGGGGCTCGGCCAGGTCCGCGGCGTTGCAGCCGGCCTCGACCGAGACGACCAGTGTCTGGTTCACGGGCACGTCGGTGAGCGTCGTGACCTGCCCCGTGGCCCACTCGACGACCAGTTCGTCGATCACGGTCGCGCTGGCGAGCCCGAAGTGGGCGCTCAACTCGGACTGGGAGAGGTAGTTGCTTCCGGCGTCGATGCGACCCATCTGGGTGACACCGTCGATCGAGACCTTGATGACGCTGCCCACGCCATTGGGCGCGACGCCCGGGTCGCCCGCGTTGTCGAGCATGACACGGATCCAGTTGGCGTCGCCCTGGCTGGTGTCGAGCTCGCTGCGGAAGACGGTGAGCGGGCCCGAGCGGGGGAAGATGACCAGGTCCTGGTCGCCGTCGTTGTCCAGGTCAAGGTTGGACAGGCCGCGACCGGAGATGGTGGTGGAGAACCCCGACGAGTTCGTTACATCCGTGAAGTGCGGGATGCCCCCGGAGATGCCCGTGTTGCGGAAGACCCACTGGCGCCCGCTCTGCGTGACGGCGACGAGGTCCACGAGCGTGTCGTGATCGAGATCGACGGCAACGGTTCCCCAGCCCCAGCCGGTGCTCTCGCAGCCGGCGGCGCTGGCGCGGTTGGTGTAGCTGTGGGGCGCGTCGTTCATGTACAGGTTGTTGGTGCCGATGGTGGTGACATAGACGTCAAACCGCCCGTCGCGGTTGAAGTCGGCGACGGTCATGCCCATCTCGTTGAAGTCCAGGCCCATCCCGGCGCCGGCGGTGATCTCGGCGAACGTCCCGTCACCGTTGTTGCGGAAATACAGCGATGTCCCGAAGTCACCGATCCAGATCAGCTCGGGCGAGCGGTCGGCGTCCATGTCGGCAAACCGCGGGGCGAAGCCGATCATGCCGCTGAACAGGGCACCCAGGCCGGCGCTGACGGTGACATCGGTGAACGTGCCGTCGGCGTTGTTGCGGAAGAGGCGGTTGTTCTGGGCGCTGTTCCAGCCGGCGACGGCCAGATCGAGGTCGCCGTCCAGGTCGTAGTCGCCCCAGGCAGCGCCGAAACCGTCGGACGCGGGGCCCGAGGAGTTCACCTGGGCGAACGAGGCGACATCGGTGAACTGGGGGACGCCCGCGAGGTCGTTGCCGGTGTTCTGGTAGAGCCGGTGCGCGCCCGACGAGGCGGACGCCGCGGAGCCCAGGCTCGTGACGAAGATGTCCAGGCGCCCGTCGTTGTTGTAGTCGGCGACCGCGGCGGCGGTGCTGCGCTGCGCGATCGCGAGCCCCGCGTCGGCGGCGCGGTCGGTGAGCGTGCCGTCCCCGCCGTTGATGTAGAGGCGGTCGGGAGCCCCGCCCCCGGTGGGGTAGAAGATGTCCTGGAAGCCGTCCGCGTTGAAATCACCAACGGCGCCGCCGGCAAGGAAGGAGTCGCTGAACACGGGCTGGTGCGTGGCGCTCACACCCACGTCGCTTGTCGCGTTGGTGAACGACTGGGCCAGCCCGGCGCTCGAGGTCAGGGCCAGGGTCAGGACGGTCAGGCTCGGGCTCGCTCGCATGTGGGGACCTCTCGGGCGGAGGGGGGTGGGCGGTGGACTGGAATGTACGACCGGCAGGCAGGGGCAGATCCGTTTATGGGCAGCCGCCCGCGAAGGCGCTCAGGAACGCCTGGACGTCAGAGAAATCCCAGACGCCGATGGGCTCGGCCAGGTCCGCCTCGGGCGCAGAGCTGTCGAACGCGGTGAGGAACGCGAGCACGTCGGAAAAGTCCAGCGCGCCGAAGGGCTCGCCCAGGTCCGCGGCGTTACAGCCGGGCGCGGGGTCCCAGACGGCGATGGACTCGGGGGTGATTCCCTCCGTGCTCACGGGCGCGGGGGTGATCGGCATGAAGGCGCCGGTGCTCGTGTCAACGCTGAAGCTGAGCAGTCCGCGAACGCCGTCGATGGCGGTGGACTCGTCGGTCATGAGCAGCAACCCCGGGAGGGCGGCGAGCCCGCCGAGCGTGCCCTGGAGCCCGACGTCGTAGCTGAAGCCGGTTGATGTGAGCGCGCCCGACTCCTGGTCGATAAGGAAGCTGCGGCAGGTGGCGTCCGTGCCGTGCCCCATGTAGAGGACACGTGAGTCGGTGGAGACGGTCATGCGCGCGGGGCTGGCGCCCGGGGAGACGAAGGGCGAGCCGGGGACAGGGGTCAGCTCGCCGGTGGTCTGGTCGATGACGAACGCGGAGATCTTATCGCCCCCGTTGCTGATGCCCCCCGCGGCGAACAGGAACCGCCCGTTGGGCGAGACGCGCACGCCCAGCGCGAACACGGGGCTGGTGGACTCGGACTCGATGGGCGTGACCACGCCCGCGGGGGAGACCTCAAAGGCGTAGACGCGGTCGTCGGTGGAGTCGCCCGCGTAGATCCATTGCCCGCCCGGGTGGACCGCGACGGAGCTGGTGAAGCCGCCGCAGAGCCCGCGGTCGGTCTCGGCCAGCGCCAGGGTCTCGGGATCGAAGCGGTAGACGATGGCCTCGTTGGTGGCGCCGAAGCTCGTGCGCGTCGCGGTGAGCAGCCCGTCGGTGATCCAGGCGCAGTCAAGGGGGGTGCTGGGCACGTCCAGCGTGGCGCCCAGCGTGAGCGAGGCGTCGGGCGCGACCTCGATAACGGTGATCTGCGAGTCGGGACCGCCCGCGGCGTGGGACGTGAGCAGGTAACGCCCCGAGGGGGAGATGGAGACCGCGATCGGGTTGCACCCGGGCACGTCCTCGGTGAGCGACTCGCGGGCGCCGGTGATGACGCGATCGATGAGCGTGAGCGAGCCGTCGGGATCGACGCGGAAGCTGGTGACCGAGCCCTCGAGGTTGCCGTCGTTTGCGACGAACACGGCACGGAAGTCCGCCTGGGCGAGCGCGGCGCTGGCGGACGCGAGGCAGGCGAGCACGGCGCAGGCGGGGCGGCTGATCGTCACGTGGTCTCTCCTGGGCGTGTCAACGGGCCACGCGCCGAAGATATCCGGCGGGCCGCCC
>JAJDDI010000017.1 GCA_029260375.1 Phycisphaerales bacterium | reverse complement strand
GATCGTGTAATCCATCGCGCCGTGGGCCTTGAGCTTCTCGACCACGCCCGCGACCGTGGATTCCTTCTGGCCGACCGCGACGTAGATGCACACCACGGCCTCCTTCGTGCCCCAGTACTGCTTCTGGTTGATGATCGCGTCCAGCGCGACCGCGGTCTTGCCCGTCTTGCGGTCGCCGATGATCAGCTCGCGCTGCCCGCGACCGATCGGGATCATCGCGTCGATCGCCTTGATGCCCGTCTGCAGCGGCTCGTGCACCGGCTGACGCTCGGCGATGCCCGGCGCGATGATGTCCACCTTCGACGACTCGCTCGCGTTGATCGGCGCGCCGTCGTCCAGCGGACGTCCCAGCGGGTCCACCACGCGACCGAGCAGCTGCTCGCCGACGGGGACCTCGAGCAGGCGACCCGTCGCCTTGACCAGGTCGCCCTCCTTCACCTTCAGGTAGTTCCCGTAGATGATCGCGCCCACGGTGTCCGTCTCCAGGTTCATCACCTGGCCCATCACCCCGCCGTCGCTGGTCTGGAACTCCAGCAGCTCACCGGCCATCGCCTTGGACAGCCCGTAGATCCGAGCGATGCCGTCGCCCACCTCCACGACGCGCCCGACCTCGGACACCTCGAGCTCGGCGGCGAACTGCTCGATTTCCTGCTTGATTACGCTGGCGATCTCGTCGGTCTTGATCTTCACGGCGGCGCTTCCCCCCGCCGTCAACCCAGTCGGCTGCGGCGGTCTCGGTCGAGGATGTGAACGCTGGCCGAGCCCCGCAGGCCCGGACCCCCTCCGACCCGGCAGAGGGTCCAAACAGTAGGTCGCCGACCCCCCGCTGTCCTGCCACCGCCAGAGCCGATCCGTCCTGTCAGACTGTCCCCGTTACGGGCTGACCGGATCCGTCCCGGGCTCCTCCACCCGCTCGATCGTCAGCCGGATCTCGGCGTCCTCCACCCGGGCGGTCACCCCCTGCGGCAGCAGCACGATCTGGGCCCTCTTGGACGTGATCCCGCGCTCCAGCTCGTCAAACGACAGCGACAGGACCGCCATCGGGCGAGACGCCCCAGAGATCACCTGCTCCACCCCCTCGCTCGGGCCAGCGATCGTCACGTCGAACAGGTCCGTGTCCTCCGCCGCCAGCGTGATCCGCCAGCGACCCAGCTCCGGCGGGGGCAGCACCACCTGCACGGGCAGCCTGGGAATCGTGTGCGTCCGCGTCCGAGTCCGGACCATCACCGTCACGTCCGCGGCGTCGGGAACCAGCGTCACCCCCCACGTCCGCCGGAGCGACTCGGGCATCTCCAGCCGGATGTCCTGGAGCACCTCGGGAACGCCGGGCAGCAGCCCGTCGAGCGCATCCTCGCCGATCTGCGCCACAACCTCGAACGCGCCGTTGTTCAGCGCGTCGATCGCGTCCTTGGGTCCACGGATCCTGACGACCGGCGGCTCGGCCCTGGGCGCCCCCTCAAGCCGCCCCAGTGGCGCGCGCACGATTACGGGAGCCTCGATCTCCGCCGCCCGGGCGATGCTGATCGGGACCGTCTCGGGGCGGACCTCCGCGATCGACACACCCGAGTCCAGCAGCGCCTGCGTCAGGCGCAGCGCATCCTGCAGCATAACGACGTGGTCCCCCGGTTCGGAGGGCAGCTCGCGACCCACGACAAGCTCGACCCGTCCGCCCAGGCGATCGCGCGCGTCCGACACGAGCGCCGCCGAACCCTCGATCGTCAGCTCGATCTGCCCCGTCCAGGTCCCGTCGCTGATCCGCACGAGGCTGGCCCCGTCCGCCTCGCCCTTGATCGTCACCCCCAGTGTCAGGCTCTCGGAACGCAGCGTCTGGCTCTCGGCCAGCACCCAGACCAGCCCGCTCAGCACGACCACCACCCCGAGGGTTCTGAACTTGTTCAGGTTGAACCTCATCCCTTTCCCCCCCCGGAACCGCGATCGCCCTCGCCGCCCTTGTCCCGCTCCATCTGTTCCGGCGTGACCACCTCGTCATCGTCCAGCCCCGCGGCGCTGAGCCCCTCGTCGGGTCCGCTCGCGACCGCCGCGGACGCCTCGTCCTGGCTGGCGGGCTGCCCCAGGCGTCGCGCCAGCTCGTCGCCGAGCAGACCGGCGTCGAACGACGCCGTCAGTGTCCCCCGGTCGGCCAACCGAACCCGACCGCTCTCCTCGCTCACGATCACCACCAGCGCGTCGGACTCCTTCGTCAGCCCCACCGCCGCGCGATGCCTCGACCCCAGCGACGGGTCGGGCATGTCCCCCGGATCAGCAAGGGGCAGCTGCACTCCCGCGGCGTACACCTTCTTGCCCCGCACGATCACCGCCAGGTCGTGCAGCGCAGAGCCCGGGTAGAAGATCGTGCTCAGCAGACGCTCGGAGATGTCCGCGTTGAGCACCGTCCCGCCCTCGAGCAGGCCCCGCAGCCCGAACTGACGCTCGATGACGATGATCGCCCCGAACCGCTGCTTGGCCAGGTACTGGCACGACGAGGCGACGGCGTCGATCACCTCCGCGTGCTCGCCCGAGCCGCCGCGCAGCAGGGGCGTCTCCCCCAGCCGGACCAGCGCCCGGCGGAGCTCGGGCTGGAAGATCACCACCAGCGCCACCGCCGCCAGCGCCACAAACCGGTCGTACAGGTAGCCCAGACGCTGGAACGAGTCCTCACCCCCGACCACGCGGACCACGATCGTCGCGACGATAAATATCAGCAGCAGGCCCTTGAGCGCCCCGGCCGCCCTGGTCCCTTGCACGAACCGGACCACCGCCCACACCACCAGCCCGATCAACAGCAGCTCGAACCCCACCTCGACAGTGGGGTACGAGCCAATCCGATCAAGAAGGTTCTGGAGCCTCGTCACGCGGTCCTCGCTGGTTCACCCTATGCCCGGCGCGCGCCGCCGGGTCATCGTCACTCTGCTATCGTCCCGCGAGCCCTCCGGACTCTTGTCATCGGCGCCCATTGATGCCCTACCGAATCACAAGCTTTGAGCCCACGCCCAACCCCAACGCGATCAAGTGCCTGGTCGAGCCGAGCCCAACGATCGTCCCACGATCGTACTTCAACGCCGACCAGGCCGCCGGGGACGAGCTCGCGCTGGCATTCTTCGCCATCGACGGCGTGACCAACGTGCTGATCCACACGGCGTTCGTGACCGTCTGCAAGCGCCCCGACAGCCGCTGGCCCGCGATTAAGAAGCAGGTCCAGCGCGTCCTGGGCGAGGCGGGCTGAACCGTGCCGCCCCCCTCGCCCCGACGCCTGGCCCGCGCCATCGAGGCCTGGTTCCTCAAGGCCCGCCGCGATCTGCCCTGGCGCCCCGCCGACCCCGCCGCCGCCCGCGATCCCTACCACTGCCTGGTCTCCGAGCTCATGCTCCAGCAGACTCAGGTCTCGCGCGTCATCGAGCGCTTCGAGACCTTCACCGCCCGATTCCCCACCATCGAGTCGCTCGCGGCCGCCGACGCGCACGAGGTCCTCGCCCTCTGGTCCGGGCTGGGCTACTACCGCCGCGCCAGGCTGCTCCATGCCGCGGCCAAGGCGGTCGTCTCCGAACACGCCGGCGAGTTCCCCACCCAACCCGAGCAGATCCAGGCGCTCCCGGGCGTGGGCCGCTACACCGCGGGTTCGATCGCTTCGATGGCCTTTCACGCCCGCGCCCCCATCGTCGACGGCAACGTCGCCCGCGTCCTCCTGCGTCTCCACGCCGACGGCTCGCCCCAGACCGCAAGCAACACCCAGAAGCGCCTCTGGGCGCAGGCGCAGGAACTGGTGAACGCCGCGGAGCATCCGGGCGTGCTCAACGAGGGGTTGATGGAACTCGGCGCCCTGATCTGCACACCCAGATCTCCCGCGTGCGACCGGTGCCCGGTCCGGGCGCACTGCGCCGCCCACGCTCAGGGCCGCCAGCACGAGCTGCCCACGCCCAAGGCGCCAGCGGTGCAAAGGGAACTGTTCTGCGACGCGGTCCGCGTGCGCGACGCGCGCGGGCGCGTGCTCGTCGAACGCCGCCCGGACTCGGGCCTCTGGGGCGGGCTCTACCAGGCGCCGACGCGCGAGTCCGCCGATCGACACGCCCGCCTGCCCGAGCTGCGCGCCTGGATCGGCGCCGAATCGCTCGACCGCTCTCAGCGATTCACCCATCAGACCACCCACCGACGCGTGAGCTTCCGCGTCTGGGAAACTTCGCCCGTCCGGGGCATGGGCTCGGGTGAGCGGGCCTGGAAATCCCGCCTCCAGCTCGGGTCGCTCGCCCTCTCCACCCCGCAGCGCCGGATTCTCCTCCCGGGCCTGTCCCTCGCCTAGGCGGCGTATCCTCACGCCCCATGCGCATCGGCGTCGTCATCCCCGTCTTCAACGAGCGCGAGCTGCTCCCCCGCCTCATCGAGCGCCTCGACGCGACGCCCACCCCACGCCTGCCCGACGGCGGCGCCTGCGAACGCCTGATCCTGCTCATCGACGACGCCTCGACCGACGGCACGCGCGACATCGTCGAGCGCCTCGCCCGGCGCGACGACGTCCGCGCCTCGCTCGCCGACCGCAACCAGGGCAAGGGCAGCTCGCTCCAGCGCGGGTTCGCGATGGCGCTCGGGGAGGGCGTGGACGCCACCATCGTGCAGGACGCCGACCTGGAGTACGACCCGTCCGATCACCAGGCGGCGCTGGACCCGATCCTCTCGGGCAAGGCCGACGCCGTCATCGGGACACGCTTCCTGGGCCAGACCCACCGCGTGCTCTACTTCTGGCACGCGATCGGCAACCGTCTCATCACACTGCTGAGCAACATGTGCTCCAACCTCAACCTCAGCGATATCGAGTGCGGCACCAAGGCCTACACCCGCGACGTGCTGCAGCGCCTCAAGCTCAACGAACCCCGCTTCGGCATCGAACCCGAGATGGTCGCCAAGCTCGCACGGATGCGCCTGCCCGAGGGCGAGACCACCCGCGCAGTGCGCATTTTTGAGGTCCCGATCTCGTACGCCGGGCGCACCTACGCCGAGGGCAAGAAGATCAGCTGGCGCGACGGCTTCAGCGCCCTGCGCTGCATCATCCGCTACAACCTGCTCTCGCGCTAAGCCCTTTCCCGGTGGCACGGGCATCCAGCCCGTGCGGAGACCGCCGATTCTTCCGAGAAAACGGGCATGATGCCCGTACCACCGGCTCTCACGCTCGCGCTCAGAACCTAGGCGACAACCCGTGTGAAGCGTTCCAGCAGCGCGTCCAGCTCGGCCCGATCGCCCGACGTGATTGTCACGTGCCCGACCTTGCGCCCCGGGCGTGGACGTTTGCCGTAGTCGTGCAGCACGGCGCCCGGGATGCTCGCGATCCGCTCGGGCGAGGGCACGGACCCGATCAGGTTCACCATCGCGCTGTGCCCCACCGCCCCGCACGGGCCCAGCTCCATCCCCAGCACGGCGCGCACGTGGTTCTCGAACTGGCTCGTCTGGGCGCCCTCGATCGTCCAGTGCCCGGAGTTGTGCACGCGCGGCGCGATCTCGTTGGCCAGCAGCGTCGCGTCCGCGCCCCGACCCATCTGGAAGAACTCCACCGCCAGCACGCCCACGTACCCCAGCTCGTCGAGCAGCGCCTCGCCCGCCCGCCTGGCCTGGGCGTCCAGCCCGGGCGAGACGTCCGACGCGGGCGCGCGAGTCAATCGCAGGATCCCGCCCCGGTGCACGTTCTCCACCAGCGGGTAGAACCCCGTCTGCCCGCTCGCGCTGCGCACGCACACGAGCGAGAGCTCGCGCGTGAACGGGGCCTGGGCGTCAAGGATCGCCGGAGCCCGACCGATCGCCTCCCACGCGATGGGCGCGTCGCTCGGGCCGCTGATCGGGTGCTGTCCCTTGCCGTCGTACCCGAGCCTTCGCGCCTTGAGCAGCGCCGGCGTGCCCACACGCTCGAGCGCCTGCGACAGATCGATCAGATCATCCACCGCGATGGAGCGGGGCGCGTCGATGCCCAGCTTCTCGAACAGGCGGCGCTCGCTCAGCCGGTCCTGCGCCACGGCCAGCGCGTTGGGCGGTGGCGCCACCGCAATCTTCTCGCCCAGCTTCTCCAGCGGCTCAACCAGCACGTTCTCGAACTCGTACGTCAGCGCCGCGGCGCCGTCGATCAGGCGGGCCAGCGCGCCCGCGTCGTCGTACGGCGCGACAATCAGCTCCGCGACCTGCCCGGCGCACGCGTTGTCGTTGGGGTCCAGCAGTCGCGTCCGAACCCCGATCGCCTCCGAGGCCTGGCTGAGCAACCGCCCAAGCTGCCCGGCGCCGAGGATGGCGAGCAGGGGCGAACTCGGATCATCCGCCCCGCCGCTCACGACCCCGGCTCCACACTCGGATCGGGGTCGCCCAGCACGCGGTCGGTCTGCTCACGCCGGAACCGCTCCAGAGCCTCCAGATGCTCGGGGTGGGCGGCGCACAGGATCGAAGCCGCCAGCAGCGCCGCGTTGATCGCCCCGGCCTTGCCGATCGCCAGCGTCCCCACGGGCACGCCACCGGGCATCTGCACGATCGACAGCAGCGAGTCCATCCCGGACAGCGCCTTGCCCTGCACCGGCACGCCCAGCACCGGCAGCGAGGTCTTGCTCGCGACCATGCCCGGAAGGTGGGCCGCCCCGCCGGCGCCCGCGATCACGACCTCGATCCCCCGCTCACGGGCGCCCGAGGCGTACTCCACGAGCAGATCCGGCGTCCGGTGAGCGCTCACAACGCGTGATTCAAACGCGATGCCCAGCGCCTCAAGCGTGTCGCAGGCGTGGCGCATGGTCTCCCAGTCGGATCGGGAGCCCATGATGACGCCGACGAGCGCTGACATCGCCCAAGCCTAGCACGCCCGGGCGGACCTCGGGCGAAACGGCGCGTGTCCGCCGGTGGGCGCCTCTCTACGATGAGCACATGCCCGACAGCGACACCAGCGTGCACCCCCCGGTCTCACTCAAGGCCTACCAGGTCGGCCCGAACCCGGGCTACGAGATCGAGCCCGCGCCCGCCAGGCGCCAGTGGATGGACGACTTCCCGGGAAAGCAGCCCTACCGCTGCCTCCCGCTGAACATGGCCAACCAGGGCGGGTGGCTCGTGCGCAGCCCCTGCACCTTCAGCGCCAAGTGGAACGGCAAGATGGAGACCGACGCCCTCAAGGTCACCTTCGAGGACGTCGAGGACGAGCAGGCCATGGGCCAGATCATCCGCTCCCACTTCGGAGGCGGCATCCTCACCTTCGCCCTCCCCTGGCTCTTCCGCACCACACAGGGCTACGCGCTCTGGGTCCACGGCCCGCCCAACTGGCCCATGGACAACCTCCAGGCCCTCGACGGCATCGTCGAGACCGACTGGCTCTCCATGACCTTCACCATGAACTGGAAGATCATGCGCCGAAACTCGCCAGTCTGGTTCCGCAAGGGCGACCCCGTCTGCATGCTCACCCCCTACCCCATGCACCTGCTCGAAGCCGTCACGCCCGAGATCATCGACGTCCGCAACAACCCAGAGCTGCACAAGCAGGTCGTCGACGCCACCAAGTCCCGGGCCGCGATCATCAAGCACAACGTCGAGACCGGCTCAGCGGACTGGGAAAAGAAGTACATGCGCGGCGTGGACGAACAGGGCCAGCCCGTGGGCACCCACATGACCAACTTCAAGCTCGAGCCCTTCAGGCCCGGCAAGCGCTAATCGCTCAGAACGGGAACGACAGGCGGGCGAAGAGCGAGCCGTAGGAATCGCCGTTGCCCTGCGTGTCGAACTCCTCGCTGAGCCAGGTCACGCTCCAGCCGGCCTCGAGGTGCTTGTAGCGCCCCAGGATCCCGACGCTCAGGGCCGCGACGACGTACCGCTTGTCCACCGAGCGCGAGTTGGCGAACGTGTTGCCGTCGAGGAAGATGTTGTGCGCCACGGCGCGGGCGCCGCCGCGGACGTACGCGTACACACCCCAGTCGCCCTCCCACGAGCCCGTGGCGTCGGCGTAATCGAGCAGACGGGGCGGACCGAAATCGTCTGGCAGGTTGAATCCCAGGCGCAGCGTCAGGTCCGCGTTGGCGCGCACAAAGACGTTGCCCGCGTCGAACCCCAGGCGAGGGATCCCGTCGAGCTCGAGGCGCCCGATCCTGGCCTTCTCGAACCGCCACGAGCGCTGGTAACGCAGGTTGATCGCCAGCTCGTTGGCCAGCTGTGTGCCCCAGCCGTCGGGGCGGGTCTGGTTCGGGAACGCCGAGTGCACGAACTTCTGCGTCGCCTCCGCGCCGGACCACTCGCCGACGACCCCGATGTCAAGCTCCAGGTGATCGTGCACGCCCTGGCTCGCCCGCTGGATGTACCCGCCCACGTACAGGTACCCCGCGTACGGGCGCGATCCGGGCGGGGGCGTTGCCAGGCTGATGTCGAACGCGGTGTAGATGTGCTGTGCCAGGACCAGCCCGGCCTTGACCGTCGCGTCGGGCATCGGGTCGAGGCGGTCGGCCAGCTCGCGGACGCCCTCCTCGAAGCGCGACGATGGGTTGAGCGCGAGGTCGATCTTGGCGCCGTTGGTGTAGTGCCGGTCCGAGTCCGCGATAATCTTCGGCACCGTGCCGTCGTTGTCCCAGAACAGCGTGAGTGAGCGGACGGACCACCCGTGCTCTCCGGCGAACCCACGGGGCTCGGTGTCGAACGCCAAATCGGAGCGGCCCAGCGAAGGGGTCTCCGCGGGGTCGGGCTGTGAGTCCCCGGGGGCCTCGATCACGGGGGTCACGTCGGGCTGGGCCGCGGTGGCGACAACGCTCAACGCAACACTCAGGGCAATGGCGGCGTCCGTGCGCACATTCATGGTCGGGTTCCGGGGAGGTGGCTGGGTCTGCGCCCAAGCGTACCACCTCTTGCCGGCGCTTTCCCGGGGCGGGCTCAGCTCTCCCGGCTCTCCTGCAGCTTGGCCACGACGGCGTAGTCCTCTAGCGTGGACGTGTCCTGCGTGATTTTCGTCTCGCCCGCGGCGATCGAGCGGAGCAGCCTTCGCATGATCTTGCCCGAGCGGGTCTTGGGCAGCGCGCCCGTGAACCGGATCTGGTCGGGCTTGGCGATCGCGCCGATCTCCTTGCCCACGTGCTCGCGCAGGGCCGCCTTGAGCTCGTCGGTGGGCTCGTGGGCGCCGCCCAGCGTCACGAACGCGGTGATGCCCGTGCCCTTGATCTCATGGGGCATGCCCACGACCGCGGCCTCGACGACCGACGGATGGCTCACCAGCGCGCTCTCGACCTCCATTGTCCCCAGGCGGTGGCCCGAGACGTTGATGACATCGTCCACACGCCCCATGATCCAGAAGTACCCGTCCGTGTCGGTGTGGGCGCCGTCGCCCGGGAAGTACATCCCCGGGAGCCTGGACCAGTAGGTCTCGATGAAGCGGTCGCGGTCGTTATAGATCCCCCGGAGCATCGAGGGCCAGGGCCTGCGGATCGCCAGCAGGCCCCCGCCGCCCACGGGCTGCTCGTTGCCCGCGTCATCAACGATCGCCGCGTCCACCCCGAAGAAGGGCAGCGTGCACGAGCCGGGCTTGGTGGGCGTGACGCCGGGCAGGGGCGTGAGCATGTGCCCGCCCGTCTCGGTCTGCCACCAGGTGTCCACGATCGGGCAGGACTCATTGCCGATGACCCTGTGGTACCACATCCAGGCCTCGGGGTTGATCGGCTCGCCCACGGTCCCGAGCACCTGGATGGAGGACAGGTCGTGCTTCGCGGGGTTCTCGTCGCCCCACTTCATGAACGCGCGGATCGCGGTGGGCGCGGTGTAGAACTGCGTCACCTTGTGGCGCTCAACGATGTCCCAGAAGCGGTCGTCGCCCGGGAAGTTGGGCGCCCCCTCGTACATGAGCGTGGGCACGCCCGTGGGCATCACGCCGTAGATGATGTACGAGTGCCCGGTGATCCACCCGACGTCGGCGGTACACCAGAAAACCTGGCCGTCCTGGGCGTCATCGCGCTTGGGCTCGTCGAGGCCCGGGATGAGGTTAAACACGTACTTGCTGGTGAGGTACGTGTAGACCATGTACCCGCCGACGGTGTGCACGATGCCCTTGGGCTTGCCCGTGGATCCCGAGGTGTAGAGCAGGAAGCTCATGTGCTCGCTGTCGAGCGGCTCGCAGGGGCAGCTCTCGCTGGCGGCGAGCATGAGATCGCCCCAGTCGTGATCGCGCCCGTCGACGCAGACCGTGTCGTTGTGGCATCGTTTGAGGACAACGACGCTCTCGACGATCTTGCCATCGAGCTGGTCGATGGCGCTGTCCACGTTCTCCTTGAGGGGGACGACCTTGCCGCGCCGCCAGGACCCGTCGCAGGTGATGATGATCCTGGAGCTGGCGTCCACAACCCGGTCGGCGATCGCCTGCGCGGAGAAGCCGCCGAAGATGACCGAGTGGACCGCGCCGATGCGCGCGCACGCGAGCACCGCGATCGCCAGCTCCGGGACCATGCCCATGTAAATCGTCACGACGTCGCCCTTCTTGACGCCGAGCTTCTTGAGGACGTTGGCGAACCTTGCCGTGTCGCGTTTCAGGTCGGCGTAGGTCAGTCGCCGGACGTCGGGAACGCCCCCGGGCATCGGCTCGCCCTCCCAGACGATGCCGACATGGTCGCCCCGACCCTGCTCGACGTGACGATCGACGCAGTTGTAGCACAGGTTGGTCGTGCCCCCGACGAACCACTTTGCGTCGGGCACGCTCCACTCCAAAACCTTGGACCAGGGCTCGAACCAGTGCAGCTCGTTCGCGGCCTCACCCCAGAAGCCCTCCGGGTCGTCGATCGAGCGGGCGTGCATCGCCCGGTACTCGTCCATTGAGGGCACAAGCCAGCGGGGCGTCCCGGCCGCCTCGGGCGAGGGGGGCGGGAACACCCGGGTCTCGCGGAGGACGGATTCGATCGAGCCTTGCGGAGATTCGGGCATGGGTCGCACTCCAGGGGTGGACGGACGGGTGTCCGCAGCCGCATCACAGCATAGCGGAGAGGATGAGAGTGCTGATTTATCATTTCTTCTTGACAATATTATTTGTCGGCGACATACTCCCACGCATGGGCACGGGCACGGCACAGCGCATGGTCGAGGTCGTCAGCGACGCGGGTCGCGCCGGAGCCCTGCTCGACCCGGTCCGCCTGCGGCTGGTCGAGTCGCTGGACGACCCGGGCGATTCGGCCGCGGGGCTCGCCCGGCGCCTGGGGCTGCCGCGCCAGAAGGTCAACTACCACCTGCGCGAGCTCGAGAAGCTGGGCCTGGTCGAGCTGATCGATGAGCGGCGCAAGGGCAACTGCATCGAGCGCATCGTCAGGCGCAAGGCCAGCACCTACATCGTGGACCCCGCCCTGCTGGGGCGTGTCGGCGCCGACCCGGCCCGCTCCGGCGACCGGTTCAGCGCCACGTTCCTTGCCTCCGTCGGCGCGCGGATCGTGCGTGAGTTGAGCGAGCTGATCCGGCGCTCGTCCAGGGCGGGCAAGCAGCTCTCGACCCTGACCATCGATAGCGAAGTTCGCTTTGCCTCCGCGAAGAAGCAGGCCGAGTTCGGCGAGGAGCTGTCGCGCCGCCTGGGCGAGCTTGTCAGCGAGTACCACAACGAAAGCGCGCCCGGAGGGCGCACGTTCCGCGTCATCGCCTGCGCGTACCAGGCGATCACCAAACCTGAGAACCCACTACCGGGCGACGGACCGACCGACACACCGGAGCATCACCATGACTGACCAAGCCCCCGGCACACGTTCTCTCGCCTCCTCCATCGAACTCGACGCGACCCCCGAGCAGGTGTGGGAGATGATCGCAACCGGCCAGGGACTGTCCCGCTGGTTCCCGGTCGAGGCCCGCGTTTCGCCGGGCGTGGGCGGCGAGATCTGGTTCTCCTGGGGCAAGGGCGTCATGGAAGGGACCGCCAAGATCGTCACGTGGGAGCCGCCGCACAGGCTGGTGAGCGAGTGGGGCGGCATGCACGACGAGTACACCATCGAGAGCAAGGACGGCACGACCACCCTCACCATCGTCTCCAACGGATTCGGCGAGGGCGGCGACTGGGACGACATGTACGACTCCGTGCGCACGGGCTGGATGTTCGAGCTGGGCGGGCTCAGGCACGCGCTCGATCATCACGCCGGGCAGTTGCGCGACGTCGTTCGCGCTGTCCGACGGTGCGCCCCGGACCGGGACGCGATTGCCTCGATGGTGCTCGACGACGCTCTGGCGCCGGGCGTTGATCTGGGCTCGGCTCGTGTGGGCGATGAGATCGAGCTGGAACTCGACGGGCTGGGTCGTGTTCCGGCGCGTGTTGTGGTGGCCAACCAGCCGCGGGATATGGCGCTGGTCACTCAGACGCTCAACAACGCGTACTGGCGTGTGCTGCTCGAGGCGCCGTGCGGTGGGTCGCCCGAGCCGGCGCTCGATGTCACGCTCTGGGCCTCGACGTACGGGCTCGACACGGAATCGCGCCAGCGGCTCGGGCGTGCGATCGACGCGACGCTGGACCGCCTCCTGGGCAGCGCCGGCTCGCTCGTCGCGGTCAGTCCGTCGTAGGGGGCACGTTCGCGAAGTTGGAACGCCGCTTCGAGCTGCCCGCCTCCATTCGACTGAGCGCCGCGCGGGCCGCGGCAGCATCGCGCAACGGGTAGCTGAATCTGGCCTTGGGGGCGTTGGGCGCGTCGAGCCAGAGCCAGGTGAACGCAAGCACGCTGGGCGTGGCGTCGGGCTTGGGAGCACGTGCGATTTCGCGGGCGCCTGAAGGCGCGGACGAGCCCTGGAAGGAGCCGACGCGCCCGGGTGTCGCGCCGCCACCGCCGCCGCTGCTGCCAAAGGAAGAGCCGCCGGAACCGCCTCCGCCCCCGGAGCCACCACCACCACCGCCACCACCCGAGCTGGCACTGGACCCACCACCCCCACCGGTGGAGCCGCTGGAACCGCCGCCACCGGAATCGTTGGTGAAGGTCTGTGTGCCCCCGCCGCCTGAGTCGCCTTCTGGTTCGCCGTCGTCGGAGCTGGAATCGCCGGCGCCGGGGTCGTCGATCTCTCCGGAGTCTTCTTCGGGCTCGGGGATGGTGGCGCCGTTGCCGCGGAGCCCGCGGTCGCGCTGGAGGTGGTTGATGAGCGGCGTCCACTGATCGATGTAGGGCTGGAGCTCGGCGGGAGATGCGAAGTCTGGCGCGGGCTGGGTGGCGAAGAAGTGTCCCCACAAGAGCAGGCCGTCGGCGGCGTAGTACTTGGGGATGGTGAACATCGCGCGGGTGTTGGTGTCGGAAAGGAGGTGGTCGGTATCTGTGCTTCCGACACAGGTGCTGGCGCCGTAGTGGTACCAGACATAGGGCAGAACCCGGGCCGTGGGATTGAACGCCTGGCGTGTGCGGTGGACCTCGGACATGTTACCCAGGAACCACTCGACGAGCCGCTGGGGGGTGGACTGCGTGCAGGACAGTTCGCTGCCCGGCTCGACGTACCGAGTCTCGTAGAAGCTCGGGCAGAACACGTCGACCTCGGAGAGCAGCCAGCTGACGTTGTTGTTGAGTCGCTGATCGTTGCCCGAGACGGGCACGTTGATCATGCCGTGCGGGAAGCCCCAATACCCCCAGAGCGCGTTTGGAGCGACCTCGCGGGCGATCGCGAGGGTGTCGAGATAGAGGCGCTGACCGATGGTGTTCCAGGCCAGCTCCGCGAGCTCTTCACGCTCCTCGTCGTTCAGGTCGGTCCAGAGCTCGTCGGAGGCTGAGAACTCGAATCCTGCGAACTCCATGAAGCGGGTGTCGAGTGTGGGGCTGTTGATCTCCTCGACCGTCTCGCGCCAGGTGTTGGCGAGATTCGCCTGGTTGTTCGTGGTCCACTCCCACTCGGGCCCGGCGGATTCGTAGTCGATGATGGCGATGACGCCGGGCGTCTGGAGGCGTGACCGGGACTGCGCGACCGTGCGGAACTCGTGGAAGTAAATTGACAGGTAGCTATCAAGCCGAGACTCCCACTCGTCGTAGCCCCCGCCCGGGCTCTCAAGCATGATGTGGTACCCCTGCCTGGGGTAGTGCGGCACGTTGGGCTGGTAGATCATGTCCACGTCGCGCTGGAAGTCGGTCGCGGAGAGGTCGATCGGGGTCACGCGTGGGTCGCTCTCGCCGGTCACCGACCAGTGCATCGAATACCCGGCCGGGGGAAGAGAGCCGTGCTCGGACGATTCGCGGGCGATGGCGTCGTCGCGGGCGTCGATGACGCCGTCGAAGTTGACGTCGGCCATCTCGTGACCCGTATCGCGCAGGTACTCGTAGTAGGCGTAATCGTCGTCGTTGACGAAGCCGTCATCGTTGATGTCAAACGTCGGGTACCGGAACTCGGCGCTCTGGGCCGAGGCGGGGGAGGACGCCGCGGCGAGGGCGGAGGCGACGACCGCGAACAAACTGGGACGCAACGTGCGCATGGGTAGCCCCGTGCCGGGAGCGGCGGCATTGCCGTTCCACACTTCAAAAATCGGTTCCCTAGGGGGCGCGGCAAGGGCGGAATCCAGGGAATCGATGGCGCATGGCCTGTCTGTGTGGGTCGTGCCGATCAGCCGACGGGTGGGGGAGGCGGGTTCAGGGAACCCGGATGGACCGCTGGGTCGGGCGCCCGTTCGAGCGGTGCAGGGAGTTGATCAGCCAGGTCCACTGATCGACGAACCCCTGGACTTCTTCCGGCGAGGCGTGCTCGGGCGCGGGCTCGGTGGGGTAGAAGTGCCCCCAGAGCAGCACGCCGTCGGCGCCCATGAACTTGGGGATGGTCAGCAGAGCCCGCGCGTTGGTCTCCGAGATCATGCGGCCGGGCTGCTCGCTCCCGATGCAGGTGTTCGGGCCGTTGTGGTACCAGATGTACGGCAGCAGACGGGCGTTCTGGTTGTACAGGTGGCGGACGCGGAGCAACTCGGCCATGTTGCCCGTAAGCCAGGTCACGAGCCTGGAGGCCTCGACGGTCGGGCACGCCGAGCTGGGGCCGCCCTCTTCGACGCGGGGGGCGTCGTAGAACGCCGGGCAGAGCACGTCGACCTGCTCGATGAGCCACGCGAGGTTGTCGTTGAGTTCGATGTCTCGCGAGGAGATCGGCACGTTGACCATGCCGCGGGGGATGCCCCAGTAGCCCCAGAGGGCCGCGGGCGCATCCTCGCGGGCGAGTTCGAGCGTCCGTGTGAAGAGATCACGCCCGAACGCGTTCCAGGAAAGACGCAGGAGATCTTCTTTCTGCGCCCCGCTGAGCGTTCCCCAGCTGTCGGCGCCCGGATCGGGCGTGAAGCCTGAGAACGTGACGAACACGAGATCGAGGGCCTCGCCGTTGACCTGAGCAACGGCCGACCGCCAGCGCGTCACGAGCGCCTGCTGGTTCATGTTGATGAAGGCCCAGTCCGGGCTGGCCGACTCGTAGTCGATGATGCCGATGGTGCCCGGGCGCTGGAGCTTCTGGCGCCGCCTGACCTCGACGCGGACCTGCGCCAGGTAGTTGGACATGTACGTGTTGTAGGTCGTGATCCAGTTGTCGTAGGACCCGTTCTCATTGCGGATCATCTC
The DNA here is from genome assembly GCA_029260375.1 of Phycisphaerales bacterium. Lineage (GTDB taxonomy): Bacteria > Planctomycetota > Phycisphaerae > Phycisphaerales > UBA1924 > JAJRXR01. Next base: position 97,355 of record JAJDDI010000017.1, on the reverse strand, counting down.
GTGGTAGCCCGAGACCGGGTAGAGCGGCACGTTGGGCTGGTAGATCACCTCGACATCCCGAACGACCTCGACACTGCCGAGGTTGACCGGATCGATCCGGGGATCATTCTCGCCCGTCACCGACCAGTGCACGCTGAACTCGCGGGGAACGGGCCAGGCGGAGCCGATCGACTGAATGGCGATGGCGTCGTCGTCCGTGCTGATCGAGCCGTCAAAGTTCAGGTCTGCCAGCCGGTTCCCCGCCATGCGCAGGGTGGAGTACTCGATGAAGTCGTCAACGCTGACGCGGCCGTTGTTGTCCAGGTCCATCGTGGGATAAGTGAACGCGCTCTGCTGCGCGGCGGCCTGCGTCGCCAGCGCGAGGCTCAGGGCCAGCGCGACTCCCCCGGCGACACGAGTGTTCCAGAACACATGACACCCAAGTCTGTGGGCGCCTGAAAGCGTCAGCATTTTTTTGTTCCTGCAGCAAGCGGGGGTGTGGGAGGTGGCATTGGGTCCGGCGAGCCTAACCGGACAGCCCCTGGGGATCGATTGGTTCCTCCGAACATCGGTCCGGAGGGGTCTGGAGCCGTAAAAACCGCGCCATCATGGGCTTTTTCGGCGATTGGGCGCGATCCGGGCGGCTGGTCTCGCCCGCCAGTCTGGCAAGCTGGGGAGTCTGCCTTACACGCTGGCCTCGGTCACCCGCAGGATCTCCTGGACCGTGGTCAGGCCCTGGCGGACCTTCTGCATCCCGTCCTCACGGAGCGAGGACATGCCCCGCTCCAGGCACAGGCGGCGGAACTCGGAAACGTTGGGGTTCCGGGCGATGACGTCGCGGAGCTGGTCGTCAACCGTCAGCAGCTCGTAGATGCCAACGCGACCGGAGTAGCCCGTGCTGCGGCACTTGTCGCAGCCCTTCGAGACCCAGGTCTTGTCGGTGGGCATGCCCTGCATCTCGAGGTACTCACGGAGCTCCTCGCTGGGGACCTCCTCGACGGCGCACTCCTTGCAGAGGCGGCGGACGAGGCGCTGGGCGAGCACGCCGTTGAGCGCGGCGCCAACGAGGAAGGGCTCGAGCCCGATGTTCACGAGGCGCGTGATGGAGCTGGGCGCGTCGTTGGTGTGGAGGGTGGAGAGCACGAGGTGGCCCGTGAGCGCGGCCTGCACCGCGGTGTGCGCGGTCTCGTGATCGCGGATCTCACCGAGCATGAGTACATCGGGGTCCTGGCGCAGCAGGGCCTTGAGCGCCTTGGCGAACGTCATCCCGATCTTCTCGTGCGTCTGCGTCTGTGTGACGCCCTCGAGATGGTACTCGATGGGGTCCTCAACGGTTGAGATGTTGAGCTTGTTCTTGTCGAGCTGGCGGAGCGAGGCGTAGAGGGTGGTCGTCTTACCCGAGCCGGTGGGGCCCGTGACGAGGATGATGCCGTGGGGCGCCGTGACTTCCTTGCGCCAGGTCTGGTAGGTCGCGTCATTGAATCCGAGATCGGCCAGCCCCACCTGGATGGACCGGGTGTCGAGGATACGCATGACCGTCTTCTCGCCGTAGCCGCAGGGCAGGGTCGAGACACGCAGGTCGAGCTTGCGCCCGCCGACGGTGCAGCGGATGCGCCCGTCCTGGGGGATGCGGCGCTCGGAGATGTCCAGGTTCGCCATGATTTTGAGGCGTGAGGTGATCGCGCTGGACATCGACCCGGGCGGGTTCATCATCTCGAAGAGCACGCCGTCGATGCGGAAGCGAACCTTGAGCTTCTTCTCCGCGGGCTCGATGTGGATATCCGAGGCGCCCTCTTTGACCGCGCTCTGGATGATGTAGTTGACGTAGCGGATGACCGGGGACTCGCCCGCCTGCTGCTCGAGATCGACCTCGGTGTTCTCGCTGCGTGCGCGGTCCACCTCGACGTCCGATTCGTCCACGCCCTCGAGGATGTCGGTGAGGTCCATGTCCTCCTGCTGCCCCGCACCGACGAGCTCGAGGGCGGCCTTCAGATCCCCGCTCGTGACGAGCACCAGCTTCACGCCCGGGACGCCCAGGCGGGACCTGATCTCGTCGAGCAGGAACACGTCGTCGGCGCTGGTCGCCCCGATGACCAGGCGGGAGGCGTCCATGCGGATGGGCAGCACGGCGCGGGCCTTGCAGAACTCGGCTCCGAGGCGCTGGAGCAGCGTGCCGTCGAACCCGCCGTCTGTGCCCTTGTCCAGGTCGATGCGCTCAAAGGGAACGCCCGCCAGTTCGGCGACCGCGCTCTGGATGCGCGGCTCGTCGGCGCCCTGCTCGACCAGGATGTCGTTCAGGCGGGCGCCCGGGGTCTGGCGCAGGACCTGACGCGCCGCGGTGATCTGTTCGGGGCTGACGATCCGGCGCTCGATGAGCAGCTCACCGAGCTCGGCCACGTTCGAGGTGTGGTTCTCGGGGCTGTAGATATCGCTCAGCGCCTCGCCCACGCGGGCCTTGGGCGCGGGAATCGGCGCGTTGCGGACCGCGGGGTCGCGCGTCACGGGCTTCTCGTCGTCGTGCCCGTAGCGGCGCTGGCCCGAGGGCATGGAGGGCAGCGGGGCGAACGAGTCCTTCGCCTTGTCGATCCGGTGCCCCTTGCCCTTGGTCGGGTTCGCGCTGGGGGTGTCGGGCCTCCTGGGGGCGCCCGTGCCCTTGGCGTCGTCGAGCCCGAGCTCGTTCAGAATGTCATCAATATTGTGCGTCGCCACATGCTGCTCCGGCAGGTCGGACTATCGCTCGATCTCACGCGGCTCAGTGCCCATCTGGATCGCGAAGTACCGCTGGTCAACCTCCAGCACGACCGTTCGCCCGGAGATCTTGACGGCCCGGAACATCCCGACCTGGTCACCCTCGCGCACCGCCTCCCCGCTCACGCGGGCGACGGGCGCGCGCCCGCCCAGCACACTCTGCACCTTCAGCTCGTCGAGCGCCGTAAGAATCTCCTTCTCCCGGGCGAGCGCCACGTCGGCCAGACGCTGCTCCTCGAGCGCGGCCCGGCGCTGCTGCTCGCGCAGCTGCGCCAGCGACATGTCCTCGCCAGGCTCGGCATCGATCGGCTCATCATTGAACGAGAAGGTGAACGGGTTGGCTTTGACCGCGTCCAGGGGGACCTGCATCGGGCGCCCGGATCGCTCTAGGTCCCGCATGACGCGGTCGAACTTGGCGATCGCTTCCACGTCCTCGGCCTCGGGCTGGAAGTCCAGGCTGAACATCTCCCCCGCCTGGGCCGCGGCCAGCGAGAGCTGACGCATCCCCGCGACGACACCGACCCCGAGCACGAGGACGACGCCGATGAAGAACGTCTGCCCCCGGAACGGGCTCTTGGGCTTGGAGAAGAGCTCGCCGCCCGGGTCGCCCGAGCCGCCCTGGCCCGCGCTGTCGAGCATGTTCGGGTTGAACACGCCCCCGGAGAGCATCGCGCCTCCGGCGGAGCTGGTGGGCGGGGCCTGCTCGTTGAGATCGAGCATCAGCTTGGAGCCATCGCCCTGCGGCAGGGCGTTGTTGTTCGCTGGCGTGTCGCTGCTCACGTGGAGCTCCCCTCGTCGGCGCGGAAGTAGATGCTGAGCGTGAAGTTGACTTCGATCTCGGCGCCCTCGCGGGCACGCTTGACCTTCATGTCAACGACCCGGGTGATGCGGGGCATTCGCTCGATACTCGCGAGGAACTCGTAGTACCCCGCGAACGAGCCCTTGGTCGTCATCTCCAGCGGCTGCTCGAAGTAGAGGGCCGCCGCGATGGGCTTGGCGCTCTTGAATGTGGGCGACTCCAGCCCGGAGTTGACGGCGATCTCAGAGACCTGGCGGACGATCTGGTCCACCTCCTTGCCCGTGGGAAGGCGGGATTCGATCTCGGCGATCCGCTGGGCGATCTCCTCGTTGGCGCGCTTGAGATCCTCGTTGCGGCTGGTCTCCTGACGCAGCAGCGTGAGCATCTGCTCCTTGTGCACGATCTCGGACTTCTTGTCCTCGATCTTCGCGTTCTGGTGCTTGAAGATCGCGAAGTACGCGCCCACGGGCATGCAGAGCACGACCAGAAAGATGATGATTTCTCGGAGTCCAAACTTCATCGCGAGGCCCTTTCTCAGTGATCGTCGTCGCCGGTGGGGGCGATGCCGAAGGACTCAATCGGGGGTGAGCGCAGCGTGGGCGCCAGATCGCCGAAGACGCCGTTCTCGATCAGCGAGGTCTCCACGGCCGACTCGACCTGGCTCACGTCCGCCGTGGGCAGCAGGTTCATGCTGATCTGGAACTTCCGCAGCTCAACGTCTTCAACCTTGGTCTCGGTGATGTATTGCAGCTCGACGGCGCCGAACAGCGGGGACGCCTTCAGGCTCGCCAGGTAGTCGGCGACGTCGTTGTTGACCGCCGCCAGGCCCGTCAGCACGACCCGGTGCTTGAATCGTGGGGGCAGGATCTTGGGCTCGGCGCCCTCGTCGGCGGCGTCCTTCCCGACCGAGACGCGGTTGCTGATCGACCGGGCGCTTGCCCGGCTCCTCTTGGCCGGCGCCGAGGACGCGGTGGGCGTGGTGGGCGTCTTGACGCGCTCGCCCACCAGGTCGATGTCCGTGAGCACCAGCTCCTCGGGCATCCCCCGGACCAGTTCGGCGAGCAGCACCGAACGAGGGACGCGCTCGATCAGCGCCGTCACCAGCTCGGCGCTGTCGATCATGCCCTCACGCTGCACGCGCAGGGCCTTGAGCTGCTCGAGGTGCTCCGCGGCGCTGCGCGTCTGTTCGTCGACCTCGTTCTCCCGGCTCATCACGCTCTGCAGGCGTGTGTTGTTCAGGAAGAAGGCGCCGACAACGCCGATGATCACGGCGCCGAACAGGATGAGCGCGAGCACGTTTGCCCGCGTCTGCGTCTTGCCGCGCACATAGTCAGTCGGGAGGAACGTGCTCTGGCTCGGCTGGTTTGGGTTCTTTGGGCTCGACATCCGCTCGTCGCCTTTCTCACAAGTCGGTCGGGCTGAGGCACATCCCCATCGCGACCGCCCACCCGGGCTGGGCCAGACTCAGATCCACGTCCACACAAGGCTCGGCGCCCGTCCGGGCGATCCGGGTCAACGGGTCTCCCGCCTGCGCCGGCAGGCGAAGCGCCCGAGCGATATCGGCGCACAGGGGTCGATGGCGGGACTCGCCGCCAACGAACACCACACGCTCGACTCGCTGGTCGGGCATCAACGATTTCTGGTATCGGAGGCACATCGAGATCTCGTCAACGAGGATCTCGACGGGCTCGCTCAGGTCGATCTTGCGGGTCACCCGTGTGACGGTGGCCGTCGCGGGCGAGGCGGGCGCTGGGCTCACTTCGGGCGGCGCGTCTGGGCCGGCGCCCGGGGGCGGGTCGCGGTCCGGACGGATGCATGTCAGCGCGAGGCGCTGCTGGCGGGCCTGGCTCAGGGAGCACTTGAGCTGCGAGGTGATCGCCTGGTCGAGGTGGAGCCCGCCGAAGCCGATCGTCCGCGCAAAGAGCATCCGCCCGCCGCGGGCGATCATGACTTTGGTCGAGCCGCGCCCCAGGTCCACGTACAGCGTCGGCTTGTCGTCGGCGCTGGCCTGACCGGGCTTGGGCGCAAAGGCGCGCAGCAGGGCCGTGAACTCGTTGTGGATGCCCACCGGCTCGAGCCTTGCCGCCTTGATCGCGTGCATCAGGCGCGCGACAAGCTCACGCCCCGCCGCGAAGCAGATCACCTCGGACCGCCCCGCCCGGGCGGTCTGCTCGACCTCGATGTGCCTGGTGAGCAGCATCGACGCGTCGCAGCCGACCTGCGCGGGCAGCGCCGCGTTGAGCATGTCTTGCGTGGTGACCTCGTCGCTCTTCTGGAACTGCAAGTGCTTGCAGAACAGCAGCGGCGACGGGATGGCGCACACGGCGCGCGTCGTCTTGAACTTGGCCTGCTTGATCAGCTTTGGCAGCGCGTCGAGCTGGAAACGGATCCGCTTGGCCGGGTCGTAGAGGCAGTCCTCAGGGGTGACGACCTCGCCCGCGGAAACCAGCGACTCGGGGTCGCCCGACGCCAGCTGGAGCGCCTTGAGCGATCCGGCGCCGAAGTCGATCGCGACGGGCATCGCGCCCGGTCGCAGCGACCCGAGCGAGCGCAACCCCCCGCGCGATGCCTTCTGACCTTTGGACCCACTTCCCATCGGCGTCCCGCCTCCACTCGCACGGAGCCCCGGCGCGGGAAAGACACCCGCGACCGGAAACGGCTCATGGCCATTCATCGGCGGGCCCCGCGGCGGCATTGAGAGGCGTCTGCGCCCTCAGCGTTCTCCAGACCTGCGAGGTCGCAGCACCCGCGCAGCCCTCCCGGATCCTGGGGCGCTCAGGCCTGCCCGGGCGCCGTGGACAGGGCGACGCGTCCGAGAACCTTCCCCAGCTCGCTCAACGCCAGCTTCAGGTCCCAGCGCTGGTCGGGGCGGTCGCCGGTCGTGTTGCTCACGACACGCAGCTCCGCGAACGCGAGGGTGGGGTCGATCGCGCGAACCGCGAGCCCCGCCGCGGCGCCCTCCATCGCCTCCACACTCGCCCCGGTCCGCGAGGCGACCTCGCTGGCGAGCGCGTCGGTCCCCGAGCAGGTCGAGACCGTCGCGATCGGCGCCACGAGATCGACCCGGTCTCGCCAGGCCTCCAGCCAAGACGGGTCGGGCAGGATCGCGTCGGTCTCGCCCCGGAGCAGCGGGAAGCCCATCGACCGACAGGCCCGGAATCCGTCGGGCGCGACCACCCCTTCGTCCGCGAACACACTCGATGCGCCCAGCACCAGCGACCCCAAGGGCGGGCCGTCGGGGAGGGAGCCGCCAATGCCCAGGCTGATCACCCCCGTGTGCCTGGCGGGATCAAGAACACGGGCAACCGCGCCCGCGGCGTTGGCCTTGCCGATCCCCGTGAGCACCGCCTCCAGCCCGGGCGCCAGCGTGATCACCGACCACTCTTGCCCGGGGGTGGGCGGCGCGATGCCCAGACCCCTGGCGATGGCCTCGAGCTCGATCATCGCGGCCACGGCGAGCAGGGTTGTCCTGCCGCCCGGGTCTTGGCGCTGTGCCGCATGATCAGACTCATTCATCGGAACATCATTAGGAGGCGTCAGGAGGGGAGAGGACGCCCAGGGGCATCTGAGGGCGGGAAACAGCGAAGAACCTGAGGCGTCGATCGCGGTACATACCATGAGACCCGTGGGCTTACGTCCCCAAACAACGGGGCGACCCCGAGCCCGCACACCCGGAGCGACCGATGACGACCAAGAACGGAAACAATGGCGCCGCACGCCGTGGTGGGACGATTCTCTGGATCGTGGTCGCGATCGTCGGTCTGACGGTGCTGGGGGGCGGCTGGCTGGCGTTCGGGGGCAACAGCGCCGAGTCGGACCAGGGGCAGACGACGGAGCTGGCGGTCGCCTCGATCCGGGCGTTCGATATCACGACGCTGGCCGGGGGCGAGCTCGAGGCGCGGAACCAGATCGAGATCCGCTGCGAGCTCGACAGCCAGACGACGGTCGTCGAGGTGGTGGACGAGGGATCGCGCGTGCGCAAGGGCGAGCAGCTGATGCTGCTCAACTCCGACGCGCTCAAGGACAGCATCGCCGAGGAGGAGCTCCGGGTCGAGGAGGCCCGCCTGGCGCACGAGAGCGCGTCGACGGCCGTCGAGATCCAGATCTCCGACAACGAGTCGGCGATGCGCCGGGCCCAGCTCGACCTGACGCTCAAGGAGCTGGCGCTCGAGCAGTGGCGCGAGGGCGAGGACCAAAAAACCCGCCAGGCCAACGAGCTGGCCATCGAGCGCGCCGTGCGTGAGCTCGAGCGGCTGACCGACAAGTGGGAGCAGACGCAGGAGCTGTTCAAGAAGGAGTTCGTGAGCAAGGACGAGCACGACCGGGACCGCCTGGCGTACATCGAGGCCAAGGCGGAGCTGGCCAAGGCGCAGCTGACCGACCGGATCTACAAGGACTACCAGTACCCGCGGGACGAGAAGCAGAAGCTCTCCGACGTGGACGAGGCGACCGCGGAGATGAAGCGCGTCGAACGCCAGAACGAGATCAACCTCAAGAACAAGCAGAGCGCCCGGGCCAACAAGGAACGCCAGCTCGCGCTCCGCGAGGAGAAGCTCGCCAAACTCATCGACCAGCTCGAGAAGTGCACGATCCTTGCCCCGCAGGACGGTCTGGTCGTCTATGGCACCACCGCGCAGCGGGACAACTGGCGCTCACAGAACGAGGGACCCATCGCCATCGGGCGCCAGGTCCGTCCTAACGATCTGCTCATCACCCTGCCCGACACGAGCGAGATGATCGCGTCGGTGAAGGTGCACGAGTCGCTCGCCGGGCGCGTCCGCCCCGGGCAGAACGCCCGCGTGAACATCGAGGCGGTCGGTCTGGAGCTGCCGGGGGTGGTCGAGTCGATCGGCGTGCTGGCCGAGGGCGGGGGCTGGCGGGACCCGAACCGGCGAGAGTACACGGTCAAGATCGCCATCGATGCCGGTAACCACGGCGCCCAGCTCAAGCCCTCGCTGCGCTGCGAGGCCCGCCTCGTGCTGGGCGCGGTCGAGGAGTCGCTGGCGGTCCCGGTGCAGGCGGTGTTCAACGACGGGGCCGTCCGGTTCGTGTACGTGCCCACCGGGTCCAAGTTCAAGCGCGCGCCAGTGGGCATGGGGCGCACGTCGGACGTCTACGCCGAGATTCGCTCCGGGATCGAGTCTGGCGCGCGCGTGCTGCTGCGTGCGCCAAGCCCGGGCGAGGTGATCGCGGAGCCCTGGGACGAGCAAGCCCTGGGCGAGAACGGGTACTCGATCGGTGAGGACGGGCGACCCCAGCTGATGCGCACCGGGATGCCCGCTCGGGGCGGGCGCCCGGCGGGCGGCGCCCCCGGGGGTCAGAAGGCCAAGGTCGACGGCTAGGTTCTGTTTGACGGATCAAAGCGGCAGGCCGTGCCACTGACCTGTCTTCAGGTCAGCGCGTCCCGCGGACCCGACACGCCTCCCCCGCACGGACCGGAGGACCGGTCCGTGGCACGAATCAGATCCGTCAAACAGGCCCGAGCCGGTTATCCCGCTTTCTTCTGCTCTGATTCGGGCAACGCGGGCGCGCCGGGGAGCGCGGCGCCGTTGACCATCGCCTGCGCGATCGATTCCAGCGCCGGACACCCGGTGTCCTCGGGCGAGAAGTTGTCCTCGACCACATCCTCGCCGTCGATCTCGGCGACGCAGAGCCTCGGGTATTCGCGCAGGTCGATCCGGGCGCCCTCGCCGTGATCGCCACTCGCGTCGAGTGATTCGCTGATTTCCATCACCTCGGGCCTGCACGGATCGCCCGCCGCCCACGAGACCACAACGCCCTTGACGCCGTTGCTCAGGCGCACGACCGAGCCTGGGGGGTAGGGCGGCGCCACGCTGATCAGCCCGCTGAGCACCACCGGATCGACCCAGTCCCGGTAGGGCTTCTGCTGCATGCGGCTGAGAACTCGCACCACGGGCGTGGGCGGCGCATCGGTTCCTGCTTCCTGGCGCCCGGGCGCGTGAAGCAGGCGATCAAACAGGTCCGCCGCCGCGATGACGCGGGCGTAGATATGGATCTGCGAGCCCTGCATCGGGACCTGATCCCCACCGAACGTAGTTCGGAAGGGGAAGCCCGTGCCGTCAAACTTCTGATGGTGGTGCAGGACCGCCGCGGCGGCGGAGGGCTCGAGCTCGCCCCGGACGAGGTTGTAGCCGATCTTGACGTGCTCGCGCCAGGCCTCGTCGGTCTCGTCGCCCGTCTGCTCCCAGCGTTTGACCGTGTCCTCGTCGAGCCGGAGCATCCCGATGTCGTGCATCATGCCCGCGACGCCGAGGTTGGCGACTTTCTTGGCGTACGCCCCGCCCAGCCTCGAGCGCTCCCTCATCAGGTAGAACTCGAGCTTGAGCCCCATAAGCACGCTCAGGAACGCGACGTTGGACGCGTGTCGCACGCCGGGCTGGCCCGACTCGACGATCTCCGAGAGGAACAGCGCCGACTTGGGCTGCTCGCTCAGAAGCGTGATCATGCCGTTCATCGCCTCGCGGAAGTCACCGAAGTCCAGCTCCGCGTCAACGTGGGTGCTCAGCGAGTCGTAGGAGTCGGCGATCTGTCGCGTGACCGTCGCCCGCTTGGCGAAGACCGCGGGGTTGACGTAGTCGCTGACGACCTCCAGGCTCGGGTACTTGATCCACAGCTCGGGCAGGTTCATCTCCCGCAGGCGACGGATCGTGGCCTTCTCGAGCTTGACGCCCGTTCGCAGCAGCAGTCGGTCGTGACGACGCGGATGGAAGACCGGCATCGCCAGCTCCATCCCGGCCTTGGCGTGTGCGGTCCGAACTCGAAGCATCCGGGGCCCTCCGGGTTCCGATATCGACCGCCGGCGGGGGGAGCTTCTCCCCATTCTGCGGCGCTCTCGCTCATCCGCCCAGATCGCGGGCGTACACGAGGGTCACGTAGACGAGGTAAGCCACAAGCAGGCCCAGGCCGCTCAGACGCCCGACGCGCCGCGTGGGTCCGGAAACCAGCAGGGCCGCGACGCTGAGCCCGAGCATGACCCACAGATGCGTCCAGATGTCCGACGGGGCGTGCAGCGGGCGGACCAGGGCCGACACGCCCAGCACGCTGAGCAGGTTGAACACGTTGGACCCGACGACGTTGCCCAGGGCGATCTCGGACTCACCCCGCCTGGCCGCGACGATGCACGCGGCCAGCTCGGGCAGCGAGGTCCCGAACGCGACCATCGTCAGGCTGACGATCGCGGGCGGGATGCCCACCGCGCCGGCGATGTCCATCGCCCCCGACACGACAAGCCTCGACCCGATCAGCAGCGCGACAAGGCCGACGCCGATCATGCCCAGGTTCTTCCACACGCGACCGGGCTTCTCGGGCGGGACCAGGTCCAGCCCGTGCTCCCGCTCCCGCTCGAGTTCGAGGCGGACCGAATCGGGATCGACCCGCCCGAGGCGGTAGGAGACCCACACGTACGCGACGATCCCGGCGCTGAGGATCGCGCCCTCGACCCGGGTGACGCGCAGATCGATCAGCGTCAGGCTCGCGAGCATGCTGATGGCGACCATCATCGGGGCGTCTCGACGGAGGATGCTCCGCGCCACGGGCACGGGCTTGAGCAGCGCCGTCAGGCCCAGGATCAGCCCGATGTTGGCGATGTTCGAGCCGACGACGTTGGTGATCGCCGCCTCGGTCTGGTCCGAGAGGCTGAACCCGATCGACGCGGCCAGTTCGGGCGCGCTGGTGCCGAACGCCACCACGGTGACGCCGATGACGAACGGACGCATCCCGAGCAGCCGCGCCAGATGGGCGGCGCCACGCACGAGCGCCTCGGACCCTCCGACGAGCAGCGCGATCCCGGCGGCAAGGAACAGGATGGACAGGAGCATCTCCACGCGAGCCGAAGGCTATCGCCCCTCGACCGTGGGTGACGCGTCGCGCGGAAGAATGCGGTACGGGCCCGAGACGTGCGGCGCCAGAACAATCACCGCCCGCCGACCGGCGCGGAGCACGCTGGCGCCGCGGACTTCCTCCGTGCCCAGCCCCAATCGCCCGACGAGGATGGCCTCCCCAAGCGTGCGCCGCTCGGGGGCGCCCGGTCCCGTCGGCTGGGACGCCGCAGAGCGCGTGACGCGACCCGGGCGCCGCACGCGCTGCTCCATGACCCCGATGCTCGTGTCGTCGATCGGCTCGACCAACTCCGGAACGCCCGGGCCGAGCCGGTCCTCGTCACCGGCTCCCTCGTTCGGGTCCGCGGCTCCCGGGATCACGGGCGCGGTCTGCGCCAGCGCGGACCAGTCCGCCGCGGGGTCCTCGCCCACCACGAGAAGCGCCTGGCCCTCTTGGAGCAGGACCGAGAGCATCAGGTTCATGAGAACCGGACCGTCGTCCCCGATGAACCTCGCCTGCCCGCGGAGTCGCGCCTCGATGTTCTCGAGCGAGTCCGCCATGGCGGGCTCAACGATCTGCGGGACGAGCTCGAGGCGGAGTGTTGCCTGGGTCTCGCGCCCGGGCGAGACGCTGGGCGCCGCCCAGGCTCGGGCGAGCAGCCTGGCCCAGCCATCGTTGCGCGGCGCCGGGCCGTCCGCGGTGAGCACGGTCTCGCCGCCCAGGCGCGCCCCGCGCGCCAGCGGGCGCCAGTGCCTCGCCTCCATGAGCGACTCCTCGCGGACCGGCGCGACGAGCGACAGCGAACCCCGGAGACGATCGAGATCGCCCGCGGGCACGCTGACCAGGCGAAACCCGCTCGCCCGCCACCGGCGCGCGGCGCCCGGGCTGACGAACGGGGCCGGCTCCTCGTAGCGCTCCAGGGCGCGGGCCAGATCCCCGCCGCGGTCCTCGATCGCCCAGACCTCGATCTCGAGCCCGCGGCTGACCCGGGGCGCCTGCACGAGTTCGCCGACCGGCTCGGCGCCGGGCGCCTCGCGCATCCGCCACCGACGGCACCCGGTCGAGACCGTCAGCGCCCCGACGCACATCAGCGTCAGCACGTCACGCACGCGTTGGCTGCGAGTGATCCGACGCACGCCGCCTCCCGCGTCTCTATTCGTCCGAACCCAGCTCGTTGATCCGGTCGATCATCCGGCGCACCAGCGCGAACTTGTAGCGGGTGTGGGTGAACGCGATCCGGGGCAGCGCCAGGTGGTCCTTCTCCGAGGAGTAGGGCCCGCGCTGCGTGATCTCGCCCTTGCCCACCAGCACGCCAAACTCCTCGTTGAGCGTCGCGATGGCGCCCTCGCTCAGGGGCTTCTTGATCCGGATGACCAGGTCGTCGCGCACGTAGCGCGAGGAGTGGTACACGCGGTAGAAGTTGAGCACGTGCTGGGCCGCGTCGCTGGGGTTCTTGGCGATGTAGTAGAGGTTCTGGTCCTCGGGGCTGATCCAGCCGCGGTTGAGCAGCTGGCTCTTGATGAACTGGTCCCAGCCACCCCAGTAGTTGGCGATGGCCTTGTCCGGGTCGCCACCCGAGGTCGTCTGCCCGGGCGTGGGCTCGCCCTCGACAAAGACGATCGGGATCATGCTGGCCTTGCCCGTCTGGACGAGGGTGAGCGTTTCGAAGGTCTCGTCGAGCGTGCCGAAGCCCCCGGGGAAGCAGACGACCGCCTCGGCCTGGCTCAGGAACATGAGCTTGCGCGTGAAGAAGTAGCGGAAGTGGATGAGCTTGCTGTCGCCCGCGATGACGTCGTTGGCCGTGGTCTCGAAGGGAAGGCGGATCGCGACGCCGAAGCTCGCGTCGCGCCCGGGCCCCTCGTGCCCGGCCTTCATGATGCCGTCGCCCGCGCCGGTGATGCTCATCCAGCCCGCCTGGGCCATGAGCTTGGAGAACTCGACGGCCGCGAGGTAGTCGGGGTGATCCTCGGGCGTGCGGGCGCTGCCGAAGATGGTGACCTTGTGCGGGTCGGCGAACTGCCCGAAGACGCGGTAGGCGTACCGCATCTCCTTCATCGCGGTGGTCATCAGCTTGAGCTCGCCCGTGCCGCGCCCGTCGGGGATGAGCTTGAGCGCGGCCGTCATCAGCTCGCGCACGAGCTTGGCGTCGTACTCCTGCACGCCATCGCCCGTGACGTCCTGGATCAGGTTGGCCAGCTGCTCCTGCACCACGCCGTCGTTGGCGCGGAGCTGGCTGCCGCTCTCGGGCGGGGCCGCGGCTTCGGTCTTGGGCTGGGTCGTCGCCGGCGGATCCAGCTCCACCCGGTTGGGTTCTCGTTCAGTCAAAGCGTGCCTCCCGCCCCACATCCGGGGCGAGCGGGAGGATAGGGGTCACTCCTCGCAGAGGCGCTGGGCTCAGGGGCACCCCCGCGTAAACGACAGCAGGAACGCTGAAACGTCGCTGAAATCGTACACGCCGGCGGGAGGCGCCAGATCCGCGACCAGCTCGCCCGAGGCAAACGCCGAGAGGAACCGGGTGATGTCCGCAAAGTCCATCGTCTCGAACGGCGCAGCCAGGTCCGCGGCGCAGTCGGCTGGCGTCCCGTTGCTGCTAAACAGTGTGAGCCTCGCAACGTCCGACCGAGCCTCGCCGCCATCGCCCGCCGGGTCTTGGACAACCCACTGCACGTAAAGCGTGCGCCCCTCGATGAACGAGTTGAAGGGCACCGCCCATTGCAGCGTCGCGAAGCCCGCGCCGTCGCCGACACCTTGCGCGGTGACCGTCCCGAGTTCATGGTCGCCCAGGACCGCGCCGTCCACCGGGGGAACCTCCGACGCGACAAGCGTCGCGCTCGCGCCGCCCAACGCCCGGTCGAGCCCGATCTTGAAACCCAGGTTCCCGATGTTGGGCGGCGCCTGCGCGATGATCCTCGGCGCCAGCCCTCCCGCGCCGGGCGTCGCCCCGCCCAGAAGCTCCGGGTTGGGCGCCTGCTCGATCTGCAGCGTCGGACGATCGAACGGGAACTGCTCGCCCGCGACGCGCGGATCGACCAGCCCGTGCTCCAGGAAGTTGACCACGGGGTCACGCAGCACTCCGAAGGCGACGGGCAGGATCGGGTCGCGGTTCGTGTTCCCCGCCGCCCCGCTGCCAACATAGAAGTTGAACACCGTGTTGAAGAGCTGGAAGTCGCCCGAGTGCATGAACGAACGCTTGAGCGCGACGTTGCGGAGCGTGGGCACCTTGAACTTGCCGCGATCCTCGAACAACCCGGTCACCTCCTGGCGCCCGATATCCTCGGCGGTCGGGCGCACCCCGATGTTGCGGAAGCTGAAGTCCGTGAACGTCGGGGGCGTGTGGCACAGGGCGCAATCCGATTCTCGGAAGAGATCCCACCCCTGGATCTGGATCGGCGTCAACGCGTCTGGGTCGCCCGCCATGAACGCGTCCCAGGGCGTCTGATCGGGCACGAGCGTGCGCTCGTAGGTCGCGATCGCCATCGCGACGCGGGCCGCGGTGACGTCGTCGTCGCCGAACGCGTCGGCGAACAGCTCGGGGTAGGACCCGCGTGCGTCGAGCGCCGCCTGGATGTCGGGGGGAAGGTCCGCCGCCAGCGCCATCGGTCGCGCCCGGCGCAGCTTGCGCGTGATCTGGCCCCAGTCGCGGTCCTCGTGAGCCATCTCCACGTCGGAGAGCGGGGGCTGAAGGATCTGGGCCTCGACCGCGCCGCCCGACGCGATGATCGTCTCCCCCGTGTCCGGGTCCACGAACTCGCCCCCGGCCCGCCCGTCCCAGAACAGCTCAGGCGTGTGGGCGACCATGAACACCGGAGGCGCCGTGCGCGGCGTGGACTGTCGCTGCAATCCGAACAACGGATCAGGCGCGTAATCATCGTTGCTGTCGGCGCGGATCATGCCGAAGCTGGTGCGCCGGTCATCGGGCGTGTCGAACACGCCGTCGGTCCCGGGGTGCTGCCCGAACACCGGGTCGGTCCCCCCGACGGCGGGGATGTGGCAAGTGCCGCACGACATGGTGCTGTCGCTGGAGAGCTGCTCGTCCCAAAAAAGAATCTTGCCCAAAACGCGTTTGGCCTCGGTGATCGGGTTCTCCGGGGGGACCGGCACCGGGGGCAGTCCGGTCGAGGGGCCGCCCATCCCGGCGCCGAAGAGCGCCCCGCCCGCCGCAACACAGAGCATCGCCGCCCCGGTCATCGTCCACCCTTGCCGCGCCGTTCCGCTCCGCATCGTCAACCCCTTGCCTCTCCCACGAGGGCGTCAGTCAATACCCCCACAGTACCGCATCAGCGCCCCGGCGTGAAGCGGGCTTGGCCTATTCCGGGCAGCCCGTCCCGAACGCGACGAGGAACTCGAACACATCCGAAAAATCGAACACGCCCAGCGGGACCGCCAGGTCGGCCTCGACCCCGCCCGTCCCGAACGCCGTGAGGAACGCGGAGATATCCGAGAAGTCCAGCACCCCCTCGGGCGGCGCCAGATCGATCAGGCAGTTGACCACCAGGTACTGGCGCATCATCTCCTGGTCCTCGTGCTCGAGGATGTGGCAGTGGTACGCGAAGAGTCCCTCGTAGTCCTCGAACTTCGCGATCACGCGCACCATCTCCCCCGGGTGAACCTTGACGACGTCCTTCCAGTACTCGTCCTCCGGCCCGGGGGGCGTCGCGGGTCCCGTCGCGACGGGCACGCCCCCGACCAGCTCCATGGGCTGGCGGTCGAGCACCTGGAACGAGACCAGGTGCAGGTGCATGGGGTGGGTCATCCCGCTGGGGTTGACGAAGCGCCAGATCTCGGTCGATCCTTTCTCCACACGCTCGGTGATGTGCCCCCAGTGCAGCCCGTTGATGAGCCACCGGAGCCCGGTACACTCGTCGAAGAACGGCTGGAGCAGGAAGTCGCGGGAGATGCGCGCGTCGCCCTCGTCGATCGCCTCGTACGTGCGCAGGAACGCGGGCGTTGCGGGGGCGGGACCGGTGTCGGCGGTCACGATGAACTTCATCACCTCGGGGAGCACGTCTGTCCCCGGGGGCGCGTCAAAGGGCGTCGAGGCGGAGTTGGTCAGCAGGATCTCCGTCCCGGGGGCCTTGCCCGAGAAATCGATGAGGATGTCCACGCGCTCCGCCGGCGCCAGCGTGATCTCGGAGAGCGTGACGGGCGTCTCGCGAAGCCCGCCGTCCATGCCGATGACGTCAAACGTGGTCCCGTCGGACAGCGAGAGGGTGTAGGTGCGTGAGTTGGCGCCGTTGAGCCATCGGAACCGGTACGCGGCGCGTTTGACCTCGAAGAAGGGCCAGACCATGCCGTTGACGAGGTTGTAGTCGCCGTGGAACATGCCCTGCCAGACGCCCGGGTACTGGAGCGAGCCGTCCTGGTTGAACGAGCGGTCCTGGAAGAGCATGGGAACCTCGAACTCGCCCGAGGGCAGGTCGAGACTGTTCTCGAACGCGTCGCGGATGATGTAGAACCCCGCCTGCCCGAGATAGACGTTCAGGCGCGTCTGCCCGAGCGAGTGGTCGTGGTACCAGAGCGTCGCGGGGAGCTGCTCGTTGGGGTAGATGTACGTGTCCTGCTCGCCGGGGAGGAATGTGTCCTCGGGGTAGCCATCGAACTCGGGCGGGGTGTGGGCGCCGTGGACGTGGGTGACGTGCTTGGCGTCGTTGGACGCCCCGTGCGGGCACAAGTCCACGGGCAGGATGTGCTCGGTGAGGAAGAACCCATCCTCGTCGCGCAGGTCGTTGATCCAGTTGACCACGGTCAGCGCGTTCACGCCCGCCTCGATCGTCGGACCCGGGTACATCCCCTCGTAGCCCCAGAGCGTGGTCGGGGGCAGCTGCGTGTGCAGCTGCTGCTGGAACTGCTGGACGCGCATGTCATACGTCGCGAAGCCACCGGGCGTGCCGAACACGGGCGTCGCGACGGGGGGGATGGGCATCGCGTCCATGTAGGGCGTGAGCGTGACGCCGCAGTCCACACCGGCGCAGTCCACGAAGTGCCCCTGGTAGATCCCGCCCGCGGCGACGCAGCTCCCCTCATCATCGGTGACGCACGAGCCGTCGGGCAGGCAGCACGCGCCCACGGGCTGCGGGCACGGGTTGGGCGAGCAGCTTGTGCCCTCGCCGTTGAACGTTCCGCCCGCGCCGGCGCAGTCGCCGGCGGTGGTGATGATGCACGAGCCGTCGATGAAACAGCACGAGCCGGCGCCCGGGGGCGGCGTGAACGTGATGATCAGCTGCGGGCGGTTCGCCGGGTTCGGGTTGGTGCGTGACTCGAACCGGGTCGCGCTGCTGGCGCCCCCCTCGTTGCCCACGAGGACCCAGCCGAAGTCGCTGCCGGGGGTGTCGAGCCAGCTCTCCACATCCAGCGCCATCTCGGTCGAGGACCACGAGTAGCTCTGGTCGATCCCGCCGATGTTCGTTGACGCGCTCGCGGGCGTGAGGGTGTCGCCCCCGGGCGTGGTCCACGCGGGCGAGTCGTTCGGATCAGCGGCGTCATAAAAGGTGTATTCCCAGGTCGGGTCACCGTCCTGCGCGAACGTGCCCGCCCCCTCGTTCCCGGCCGGGTTTGACGGGCCCTCGCCCCAGTCCGTGATCAGCGGGTACAGACCGACCGCCCCGGACCCGCCGCGCGACGCGTACAGACGCAGCTCGACGCTCTCGATGACCGAGCCCACGGGGATCGACGCGAGCACGTCGAAGCGGACGAGCCCGCGCCGCGCGTCGCCGTTGTTGTTGGTTCCCGCGAACAGATACTCCCCCGAGCCGTTGGCGCGGGTGTTGTCTTCGGAATAGATCGTGGCGTCGGCGACCGCGTCGAGGACGATCACGTCACCCGAGGCGACGCCGATGGCGCCCATCAGGGCCACGCAGGCAAGGAACACACGCGTCATGTTGAATCGCTCCAGAGGTTGATCCAAGTCTAAGCCCGAGCTGTCGAGACCCCTAGAGAATTTGTCCGCCACGCCCCGGTCACGGGCAGCCCGCGCCGAACGCCGCCAGGAACGCGACCACATCCGAGAAGTCGAGCGACCCGAGGGGCGCGGCCAGGTCCGCGGCCGCGTCCATCGCGCCAAACGCCCCAAGGAACGCGACCACATCCGAGAAGTCGAGCGACCCATAGGGTTCGCTCATGTCCGCGTCGTTGCACCCATCGGGAGTCGAACAGGTTGCCTCTTGCATATGCACCGCGTCAACACCCGCCTCGACGACCGAGCCGCTCCCAAGGTCCGACGCGCTGAAGCGCAGCCGCACCTGGTCGCTGGGGGTGACAAATTCCGCGACGCGGATGCTGCGGGTGAACCAGCCCCCGCCCGACTCGGCGCTGGACGGGCCGACGGTCTCGACCTCTGCCCAGCTGGCGCCGTTGTTGCCCGAGATCTCGACGAGCATGACGTCCTCGTTGGGCGAGCCGCCGTTGTTATTGCTGAACCAGCGGGCGTAGCTGAGCACTGCCTCGGGCGACGCGCCCGCGTCCATCGCGGGGGAGGTAAGGATGGTCGTCCCGCCGTCCACGTCGGTGTTGTCGTCGGCGGCGCCCGTGAGGTAGCACTGGCCCGAGCCGTCGAAATCGGCCGCGGGGTCGCCGCGATCGCCGCCCCCGTTCGGGGTTCCGCGTTGCCACTCGCCTGATCCCGTGCCGCTGACGTTGCCCGAGACGGACCAGCCCAGGTTGGTCTCGAAGTTGTCGGCGAAGACCTCGGTCAGCTCGGCCGCCTCGACGCTCAGCGGGGCGTTCTCGCCCATGGACGGGAAGGCGAGCGTGGCGCCCGAGAGCGTCTGGGCGGTGACGTAGAACTCGATCACCTCGCCGCAGGGCGCCGCCGGCAGCGTCACGCGGTACGCGTCTCCACCGACCGAGACGCCAGAACTCTCGGCGAACGTCCCGCTCGTGCCGACGCGGGAGAACAGTCGCACCGATGAGGTGTCCAGCGTGCCGACGCCCTCGAAGACATTGACATCGAGATCGTTGGCCTGCGCCGCCTCGACATACTGCGGCAGCGCGGTCGTCAGTGAGAACGCGAGCAGCTGCGTCGTCCGCTCGGCGAACAGGAGCATGCCCTCGAAGTTCTCCTCGGCCGTGGGGATGATCTGGCTGGGCGGGAGCACGAACCCGAAGTTGCCCGTGTCGCGCAGCTCAACCGTGAAGCTCGTCGCGCCGAGCTCCCCGTAGTACCAGTCCGACGCGTCGCCCGCGGCCGGGTACAGGTCCACCGACTGGATCGGGTCGTAGAACTGCCCGTGCACCGCCTGGATCTCGTCGGACATGTCGTTGGACAGGGTGTCGAACGTAGTCCGATCGGGCTCGGGCGTCTGCACACCCTCGGCATAGCCGAAGGGCCAGAGGATCAGCTGTGAGTAGCTGTGGTAGTCGATATGCGACGCGAGGTCGGACCCGTAGCTCAGGCTCAGGTCACGCAGCGCCGCGGTCTCAGGCTCGCTGAAGGGCGCCGTGCCCCGGTAGATCTCATCGCCCGTGAACCCGCTCGAGCCCTCCCCCCCCCACTCGTACCCCCAGTTGCGGTTGAGATCGACGCCGTAGCCCCCGCGCCTGTTCTTGCGCCACAGGCGCTCGCTGGCCCAGGTGTACACATACCCGTCCGGGTTGATCATCGGGGCCACCACGATGCGGGCGCTGTCGAGCAGGGCGCCGATCCGCGGGTCCGAGTCATACCCGTCGATCAGGTTCTCGGCGATGTACATCACCGTCATCGGGCTGATCCACTCGCGGGCATGCTGCCCGCCGTTGAACAGCACCACCGGGCGGGACTCGGCCATGTTCCCCGGCTGGTCGGGTCCCGTGATCGTGATCTCCACGAGGTCGCGGCTCTGCAGCGACGAGCCGAAGACGCTGGTCGAGGCCAGATCCGGACGCGCCGACGCAAGCGCGTTCACGTGGGTCACGATCTCGTCGTATGTCTTGAAGTTGTCGTACCAGCCGGCGCCTCGCTGGGCCTGGAGCCGGGTCACCTGCGCCATGTGAGCATCGACCTCGCGCTGGACGTCGTCGAGCAGCACGACCGGCGCCAACCCGAGCTTGGCGAGCATCTCCATCCCAGCGTCGTCAACGACGAGCTGAAGCTCGCGACCGACGCCGGGCCTGTGCGTCCAGACCATCGTCGCGGCCCCGAGCGCCGCGTCCAAGCGCGCCGCATCGGGGATCACCCGCACCAGGCGCAGCCCCGCGTAGGGTCGGTCCGCCCGCTGGGCGATCGCGATGTCCTGCGCGGACGCCGGGGCCCCCGCGCTGAGCGACAGGGTGAGAGCGAGCACACACGCCCCGAGGGGCGCCCGTCCGAAAGAAGCAGGCGTCATCGATATCTCCGCAAGAAGGAAGTCGCCGAGCTGGCGGTTGGAACCAAGACCATCAGACCGCACCGGGGCCCCGGGATCAACCCGAGCCCCCATCGCACGCCCCTATCCGCTGCGAATCCGCTCTTGTTCCACCCGGGCGGGGGGATTCCGGACTCAGGCCACCCGCCCGTGCGAGCGAGTCGCCCTGGTCTCGTCGGGCCCGGACTCGGGGTCCGGGCCGCTCTGCGGGGGCTCCTCGGTCTGGAGGCGCACCAGCTCGGCGTACCGCCCGTCGCCGGCCATCAGCTCGTCGTGGCTCCCGATCTCCCGGATCCGCCCGTCCTCGATCACCACGATCCGGCTCGCGTGCCGGATCGTGCTCAGGCGGTGGGCGATCACGAAACTCGTGCGCCCCTTCATCAGGTCGTTGAGCGCCCGCTGGATCAGGCGCTCCGACTCGGAGTCCAGATTGCTCGTCGCCTCGTCCAGAATCAGGATTTTGGGATCCGCAAGCACGGCCCGCGCGATGGCGATGCGCTGCTTCTGCCCGCCCGACAGGCGTACGCCCCGCTCGCCGATGAGCGTGTCGTACCCGTCCTCCATCTCGCTGATGAACCCGTGGGCGTTGGCGATCTCCGCGGCGGCGATGATGTCGGGCGCCGACGCGTCGCGCCGGGCGTAGCCGATGTTCTCGCTGACCGTGCCATCAAACAGGAACACGTCCTGCTCGACGATGCCCAGCAGGCGCCGGTAGCTCTCGACCTTGATCTCGCGCAGGTCGCGCCCGTCGAGCGTGACGCGCCCCAGCGTGGGGTCGTAGAACCGCGCGACAAGGTTGCACAGCGTCGTCTTCCCGGCGCCGCTCGGACCCACGAGCGCGATCGTTTCGCCCGGCTCCACGTCGATGTCGATGTCCGTCAGCACCGGGGGCAGCGGTTCGGGATTGGCGCCGGGCTTCTTCCCGGGCTTGAGCACGCGCGGGTACGAGAAGCTCACGCCCTCGAGCGTCACACGCCCCTGCACCTGCGCCGGGGAGAGCTCGACGCTGCCGCGGGCGCCCTCGAACTCCTCTTCCTCGTCGAGCAGGTCCAGGATTCGGTCGAGCGCCGCCAGGTTCGTCTGGATGCTCGTGGCGCTGGAGACCAGGGCCTCGAGCGGGCCCAGCAGCATGAGCAGGTACGCGCTGAACATCATCAGGTCGCCCAGCGTCAGCGTGCCATCGAGCACCTGCGAGCCGCCATAAATAAGGACCGCGGCGCTGGCCGTGGGGATGAGCACCTGCCAGGCGATCTCCAGCCCGCGGCTCCACCACCAGATCATGATCTCCTGGCGGGCCATGAAGTGCCCCTCGCGGGTGAACCGGGCCGCCTCGGCCTGCCTCCGGTTGAACCCGCGCACCACGCGCATCCCCGCGAACGCCTCGGTCGCCTGCGCGTCGATGCCCTGACGCGTGGCGCGAACATCGCGGAACATCGGGCGGATCCGCGCGATGTACGTCTTGTGCGTCATGAAGATCAGCGGCACCACCGCCACGGCGCCGATCAGCAGCCGCCAGTCGATGATCGTCAGGATCACCAGCGTCCCCGTCAGCTGCGTGATCGCGCGCCACGGGTTGTAGACCATCCCGAAGATCAGCTCGCCCACGCCACCCGCGTCCTCGCGCAGCACGCTGGCCACACCGCCCGACTTGATCTCGTGGATCCGCGACAGCGGCAGCCGCGACGCGTGCTCGAACACGCGCTTGCGCAACCCCACCTGCACCCGCTTGGTGATCCGCGTGCACTGCCAGCGCCCCCAGATCGCGAAGATGATCTGGATCGTCGTGATGACCATCATCGCCCCGCCCACGATCCACAGCAGCGCCTTGGGCGAGGGCAGCGCATCGGGCTCGATGCCGAGTTTCTGCGCAATCCCGCTCGGGCCCGGGCTGTCCGTCAGCACGTAGTCCAGCGCGATCTTCGTCGAGACGGGCAGCATCAGGCCCATCGCCACAGAGACGCTCAGCGTCACCAGCGAGAACAGCACCGTCCCCCGGTGCCCGACGAGCAAACCCCAGAACTGGCTGAAGAGCCCGAGAAACCCCCGCCGGGCCTTGGCGGACTTCTTCTTCTCCGCCTTCTCGTTCACGTGGTCCGAGACGCGCTCCCGGTCGCCCGCCTCCTTCCGCTTGCGAAGGTACTCACGGAATCGCAGGTTGCTTGAACGGATGCGTCGTGCCATGGGGGGATCCTAGGTCCGGGTGCCCCGCCCGCTTGTGGACGGCCCGCCCCGGGCGTAGCTTGTTCCACATGCCCAAAGTCGCACTCCACTGGCAGATCATCCTCGGCCTCCTCCTGGGCGTCCTCGTCGGTCTGGCGGTGAACATCACCTGGGACGCGGGCACGTGGCGCTCCATGGGCGTGGACGACCCCGGGCGCTGGCTCGCGGGCGTTGACGCCGCGGATGTGCCCGAGGGCATTGATCTGGATCAGATCCCCGCCTCCGACCGCGCCGAGAAGTTCCCAAACGCCCAGGCAGGGCCCGCGGCCAAGGGCGCCCGCTTCCTGCGCGATCTCAACGACTTCGTCGGGAGCCTCTTCCTGCGGGGCCTGCGCTTCATCGCGGTGCCGATCGTTCTCTTCAGCCTCATCGTCGGCGCCTCGAGCCTCAACGACCTCTCCAAGCTCAGCCGCATCGGCGGCAAGACCATCGCGATCTACATTTTCACCACCGCCGTCGCGATCACCGTGGGCCTCCTGCTGGCCAACGTCATCCAGCCCGGGCGGTTCGTCAGCGAGGAGACGCGCGACGGGCTGGTCTCGACCTACGCCATCGAGGCCGAGGGCAAGATCCAGGCCGCCCAGGCCCCCGACGTCTGGGAAACGGTCCTGAACATCATTCCGACCAACCCCTTCGAGGCGCTCGCCGCGGGCAACATGCTCCAGGTCGTCTTCGCGGCCTTGCTGGTGGGCGTCTGCCTCACGCTCATCAAGAAGGAGAAGGCGGCTCCCGTCATCAACTTCTTCGACGCCATGACCGACGTGGTCATCAAGATCGTCAACCTCGTCCTCTTGCTCGCGCCCTACGCGGTCTTTGCGCTCATCGCGTCCAAGATCGCCGACCTCGGGCTGGACGTGCTCAAGGCCCTGGCGGTCTACTCGCTCGTCGTCGTCGGGGGCCTGGCGGTCATGATCTTCGCGGTCTACCCCATCGGCTTCCGCGTGCTGGGGGGCGTCGGATACAAACGCTTCTACAAGGCCATCAGCCCGGCGCAGCTGCTCGCCTTCAGCTCCGCGAGCTCGTCGGCCACCCTCCCCGTCACCATGGAGTGCTGCGAGGAACGCCTGGGCGTCAAGGAAGAGGTCAGCTCGTTCGTCCTGCCCATCGGCGCCACGATCAACATGGACGGGACGGCCCTCTACCAGGGCGTCGCGACCGTCTTCATCGCCCAGCTCTACGGCATCGACCTCTCGATCGGTGACCAGCTCACCATCGTCCTCACCGCCACCCTCGCCTCGATCGGCACCGCGGGCGTGCCCGGCGTGGGCATGATCATGCTCGTGATCGTCCTCCAGAGCGTGGGCCTGCCCCTCGAGGGCATCGCGGTGATCCTGGGCGTGGACCGCATCCTGGACATGTGCCGCACGGTCTGTAACGTGACGGGCGACGCGATGGTCTGCACCCTGGTCGCCAGCAGCGAGAACGCGATCGAGACCGAGGAGCAGGTCGAGGCCCGACTCCGCGCGATGCGGGCGGGCGGGCTGGACGAGCACCCGCTCGAAGAGGACGAACTGGATCAGGCCGCGGGGTAGCTCACGCCAGCGCGAGCGATTCCAGGTCCTGGTGCAGCGCGATGATCCGCTCGAACATCGAGCGGGCGCCGGCGAAAACGGCGTCCTTCTGCGGCTCGGTCAACGGGTAGTCCGCCAGCCGCGCCTTCCAGTCCTCCCAGAGCGGGCGCTGGTCCTTGCCGTACGGGTCGAGGTAGCGGAAGCCGTCCTCCCCCTCGAGCCCCCACGCCTTCTTGAGCTTCATCGCGACGAACTTGTTGCCGTTGTTGGCGCCCTCGCGCACGTAGTGCAGCCCGAACAACGCGTGCCCGTCGCGCTCGCGCAGCGCCGTGACGTGCTCGATCATCGTCCGCGCGGCGTCGGTCGTCTCGATGGTGTTCACGTCCACCCCGAAGTGCTCCAGATCCGCCCGCAGGTACTGCTCCTGCAGCTGGCGGTCCGAGACCAGGTCGTTGATGATCGGCGTGCTCGCCCGGGCCTCAACCAGCGCCGCGTCCAGGGCCCGGTTGACCACCCACATCTGCTTGAGCAGCTCGACGTACCCCTCGCGGCTCATCTCGCCCCTGACCATCGCCTGGGGCACCCTGTCGTGCTCGGCCTGCTCGTGCAGATCCCAGTTGTCCTCTTTGAGGCGCTGGGTGATCGGGCGCGAGTCCGCCGCGGGCACGTTCACCGAACCGCGCAGGAACGGGCACTTGGAGACCGTGGCGTCGGTTGGGGCGTCCATCGGGGCGTCTGGGCTGCTCGGCGACATACGAGAGACTCCTTCCAAGGGCGGGGACGGGCGATCACGGGGCTCTCTCTATTGAGACTCGTTCTCAATCATTGCGTGGCGTCGCCCCGCGTCAAGCCGCGCGGGGCCGGCTGGGCGTGGGCGGATCGGGGACGCCCCGGCGCCCGTGCTCACGTAGCCCCCGACAGGACAGGGGCTTGCGTCAACGGGTTCCAGACCCGACAATCCGGTTTGGGGCCGTGCTCTTCGGCCCTGCCACGACCGCCGGGGCACGATGGGCACACAGGACGTCATCCAGGGCTCGGGCGAGCAGCGACGCCTCTTCACGCAACGCCTGCTGGCGGACCTGCGCGCCCTCGAACGGATGCTCGATGAGGGCCTCTTCGAGACCGGCGCCCACCGCATGGGTGTCGAGCAGGAGCTCGCCCTCATCGACGAGTCGTACCTGCCCGCCCCCGTCGCGACCCAGATCATGCCCCTGATCACCGACCCCCGCGTCACGCACGAGCTGGGGCAGTTCAACCTCGAGTACAACTGCGATCCGATCACGCTCGGGCCCGGCGCCCTGCGCGATCTGCGCGCGCAGCTCGAGCTCGCGCTCTCGACCGTCCGCGAGGCCTGCGCCACCGTCGGCGCCCGCCCCCTGATGACCGGCATCCTCCCCACGCTCCAGCTCTCCGATCTGAGCCACGAGAACATCGTCCCCAGGCCGCGCTACCACGAGCTGGACCGCAAGATCCGCGAGCTGCGCGGCGGGAACTACGAGCTGCGCATCAAGGGCATCGACGAGCTCACCCTCCAGCACGACTCGATCATGCTCGAGGCGCTCAACACCAGCTACCAGCTCCACTACCAGGTGGACCCCGACGACTTCGCCCTCGCGTTCAACACGGCCCAGGCCGTCGCGGGCCCGATCCTCGCGGCGTGCTGCAACTCGCCCGTGCTGTTTGGCAAGCGCCTGTGGCGCGAGACACGCATCGCCATTTTCCAGCAGGCGGTCGACACCCGCCCCGAGTCCACGCCCCACGAACGCGAGCTGCGCGCCCGCGTCCGCTTCGGCGAGAAATGGTGCGAGCAGGGCGTGCTCGAGCTGTTCAAGGACGACGTCGCGCGGTTCCGCATCATGTTCGGCGCCGAAGAGGACGAGAGGCCCATCGAGATGCTCGACCGCGCCGAGATCCCCAGGCTCATCGCGCTGCAAACCCACAACTCGACGGTCTACCGCTGGAACCGCCCGTGCTACGGCATCACCGAGGGCAAGCCCCACCTTCGCATCGAGAACCGCTACCTCCCCTCCGGGCCCACCATCGCCGACGAGGTCGCCAACACCGCCCTCTGGGTCGGGCTCATGAGCGCGATCCCGCGGGCCTTCCCCGACCTGACCGATCGTCTCAACTTCGAAGACGCGGCCAACAACTTCATCGCCGCCGCCCGCCTGGGGCTCGACTCGCAGATGACCTGGCTCGATGATCGCTCCGTCCCCGCGCCCGAACTGGTGCGCAGCGTGCTGCTTCCCCTGGCCAGAGAGGGCCTGGAAACGCTGGGGCTCGGTGCGGGCGAGATCGACCAGTCGCTCTCGATCATCGATGAGCGTGTTGAATCGCGCCAGACCGGGGCCCACTGGATGCTG
This sequence comes from Phycisphaerales bacterium, assembly GCA_029260375.1. Classification (GTDB taxonomy): domain Bacteria; phylum Planctomycetota; class Phycisphaerae; order Phycisphaerales; family UBA1924; genus JAJRXR01. The sequence goes on along the minus strand of JAJDDI010000017.1, from coordinate 70,579 downwards.
GCGTCGGTCGCCGCGATGAAGGGCGAGGGCACGCGGGCCGAACGCCTGGGGGCGCTGACCAGCGCCACCGCCAGACTCCAGCTCGAGGGCAACCCCGCGCACACATGGCCGATGGCGACGCTGGGCGAATGCGGCTCGTGGGAGCGCAACTACCAGACGGTCGGGCAGTACATGAATACAGACCTCCTGACGGTGCAGGAGGACGAGCTGATCGACCTGGCCGCGTCGATCATGGACTGGGAACACATCCGCCACGTCCCGGTCGAGGACAGCGCGCACCGCCTGGTGGGCGTGGTGTCGTACCGCGAGCTGCTTCGCCTGTTGGCCGACCCGAAGAAGGACGCCGAGACGGTCAGCGTCGGCAAGGTGATGCGCCGTGACCCGGTCTGCGTCTCGCCCCAGACGACCACGCTCGACGCGATCCAGACCATGCGCGAGCACGCCGTCTCGTGCCTGCCGGTCGTCACGCCCGACAAGAAGCTCGTGGGCCTGATCACGGAGCACGACTTCATGCGCATCGCCGGGAAGCTGCTCGAGGGCTCGCTCCGCCTGCACGGCGCCACCCCCAACGGGACCGGATCGCCCGCCAAGACCCCGGAGACCCCGTGAGCGTGATCCCCGGGCGGTTCCGAACGAGCGTGGTCCGCGACCGTGTCATCGGTCGCGTCGTCGGCGCCCGACCCGGCGCGCGCCTGATCGTCGTCGGCGCCCTGCACGGGAACGAGCCCGCCGGCGTGCTGGCCGCCCAGCGCGTGATTGGGGCGCTCTCCGGGTCGGACCCGAGCCGCATCGCCGGATCGCTGCTCGCGTTCGTGGGCAACATCGGCGCCTGCAACGCCCCCGACCCGGACACCCGCTACATCGAGACCGACCTCAACCGCAGCTTCACGCCCACCCACCTGCTCCGCATCGCCACGCTCCCCGACGACGACCTCGCACCCGAGGAACGCGAGATGCGGTCCATCATCAACCTGCTCAACGATGAGATCGGGCAGGGGCAGACCGTGCTGGTTGATCTGCACACCACCAGCGCCCCCTCGCCCCCGTTCGTCGCGATGGAGGACACCCTCGCCGCGCGTGCGATCGTCCGCAGCCTCCCGATGCCCGTCATCCTCGGGCTTGAGGAGGAACTCCCGGGCCTGCTCTTCGACTACGTCATCAACACACACCGGATGGTCTCGTTCATCGTCGAGTCCGGTCAGCACGACGACCCGGCAAGCATCGACGGGCACGAGGCCGTGATCTGGACCCTGCTCGACACGCTCGGCATCGTCCCCATCGACGGCGGGCCGATCGAGCACGCGGTCGATCCGCGCGAGGTCCTCCACCGGGCGGCGGGCGCGCACGAACGACGGGTCTACGACGTGCGTCATCGTGAAGCCATTGTTGACGAGGACTACGAGACACTGCCCGGGCGAACGACGTTCGAGCGCGTGCGCCGCCTGAGCACCCCCATCGGGCGCCAGGGCGGGCACACGCTCGTCGCGCCGCTCTCGGGCCAGCTCTTCATGCCCAACCGACAGCCCATCAAGCGACCGGGCGACGACGCGTACTTCATCGTTCGAGAGCTCAGCCGCGGGTGGCTCAACCTCTCGGCCAGACTCCGGCGCAGCGCGTGGATGGACACATGGACCCCCAGACTGCTCCCCGGCGTGCGCCGACGCCCGGGCCATGAGCACGAGTTGCTCGTCGCGCCGGACATCGCCGTCGTGCTCAAACGCCAGCTGCTGCACCTGCTGGGCTACCGCCTGCTCAGGCACACTCCCGTCCCCCACCTGTCCCGCCCGATCCGCCTGCTGTGCGCCCTGCGGGCGCTGCTCCGGGCGCTGGGACACATGACGTTTGGGCTGTTCAGGGGCGGCGAACGCGCCGCCCTGCCCGCCGAGCGCGAGGAAGATTGGATCATCGCGCGCCGGACCCTCGACCGCGAGCCTCCGGTACGCTGAACGCATGAAGCACGCCGCAACGCTGGTGATCACCGCCCTGTCGATCGGTCTCTTCTTCGCCCCCGGGTGCGCGCGTCTCTCTAGCCAAACGCGTGCCTCGGACAGTTACGCCGATCGCTTCGAGCGCGAGGCGGTCGCCGCGGACCACCACCTCGCGTCCGAAGCGGGCGCCGAGATCCTGGCACGCGGCGGCAACGCGATCGACGCCGCCGTCGCGACAAGCTTTGCGCTCTCGGTCGTCCGCCCGTACTCCTGCGGCATCGGGGGCGGGGGGTTCATGGTCGTGCACCGCTCGGGCGAGGACGGCGCGGGCGCAGGCCAGTTCGCGATCAACTACCGCGAGACCTGCCCCGCGGGCGTGGCGCCGGACCGTTTCGAGAAGCTCGACGACCCCGTCGCCAGCCGCTTCGGCGCCCACAGCGTCGCGACCCCCGGGACCATCGTCGGCCTGCTTCGCGCCCTGGAGACCCACGGCACGATGGACCGGCGCGACGTGCTCGCTCCCGCGATCCGACTCGCCCGCAGCGGCTTCCACGCGGACGCGCACTACATCTCCAGCACCGCCGCGCTGATCGATCGGTTTGAGGCCAACCCAGAGTGGAAGCGCCGGTTCGCGTTCGTCTGGGAACGGTACCTGCTCAGCGGGAACGTCCGCCAGGGTGATCTCATCCGCGTGCCCGAGCAGGCGCGGGCGCTCACGCTCATCGCCGAGCAGGGCGCCCGGGCGTACACCCACGGCCCGGTCGGCGACGCGATCATCCGAGCCGTGCGCGCCGACGGCGGCGTGCTCTCACCACCCGACCTCGCCTCGTTCCACGTAGAACAGGTCGCGCCCGCGCGCGCACGGATCGCGGGCTACGACCTGGTCGGCATGCCCCCGCCCTCCTCGGGCGGCGTCACGATGTTTGAGGCGCTTCGCATCCTCGACGCGCTGGGCTACGACTTCTCGGGCCCACTCGACACGCCCGAGCGCGCGCACCTGGTCAGCGAGGCGCTCAAGCACGCGTTCGCGGACCGTGCCGAGTGGTTCGGGGATCCCGCGTTCACCGACGTGCCCGTCGGGCGTCTGCTCTCGGACGCCTACACCGCCTCGCTCGCGGCCAGGATCGATCGCACGCGCACCCAGCCCGCGAGCGTGTACGGCTCACGCGCCCAGATCGTCGAGGACGGCGGCACGAGCCACTTCAGCGTCGTGGACCGCTGGGGCAACGCTGTGGCGTGCACGGAGACGATCAACCTCGTGTTCGGCTCGCTCGTGGCTGTGCCCGAGTTCGGGTTCGTGCTCAACGATCAGATGGACGACTTTCTGACACGCCGGGGGCGGGTCAACGCGTTCGGGCTGCGGCAGTCCGAGCGGAACCTGCCCGGGGCGGGCAAGAGGCCGCTGTCGAGCATGTCGCCGACGATCGTGCTGGATGACGAGGGCGTGCTGGCGGTCGCGGGCGCCTCGGGCGGGCCGCGGATCATCACGGGGACGATGCAGGCACTGATGCGCACGCTCGCGGGCGACAGCGCCGGGGCGAGCGTCGCCCGCCCGCGCCTGCACCACCAGTGGATCCCGGACCGGCTGGACCTCGAGCCCGACGCGTTCACCGGTGTGGGGCAGCGTGCGGCGCTGGAAGGATTCGGGCACGAGCTGGGCGAGCGGGTCGAGATCGGCAGCGTGCAACTGATCCGGCGCGCCCGCTCAGGGACCGGCTGGGACGCGGCCAGCGATCCCCGAAAGGGTGGGCGCCCGGCGGGTCGGTAGCCGGTCCTGGTCCTGGCGCGCGACCGCTGGCATCGATCGGCGGGGCGAGGCGACCTAGCTTTGCCCGTCATGAGCGCGATCGAGAGCGACAGCTTTGAGCAGATGCAGCAGCCGATCGAGGTCCCGGAGCTGACGCGCGGGCGCACCCGCGCCGGCGCGGCGATCGGCGTGCACAGCGTCTGCGACTTCTTCTCGTTCATGGCCGTCTCACTGCTGCCCCTGCTGGGCGCCAGGCTGGAGCTGAGCAACAGCGACATCGCGATGCTGCTGGGTCTGGGCTCGATCACGAGCGGGCTGATCCAGCCGGCGGTTGCGTGGGCGAGCGACCGGCTCGACACGCGCTGGCTCGGGTCGATCGGGCTGTTTGTCGCCGTGGTGTGCATCTCGCTCATCGGGCGGGCCCGGACCTTCGAGCAGCTTCTGATCCTGCACGCCCTTGGCGCCGCGGGCATCGGGGCGTTCCATCCGCCGGCGGCGGCGTGCGTGGGGCAGCTCTCGGGGCGCAAGCGTTCGCTGGGCGTGGCGATCTTCTTCCTGGCGGGGATGCTGGGGGGTGTGGCGGGGAACATCTTCACGCCGGGCATCGTGGACGCGTTCGCCGGGGCCAGGCCGATCGAGCACAGCGTGGGCGTGCCTGCGCTGGCGTGGGCGCGGATCGCGTGGCTGGAGCCGGACATCGGGTACGGGCTGCGCTCGCTCACGTGGATGATCATCCCCGGCCTTATCGCGGTGCTCGTGCTGGGCTGGGCGATTCACCGGGTCCCCCACCGCCACCACGAGGCGCACGGCGCCCACAGCACCCTGTCGCGCTCAGAGAAACGAGCGAGGTGGGGCGCGGTCTGGATCCTGTACACGACCAACCTGCTGCGCTTCAGCGCGAACATGGCACTGATCTATCTGTTTGCGCAGTGGGCCGAGCGGCTGGTCCTGACGAGGAACAACGCGGGCGCGATGACCGACGCGCTCGGGCTGGAGGCGTCATCGCTCAACGGCCCGCTGCAGGGCATGATGCAGATCGGCATGGGCGGGGGGGGCATCCTGCTGGGCGTCTTCCTGGGCGTGAGGCACGAGAAGCTCGCGTTCGTCGGCTTCCCGCTGCTCGGGGCGCTGGTTGTGGCGTTCGTGCCCGTCGCGGGCACCATCGAGGGGTCGGGCACGGCGATCGTCTTCGCGCTGGCGATCCTCTCGGGCGTGGGCTTCGGGAGCGTGATTCCCGTGAGCATGTCGCTGGCCCAGCGTCTGCTGCCGCACCGGACGAGCATGGCCTCGGGCCTGATGCTGGGCGGCGCCTGGGCGTTCGCGTTCATCGGGCCCAAGTGGGCGCAGCTCGTGCAGGACCGGGTCAGCCTCGACGCGGCGTTCTACGTCACGAGCGGGGCGCTCGTGCTGGCGGCGATCTTTGCGTTGCTGCTGCCCAACCGGCTCATCCGGGCGACCTCGGCGCATTGAGCGGTCATTCTTTTTAGCCCCACACGTGAGTGCGGAGTTCGCGACCGCAACATCGTTTGGTTGAGCCAACCCCGCACTCACGTGCGGGGCTAGTAAAATGCCCAGTTCGTGCGGAAACTGTGACATTCGCGTGACAGAGCGTGCGTGAACGGGCACCGTGACAAAGGCGTGACGGCCGCGCGGACGATGGGACGGTACATCTACTGGGTCGGCAATGAACCCGCCGGGCTCAAGGAGACTGCCATGCGTCAGCGAACACTGTCACTGATCGGAGCCGCGTGCATCGGGCTGACGGGCGCGATGCCCACCCCAGCGCTCGCGCAGGACGAGGGGCGCGTCATCCAGACGCTGCTGCCCCAGCGCCGGATCGTCAACCCCAACTGGACCTCGCAGGCCCGGATCACCAAGGTGGACGCGGACATCAGCATCCGGGGGCGCGTCGCGACGACGACGATGGCGATCACGCTGTTCAACCCCGGGCGGCGCCAGGCCCAGGCGGAGCTTGTGATCCCCGTGCCCGACGCGTCGACGATCCGCTCGTTCAGCCTCGACGGGCTGGGCGAGGAGGGCAGCGCGAGGCTGCTGCCGCGTGAGGAGGCGAGGCGGATCTACCGCGAGATCGTGCGCCGGATGATCGATCCCGGGCTGCTGGAGTTCGCGGGGTACGGGCTGATCAGGTCGAGCGTGTTCCCGGTGCCGCCCAATGGCACGCAGACATTCCGGGTGACGTACGAGCAGGTGCTCTCGGGCGACGGGCAGCGGGTGGACTACGTGCTGCCGCGGTCCGAGTCGCTGGAAGATTCGGGCGTCGAGTGGAGCGTGAGCGTGCGCGTCAAGCAGGCCGAGGGTGGGAGCCGCCTGGGCGCGGTGTACTCGCCGAGCCACGAGGTGGGCGTGAAGCCGATGGGGGCGGATGGGTACAGCGTGAGCGTGGCGGCGAGCGCGCTGCATGAGCCGGGCTCGTTCCGGCTGAGTTACATCCTGGCGAGTGAAGACAGCCTCCCGATGACAGTGATGGCCTACCCGGACCCGAGCGTGGGCGACGGGAGCGGCGGCTATTTCATGCTCGTCGCGGGCGCGGGGACGCAGATCGACCGCCCGACGGTCATGCGTGAGGTAACGATCGTCATCGACCGATCGGGCTCGATGCGGGGCGTGAAGATCGAGCAGGCAAAGAACGCGGCCCTGCAGATCATCGAGGCTCTCGGCGAGGGCGAGCGGTTCAATGTCATCTCGTACTCGGACACCATCGAGCGGTTCGCGCCCCACGCGGTCGAGAAGAACAGCACATCGGTGGCGCAGGTGCGCGAGGTCATCGGCGCGATCCAGGCGGTCGGGGGGACGAACATCCACGACGCGCTGCTCGAAGCCGTGCGCCCCGAGCCCGCGGCTGAGATGCTGCCGCTGGTGCTGTTCCTGACCGACGGGCTGGCGACGGTGGGCGTGACGGGTGAGCACGAGATCCGCGAGGCGGTGGATTCGGCCAACACGCACGGGCGGCGGATCTTCACCTTCGGCGTCGGGTACGACGTCAACGCCCCGCTGCTGAGCGCGTTGGCGCAGACAACACGGGCGGCGAGCACGTTTGTGCTGCCCGATGAGGATGTCGAGGTGAAGGTCGGGCAGGTATTCCGGAAGCTGCAGGGGCCGGTGCTGGCGTCGCCCGAGCTCCGCTGGGACGACTCGACCGCCCACGGCGGCCTGCGCCGCGTGCGTGAGGTCATGCCCAACGACCTGCCCGACCTGTTCGCGGGCGAGCAGCTGGTGATCCTGGGCGAGTACTCGGGCAAGCGCCCGCTGACGTTCCGCCTCCTGGGACCGGCCCGGGATCGGGGTCCGTCCTCGAGCGTCGAGCTCGACCCCACGAAGGCGTCGGTCGCCAACAGCTTCGTGCCCAGGCTGTGGGCGCAGCGGAAGATCGCGTCGATGATCGAGCAGATCCGGCTGTCGGGTGACGCCGCGAGCGTGAAGGAGGAGCTGGTCGCGGAGATCGTGCGCCTGAGCCTGAAGCACGGCATCTTGACGGAGTACACCGCGTTCCTCGCGGCCGAGGAGGGCGAGTTCGCGCGCGAGGGCGGGCTGCGCCGGGACAACATGGACGCGATGAACTTCCAGGCGGGCGTGTCGCTTCGGGAGCGTGCGGTCGAAGACCGGGCTGGGCGTGGGGCCGTTAGCCAGTCGCTCAACTCGGCCCGGTACTCAACGGCCAAGAGCGCCCCGACCGCGCAGCGCTACATCGACGCGGACATGAACGAGGTCACCATCGCCACCGTCCAGAACATCGCGGACCAGACGCTGCTGCGTCGCCAGGGACGCTGGGTGGACTCGCGGATCCTGGAGCAGGAGGGCGAGGCGCCCGACGAGACGATCGCCTTCGCGAGCGACGCGTACTTTGAGCTGAGCGAGCGCCTGGCCCGCGAGAACAGGCAGGGGCTCATCGCCCAGCGGGGCGACGTGTACCTGCTGATCGACGGGCGGCGGGTGCTGGTGCAGAACCCGGGCTGAGAGGCCCGGACGGGTTGAGATCGTGCAGGGGGCGTCCGCCCGAGGGGGGCGGGCGCCTCTTTGGATAAGCTCTTGGTAGGAGGGCCGTGCCCGTGTCACTCGGAACTGTGCTTGTGGTGGAGGACGACGACGCGATCCGTCGGGGACTGGTCGATGCGCTACGGTTCAGCGGCTACACGCTGCACGAGGCGAGCGACGGACGGGCGGGGCTCGATCTGGCGATCTCGATCGACGCCGATATTGTTCTCTTGGACATCATGATGCCCAAGATGAGCGGGCTGGAGGTCCTCGAAGAGCTGCGGAAGGCCAAGCCGACGATCCCGGTGATCTTCCTGACCGCCCGGGGCGAGGAGGAGGACCGGGTCAAGGGGCTCAAGCTGGGGGCGGACGACTATGTCGTCAAGCCGTTCGGGGTGGACGAGCTGCAGGCGCGGGTCGAGGCGGTGCTGCGCCGCTCGGCCGAGCGTCCGACGCCGCGCAAGACGCTGAGCATCGCGGGGCGCGAGGTCGATTTCGAGCGGCGCGAGGTGACCCTAATCGGTGGTGAGGTCCGGACGCTGCCCCAGCGCGAGGCGGAGGTGCTGGCGTACCTGGCGGCCAACCCGGGGCGGGCGATCGCTCGGGACGAGCTGCTGACCCGGGTCTGGGGCTTTGACCCGCGGGGGACGCAGACGCGGACGGTGGACATGGCGATTGCGCGCCTGCGCGAGCAGCTCGACGACTCGCCGACGGACCCGAAGGTCATCCGCACCGTCCGCGGCAAGGGCTACATGCTCGCGGCCATTGACGGAACGGGCGACGGGGGAGGCGGGTGAGGTCACGCAGACGCATCACGTGGGTCGTGTACGGCGCGTGCGTCGCGCTCGTCGCGGCGGTGCTGACGATCGTCAGCTGGCAGGTGCTGCGGCTGGAGCGTCAGGAGGCGCACGCGCGACGCGAGACGGTGCGCCAAGAGGCCGTGCGTCTGGCGCTGTGGCGGATGGACTCGCGTCTGACGCCGATCCTGGTGCGTGAGGCGGCCCGCCCGTACTTTCACTACCGGAGCTTCTTCCCGGGCGAGCGTCCGTACTCGCGGATGTGGGAGCCGCTGACGCCCGGCGAGACGCTGGCGCCGTCGCCGCTGCTGGCCATCGGGAGCGAGGGTGAGGGGGACCCGGACGCCGGGCTGATCCGTCTGCACTTCCAGGCGGAGCCCGACGGGCGGCTCACGTCTCCCCAGGCGCCCAGGGACGAGATGCTCTCGCTGGCGCAGGCGGGGTACCGCACACTGGAGCAGGTGGCGCAGGCCGAGGGCTTGCTCAACCGGCTCGACGAGCTGCTGGGCGACGGCGCGTTCGTCCGGGCCAGCGGCGCGGACCCGGACCGCGTCAGCACAGCGTACACCGAGGGCTTCCGCGACGACAACGCCTACGCCAGCGACGCGGAGCGAGAGTTCAGGACGCGCCAGCTGATCAGCGAGCAGGCGCAGCGCAACGTCGTCAGCGGGCGGAGCCCGCAGGCAAGCGCGCGCCCGCCCGCGAGCGAACCCGCGGACCTGAGCGAGACAATCGCCGACCGCGCGGATCTGGACGACGCGGCGGGGCGGTCTGCCGAGTCCTCCGAGGGGCTGATGCGGAAGGCGGCGCGGGAGAAGGACGCGAGCCCTGATGCGCAGGCGGCCCCGGGCGAGCGCGGGGTGTTGGCCGGTTATGACTACGCGCTGCTGATCAACGACACCGCCGACTCGCGGGTGCAGCTCGACAGCTTCGTCGCCTCGTGGATCGACGGCGAGTCGGAGCCCGAGCTGGTCTACATCCGCGACGTGCGCATCGAGGGACAGAGCTACCAGCAGGGATTCTGGGTGGACTGGGATGCGCTGAGCGCCCTGCTGACCGACAGCGTGAAGGACCTGCTGCCCAACGCCCGGGTGGTCCCGGCGGTCGGCGGGATGAACACCATGAACGCGGCGCCGGAGCTGCTGGCGAGCGTGCCCGTGCGTCTGGTCCCGGGGGACGTGCCGACGGTCGCCCAGGCGGGCCTGAGCGCCACGCGGGGGACGCTGCTGCTCTCGTGGCTGGCGCTGGCGGGGGCGGCGGTGGCGATCGGGTTCGTGCTGCGGGCGGCGATCCAGCTCTCGGAGCGGCGGGGGCGGTTTGTCAGCGCGGTGACGCACGAGCTGCGCACGCCGTTGACGACATTCAGGCTGTACGCGCAGATGCTCGCCGACGGGATGGTGACCGACGAGGACGCGCGGCGCGAGTACCTTTCGACGCTCAAGAGCGAGTCGGGGCGGCTGTCGGGCATTGTCGAGAACGTGCTGGAGTACGCGAGGCTCAGCCGCAGGCGCGCGGGGCCCGAGCAGACGCTGGAGATGACGCCCGAGGCGCTTCTGGTGCGCCTGCGTCCGACGCTGTCGCGCCGGGCCGAGCAGAGCGGGATGGACCTGATCGTCTCGGCGGACCTGGAGGACGCGACCAGGCGCGGCATCACGCTGACGATCGACCCGCAGTCCGTCGAGCGGATCCTGATGAACCTGGTCGAGAACGCGTGCAAGTACGCGGGCCCGGGCGAGGGTGAGGACGACGACGAGATCGACCCGCGGATCCACCTGGATGTCCGGGTCAGCGGCGACCGGCTCGAGTTCCTGATCGCCGACTACGGGCCGGGCATCGCGCCGCGCGAGCGGGCGCGGGTGTTCGGCGAGTTCCAGCGGGGCGCCGCCCGCCCGATGCGTTCGGGTCTGGGGCTGGGGCTGGCCCTGTCGCGCGGGCTTGCCCGCGAGGGCGGGGGCGAGCTGCGTCTGGTGCGGCGGCGCGGGCACGGGGCGGAGTTCCTGCTCTTGCTGCCGATCCAGGCCCCGGGCGGCGGGTAGATCCGGCGGGCGCGATCCTGGGCGCGGGAAAGCGTCCGGGGCCGTGGATATACTGCCGCCCCGCCGGGCGATCGGCGGGCTGTGAGGGCCTGTAGCTCAGTTGGTTAGAGCGCACCCCTGATAAGGGTGAGGTCGAAGGTTCGAGTCCTTCCAGGCCCACTGCCTCGGTCCGCAACACGCGGCATGGGTGCGCGATGGCGCGCCCAGATCCGACCCGGCAAGTCGGCGGCGCGCTCTCAACTCTGCTTTCTCTGCTGCGCCGGGTTGGCTTGGCCGCTGCCTAGACGGACTTGAGAGACTCGCTCGCGTCGATCGCCTCTCGCAGCGTCGCGAGCAGATCCGACACGTCAAACGGCTTGAACAGCAGAGCGAACGCGTCGTGCGTCCGGGCCAGATCTGCGACACGCTGCGAGTTCTCACCGGTGAGGTAGATGACCGGGACGCCATCGAGCTTCCCCGTCCGGCAGGTCCGTTCCTGCACCGTGAAGCCGTCTCCGGCGGGCATGTTGATATCGAGAATCATCGCATCAGGTTTGCTGTCGCGCGCCTGCTGCACGGCGAAGTAGGCGTCCTGGGCGCAGATGACCTCGTAGCCTTCGGATTCCAGGCGAAGCTGAAGGGCGAGCAGGTGGTTGCGGTCGTCGTCGGCGATGAGAATCTTGTGTGTCATGGTCGATGGTCCTTTCATGTCGTTCGGGGGCTCGGGGCGGGCATCGTGTCGTCCTCAGCGAGAGCGTGGCGCACGATCTCGAGCAGGTCTCTTGCTTCAAATGGTTTGTGCAGGAAGTACGTGTTCCGATAGAGACTGGCGTTCCTGTGGGCGTGTCGATACCCGCTGATCAGAATGATGGGTACGTCGCTGCGTTGCCTTGTCCACTCGAGCAGCATTTCGCCGCTGCCGTGGGGCATGTTGAGGTCGGTGATGATCAGATCCGGCGAACAAGCCTCGAACGTCGCGCTGGCATCCAGGCCCGACAGCGCAGAAACGCAGCGAAGCCCCTGCCCGCGCAAACGGGCCTCGAGCGACGCGATCATGAGCGGATCGTTGTCCACGACCAGCACCGCGTGGGCTGCGCGGTGCGTCACGCGGCGACCCTCTCAGTTCCGCTGCTCGATTCGATGGCCCTGCGGATCGCGTCCACAAGCTCGGCGGCCTGGTAGGGCTTTGAGAAGAACCCCGCGGCTCCGGAGGCGAGCGCACGCTGCCTCGCCGAGTCCTGCACGTTCGCGCTCAGGACGATCACCGGGATGCCAGAGAGTTTGACATCGCACTGCAGCCTGCGCAGCACCTCGAATCCGTCGATGTCCGGCATTCGCAGATCAAGCAGGATGACATCCGGGCCGAACGTCCGGGCATCCTCGATGCCCGTAGCGCCGTCCGGCGAGGCGTGGGCCTCGAAACCGCACGCGTTCATGCGCGCCACCAGAGCCAGCGCCACCGCCCATTCATCATCGATAATCTGAATCCTATGCGGCATGATGCGGCTCCTTGTCCATCGTCAACTCCAGCTCGCGGATCGCGACGCCGATCTCGTTTGGATAGCTCCACACCTTGAAGAGATCGACCGACAGCGCGGCGAGGTTGCGCGGGCTCTCCGAAACAAGCTCCCGGCGCGCGGTGCGGATGCGTTCAACCCAGACGTCCGGCTTTGACGATTGCCCAACGATCCACCACTCCCGCTGCTCGGTGAACGGACGGCGAGAGTCGGCCGGCAGGATGAGGTCGGTGGGCATCGTGGTCGATGCGAGGAATGACATCGTGTCCATGCCATCCTCATCGATCTCGGAGCCTTCGGGGTCGGTCACCTTGACGGACAGGACCGCGAGTTGATGGGCGGGGCGATCGAGAGCCGCCAGGGTAGTCGCGTAGCTTTCGAGCACGACGCAGCGGTCCCACTCGGGGAGCGTGAACGAGAACGTGGCGCCCTCCCCCTTGACCGACTCCACGGACAGGCTTCCCAGGTTCAGCCACGAGAGTTCCTGAGCGATGCTGAGCCCGAGCCCAAAGCCCTTTGCGGCAACATTGCGGGACGTAGAGACCTGCCGAAAGCGTCCAAAGAGCTGGTCGATGTCCGGCTTCGACAGCCCCGCGCCCTGATCTGTAACAGAGATCGTGACCAGGCCCGGCGCTTGGGATCGGGAGGCGGACAACCGGATGACCCCGCCCTCGGGCGAGAACTTGATCGCGTTCGTCATCAGATTGCTGATGACACGGCGGACCTTCTCCTCGTCGGCGAACACGTGCGGGAGGCCCGGGGCGACGCATTCCTCGATCACGATAGATCGAGCGGACGCCTTTCGCGCCAGCAAGTCGCGTCCCCCGGCGAAGATCGATTCGACGCTGTGCCCACGCCGAAGCACTCGGAGTCGGCCGGCACGCAGCTTGCTTGAATCGAGAAAGTCCTCGACCATCTGATTGAGACCGAGCACCGATACATCGACGATCTTGAGATACTTCGCCTGGTCCTCGGTGACCGGCCCGGCCAGCCCCTCCGAGACGATCGCGCAGAACTCCTTGATCACAGAGAGAGGTGTGCGGAACTCGTGCGAGACATCGTCCACGACATGGTGAGCCCGTTCGGCCATGGCGCTGAGCTCCGCGTTCTTCTTCTCGACCTCGTTGTTCAGGAGACGAAGTTCGTCCGCTGAGCATTTAAGATTGAACGTCATCTGTTCCGCGATCTCAAGCGCTCGTGCCCGCGAGCCGCCGATAGCCCAGATGAAGCATGAGACAACCGTGCTGAGTCCGAGCCCGTACAGGGCGGTCAGCGTGACCTGGGGGGAGATGACGGTGGCGTCAAACTCCGGCGTGCTGCTCGTCTCGATTGTCCAGACCTGGCCGCCGGTCTTGACTTTGCTCAGCGCCCGAAACCGGCTCGACACCTCGGCTTGCGCTGGCGCGGCGTCCTCAAACAGCAGCGTGTCATCGGTCGCCGCGTTGCCCTCATAGACTCGATAGCTCAGCACGCCCTCGCTCACTTCGTGAAGCCCTATGAACATCTCGTCGATCACCATGGCCGAGTAGACAACACCATCAAGCGCGACTGATCGCTCTTCTGCGGTGCTCGTGGGCTTGCCGTTCTCGTAGATCGGCACCAGGAACAGGAACCCCGGGCGAGCGCGCTCATCCTGAACCAGGGTGATCCGTCGGGTGAGTGTTGGCTCCCCGGAGCGGATGGCGTGCTCGACGGCCTCGCGTCGGTTCGGTTCCGAGCCGATGTCGTATCCCAGGGCCGGGAGGTTGGACTCGATGGGTTCTATGCGTGTGATCGGGTAGAAAGTCTCACGGTCTCCACTCGACTTGAGCGTGTAATCCGGCGCCGCATCCGCACGTTCACGCATGAGAAACGCTTCAAGCTCGGACCGATGGACGCGCTGGACAAACCCGATACCGATCGTGCCCGGGAACTCGCCGGGCAAGTCTCGGGAAGCGACGTAGTCGCTAAACTCGGTTCGGGAGACCCGCTCACTCCCCGCGTACATCCCCCTGGCGCCCTTGAGCCCGTACACGGGCAGGTAGGCGCGCCGCTGAGCTTCCACAACAATGCGTTCCATGATCCGATCAAAGCGGGCGCGAGCGGCCTCGGTCTCGCGGCGCGCGGCACTCCCCGTCGCCAGCACCGTGACACAGATGCCGACCCCGAAGGCCACGATGACCAGCGCTGTCAGAAACACCCCGTGATTCGAGAGCTTGGGCTCGAAGTTGCGTCCGACGAGCGCGATCTGTGCCCGCCTGGCCAGCAAGACGCCTGCTCCGAGGACGAAGACTAGCCATGCCGTGTGGATTGCCATGGTCGCAAAGAATGGAATCACGACGACGTTGCTATTGAGCATCAGCATCGAGACGCCCGCCAGAGCGCCGATCGCCGAGGCGCTCAGCGCACTGACGATTGCCAACCAACCCAGTTCTATCCGCCTATCTGTCACGGAACTGAGGAGCATCGAGAGACTCAAAAGAAATATCGATACCGCAGTTGCCGGAGACATCGGCCCCGGCTGCAGTTCTGACTCGGCGAACCGGCCCGTGCTGAACCAGTCAGGCACGCCGAGGGAGCGTCCGGACGCCATCTCCAGCAGAGACAGGCAGGCGATCAGGCCAGAGAGCACCGATGTGAGCCGCACAACCGTGATCGCGAGGCGCCGGGCTCTGGCTGATCCCACCGTTATCGTGAACGAGGAGAGAGAAATCCCGAGCAACCAGAGAGAGAGCGCGGTGCTGAACTGCATCGCGGGAAGGCCGGGCAACAGCGACACGACGCGCGGCCAGCGCATCGCCCATCCCACGATGACCATGCTCGCGACGATCAGGACAACTACGCCAATGACCCGGACGCCCCGGAGCTGCCACGCGCTGTTCGAGATCACGCCGTCCGAGCTCCGGGACGCCTCGACCGGCCCCGGGGTGGTGACGTTAGGTTTCGAGTACATACCGAATCATCGCTCTCGCAAGCTCCGGGATTAACTTACAATCGCAAGTCACGCCCGCCGCCTGGACCATCGTGCGACGTCGGCAAGAGACCCCCCGGTTTGCAGCTCCCCTCGGAGTTTCGCGGGCGCGGCCTCTCTCATCGGCACGAAGGCTCGCTCGATCAGATTGCCTGCGCGCTTCACCCACGGGGCGCCGAGGCCTGTTCCACAGACGCCCCCCCGAACCGGGGTGGCCGCGCTCCCCGCCCCTCGCGGGGGAGCGATACGGGCGCTCGATCGGAACATGATCCGGAGCACCGATCTGTTGATCTTCTGTCAGTCCCGGGAGGGGTGAGACCGGGCCGTGTTTGCCGGAGCTGGGCCGCTTCGAGATGGGGTGTTCGTATCTTTCGGGGATCGGCGTGAGAGAGTCGCTGGACGAGCGCAGAGACCGGACAATCGGCTCTTTGTGCCTTCCCGGCGGCGCGGTACGCTCTCGCCGAGGGAGCGCCAAACACGCGGATGACATTGCTCGTTCCACCCCCCACGGAGAGATCACATGCCCTGCCAGACCACACTGAGAATCTCATGTGCTGCGTCCGCCCTGCTGGCGCTGGCCTCGCCGTCGCTCGCCCAGTTCGCGGGCTTCGCGGACCAGGTGTCGTACAGCACCACCGACGCGACGACGGACACCATACTGGCGGACCTGGACAACGACGGCGACCTGGACATTGCCGGCAACTCGCTGAGCGACGCGACCTTTGACCGGGCGGTGGTCCTGCTCAACAACGGTGACGGGACGTTCGGGGCGCCCGCGTTCTTCGGCGTGGGATCGAACCCGCTCTCGATCACGGCCGCGGACATGGACCTGGACGGGGACATCGACCTCGTGCTCTCCAACCGCGATACCTCGGACCTCTCGCTGCTGCGCAACAACGGCAACGGCACGTTCCTGCCCGAGGTCATCATCCCTGCGGGATCTCTGCCGACCGACATCGCGATCGCGGACTTCAACGTGGACGGCAAGCCCGACATCGTGGTAGGCAACGGCGACGCCAACAGCCACGTGCGTGTCTACTTCGGGGACGGCTCGGGCACGAACTGGCCCGCGCCATCGATCATCTCGACCCAAAATAACGGGGGCACAGGCGGGCAGTTCCCCAACAACATCACTGCTGGGGACCTGAACTTTGATGGCGCCCCCGACATCATCACTTCCAACAGTGGCAGCGACACGCTGACCATCCTTTACAACACGGGGACGGGCTCGTTCTTCTCCGGAGACTTCGCCCTTTTCGTGGACACCGGCGACAACCCGGGCGACATCGTCAGCGAGGACATGAACGGCGACGGATCGCCCGACCTCATCGTCATCAACCGCGTTGACGGGACCGTCAGCGTCCACCTCAACAACTACAACGCCGGGGCCAACCCGTTCCCGAGCTTCCCGACCTCAACGACGGTCGGCGTCAGCGGGAGTCCCGAGGGCCTGGCGATCGCTGACCTGGGCGCCGAGGAGGGCGACGGCGACAAGGACATCATGATCGCCACCATCACGCAGGGTGTGCGGGTGCTGCTCAACAACGGCTCGGGGGCGTTCACCGACGGCGGGAACTACGGCACGTCGAGCGACAGCGAGCCCGCCGCGGGTGACCTGGACGGCGACGGTGACGCCGACGTCATCGCCTGCAACGCCCCTGACGACGTGATCAACGTCCTGCTCAACCGGACCCTCGTCATCGGCGGGCCCGACCCGGTGGCGCGCATCGACTCGCCCAGCGCCTTCGGGCTCAGCGGCAGCTGCGTCTGCCTCGCGGGCAGCGACATCACGGGCGTTGCGGACGTGCCCGGGGGCGTGTTCGAGTCGTTCCGCCTCGAGTACCGCCCGGTCTCGAGCCCGACGGCGTGGACCACGATCGTCAACTCCATGGACAGCGTCCCCGAGCCGGGCGGCGTCCTGGGGACGATGAGCGTGGGCGGGCTGGGAGAGGGACTGTACCTGATCCGCCTGAGCGTCGAGAGCGCCTCGGGGCTCAAGAGCACCGCCGAGCAGGTGGTGTGGGTCTCCACGGACTACGACAGCCTCGACTGGATCCTGGCGCGGGGCAACATCGCCGCGGGCGACGTGTCCTCGGCGGACATCGTCGGCGGAACGGCGTGCGTCTTCGGGACGGCCAACGATAACAACTGCGCCCCGGACGAGTACATCGTGGAGTTCAGCGAGGCCGGCACCGAGGACTGGATGATCGTGGACCCCAACTTCGCCAGCTACCCCGGCGGGCGGATCAACGAGCTGCTGGCTGACTGGAACACCGCCGGCGTCGATGACGGCGCCTACGACCTGCGCGTCACCGCGTCCAACGGGTGCGGCGACATGAAGACCGTCCGGCGCGACGCCATCCTCATCGACAACACCGCCCCGATCGCACTGATTGATTCCCCGCTCAACTGCGACCCGTTCAACCCCGCGGGGTCGATCGATATCGTCGGGACGGCCTTCGACGAGAACATTGGCGGCTGGTCGCTGGCCTACACCGGCGGGGACACCAACACCTGGATCCCGATCGCCAGCGGCGTCAGCAACGTCACCGAGGGCGTCATCGCCCCCTGGGATATCTCCTCGCTCCGTCCCTGCGCGTACACGATCCGACTGCGCGTGAGCGACAAGGCGGTCGTCAACTGCAACAGCGGGCGGGTGACCGAGTTCTACACGTCGATCAACATCGGCTGCCGGGCGGATCTGGCGCCGCCCTACAACGTGCTCAACTTCGATGACGTGCTGCTCTTCCTGACCGAGTTCGGCGCCGGGTGCCCGTAGTTCAGCGGGCTTGGGTAGGGGACCAAACACTCGTCCGCGCCGGGGCCATCGCCCCGGCGCGGCGTTTGACTCAGCATTGGGCGTAGCCGCCGGGATGCGACGTGCGCCAGGACGCGGCGTCGGCGACGATCTCACGCAGGTCCCCCGCGCGGGCCTTCCAGCCCAGCTCGCGCCGAATCTTCGACGGGTCAGCAAACAGGCTCGGCGGATCGCCCTCGCGCCGGGCGCCCTCGACCGTTGGCACCACCGATCCCACGACCTGACCGACCGTGTCGATGACCTCACGCACGGAGTACCCGCGTCCGCTGCCCACGTTGTAGGCCAGCACGCGCCCGGGTTTGAGCGCGTCGAGCGCCGCGACATGCGCATCGACGAGGTCCTCGACGTGGACGTAATCACGCACGCACGTGCCGTCGGTCGTGGGGTAATCGGTCCCGAAGATGGTGAGCGAGTCGCGTCGCCCGAGGGCCGCGTCGATGGCCAGGGGTATCAGATGGGTCTCGGGTTCGTGGTCCTCGCCCAGGAGCCCGGAGCGGTCGGCGCCGGCGACGTTGAAGTATCGCAGCATCGCGACGCCCACGGGCCGGCCCCCGAGCTCCATCGCTCGCGCGCAATCCCGGAGCATCCACTCGCCGATGAGCTTGGTCCTGCCGTACGGGCTCATGGGAGCCTGCGGGCAGGTCTCGGGCACGGGGATGAGCTCGGCGGGGGGCTGGCCGTAGGTGGCGCACGAGGAGCTGAAGACAAACTTCTCGACGTCGGCGCACGCGTGCATGAGGTTGAGCATGCCCGCGACATTGACCGCGTAGTAGCGCCCGGGCTGCTGGACGCTCTCTCCGACGTACGCCAGGGCCGCGAAGTGCATGACGGCCTGGGGCGCGAACGCCCCCGCGGCGTTGACCAGGCCGTCGTGGTCCTGGATCGAGACTCGCTCGAAGCTCAAACGCCCGCCGGCGTCCTGGCGGAGCAGGTCGATCGCCTCGGCGTGCCCGCGGGAGAGGTCGTCGATCGCGAGCACCTCGTGCCCGTCGCGCAGGAGGCGCTGGACGGCGTGCGACCCGATGAAACCGGCGCCTCCTGTGACCAAACAACGCATCGGGACCTCCTGCTCTGATCAGGGGCAGGGTATCGCCCGCGCGGGCGCGGGGGAGAACACCCGGCGGGCGCGTGCCGTAGACTCCGGGCCGGGCGACGGATCGCCCGATCGACACGCTCCTCGAGGACAACCACCGCCCATGGGCCCAAAGACGTTCGAAGGTGATTTCAAGAAGTTCTTCGGGCGGGGGCTGGCGATCCTGCTGCCGTCGATCCTGACGCTCTGGATCCTGTGGCAGGCGTTCGTGTTCGTGTTCTCGAACGTGGCGGGACCGATCAACGCGGGCACGCGGGCCGCGATCGTCTGGGGCGTGCCCAAGGTCTTCGACGACGAGAGCCTGCCCGAGTGGTTCGTGGTGTCGCCCGACGAGCTGGGCAAGGCGCGGGCGGGGGGCGAGTACCGGGCGAGCGTGCCCGACAAGGCGATCAAAATCGACCTGCGCCGGAACTACCTTGAGGAGTACTGGGCCAGCCACTGGTACCTGAACCTCACGGGCCTGCTCGTCGCGATCCTGCTGATCTACCTCGCGGGTGTTCTGCTGTCGAACTTCCTGGGCAAACGTCTGTACTCGCACCTGGAACGCCTCATCAGCCGCATCCCCGGGTTCAAGCAGGTGTACCCGCACGTCAAGCAGATGGTCGAGCTGATCCTGGGCGAGAAGAAAATGGCGTTCCGCGACGTGGTGCTCGTCGAGTACCCGTCCAAGGGGATCTGGACGGTGGGATTCCTGACGGGCACGTCGATCCGCCAGATCGACGCGACCGCCGGCGCCAGGGTGTCGAGCGTGTTCATCCCCACCTCGCCCACGCCGTTCACCGGATTCACAATCAACGTTGTTCAAGAGAAGATTGTGCGCTTGAACGTCTCGGTCGAGGAGGCGCTGCGGTTCGTGATCACGGCGGGCGTGCTCACCCCGGAGAACCCGACGGGAGAGGGCTCGGGCATCGACGAGCCCGGGATCATCGGCGCGGCGGGCGGGCCGCGGATGATCCAGGCCGAGGGCGAGCTGGACGCCCGAAAGGCTGTGGAGCGCGCGATCGAGAAGGACGAGGGCTAGGGCTCGCCCGATCGATCCCGCACGCCCGGCGGAGCTATGCTGTGGACGGCGGCGAGGGCCAGATCCTGCGGCGTGAGCGTGGGTTGCGGGCCCGCGTTTGTCCGCCGAGACAGGAGATCTGTATGCGTATTGACATCATCGGGCGGCATATCGAGATCACCGACCCTATCCGGGAGCACGCCGAGTCCAAGGGCGAGAAGCTCAACAAGTACTACGATCGGATTCTCCAGATTACGTACACCATCTTCGAGGCGGACAGCAAGGGCGAGCACAAGGTCGAGCTCGTCGTCGATGTCGAGCATCACGACGATTTCGTCGCGCACGC
Source organism: Phycisphaerales bacterium (assembly GCA_029260375.1). Lineage (GTDB taxonomy): Bacteria > Planctomycetota > Phycisphaerae > Phycisphaerales > UBA1924 > JAJRXR01. The sequence continues at coordinate 50,375 of JAJDDI010000017.1, read as the reverse complement.
CTCGGGCGATGACCTCTACGGCACGATCGATCAGGTGACCCAGAAGGCCACCCGCCAACTCACCGACTTCAAAGAGAAGTTCAAGCTCGGCAATCGCGGCTGATCAGCGTTGCGACGGAAGGACCGAACCATGATGAAGCTCAGCGACATCGTTGTCGAGGGCGCGATCGTCCCCGACCTGGGCTCCATCGAGCGCGATGAGACCATCGGCGCCCTCGTGGACCAGCTCGTGAGCGCGGGCGCCGTGTCCGGATCGGTGCGCGACGAGCTGCTCGATCGCCTGCTGGCGCGCGAGCACAAGGGCTCGACGGGGTTCGGGCGGGGCGTCGCGGTCCCGCACGTCAAGCACACGGGCATCACACGCATGAGCGCCGCGATCGGGCTGAGCAAGGGCGGCATCGAGTTCAACGCGCTCGACAAGCAGCCCGTCTACTCCGTCTTCCTGCTGCTGAGCCCCGAGGACCAGCCCGAGGAGCACCTTCAGGCGATGGAGGCGATCTTCAAGAGCCTGTCCAAGGACACGTTCCGCCGGTTCCTCCGCCAGGCCACCAGCGTCGAAGAGGTCAAGACCCTGCTCGACGAGGCGGACAGTCAGAAGCCCGTGGGCTGAACCCCTCGCCCGGGGCGGCGTACGCCCCGTGTGGCCTGGAAGCTGGAGGATCGCGTGGGCGATGGTCTCACGGTCAAGGTGACGATTGTCAATCGCCTCGGGCTCCACGCCCGTCCGGCGATGGCGTTCGTCGATACCGCGAGCAAGTTCGCCTCGAGCGTCCGCGTGCGCAAGGGATCCGACGAGGTTGACGGCAAATCGATCATGGAGATCATGATGCTCGCCGCCACCAAGGGCACCGAGCTGGAACTGATCCTCGACGGCGACGACGCCCACCCCTGCGCCGAGGAGCTCAAGGCCCTCGTCGCCCGGGGCTTCGACGAAGACTGAAGCTCAGACCGCGACGGGCTGCTCGGCTTTCACACGCCGGATCTTCGCGCCCACGCGCTCGAGGCGCTCTTCCAATCGCTCGTACCCGCGGTCCAGGTGGTAGACGCGGTTGATCGTGGTCGTGCCCCGGGCCGCCATGCCCGCGAGCACGAGCCCGGCGCTGGCACGCAGGTCCGACGCCATGACCGGCGCCCCCGTCAGCTCGCGCACGCCGGACACGACCACCGTCGCCCCGTGCCGGTGCAGGCGGGCGCCCATCCGCGCCAGCTCGGGCACGTGCAGGAACCGCTCGGGGAAGATCTTCTCCGTGATCACCGAGTTGCCGTCGGCCAGCGACACGAGCGCCATGAGCTGCGCCTGGGCGTCGGTTGGGAACCCGGGGTGGGGCTGGGTCGTCGCGACGACCGGCGCCAGGCGACGCCCCGTGCTCACCCGGCACGTTGCCCGCAGCATGTCCTTCTCGTGCGGCCCGACCTCGACGCTCACCCCGATCTGACGCAGGTGCTCGGTCACGGCGAGCATCGCGTCGATTGGGCAGTTGTCCAGCGTGAGCGAGCCGTTGGTGATCGCGGCGGCGCCCATGAGCGTCGCGGCCTCGATCCGGTCCGGGATCACCCGGTGGTCCGCGCCCGAGAGCGACTCGACGCCCTCGATCACGAGCCTGGGCGAGCCCGCGCCCGTGATCTTCGCGCCCATCGCGATCAGGAGCTTGGCCAGGTCCACGATCTCGGGCTCGCACGCCGCGGACTCGATCACGGTCGTTCCCTCGGCCAGGCACGCGGCGCTGAGCACGTTGGCGGTACCCAGCACCGTCGAACCGAACGAACCACCCAGGAAGACCGTCGCGCCGCGGAGGCGCCCGCCGGACTCGAAGCCGGGGATGGAGACGCTGATGTCGCCCGAGTCAAGGCTCACGCGGGCGCCCAGGGCCTCGAGCCCGCGCAGGTGCAGGTCCACGGGTCGGTCGCCGATGGCGCAGCCGCCGGGCATCGAGACACGGGCGGCGCCGCGCCGCGCCAGCAGCGGGCCCAGCACGCAGACGCTGGCGCGCATGGTGCGCACCACGTCGTACCTGGCGTGCGAGTGCGCCTCATCGACGGATCTGATCACAACCGAGCGGTCGCCCGAGTCCGCGTCGGGCTCGAAGTCGGCCTCGACCTCGCAGCCCAGTTCGCTGAGCAGGCGGATCATGTTGCGGATGTCGGCCAGGTCGGGCACGTCGCGCAGGGTGACGGGCTTGTCCGTCAGGATCGCCGCGGCCATCAGGGGCAACGCCGCGTTCTTGGACCCGTTGACCCGCAGACGCCCCTCGAGGCGGCTCCCGCCCTCGATCTCGAACACTTCCATGTGTCTTTCCCGTCGCCAAGGCCCCATCCAAGGGCGTTCTCGGCAGGATAGCCCCCCGCCCCGCCCGGCGCCGAAGCCCACGCCCCGTCCCCATCCAGGCGGCGCGACCCGCACAGACGGCGCCCCGGACGAGTTCTTGTGCAAAGCCGATCGACGCGTTGAGACCTGCTTCTGAGTCTGAGGAGTGCAAGAGGATCCCCGGCGACCGTCGCGATCGTGTCGCAAGCTGACCGAGGATCGTGGGGCTCGATCGGGCTCTCGGACGTCGAGGGGGCGCCCGAAACAGCAGGGTCAGTCTTGGGCGAGAACACCACAAGCAACGCCGGGCGTCTGAGGGCAAAGACCGGGACCATCATCGCCGGCGGCGCCCTGATCGGCGCGGCGCTCCTCTTTACCGCGTCGTCGAGCAGCGCCAGCCCGGGCTACCCGGTCCAGGCGGGCGACGGGCTGCCCGAGCAGATCGTGCTCGACGCGGTCATCCGTGATTTCCGGGCCAAGGAGCTGGCCGGCGGGCACCCGGACTTCCAGGCCTACGCGGGCTCGACGACCGTCGGGCTCGTCGCCGATGAGCTGGACAGCCAGGGGCTCCCCGTCACCGCCTCACTCCGCGGGAAGGAGCTCCGCGCCGAGTACCGCGACGCCTCGGGACGCGCCATCAACCCCGGCTTGTTCGATCCCTCGCTCGGGGACGATGCGGGCGAGCTCCGCACCGGCGGGCCCGGCAACGGGCTGTACTCCGAGGAGTCGTTCTCGCAGTGGTACCGCGACGTTCTCGGCGTCAACACCTCGACGGTCGTCCCGCTGACGCTCAAGCGACAGGGCGACACCAACCGGTACATTTTCGACTCGGCCTCCGACGCCCCGTACACCGACATCGGGGGGTTCTTCCCCATCGACGGCGAGCTGTACGGCGATTACGCCGACTCGGGGCACAACTTCCACTTCACCACGCAGATCTCGACCCAGTTCGTCTACGACGCCGACGCCGAGCAGGTCTTCAAGTTTACGGGCGACGACGACGTTTGGGTCTTTATCGGCGGCCGGCTCGTGATCGACCTGGGCGGGCTCCACTCCAGGAAGGAGCAGTTCCTGGACCTGAACCGGCTGGGCTGGCTGGTTGACGGCAAGACCTACACGCTGAGCATCTTCCACGCCGAGCGCCGGACGACGCAATCCAACTTCCGCATCGAGACGACGCTGAACCTGCGCCAGATCGAGCTGCCGCCCACCTCGGCCCTGCACGACTGATCCGGCCCCGCCCCGAGCATCATCACGCCCCCCGCATCAGCGCTTGCCGCTGGCGCGGGGGACGTTTGGCGTGGCGGCGCGATCCGTCTCGACCGAACCAGCCAGCGCACACGGCACGACCGGGCACGCCCGCCCAACCCGACCCGGACGCGTGAATCTGTGGGGTCGGCGCTGGCTCGCACGGATTCTGGATCGCACATTGAACGTTGAGTTGGCGCCCGTTGCGCCCTGCTCACGGAGGACGTGTCATGAGCAAGCAATCACACAACCCGGCGATCGGTCGTGCGGAGGGAATCCTCCTCATCGCTGGACTCGCGCTCGGAATCGCGGCGATCGTGCTCGCGGGCGGGCAGACGGCGGTCCTCACGATCGCCGGAACGTTCTAAGGAACTCCGCGCCGGCACGCCCGGCGCGATGACGGAGGTTTACCATGCACACCAGCGTCAACAAGGCCTATGCCCGAAAGGGCGCCATGATCGTCTGCGTCGGTTCGGTCGTCGGCCTTACAACCCTGACTATGGCCCAGGACCCCACGGGCGGCATGTCGGGCGGATCCAGCAGCGACCCGTACGCCGAACTGCCCGACACCCTCACGCTCAGCGGTGTCGTCCGCGACTTCCGCGAACGCAACGCCGAGGGTGGGCACGACGACTTTGAGCGTCAGCCCAGCTCCGGCTTCGGGCATTACATGTACATGGTCGAGGACGAGCTCGACGAGCGCGGCGTCCCGGTCTTCCGCTCCACGGGCCAGAAGGTCAGCTCGAACTGGCGCGACGCCCAGGGACGCAACATCATGTCTCCACGCGACTACATCGCCAGCAGCCAGGGCGACACCTCGGGCTCGACCAACTCGGGCAAGACCGGCTCGTCCACGACCGCCGAGAACTTCGGGATGTGGTTCACCGATGTCGCCGGCGTCAACAGCGCCGCGCCACTCAGCCTGACGCTCCAGCGACAGGAGGGCTCGTCGGTCTATACCTTCGACGACCGTGAGGACGACTTCTTCGCCGACCGGGGCGGGTTCTTTCCCATCAACGGCGAGCACTACGGCAACTCCGCCGGCAACAACAAGAACTTCCACTTTACCTATCACCTCTCCACCGAGTTTGCCTACGAGCGCGACGCGGGCCTCGTCTTCACGTTCACCGGCGACGACGACGTCTGGGTCTTCATCGACGGCAAGCTCGTGATCGATATCGGCGGCGTCCACTCCCGCGTCAGCCAGACCATCGACCTCGACCGCCTCGAATGGCTCGAGGACGGGGAGTCCTATTCGCTCGACTTCTTCTTCGCCGAGCGTCACCGGACCCAGTCCAACTTCCGGATCGAGACCACGCTCCAGCTCCGAAACGTTGAGCTCCCGCCCACGGCGGCGCTCTACGACTGATCCTCCGTGAGCGCACAAGCACTCACAGCCCGGTCGCCCGAAGGCGGCCGGGCTGTTGTTTTTGAGGTGTCCTCTGTTCAGTAGCGCCGGTACCCGCGGGTCCGGTACGCGCCGCGGTAGAAGTACGCCCCGTACTCGCTCGAGTAGATGAACCGCTCGGGGTTCGTGCTCGTGCGTCCGGTCCGCTCGCGATCCAGCGAGGGCGTGGGCGCCACGGGCCAGGAGCTGGTGATCGCGTCAACCGCCTCGGGGTGGCGTATGGACAGGGCGGCGTCGCGCCGGTTCGCCTCGGGCAGCAGGCGCCGATCGACGCAGCGCTGGTCCATCGCGACCTCGGGCGCCGGCAGCACCGCGTCCCACCCCGCCCCGGCGGCGATGGGGCGGTGCAACGTCACCGGACGCTCGGCACTGGTGCGCACCGTTCGCGTCGAGGCGCAGGCCGTGAGCAGAAGGCAGGCCAGCGCGCCGCCCGTGGTCAGGATCTTCGTTGCAGGCCGCATACCCAGAACGTACCCCGCCCGGGGCACGCCGCCAGCGATCAGGCGCCAGTCACGCCAGGATCGTGCGTTGAGCGCCCGGAGGCACGTCCGAGAATGGAACTAGCCTTCCATTGCAGCCCGGAGTCGTCCGTCGGCGTTGGCAAGGAGCCGGCTCGCTTCGTCGGGCGACACCGCCCGGGCGTGCATGACGCCCGCCACTTTGACGCTCCAGGCCGCCCGCTCGAGCAGCTGGGCGCACGCGTCGCGATCCAGCCCGGTCAGCTCGCGCGTGATCCGCAGCGCGCGGTCACGCAGCTTGTCGTTGGTCGCGCGCAGGTCCACCATCAGGTTCTCGTGCACACGCCCCGTGCGCACCATCAGCGTGGTGGAGATGGTGTTGAGCACGAGCTTGGTCGCCGTGCCCGCCTTCAGGCGCGTCGAGCCGGTGACCACCTCGGGCCCGGACTCGACGACGATCAGGACATCGCACCCCGCCGGACGCTCGACCCGCGTGCAGCACAGCAGGCCCGTCGCGGCGCCCGAGGCCTTGGCGCGCTCGATCGCGCCCAGGACGTACGGCGTGGTCCCACCCGCGGCGATGCCCAGGAGCGTGTCGTTGGGATTGAGTTCGAGCGCATCAAGCTCGCTGTGGGCGCCGTCGGTGTGGTCTTCCTTGGACTCGCTGGAGGTGCGCAGCGACGCATCGCCACCCGCGATGATCCCGACGACACGCCAGGGGTCCGTCTGGAACGTGGGCGGGCACTCCGAGGCGTCGAGAACGCCCAGGCGCCCCGACGTCCCGGCGCCGATGTAGATCAACCGCCCGCCCGCCCCGAAGCCCCGCTCCGCAAGCTCGATGAACGCGACGATCTTGGGCGAGGCCCGGCGCACCGCCTCGGCGACGCCCGCGTCCTCCTGGTTGATCAGCGCCACGCAGCCCGCGACATCAAGGGTGTCGAGATCCATCGATCTGGGATTCCGCTGCTCGGTCAGCAGCGAGCCCCGGTCGGGGGGTGTGGAGGCGGCGCTGGGCATTGGTCCAGCGTACCGGGTGTCAGGCGCTGCCCGCGGCGACGCCGGCGCCGAAGAACGTGGGCGGGCGCTCCATCGTGAAGACCTCGGTCTCGGCGTCGATCCGGTCGCGGATGTGCTTGGGCAGCTGGTAGAGCCCGAGCATGGTGACGCCATCAAACATACGCATGGACCCGGTCGTGCCCTTGGCCAGCAGCTTGTCGATGGCCTCGGGGCTGGGGCGGGTGTCGATGGGCCTGGCGCTGCCCAGGATGAAGCTCCAGGGGCCCGGGTAGCTGGGGACGTCGCTGGAGTAGCTGGCCGCGTGCTCGAAGACGGCCTCGACGGTCTTGCGGAGCTTGGCGTGGGTGCCCAGGGAGGGCGGGCTGACTGGGCCGGACTGGACCACAAAGACGCCTTCGGGCGCCAGGGCCGAGCGGACGCGCTCGAAGTATTCCTTGGTGAACAGCGGGAAGCTGGGGCCGTCCTCGATGGGGTCGGAGAGGTCGGAGATGATCACGTCCCAGTCGGCGGCGGAGTCGTCGAGGTACTTCAGGGCGTCGCCGATGACCAGCTCGGTGCGGGGGTCGTCGAAGGCGCCCTGGTGCATCTCGGGCAGGTGCTGCTTGCAGGCCTCGACGACGACGCCGTCGATGTCCACCATGGTGACGCGCTCGACGGAGTTCCACTTGAGAGCTTCGCGGACGGTGGCGCCCTCGCCCCCGCCCAGCACGAGGACGCGCTTGGGAGCGCCGTGGACCACGCAGGGGACCTGGACGAGCGGCTCGTGGTAGAGAAACTCGTCGCCGGTGCAGGACTGCCACTTGCCGTCGAGGACCAGCGCCTTGCCGTAGACGCCCGACTCGACGACCTGCATCTCCTGGAACTCGGAGCGCTCGGCGGCGAGGATGCGGGTGATGCCGTGGAGCGTGACGTCGTAGGGGGTGACGTACTCGCTGATCCAGAGATCGACGTTGAGGTTGGCGCCGGGCATGGTGGGACTCCGCAACAAGACAACAGGAAACGCGGCTCGCGAGGGCACAGACCACACACGAAAGCACCCCCGGCAGGGCTCGAACCTGCGACCTCCGCTTTAGGAAAGCGATGCTCTATCCAACTGAGCTACGAGGGCGTGGAGTCGATTCTACGCCCGCCGGAACGCTTGTTCAGTGCTCGCAGGCCTGCGGGAACCAGAGGAACGCGACGTGCCGCGGATCCTCGCGTGTGTAGGCGTGCTGTGCGCCCTCGGGCAGGCTCATAGCCCAGAGGATGTCCTTGGCGTGCCTGACCCGCTGGGGATCCGCGTCGTCGAGGGCCTCCAGCAGCGCGGGGCGGGCCTGATCGCCCACATGGAACAGGGCCGCGGCAGCGCGGGCGGCGTCGCCCGCGACCTCGTTGTCGCCCAGGTGGTCGATGAGCGTCGCGAGCACCTGCTCGCCCCCGAGCCCGCCCATGCCCAGGGCGTAGGCCGCGATGAACCGCTGCTGGGGGTCGTCGCTCGTCACCAACACCTCGCGGAGCTGACACTCGGCGGCCCCCGCGTGCTCCACCAACCCGCGCGTCGCGGCGCCCACCCGACCCTCGGCGCCGGTGCGCAGCATCTTGACCCAGGCGTCGAGCACGTCATCGCTGGGCGTCACGCCCGTGCGCCGCGAGATGGGCACGAGCAGCTCGAGCGCGTGGACGCGGAGCTGGGTGTCCGGGTCGTGGATGGACCTAGTCAGCGGCTCGATCGCCCCGTTTCCCGCGTGCGACCAGAGGTAACCTTGGGCCCAGCCGAGGTTGCCGTGGTGCTCGTCGTCGCGTAGCGAGTCGATGGCCAACTCGGTCAGGCGCGCTTCGTGGGGCTCCGGGTCGTACCAGCTCAGCAGCCTCGCGGCCCGCAGCGCCTGCTGGCGGTCGGGCGAGTGCAGGAACCGGGGCAGCTGCTCGATCGCGGGCGTGCCCAGCGTGCGGATCAGGCGTTCGCCCTGGGCGGCGTTGCCCCAGACGTCGTCGTGGCTCAGGTCCCGCATGGCGCCGTCGAAGGCCAGACGGAGCTGGTCATCGCTGAACGCGGCACTGATCAAGCAGCGCTGGAACAGGTCCTGACGGCGCAGCGCCGAGCGCGGCTGTCCCGAACCCCACGCCCGGCTGACCATCGAAGCCAGGTCGTCGATCGCGTCCTGGCTCAGCTGGGCGTTGTCCCAGCGTGCGATGAGCTCGTCGAGCGCTGGCGCCTCGGGCCGGGATTCGGATCCGGCCTCGACGAGCAGGCGCCAGGTCGGGCGGTGGGCGTGGGTGTCCCTCCCGGTCCACCACCAGTAGGCGGGCAGCGAGAGCGAGAGGAGCAGGAGCAGGCCCAGGGCGACGGGGATCGGTCTGCGCCTGCGGGCGCCGTGCTTGATGGCGAACCGCCCGCCGAGCCAACGCCCGCACTCGGGGCAGGCGCCGTCGATGCCAGAGACGTCGTACCCGCAGGCCCGGCAGCGCGGGAGTCGGTCGAGGCGTTTGCCGCGCAGGCCCAGCGCGAGCAGGGCCAGGGCCACCCCGGCGACGCCAATCGAGATGATCGTGAGCGTCGTCACGCGTCGGGCCTCCTGCCCCATGCCCCATGCCGCCCAGTCTGCGCCGGATCGTCCGGCGCCCCACACCTACCATCGGCTCGGCGCCCAGCGGGGCCTCCAACCGAGCACACCAAGCGGACCTTCACCCATGGAAGCAGGCATCGTCGGGCTGCCCAACGTCGGCAAATCCACCCTCTTCAATGCGCTGACCAGCGCCGGCGCCCTGAGCGCCAACTATCCCTTCGCCACCATCGAACCCAACGTCGGTGTCGTGCCCGTGCCCGACCCCCGCCTGGCGACGATCAACGAGTTCATCACTACCGAGAAGGTCATCCCCGCCAGCCTCAGGCTCGTGGACATCGCGGGCCTTGTCCGCGGCGCCAGCCAGGGCGAGGGCCTGGGCAACAAGTTCCTCTCCCACGTCCGCGAGGTAGACGCGATCGTGCAGGTCGTCCGCTGCTTCGAGAACGCGCCCGGGGGCGAGGACATCACCCACGTGGAGGGGTCGATCGACCCGATCCGCGATATCAGGACCATCGAGGCGGAGCTGATCCTGTCGGACCTGCAGACGCTCGAGAGCGCGCTGCCCAAGGCCCAGCGTGCGATGCGGGGCAAGGACCCGGAGGCCGCGGCCCGGGTCGCGGCGATCACGGCGCTGACGCCCATTCTGGAGGACGGCAGGGTCGCCCGCACGTACACGCCGGCCAACAAGGATGAGGCGATGGGCATGAGGAGCCTGGGGCTGATCACGACCAAGCCGGTGCTGTACGCCGCGAACGTGGACGAGACCGACCCGAACGGGCAGGGCCCGCTGGCGAGCAAGGTCCGCGAGCACGCGGAGCGTGAGGGCTCGCGGATGATCCCGGTGTGCGCCAAGATCGAGTCCGAGCTGAGCGAGCTGGATGAGGACGACAAGCGGGAGATGCTCGCGGACATGGGCATGGACGAGCCGGCGCTCAACAAGCTGGCGCGGTCCGCGTACGAGCTGCTGGGGCTGCAGAGCTACTACACCGCGGGCCCGAAGGAGATCCGGGCCTGGACGATCCCGAAGGGGACCAGGGGGCCGCAGGCGGCGGGGGTCATTCACACCGACTTTGAACGCGGGTTTATCCGTGTGGAGGTCTACGGTGTGGACGACCTGGTGGAGTTCAAGAGCGAGAAGGCGATCAAGGAGGCCGGGCGGATGCGGGTCGAGGGCAAGGAGTACGTCATGCGTGACGCGGACGTGTGCCACTTCCTGTTCAACGTCTGATGCGGCGCGTCAGTCGCTTGAGCGGAGCTTGGCGAGCAGGCGCAGGACCTCGACGTAGATCCAGACGAGGGTGACGAGCAGGCCGAAGGCGCCGTACCACTCCATGTGCTTGGGGGCGCCGCTCTTGGCGCCCGCCTCGATGAACTGGAAGTCGAGGATCAAGAACAACGAGGCGAGCCCGAGGCTGATGGCGGTGAAGCCGATGCCCATGGGCGAGGCGCTGGTGTAGAGGTTGGGCAGGTTCATGCCCACGACGCCGTTGAGCAGCATGAGCGCGACGGCGTAGAGCACGAGTCCCATGAGAGCCGTGACCATGATCTTGGCGACGACCGGCCCGACGCGGATGAGCCCGGTCCAGTAGCCGGTGAGCATGCCCGCGAAGATGGCGAAGGTGATGCCCACGGCCTGGAAGACGATGCCGGTATCGGGCGAGCCGTCGGCGAGCGGGGGGATCCACTGGACCGCGACGAAGTAGCTGAACCCGGCGAGGAACGCGCCCTCAAGGGCCGCGTAGATGGGCGCGAGGAAGGGCGCGGTCCGGGGCTTGAACGAGATAATCAGGGCGAAGACGAGCCCGCCGAGCATGCCCCCGAGCCACATCGGGGTGACGAGCCCGGGGTTCTTGCCGATGAAATGCCAGCTCAGGACGGCGACGCCGGCGCAGATCCCGAGCAGGATCGCCGTGGCGTTGACCGTGCCCATGACGGTCATGGTCGTCGCCTTCCGCTCCCGCTCGGCCAGGTCGCCGTAGCGGGCCGGGTTCTCGAAGGTCGAGTCGCTGAGTGTGGGGTTGCCTGAATGGAACATGACGGCCTCCTGTGGTCCCCAACTGTATTCGGAATCAGGGGCGAAATCTGTCCAGGATCCTCGGGTAACGCCCTACCGCTCGTACCCGTGGCGGTCCAGAATCGGGGCGAGCAGCTCGTTGAGGAAGTCGATGGTCTTGTCGTCGAGCTTCTCCCGGTGGTCGCCCGGGTGGGCCTTGCGGACGTGCTGGCCCTCGTTCTCTTTGCCGGGGATCAGGTCGTTCTTGTCGGCGACCTTCTCGCGGACTTTCTCGGGGATGTCCCAGCCCAGCCACTCGCAGATGTCCGCAACCCACCGGCGCTTCTCGTAGAGCACGTCCTCGTAGCGGTAGACGCGGAGGCGCGGGTCGTCCAGGATGCGGTCGTACGAGTAGTAGAGGGTGGCGAACCGCTCGGCCCGGTGCTTCATGAAGACGCCGATGGGCGTCTGGCTGACCTTGGCGCGGTCGCGCTCGAAGCGTTCGAGCGCGTCCTTGCCGGCGTCGGTTCCCGGGGGGCGGTGCGACTTGGTGATCGAGAAGTAGAGCGAGACGAGCATGTCGCGCGGGTCGCGGACGAGCAGGACCTTCCGCGCCGATTCCAGGATCGGGATCTCGAAGCTCGTGGGCAGGCGGCGGAACCCGCCGTAGCAGTAGCCGGTGGGGAAGAACAGCCTGGACGCCTCGGGGGGCGTGTCGTTGACGGGCAGGCCCCGCTCGAAGAGCTTGTGCTCCAGGCTGAAGTACCCCAGCCCCGCGTGCGGGCAGAGCCCGGTCATGATTTTTTCGAGCAGCACGCTCCCGCCCTTGGGCAGCGCCAGCGAGAGCACGCTGGGCTGCTCGCTCTTGGACGGGGTGAGGCTGGCGATCAGCGTCTTGCCCGATCGGAGCTCCACGGCCCTGTCGCTCTTGCGCTTGAGCAGGCTCATCGGTCGTACCCGAAGCGTTCGAGGTCGGGGGCGAAGATCTCGTTGAGCTGCTCGATCGTCTCGGGGCGGAGCTTGTCGATGTGGTCGCCCGGGCGGACGCGCCGGATGTGCTGGCTGTCGCGTTCCTTCGGGGGCACCACGTCGTGCCTGGATACAACCTCGGCACGGAGCCGATCGCTCACGTCCCAGCCCAGGCGCTCGCACAGCCCGTCCACCCAGCGGGTCTTGTCGAACACGATGTCCTCGTAGCGGTCGATCCGCAGGTTGGGCTGGTCGAGCAGGTGGTCGCTGTACGCGGCGAAGTGGCGGCGGAACATCTCCGCCTTCCGCAGCACGTGCTCGTCAACGCTGGTCTCCTGGACGATCTCTCGCTCCTTGGTGAACCGCTCGTTCTTCTTCTGGCTCAGCCCGCTGCCGGGCGTCGGGTGCGACTTTTTCATCGAGAAAAAGTGCGAGACGAGGATATCGCGCGGGTCGCGTACAAGCAGGATCTTGGGGGCGTCGCGGATGATTGGGATGTCGTACGCAAACGGCATCAAGCGGAAGACGCCGTAGCAGTATCCCCGGTCCTGGAAGACCTCCGAAGCGCTCGCGGGCAGGTCGCGGTGCTCGATGCCCAGGTGGAACAGCTCGCCCTCGAGGTTGTACATCCGCACGCCCGCGTGGGGCGCCAGCTCCTCGAGGATCTTGCGGAGCAGGGTGCTGCCCGCCTTGTAGAACGAGAACGCCAGGGCGCTGGGCAGCATCGCCTCGCCCGCCGGCGGCAGCGTGAGCAGGTCTCGTCCCTGCTCGTCGCGGACGACGACGCCGCCCGGCACGCTCGCGGGCGTTCTCTTCTTTCGCAGACCCAGCATCCGTGTCTCCGCTGCGGGCGATCAGTCGCCCGGGTGTTCCCAAGTGTAGTTGGGCGATTCCTTGGTGATGCGGATGTCGTGGGGGTGGTTCTCGACCATGGTGGCGCCGCTGACGCGGGTGAAGCGGGCCTCGGCGCGGAAGCGGTCGATGGTCGGGCAGCCGCAGTAGCCCATCGCGGCCCGGAGCCCGCCGACGAGCTGGTACGCGAACTCCGCGAGCGAGCCTCTGTAGGGCACGAGCCCCTCGACGCCCTCGGGAACGAACTTCACGACCGCCTTGCCGTCGGACCCGAGCTTGTCGGCCTGGCGGTAGCGGTCGGCGCTGCCCGCGTTCATCGCGCCCTCCGAGCCCATGCCCCGGTAGGCCTTGAAGCGCCGCCCGCCGGAGATCACCATCTCGCCCGGGGACTCATCAAGCCCGGCGAACAGCGAGCCCATCATCACGGAGTCGGCGCCCGCGGCGATGGCCTTGGCGATGTCGCCCGACAGGCGCACGCCCCCGTCGGCGATGACGGGCACGTCGCGCCCCGATCGCCTGACGCCCTCGACGGCGTTCATGATCGCGGTGATCTGCGGCATGCCCACGCCCGTGACGACGCGTGTGGTGCAGATCGAGCCCGGTCCGATCCCGACCTTGACCGCGTCGGCGCCCGCCTCGATCAGGTCCTGGGCCGCCTGGGCCGTCGCGATATTGCCCGCGATGACGTCGATCGGGTAGTTCGCCTTGATCTTGCGGACGGTCTCGAGCACGTTCTCGGAGTGCCCGTGGGCGGTGTCCACGGTGATGACGTCCACGTCGGCGGCGATGAGCGCCTCCAACCGATCGAACTGCCCGGGGCCGATCGCGGCGCCGCAGCGCAGGCGCCCGCGCGAGTCCGTGCAGGCGCGGGGGAAGCGGCTGGCCCGCTCGATGTCGCGCATGGTGATGAGCCCGGCCAGGGCGCCCGAGTCGTCGCACAGGAGCAGCTTCTCGACCTTGTTGCGGCTGAGGATCTCCTCGGCCTGCTGCAGGGAGGTGTCGGGCGGGGCGGTGATCAGGCCCGAGGCGGTCATGATGTCCTTGATGGGCGTGGACTCGGAGCCGACGAACTTGAGGTCGCGCCGGGTGAGGATGCCCAGGACCCTGCCCTTGGAGCGGAGGACGGAGGCGCCGTCGTCGGTGATGGGGAAACCCGAGACGTTGTGCTGGGCCATGAGCTGGTGGGCGCGGGCGACGGTGTCGTCGGGGCCGAGGGTGACCGGGTCGGTGATGACGCCGTTGGCCGAGCGCTTGACCTTGGCGACCTCCCGGGCCTGGGCGTCGATGGAAAGGTTTTTGTGGATGATCCCGATGCCGCCCTCCTGGGCCAGGGCGATGGCGATGGCGGACTCCGTGACGGTGTCCATCGGCGCCGAGATCAGCGGGATGTTGATGCGGATGGTGCTGGTCAGGCGTGTGGAGGTGTCCGCGTCGCTGGGCATCACGCCCGAGCGCGCGGGGATCAGCAGGACATCGTCAAAGGTGATGCCATCGGCGACGATCTTGGGGTCGGGGATGGTCGGCTTGGGCGAGGCGCTCGAATCCGCCCGCGTCCCTGGTGCGCGGCTTTGGGCGGCGCTCGGGGCGGGGCTTGGGGCCGGGCTGGACTGGCTGTCAGATGAGGTCGGGAGGGTCGCCATGGAAGAGTGTCGCAGGGGTCCGATGAGGAGTCAACTCGCCGGAATGGGAACGGGCAAGAACCCACGGCACGAGCGTGTTAGCCTTGGCCCATGAACGCCATCGCCCGATCCAGCGAGACCCTCGCGCCGCTCTCGCTCACGGGCGCCAAGCTGCGCTCCGACCCCCCGCCGCTCTGGAAGGAGTGGACGCTGACCAACGGGCAGGGCGGGTACGCGATGGGCAGCGTGCTGGGGGCGCCAACGAGGCGGTACCACGGGCTGCTGGTCAGCAGCGAGCGCCCGCCCGTGGAGCGGGCCGTGGGGCTGACGCAGGTCCACGAGACCCTGATCCTGGGCGAGGGCACGCCCGAGCAGCGCCGGTTCTGCCTGACGCCCCTGCACTTTTCCAGCGGCGGCGACCGCTCCGAGGACCTGCCCGAGCTGGTGGGGTTCGAGGTGGGCGCCGGGTGTCGATGGACGTACCGCGTGATGCTGGCGGGCGGGCGGAGCGCGGAGGTCACCAAGTCGCTGCACATGTTCAGCCGACGCAACGCGTGCGCGATCGAGTACACGATCGGGGGCGAGGGGGTGGCGTGGCGCGTCGAGCTGCGCCCGCTGCTGGCGCTGCGTGGGTTTCACCAGGTGATCGACCCGAGCGCGTTCGGGGGGCGATTCCGGTCACGGATCAGTGACGGGCGCGTCGTGGCGCACGCGGGCTCGCGGGGCGTTCAGCTCTGGAGTGAGGGCGCCCGGTATGCGCACGGGCCCGAGCGCTGGCGGGATGTGCTGTACGCGTGGGAGCGCAAGCGCGGGCTCGAGGACCGGGAGGACCTGTACTGCCCGGGCATCGCCCACGCGGCCGGGGACGGGCGCGACAGAAAGACGATCACGCTGTGGGCTTCCAGCGACGCGGCGGAGCTTCCCTCGATCGAGGACGACCGAGCATCGCAGGTGGAACGCCTGGCGCCGCTGGTGCGGGCGGCCAGCGCCAAGGCCCAGGGAAACCTCCGCGCGACCGACAAGACCTCTCTGGCGCGCCTGGTCGTCGCGGGCGATCAGTTTGTGGTGCAACGCGGACACGACAGGGACGGCGTGAGCGTGATCGCGGGCTACCCGTGGTTCAGCGACTGGGGGCGGGACGCGATGATCTCGCTGCCGGGCCTGCTGCTGGCGCCCGACCGGTTTGAGGAGGCGCTGGGCGTGCTGCGCACGTTCGCGGGCGCTCGGCGCAACGGGCTCATCCCCAACCGCTTCGACGACTACGCGGGCGACAACCATTACAACACCGTCGACGCGTCGCTCTGGTTCGTGCACGCGTGCTGCGAGTACCTGCGGACGTCCGGCGACCACGCCGGCTTCGACGCGCTGGCCTCCGCGTGCCTGGACGTCATCGGGTCGTACGAGCGGGGCACAGACTACGGGATCGGCATGGACCCGGCGGACAGTCTCATCGCGGCGGGCAACGAGACGACGCATCTCACCTGGATGGACGCGCAGCGGGGCGGGATCACGTTCACGCCCAGGCACGGGAAAGCCGTGGAGATTAACGCGCTGTGGTTCAACGCGCTGGTGTCGCTGGGCGAGGCGCTTCGTGCGTCGGACGCTGGCGCCAGCGATCGCCTGCTGGCGCTCGCGCGGCGCGTTGGCGAGTCGTTCAACGCGACCTTTGTGCGCATCAGGTCGGGGCTGGTGGACCATCTCTCGCCGGACGCCCGGGGCGGGTGGACGCCGGACGACAGCGTCCGCTCGAACCAGATATTTGCGGCCAGCCTGCCGCACTCGCCGCTAAGCATCGAGCAGCGGCGCGACGTCGTGCGTGTGGTGCGCGAGCGTCTGCTTACGCCCGTCGGGCTGCGCACGCTCGACCCGGGCGACCCCGAATACCGGGGGCGTTACGAGGGCGACCTGATGCTGCGCGACGCGGCGTACCACAACGGGACGGTCTGGCCCTGGCTGCTGGGCCCGTACGCCGAGGCGGTGATGCGCGTGGACGGGTTCAGCGACGCGTCAAGAACAGAAGCGAGCGACGCGCTGCGCCCGCTGATCGCGTGGCTGGACGCGGGCTGGTCGCCTGGTCAGCTGCCCGAGATTTTCGATGGAGACGATTCGCCCGGGGCGCCGCGCGAGCCGGACGGATGCCCGGCGCAGGCGTGGAGCGTCGCCGAGACGCTGCGGGTCTGGTTGATGAGTCTTTCGGGCCCGGGCGCGCCCGGGGTTACGCCTTGATGAGGCGTTCGGCGTCTTCGGGCGTCATCGAGCCCTCCGCGACGTAGGCCGCGATCTCTCGGCGTGACTCTTCCATCTGTTTCTCTTTCGAGATCTTCCGCAGAAGGCCCATGAAGATCGCGATGGCGCCGAGAAGGAGCCCCCCGCCCACGGCGATGATCGGGATGAGCAGTGACATATCGAAGTTGTTCATAGCGTTCCTCTTAGCAGCAGCCCTTGGGGCGGTCGGCCTTGACAAGTCGCTCGCCCTGCTCGGGCGAGATCGAGCCCTCGGCGATGTACGCCGCGATCTCACGCTTGGTGCGCTCGCGGCTGGTGTTGGTGAACACCTTGCCGACGGTGCCAACAACGATCCAGATGATCGCGATGGCGCCCCCCACCACGAGGATCAGGCGGTCTTCATCGGCGATGAGATCGTGAATCAGGCTGTCCATCAGGTGTCCTCCCAAATCGCCGCGGCGCGGCACACCATCGTTGGGAAACCCGGGCCGCGGATTTCAGCCCGCCCCGGCATCCCCCCAAACGCCTGCGATCGCCTATTTTAGCACAATGCCCCCCGAACCGACACCCCCTGCCCCCGATCCCCTGGAACATGCCTGCGATGGCCTGCTGGGGGCCTACGCCCAGGGGCTGTTCCCGATGGGCGAGCCCGGGGGCGACATCCACTGGTTCGACCCGGACCCCCGGGGCGTGATCCCGCTGGGGCCCGGCGGGCTGCGGGTCTCGCGCTCGCTTCGCCAGCGGGTGCGTTCGGGGGTGTTCGAGGTCACGAGCGACGAGGCGTTCGGGCGGGTGATCCGCGCGTGCGCGGCGCCGCGCCCGGGGCGCGACGGGGGCGAGACGTGGATCGATGAGCCGATCGTCGCGGTCTACGGCGCTCTCCATGCGCGCGGGCACGCGCACTCGGTCGAGGCGTGGACGCGCCGCTGCGACGGGTCGCGCGCGCTCGTCGGTGGTCTCTACGGCGTTCACCTGGGCGGGCTGTTCGCGGGAGAGAGCATGTTCTCACGCCCCGAACTGGGCGGGACCGACGCGAGCAAGGTCTGCCTGGTTCACCTCGTCGCCCACCTGCGCGCCCGGGGGTTCACACTGCTGGACACACAGTTTCAGAACGACCACCTGGCGCGACTGGGGTGTGTTGAGATTCCACGGGATGACTACCTGTCGCAGCTCGAGTCGGCGATCTCGATCAACCCGCCCTGGGACGGGTTCAGCCCTGAGCATGCCGAGACGATGCCCGAGGTCCGGGGCGGCGCCTGAGCGCGGGTCAGACTCCGATCGCGTAGTACTCCCGGATGCCCGAGAGCACACTCTCGGCGGCGAGCGCGGCGAAGAGCAGGCCCATGACACGGCTGACGATGCTGGCGCCGACGTCCCCGATGACCCGCTGGATCCGAGAGGCGAGCAGCATGGCGATGAGGGCGAACGCGAGCACAATGGCGACGACCATCGCGGTGAGCGACTGCTGGACGAGCGAGAACTTGTCGTTGTCGGTCTGGAGGATGACGGCCATGATGGCGCCGGGGCCCGCGATGGAGGGGATGGCCAGCGGGTAGACCGCCGCGTCGAGGCGGTCGTTGAGGTGCTTCTCGGCCTCGGCGACCTCGTGCTCGGGCTTGCTCTCGCCGAAGATCATGTCCAGGGCGAACAGGAAAAGGATGACCCCGCCCGCGACGCGGAAGGCGGCGAAGTCGATGTCCAGCTGCTCGAAGATGAGCTGGCCGACGACGATGCAGGCGAGCAGAACGCCCGCGGAGATCAGCGTGGCGCGGATGGCGACGAGGCGACGCGTGGACTCGGGGACGCCGGCGGTCGCGGCGATAAACACGGGCACCGTGCCGATGGGGTCGATAACGGTAAAGAAGAAGATGAGCTGGCCGATGAGCTTGTCCACGCGGACGCAGCATAGAGACTGGCATGGAACTGCGCCGCGTCTCGGATAGGCTGTCCCGATGCTTCGATCCATCGGACTCGCGATCCTCCTGCTCGTGTGCTCGATCCCGGCGGGCTGCGCGATGCACGCGCCAGATCTCCCAACACCGGTCTCGAACAACGCGGTGGCGTCGGTGATTCACCCCGACGGCGCCTGGAGCGTGTACAGCTTCATGGGCATCGCGGACCCGACCGACCCGGGCACGATCACGCCCGCGGCGTACCGCCTGGACTCCGGGCGGCGGGCGTGGACGCGGATCGGCGACGCGCCGCTGGACCGCGGACGGGCGCGGATCGGCGCCAGCGCCGTGACGGTCGGGGGGCGGGTCTACCTCATCGGCGGGTACAGCGTGCTCGACGACGGGCACGAGGTCACGGAGAAGAGGCTCTTCCGGTACGACCCGGACAGGGACGCGTACGCCGAGCTGGCGCCTGTGCCGGTGGAGGTCGATGACACGCTCGCGTCGGTGTACGACGATCGGTACATCGTGCTTGTCAGCGGCTGGCACGGGCCGATCAACGACAACGTCAGCGACGTGCAGCTCTACGACACACACGCCGACCGATGGCTCGGCGCGTCGCCCCTGCCCGGGCGACCGCTGTTCGGGCACAGCGGGGGGGTCTCGGGCGACACGATCGTCGTCATGGACGGCGTTGCGCGGGGCGAGGATGGGTTCGAGATGACCCGCGGTGGGTACCTGGGCGCGATCGACCGGCTGGACCCGACCAAGATCGCGTGGACGCGCCTGGCGGCGCACTCGGGGCGCCCGACGTACCGCGCGGCGTGCTCGGTGACGACGGACCACGACGGCGCGGTGCTGGTGCTGGGCGGGAGCGAGACGCCGTACAACATCAGCGGGACGGGGTACAACGGGGAGGCGTGCGAACCGCTCGACCAGCTTCTGGTGGTTGACAACGAATCGGGCCAGGTCCGGGTCGAGCCGCTGCCCGTGGGCGCGACGGCGAGCATGGACCACCGCGGGCTGGCGCCGATCGGGGACGGGCGCTGGATGGTCGTGGGCGGGATGATCGCGCCCGGCGAGGCGACGGGGCGGGTCCAGATCCTGCGGATCGCGGACTGAGGCCGGGTTCTGTTTGACGGATCTGATTCGTGCCACGGACCGGTCCTCCGGTCCGTGCGGGGGAGGCGTACCGGGTCCGCGGGACGCGCTGACCTGAAGACAGGTCAGTGGCACGGCCTGCCGCTTTGATCCGTCAAACAGAACCTAGTCGTCTGGGATCGGCTGCTGGTCCGACTCGTCCATGTCCCGCAGCGGCGGGGGCCAGACCTGCTCGCCCGATTCGATGGCGCGCAGCGTCGCGACGGGCAGCAGCTCGATCTCGAAGTGGAAGTGGATGGGCTCGACAAACGTGCCCGGGATGTCCGAGTGCCACGGGTCGAGCACGTGGCGGAGGATCGCGTAGGGGAACTCCACGTCGAGGGTGATCGATCCATCGGGCTCGGTGGTCGCCCGGGCGGTGACGTCCGGGGCGCCCAGCACGCCCGGGCGAGCGTCCACACCGGGGGTGATGCGGTTGTTGAGCAGCTCGGTCTTGCTGAAGAGGTTGAACTGCTCGCGGGCGTCGTCGGGGATGGCGCACTCTTCGAGGTCGATGAGCGAGAACTTGAGGTGCTGGACGACTGACCCGAGGCGCGGGGCCGCGGGCTGGTTGACGCGGATGCCCGAGAAGCGGACGCGGATGGTCCCGCCCCGGGCGATGTCACGGAAGAAGGGCGCGGAAAGGTCGGCCTTGTAGAAGCCTGCGCGGACGATGAGCCCGTCGGGGTGCCCGGCGCTCTTGCTCAGGCGCGTGCCGCCGATGGCGGCGAAGGCCTCGATGTTCTCGCCCAGGGGCAGGCGTCCGGCGTCGCCCGTGTACGCCCGGTCGCCATCGAGACGGATCGCTTCTCCATCGGCGGTGGTCCAGCTCACCTCGAGGCGGGGGTGGGCGTCCATGTCGGGCAGGAGCAGCCGGGTGGCGGCGACGGACGTGTCCGCCGGAGCGGAGTGATCCGGAGCGGCGGGCGGGGTCGCCAGGGCGGCAAGCACGGAGAGGATGAGGAGCGAGGGACGCATGCCGGGGATTGTTCGGCCCGTTCCCGACCCGAGTTCGATGGATGCGGGATTGTCCCTGAAACCCCTCGCCCGCAGGGGCGTATGCGTTGTAGCCTGCGGTCGCGGGCAGGGTTTCGCTGCCATTGCGCGATCTGCGCCGCCCCCCACGAAAGGTGTTTGGTATGTACCAGGGTTCTCGGACGTCCGATTCCATCCGTCTCCTCAGCGTCTGCGGCGTGATCGCCGGGCTGAGCGCGAGCGCCCTGGCCCACGATGAGGATTGGCGCAAGCTCGCGGACAAGCAGCCGGCGGTGTTCGGGCCGATCTGGACCGCCGACCGGCCCAGCGAGAGCGTGGATGGAGGCGGGGCGCGGGGGCTGTTCGACGCCCAGGGCGTGACGCTGCTGGCCAACATCCCGATCAACAACTTCGCGGGCTTCCACGCGGACTCAAACGACTGCTGGGGGTATGTCTCGCCCAGCGGGCGCGAGTACGCGATCCTCGGGCTTGAGGCGGGCTTCGGCTTCGTGGACATCACCGTCCCGACCAGCCCTGTCATCCTCGCGACCGTCGCGGGCCCGGCGAGCCTCTGGCACGACGTCAAGGTCATCGGCGAGTACGCCTACGGCGTCTCGGACCAGACCGGCGTTGGCGTACAGATCATGGACCTGTC
Organism: Phycisphaerales bacterium; assembly: GCA_029260375.1. Classification (GTDB taxonomy): domain Bacteria; phylum Planctomycetota; class Phycisphaerae; order Phycisphaerales; family UBA1924; genus JAJRXR01. The sequence continues at coordinate 29,072 of JAJDDI010000017.1, read as the reverse complement.
CGACGTGGACAACGGCAACGTCACGTTCGTGGGCAACTCCAACGCCGGCGGGTTCTCCACGGCCCACAACATCGTCGCCAACCCGGACTCCGGGCGTTTGTTCATCGTCGGCGGGAACGTGGGCAACGGCGGGCTGGTGGAGCTGAACCTGAACAACCCGGAGTCGCCGCAGATCGCCGAGGCGTGGACCAGCTTCTACATCCACGACGCGCAGGTGGTCAGCTACACCGAGGGCCCGTTCGCGGGGCGTGAGATCGCGTTCTGCAACTCGGGGCTCGACGGCGGCTTCACGAGCACGGGCCTGCGCCTCGTGGACGTGACCAACCCAAACAACTTCTTCACCGTCTCGACCCTGTTCTACTCGACCCCCAGCTACTCGCACCAGGGCTGGCTCTCGCCCGACAAGCGGTACTTCTACCTCAACGACGAGCTCGACGAGAACGACGGGCGGGTCTCGACCACGACGACCCGGATCCTCGACGTGTCGGACATCAACAACCCCTTCCAGGCCGGCACGTTTACCACCGGGCTGGGCTCGATCGACCACAACCTGTACACGCGCGACGAGCTGATCTTCGAGTCCAACTACCGCACGGGCCTGCGGATCTTCAACGCGACCGACCCGACGAGCCCCGTCGAGGTCGGGTACTTCGACACGCACCCGGGCTCCAACGGGCTCGGGTTCAACGGCGCCTGGAGCAACTACCCGTACTTCCCCTCGGGCAACGTCATCGTCTCTGACATCGAGCGTGGCCTGTTCATCCTCGACGTTGACGCGCTGGGCGACCGCCTGCTCGTGAGCGTGGACGGCGAGCTGCCGGGCGTGTTCCCCCCCGCGGGCGGCGCCGAGGTCTCGGTCAAGATCCAGGAGCTGGGCCTGAGCGTGGACCCGGCGGAGGTGAAGCTCAACGTCATCGCGGGCGGGCCGGCGATCCAGGTCACGGGCAGCGACAACGGCGACGGGACCTGGAGCTTCGCGACCCCGCCTTTGGACTGCGGGAGCGACGCCAGCTACTGGGTCAGCGTGAAATCCACCAGCGGGGCGACGTACACGATCCCCGCGGACTTCCCGGGCTCGACGCTCTCGGCGCCGATCGCCAGCGACAGCGCGACAAACTTTGACGACAACTTCCAGACCAACATGGGCTGGGGCGTCTCGGGCAACGCCAGCGACGGGCAGTGGGACCGGGGCGTGCCCGTGGGCGGGGGCGACCGGGGCGATCCCGCGTCCGACTTCGACGGCTCGGGCCAGTGCTACCTGACGGACAACCAGGACGACAACTCCGACGTGGACGGCGGCTCGACCACCCTCACCAGCCCCGCGATGAACGCCACGGGCGGGCAGGCGGTCCTGAGCTACGCCCGGTGGTTCTCCAACAGCGCCGGCGGGGCGCCCAACGAGGACACGATGGTCGTCGAAATCTCCAACAACAACGGCTCGAGCTGGCAGAACCTCGAGACGGTCGGGCCGACGGGCCCCGAGTCGGGCGGCGGGTGGTTCGCCAAGAGCTTCACGCTCAACGATATCTTCGCCTCGCCGTCGAGCCAGGTGCGGGTCCGGTTCACGGCCAGCGACACCGGCTCGGGCTCGGTCGTCGAGGCGGGCGTGGACGCGGTCAGCGTCACGGTGCTGACCTGCGAGGACACCCCCGACTGCGTCGCGGACCTGGCCGAGCCCTTAGGGACGCTGGACTTCTCCGATGTCGTGGCCTTCCTGGGGGCGTTTGCCTCGGGCGAGCCCGCGGCGGACCTGGCGGCCCCGACCGGCGTCTTCGACTTCTCAGACGTTGTCGCCTTCCTCGGCGCGTTCGGGGCGGGCTGCCCCTGAGGCCCGAAGGACGCTCCGGAGGGCGTAGTTATCGCGGCGTCCGATGCGGGACGCCCACGTCCTTGGATTGAATCCGAGGACGCGGGCGTCACAAACGTCACAAACAGGCAAAACCCTTGGTTTCGGGGGAAGAGCGCGGTAGGCTCCGGTCTCCGGAGACACGGCGGCGTTCGCTGCGCAGTTCCCGGACGGGGAGCGATCATGAGCCTCCCCGCTGAAGGTAGAGAGTGACACACACACAGGGATTCGAACAATGACTAAGACATCACGCAGAGGGGCGATCGCGGCGGCTGGTGTGATCGCGTTGGGGCTCTCCGGGATGGCGGCCACGTCCGCCAACGCCCAGGAGGCCGGGTACATCTACCGCATCCACCACGCCGACGGCAGCGTGACGCCCGCGACGCCGCGCGGCGTTCACTCGGTCGCGCGCCAGTGGAACGACGTCCTGCTCGATGCGATCCGCAACGACAAGGCCCGCCCCACGGTGCACGGGCGGAACCTGTACCACACGTCCGCGGCGATGTGGGACGCGTGGGCCGCGTACGACGACGTGGCCGACCAGGTCTTCCACAGCGAGCGTCAGACGGCGGTCGATGTTGGCGCCGCTCGCAACGAGGCGATCAGCTACGCGATGTACCGGATCCTTGTTGAGCGCTTCACGCCCTCGGTCGGCGCCGCGGAAACGCTGCCCCTGATCGAGGCGCAGATGGCCTCGCTCGGGTACGACCCGATGGTCACGGACACCGTCGGCGATACGCCCGCGGCGCTTGGCAACCGGATCGCCGCGACGATCATCTCGTTCGGCCTGACCGACGGCGCCAACGAGGCGAACGATTACGAGAACAACTTCTACATGGCGGTCAACGCGCCGTTGTTCCCCGACCTCCCGGGCAACCCGGACATCACCGATCCCAACCGCTGGCAGCCGCTGGCGATCAAGTTCTTTGTGGACCAGTCCGGCAACCCGATCCCGCTGGGCTCGCTCGAGTTCCTGGGCCCCGAGTGGGGGCAGGTTGCATCGTTCGCGCTTCATGACGAGGACAAGAACGAGTACTTCCGCGACGGGTTCACCTACCAGGTCTTCCACGACCCGGGCGACCCCCCGTTCTTCAACGGGGTCGGAGACGATTACTACCGGTACGGGTATGAGATGGTCGTGTCTTGGTCGAGCCATCTGGACCCGACCGACGGTGTCATGATCGACGTCTCGCCCAACAGCTTCGGCAACAGCCCGCTGCCCGGCGTCAACGACTGGGCGACGTACTACGACTTCGTCAACGGCGGTGATTCGGGCATGGGCTGGGACATGAACCCGGCCACGATGGCGCCCTATCCCGCTCAGATCGTCCCGCGCGGCGATTACGCCCGCATCCTCGCCGAGTTCTGGGCCGACGGCCCCGACTCGGAGACCCCGCCCGGTCACTGGTTCACGGTTCTGAACTACGTCAACGACCACCCGCTGTTCGAGAAGCGTATCGGCGGCGAGGGCCCGATCCTCCCCGATCTGGAGTGGGACGTGAAGGCGTACCTGACGATGGGCGGCATGATGCACGACTGCGCCGTCACCGCGTGGGGGTGCAAGGGCTGGTACGACTACCTCCGCCCGATCAGCGCCATCCGCTTCATGGGCGACAACGGGCAGAGCTCCGACATGGGGCAGGCCAGTTTCGACCCCGACGGCATCGCGCTGTACCCGGGGCTGATCGAGGTGTGCACCGCGGCGACCACGGCGCCGGGCGAACGCCACGAGCACCTGGCGGGCAACGAGGGCAAGATTGTCGTCAAGGCCTGGCGCGGACCCGACTACATCGCCAACCCGGACACCGACGATGCGGGCGTGGACTGGATCCTCATCGAGGAGTGGTGGCCCTACCAGCGTCCGAGCTTCGTGACGCCCCCGTTCGCGGGCTACGTCTCCGGACACTCCACCTTCTCGCGCGGCGCCTCGGAGATCATGACCTGGATGACGGGCAGCGAGTTCTTCCCGGGCGGCGTGGGTGAGTTCTTCTGCCCGCAGAACGAGTTCCTCGTCTTCGAGGAGGGCCCGAGCCAGGACATCACGCTGCAGTGGGCCACGTACCGCGACGCCTCGGACCAGACGTCGCTCTCGCGCATCTGGGGCGGCATCCACCCGCCGGCGGACGACCTGCCGGGTCGTCACATGGGTGTGGAGGTCGCGCAGGACGCGTGGGGTGAGGCGCGGCGCTACTTCTCCGGTCAGATCAGCTGCCCGGCGGACTACGACGGCAACCGTACGCTCAACTTCACGGACGTGATCGGCTTCCTGACCGCGTTCGGCGAGGGCGACCTGATCTGTGACATCGCCGCCCCGTTCCGGACGGTCGATTTCTCTGACGTGCTCGCGTTCCTGACCGCGTTCGGCGCCGGCTGCCCGTAAGCCGGTAGAGTTCGACTCGAATCAACACGAGGGACCCGCGTCAACCGGACGCGGGTCCCTGTTTCGTTTTTGCGTGCGGCGCCCAGCGTTCAGGCGGCCCGTGGTTCGGGCGACTCCGCGTCGATCGCCCTGGGCGTTGCGTTGAGCACGTGGTCCACGAATACGCGGTACAGGTCCGCGTCGTACGCCACGCCCGATTCGGCGTCGAGGATCTCGATCGCCTTGTCCAAGGGCATTGCCTTGCGGTAGGAGCGGTGCGTCCGCAGGGCGTCGAAGACATCGGCGATGTGCACGACCTGGCTGGCGAGGGCGACCTTCCAGCCCTTGGGCGCTTTGGGATAGCCCCCGCCGTCGAGCGTCATGTGGTGCTCGTACGCGACGCTGACGGCCACTGGCGCAAGCCCGGGCGAGGCTGCGAGGAGCGCGGCGCCCTCCGCGGGGTGGTCGTTCATCCGCGCGCGTTCGATATCGTTGAGCTTGCCGGTCTTGTTGATGATCTCCAGCGAGATCGTGCTCTTGCCCACGTCGTGCAGGAGCGCGGCGCAGGTGATGTCGAACACCCGGTCCTGCGATAGCCCCACGGCCCGGGCGAGCGCCGAGCTCATCACGCCGACGTTGATCGCGTGCACGTAGGTGTACTCGTCGTGGTTCTTGAGGTTTGCCATGGGCAGGACGGTCGCCGAGCCCGCCGAGACCGCCGTGACGACGTCGCCGGCCAGCGCCTCCACGCTCTTGACGGGCGCCTCTCCCTTGACGGCGGTTTGGTCCCACAGCGTGCGCAGCTCGTGCGAAAGAAACGCGGGGTCGCCGATGGTGATCAGCTCCTCGCCCGGGGCGAGAGCGTCGGGCGCCCGGTCCACCCAGCACAGCCTGAGGCCCTCGATATCATCGCCCCATCGCCCGGATTCGAGCGCCGCGATGAGCCGGAGGATGGAGTCCGGCGAGATCCCTTGACGCAGCTCGAGACAGTCGGGCAGGCCCCGCCCGAGGCGAGCGAACGCGCCCTCGCACAGCGCCTTGCCCGATGGGAGGCTGACGCCGTCGCACACAACCTTGTTCTCGAGGAAGACGACGCGGCACGGCAAGCCCTGAGCGGCGAGCGCTTCGGCGGCGCGGCGGGCGTGCATCTCGATCGCCGGGCGCCCGTCGCCGTAGAGGCGCTTGCACGCCCACGCGGCGTTGATCGCCACGAGCGCACTATCGATGGTATCAGCCGGCATCGGCATCCCCCTTCGAGCCGCGGACCGCGCCGATCAGTCGGTTGGGGCTGATGCTCCAGAGGACGATCGCGAGCGTTGACCGGGCGCCCCCGGGGCCCGCCCGCACGCCCCGTGCCAGCGACCGCCCGAGGCTTGGCGACGACCCGCGGACCCGCCATGCCGCGCCCAAGAGCGCATCGGTCAGGGCCCGGTCGCCCCCCTCGGTCTCCGAGTTGGCCAGCGAATCGATGATCATCGCGAGATCCTGGCGCGTGGGCGCCGGCCCGCCCAGGGTGTGCAGCAGGCGCTGGGCCAGCAGCGAGACATGACCGGCAGGAGCCCGTCGGAGGATGTACGCGACACCCAGCGCCCGGACTCGATCGTCGTCCTCGACCAGCGCCCGGTGGCACAGGTCGCGGGGCCAGGGGTGGCGGAGCGTGTACGCGGCGGCGAACGCGCGGCGACGCGCCTCGACGTCCGTGCGGTTCATCAGCGCCGGGTGGATCGCCTCGAAGGCGGCCTCCGCGTCGAGCCCGTTGATCAGGGACAGCAGCACCTCGGTCATCCCCGGATCGGCCGACAGCATCAAGCCGATCTCCGCGCCCAGCGCCGGGCCGGTCTGGGCCAGGCGCTGCGTGATCCACGGCGCCGCTTCGCCTCCGGAGCCGATCGCGTACGCGCCCAGCAGCACCCGGATCAGAGTTCGGGCTCCACGCTCGGCGAGCCGGTCCGCGTTTGCGTCGAACAGCTCCCTTGAGGCCACGCCCGACATCGCGAGGGCCATCGCCGAGACGTCCTGGGCCGCCGCGCGGAGCGCCGCCGCCTCGTGCCGGACCGATTCGTTCGTGTGACGCCCGAGCGTCTCGCAGACGCTGAACGCGTCGTGCAGAACATCGGGCCGCCCCCGGCTGGCCGCGTGCGTCATGGCGCCCGCAATCGCCCGCAGCTGCCCGACCCGCAGGTGCTCTGCGCCGATCTCGTCGCGGAGCAGCACGAGGATGATCTCCGCCGCGTGGGTGCGTTCCTCGGCGTCGGATTCCCAATCGAGATCGGACGCTGACTCGGGAGCGCCGATCCGCCCGGCGCTGATCTCGTGCAGTCGGTCGAGGTACTCCTTCGGAGTGAACTCTTCCCGACGCGCCTCGTGGCACAGATCCCGCAGCGACCGGAGCGCCCGAGCCTCCCGCGATTCATCGCTGTCGTCGACAACAAGCGCGGCGAGCGACTCGACCCGCCCGAGCTCGGCCTCACGCCCGGCCGAGAGCGTCGCGAGCCGCTGGAACATCATCAGGGTCGAGTGGCAGAGTCGCTCGGGCGCCAGCTCGGCCTGCGCCAGCGCCTCGCAGGTCTCCATCACGGGGATCACGCCCGCCAGATCGGAGACCGCCTCGAGGTCGGGACCGTCGTCGTCGTGCATGAGCCCGGCGCGGATCTCCGGGCTGAGCGAGCCCAGGACCCCGCGGATGTGCTCGAGCTCGTCCGCCCGCTCTCCGCCCGCGCGTCGGGTGTCTCGGACCGCGTCGCGGAGCTCATTGGTCACGCCCTTCGCCGCGTCGGGGCCCTGACGGACCGCGGCTCCGATCCACGCGGCGGCGTGGCGCCGGTCGTTCTCGCTCGTGGCCCCGAGCAAGACCGAGCGCAGCTCCCCGACGCCGAGCCGCTCGGTGCGATCACCTCGCCGCCCCGGCTGCGATCCGGACACACGCTCCGAGAGGCGTGCGTAGTCGAGCGGGACGAGCCTCAGGGCGGCGCCGTCCTGATTGTTGAGGCGCTCGGCGAGTTCGACCCCGGTGACGCCCTCCGCTCTGGCGCCTCGGATCGACGCGAACGCGTGGGCCAGCGACTCGCTCCCGAACCCGGCGGTGAGCTGGGCAGCGCCGATGTCGAGCGCGTGAAGCGCATGGACCAGCGAGTCATCGCTGGCGGGAGATTGCGCTCGAGCGTCCGGGTCGATCAAGAGATGGAGTTCATCTTGACCGATCGTGACCGCCGTGCTCCGGGCGGCGGTCGTCGCGGCAGCGAAGGCCGGGTGGTCGTCGCCGTAGATCCGGAACGCCGACCAGGCTCGTTCGAGGGACTCGGCCAGCCCCGCCTTCGCGGCCGCGCCCTCCGATGTCGCGTTCTGGAGTTCGTTTTCCATGGCGCGCTACCCGGCCTGGCGTTGGGTCCCGCCCGACGGCGACGTGCTGTCGTCCTGCCAGTCCTCGCGCCGTCTCGCCTGGAGGCCCGAGGTGTCCGAGGTCTCGCCGCCCTTGATGATGCGGTTGCGCCCGAGGCGCTTGGCCTCGTACATCGCGGCGTCGGCGTCACGGACGACATCCATCTGGGTCTCGTACTGCCCGCGGCAGACGACCACGCCGATGCTGGCGGTGGAGGTGACCTCCACACCCTCGAGGCGGTGAGGCTGGCCGAGGGTCTCGAGCAGGCGCTGGGCGAAGGCGTCAACCTCGCTGACGCGTGACTCCCCGAGCAGGACGACAAACTCGTCCCCGCCCCAGCGGGCCGCGACGTTCTCGTCGGAGGATCGACCCTCGAAGGCGCCCAGCAGATCTGCGATGCGCGAGCCGATGCTCGCCAGCAGGGCGTCGCCCACGTGGTGCCCGTACCGGTCGTTGACGCTCTTGAACCCGTCGAAGTCTACGTAGATGACGGCGAAGCGGTCGCCGGTCCCGGCGCGGCTCGTGTTGATCGCCGACTCGAGCGCCTTCTCGAGCATGGGGCGGTTGGCGAGCCCTGTGACCGGATCGGTGTACGCCACGCGCCGGAGTGATTCTTCCGCCTTGCGGCGTTCGGAGATGTCCTCGAGCATGACGATGACCGATTGGCCGTGAGCCGCGGCCGAGAAGGTGTACGAACGCCCCGACTCGGCGCACTGGCACTCGGACTCGGCAACGCTGTTGGTCGTCAGCGCGCGGTGGGCGACCGTGTAGATGCCCTCGGCCAGCGACGGGGTGTAGATCTCGGTCAGGAGCTTGCGCCCGGCGCCGAAGCGCCGCCCGTGCCCGCCCGCGCCGGACTCATCGACGAACGCGACGTGGAACCGGGGCTGCTCGCTCGCGCCCGACCGGTTGGTCAGCAGGAGCATGGTGCCCTGCGCGGTCTGGATCAGCGCCTTGAGCAGCGGCGCGGAGATATCGACATTGGGGGCGAGCGCGTCAAGCTGGCGCCTGCGGTTCGCGTCCGCCCGTTCGTGCTCGGCGGTCTGTGCCAGCAGCACAACCCCCACGCCGACGATCACGATGCCGCCAAGCTCGACCAGTCGCCACGTTGACCACTGCGCCGACGCGGGGTCGAGCCACGATCCCGGTTCTGACGCGAGCTTGGAGATGGTCTGGCGCATCGCGTGGGCGACGAGGACGATCACGCCCAGCCCGCTCACGCTGACCGCGGTCCACGGGATCGGCGCCCGGCGCTTCTTCCAGGGGAGCAGCAACGCGAGCACCGACAGGGCGCCCCCGAGCAGCACGAGTTCGTAGGTCTGTATGTCCATGTGATCGACCCCGGACAAGAGAATCCCCGGTGGTATCGGAGAGCGGGGTATGGGCCGCCACCGCCTCCCGTGAACGGGCGTGTACGGGCGCCCGTATGTCCGGCGCAGGACTCCCAGGCCGTACAACCGGCACAGATTGACCGAGCCTCGGGGCCCGAGGTCCGTCGGCCCGGTCAGCGCTGGCGCTATAGCCTGCAGGCCTGACGGCGGGCGATGGCCGCTACGCTCTCGGGAGAAGCAAGGCAGGAGGCAGGCCGAGATGAAGAAGATCCCCGTCGCGCAGTGGGACGAGCTGGGCAAGGACGAGCCCGTCCACGCCCTGGTCGCCAACGTCGATCTCGTCGTCACCCGGTTCGAGCGCGAGGGCGAGGACCGCGTGTCCGTGCTCTACGGGCGATGCCTGCACCGGGGCGCGCTGATGGGCGACGGGCATGTCGATGGGAACAACCTCATCTGCGGCGTCCACGGCTGGGACTACCGCCTCGATACGGGCGTCTCCGAGTACAACAACGAGGAGGCGCTGCACAAGTTCAATGCGTGGATCGAAGAGCACGGAGGTGTGAAGTCCGTCGTCGTGGACGCCGACGAGATCGGGGAATGGGAGGACGCCAACCCGCAGCCCTACAAGCGCGACGAGTACCTCGGCGCGTACGCGGACGTGGAGGGCGCCCCCGAAGAGCCCCACGTGGGTCTCATCCAGAAGCTGGCCAAGCACGGGCTCGACAAGTTCGGACATCACGGCCCCTCGGACGCGATGGGCGTGCCCCGCCAGGACCTGCCCACCTGGGACGACCTGCAGATCCTCACCGCCCAGATGGCGACCAAGCCGCTGCTCGACGATCACCCGGTCGCGACGCGAGTAACGATCGGTCCTCGCGCGGCCAAGCCGCTGACGCTTGAGATCCCGCTGCTGGTCAGCGACATGAGCTTCGGGGCGCTCTCGGCGGAGGCCAAGACCGCGCTGGCGATGGGCGCGGAGATGGCGGGCACGGGCATCTGCTCGGGTGAGGGCGGCATGCTCCCGCAGGAGCAGGCCGCCAACAGCCGGTACTTCTACGAGCTGGCCTCCGCCCGCTTCGGGTTCAGCATGGACAAGGTCGCCAAGTGCCAGGCGTTCCACTTCAAGGGGGGCCAGGGCGCCAAGACCGGCACCGGCGGGCACCTGCCCGGCGAAAAAGTGGACATCACCATCGCCCGCGTCCGCGGCATCGAGCCCGGCACGCCCGCGATCAGCCCCGCGACGTTCAAGGACCTGCACACGCCCGAAGATTTCCGGCGCATCGCCGACGAGGTCCGCGAGGTCGCCGGTGGCATCCCCGTCGGCTTCAAGCTCAGCGCCCAGCACATCGAGGCGGATATCGACTTCGCGCTCGCCGCTTCCGCCGACTACATCATCCTCGACGGACGCGGGGGCGGCACCGGGGCGGCGCCGCTGATCTTCCGCGACAACATCTCCGTACCCACGATCCCCGCGCTGGCCCGGGCCCGTCGGCACATCGATCGCGTGAGCCCGGACACGACACTCGTGGTCACGGGCGGCCTGCGCACGCCCGCGGACTTTGTCAAGGCGATGGCCCTTGGCGCCGACGCGGTCGCGGTCTCCAACGCCGCGATCCAGGCGATCGGGTGCCTGGGCATGCGCGCCTGTAACTCGAACAACTGCCCCGTCGGCATCGCGACCCAGAAGGAACACCTTCGGGCACGCCTGATCGTCGAGGAGTCCGCCAAGCGTCTGGACCGGTTCTTCCGGGCCTCGGCCTCGCTCATGGGCGTCATGGCGCGCGCCTGCGGGCACGACTCGCTCTCGGGCTTTGAGCGTTCGGACCTGACCAGCTGGAAGCGCGAGGTCGCCGATCTGGCGGGCGTCGAGTTCGCGGGGCCCGATCGCTAGGGGCAGAACCCAGGAACAACCCGGATCCCGTGTACCGGCATCGGGCGCCAGAGGTGGATTCACTTGAACAGAGCGAAACACGGGGTCGCCGGCAGGAACTTGGAGCCTCTGGACATGCACAACGATAACCACCCGACGCAGAAGCGCGTGCCGCTGACCTGGAACCGCGTCGCCTCGAAGGACGAGCTGCCCGAGGGGCGGGTCATGACGGTCTCCATCACCCGCGGGGACAACGTCAAGCAGGTCTGCCTGACCCACCACAAGGGCCAGTACGCGGCGCTCGACAACGCGTGCCCGCACCAGGGCGGGCCCCTGGGCGAGGGCTCGATCGAGTGCGATGAGAACGGCGACTGCTACCTGCGGTGCCCGTGGCACGGCTGGGACTTCGACCCCATCACCGGCAAGCCCCCGGGCGGCTACGACGACGGCATCCCGACCTACCCGGTCGAAGTGCGCGACGACGGCATCTACGTCGGCATGGAGGGCACCCCGGGGCACAAGCGCACCGTGACGGACGTCATGGCCGAGACGATGGTGAGCTGGGGTGTCACGCATGTCTTTGGCATGGTCGGACACTCCAACCTGGGCCTTGCCGACGCCATCCGCAGGCAGGTCGAGGGTGGATCTCTCGGGTACATCGGGATCCGACACGAAGGCGCCGCGGCGTTTGCGGCGAGCGCGTTCGGCAAGCTCACCGGGCGGCCCGCCGCCTGCCTCACCATCGCGGGCCCCGGGGCGACCAACCTGCTGACCGGCTGCTGGGACGCCAAAGTCGATCGGGCCCCCCTGCTCGCGCTGACCGGGCAGGTCGATCAGCAGGTCTTCGGTCCCGGCGCCTTCCAGGAACTCCCGCTCAAGGACGCGTTTGCCTCGGTCTCGGAGTTCAGCCACCTGTGTCTGCCCGGCTCCAACCACGCGGAGCTGATGTCACTTGCAATCAAGAACGCGATCGTCAAGCAGGGCGTGGCGCACGTCATCTTCCCGGATGATGTCCAGACGCAGCCCGCGAATGAGGATCAGCGGGCGGGGTCCCCCGATGGGCGGATGGCGGACATCCGGGTATCACCCGCCCAGTCATCGATCGATGCGTCGCTCGAGCTGCTCCGGACATCGAAGCGACCGGTCATCATCGTGGGGCACGGGGCACGGTTCGAGATGGACGCCGTGCGGGCGCTCGCCGAGGAGCTCCGATGCCCGGTGCTCACCACGTTCAAGGGCAAGGGGCTCATCGGAGACTGCGGCGCCCCCATCAACGGCGGCCACCCACTCGGCGCCGGCGTGCTCGGACGCTCCGGCACCCCCATCGCCAGCTACTTCATGAACGAGTCGGACGTCATCCTCGTCTTCGGCGCCAGCTTCTCCAACCACACGGGCATCACACCCAAGAAGCCCATCATCCAGGTCGATCTCGACCGGATGAACCTCGGCAAGAGCCACGCGGTCGAGGTCCCGGTCATGGGTGAGATCGGTATGACCGCCCGGTTCCTGCTCGATTCGCTCCGGGGCGGGCACGCGAGCGTCGATCAGAGCGCGGAAATCGCCGAACGGTGGCAGATCTGGAGAAACGAGAAGGCAAGCCGCCTCGCCGATGATCGGGGCCTGGGCGTCAGCTCCGTCGCGGTCTTTGAGTCTATGAACAGGCTCGTCCCTGAGAACGCGATCATCTGCGTCGATGTCGGCAACAACACCTACAGCTTCGGGCGGTACTTCGAGGCCAGCGGCAGGCAGTCCGTGCTGATGTCGGGCTACCTCGGCTCGATCGGGTTCGGGTATCCCGCGGGGTTGGGCGCCTGGGCAGCGACGCAGGCCCACGCGCTTTCCGCCGACACGTTCTGGAAACAGTTCGCCGGTCGCCCGGTCTTCGTCGTCACCGGCGACGGTGGGTTCGGCCAGTACCCCTGGGAGGTCACCACGGCGGTCAAGTACCAGATCGATCTCACCCACGTGCTCCTGCGAAACGACGAGCTCGGGAAGATCTCCAAGGAGCAGCGCGCCGGGCGTTGGAACGTCTGGGAGACCGCCCTGCGGAACCCCAACATCGCGGAGTTCGTCACCAGCTGCGGCGGGCTTGGCATCCGCGTCAATGCCGCGGAAGAACTCGACGGCGCGATCTCCGCCGCGATGAAACACCGCGGACCGGCAACGATCGAGATTCTCACCGACGCCGCGCTGATCTGAGCGTCATGGCGCGCCTGCGGGCACGACTCGCTCTCGGGCTTTGAGCGTTCGGACCTGACCAGCTGGAAGCGCGAGGTCGCCGATCTGGCGGGCGTCGAGTTCGCGGGGCCCGATCGCTGAGGCGTGCGGCCGGGTCAGAACTGGAAGTAGATGAACTCTGTTGTGCGCGCACCGCCCAGCAGCGTGTCCTTGAGAAACAGCAGCGCGACGACGAATACGGCGCCGACCGTGAGCCCAACGACCCATCCTCGTCGCTGACGGGTGAGGAACTCGGTGGTGGTCGGGGCGACCTGGGTGATCACCAGAAAGGCGAGGACCACGCCCCAGGCGGCGCGACCGGGCGCCCTTTCCGTGGCGCCAGAGCCGCCCAGATTCGCCATGGCGCGCAGCATGTTCCGCGCGACGTCAAAGTCCGCCGACCGGAAGAGCACCCAGCCGAGCACCACCGCGAGCAGCGTGAGCGGGCGAGCCAGCAGAGCGGGGAGGACCACACCCAGGCGCGCCCACGCGTGGTTCACGCACAGCAGCACGCCGTGGTACCCGCCCCAGATCACGAACGTCCAGTCGCTCCCGTGCCAGAGTCCGCCCAGGAGCATGGTGATGAAGAGGTTGACGTACCGCCTCACGGGTCCCTTGCGGCTCCCACCCAGCGGGATGTACAGGTAGTCCCGCAGGAAACGGGAGAGCGTAATGTGCCACCGCCGCCAGAAGTCCACGATCGAGCGAGCGCGTTTGATGACGAGCAAAACCCCTCAGACCGGCGACGGAGCTTGACGGTCGCTGCTAATCGGTGTCTGATTCAGCCGGCGTCCGGCATATGGCGCTGAACACTGCGGCGTTGCAGGCGATCTCGGTCTCGGCTTTCGTCAAGATGACGTCAGTCTGCTTTGAAGAAAATCTTCATCGGTGGATTGCAGTGCGCATTGTCCTCATTCGAACCAGGGTCGCGCATTGTCGGGATGATAAATCTGTTCCCAGCAGAGATGTGCATAGGCTGGCCTTCGTATGGCCCGGCGAGTACCCAGAGGTCGCCGTGTATACTAACGTACACGCTGATCCCATATACGTACCGGGGAGGGCCATCGCCTAACGGATCGCGACAACGATGGGGGCGGTCGCCCGGTCGCCAACTACCCCTGAACCACACTTTACCAGATGCTCCCTTGTGCGACGTGTATCCGTGAGGGGCTTTGGGATTCAAGATCGCCGAAATGGTCCCGTCGTCAAGTTCTTCGTCATACGTGAGCTCGATTGCGTCTGCGTCAGGCGACGCGACGAATGAGCGAATCACTTCTTCTGCCTGCTCAGAAAAGGTACCATCGTCTCCATGATTGAACTGGATTTGAGAAGCAGTATCTGACATGGTCATCTCCACGCACAGCAAGGTTTAGCTCTAATACTACGTTCTAGAATTCTCTATGTTCATTATACATGATTCTGCCATCGAGCACCACATTGTCGGGCACACGAGCGCCCACTCTTGACGGCTGGCGTGAAGCGTGGCATCAAGAAACATAACAGACGACAAGACGCCGTTCTGTCTGGGTGATTAACAGATCCTCCAGGCGCTTGTATTGAGCGCTGGGTACGAGTTTCATACGCCGGCCGTTGATGTAATCTACAACTCAATCCATGTGACCGTGCATCGCGCCGACGCTCTGGATTCGATGATCACGATGACAGTCCTGTTCAAACAGCTCGGGGGCTCAAGTCCAGAGCTGCTGGCGGCGTGTCTTGACGAACTGCTTGCAATCTTGAGCCTAGAGCATGCTCACACCTCCCGTAGCGTGTACCCGCAGTGCCGATAGCAGTTCATCGCGTCGCCCGCTGTCACGTCGAGCCGCACAGGCAGGCGGCCACCCGTCGCGAGCGCGAGCACCTGCTGCCAGCGGATAGCGGGGGCCGAGCCCGCCTGAATCTTGCAAACCCCCGCGTGCTCGCCCGTGCCCACAATCGCGGCCGTACGCTCACCGCCGGGTGCGCCGATCCCGAAGGTGCTAGAGACCGGACCGGGGGTGGTGGACGCGATCGCCAGGATGTGCTGTGGATACTGGCTCTGCAGGTCGCTCATGGGCGCCCCGGGCAGCTCGACCCGCTCGTAGCCAAAGCCCCACGTGCCGAGCTGAGGGATCATCGCCGCGTCATCGAAGAGCACGGGTTCGCCGGCGGCAAGATGGTCCAGGATCTGCTCGCGCTTGAGGGGCGGCACAAAGCGTTGCCGGCTGCTGATGAGGTTGGACGTGAGCCACCGGGCCCTGCCGCAGCCGTGATCGATCGCAGCGACGCTGGGCGAGGTCCGCGTCGATCCCCATCCGAGCAGAAAGAGCCCGCGACGGGGAGGAGCCCAGGACCCGGACAGGTTCTCGATCAACGCCCACGTGCGCGCGATCGCCGCGACCGGGATCGCGTGGTAGGGCGTGTCGCCGAAGAACTGCTGAATCGCAACTGCCTCGACCGCGGTCCCGAGCGTCTCGCATCCAACGCCCGCAGCAACCTCGGTCCCGGCCCGCCCGATCTGGGCGACGTACTCGACACTGTCTCGACGGGGTACGCACGCGGGCCAGGCCAAGCGTGCCTCGCCCCCGCGCGCCAGCACGGCCTCGAGGAACTCAGAGATGCTTCGCCCCCACCCATGGCTCATCGCCTCTGGCGGGAGAAGCCCTACGCCGGAGAAAGAGCCGGTCCGGCGACGCTCGGTCCGCAGCTCCAGGTCGCCCGCTGGCGAGAGCCTGCTGACCGGGTAGTGCTTCGCGTCGCGCAGGAGCGATCCCTTGGACCGCCACCTCGCGTTGTCTCGGCCCGCGAGCACATCCGACGTGGGCGCCCGGAGCAGCGCCGCCGGGCCTCGCGGGAACCCGAGATCGCTGAGGTAGCCGCGGTCGAAGGTGAGCACGTACCGGAGCGCCAAGTCGTCATCAAAGGGGCGCCCGGCGCGTGCGTGCCAGTAGGCATGCTCGGGAACGAGCAGCACGCGGTCGCCCGGGCGCACCAGCCTGGCGGCGCGATCCAAGAGATACGGCGCGCCGAGACCCGCGTGTGTGGCGCCGTTGATAGCGGGCATCCCGGTCGCCGCGGCGATCATCTCTGCGCGGACAGAGAACAAGGCGCCCGAGCCCCCGACGATGAGCACCCTCTCGCCCTGAGCCTCGTGCGCGAGCGCGTCCTTGCGGGTGTAAAGCTCCTGACAGAAGACCGTCCCCGGATGATCGGGGTAGGCCAGGAACGCGGACGCCAGGGCAAGGTACACCACCACCACGACCACCGCGGCCCCGACAGCACCCATCGCGAACGAACGGACGCCCCACCTGCATTCGGCGATGGACTCGGTTGGCATGGTTGCTCAACTGGCACGGGGCGAACAACGCGGCGATGTGGCGTTCAGGACGAATCTGGCGCCTCGGGCGTCATGGTACCGGAGTTGCACGGCTCGGTTGGGGCGGGCGCCGCGCTCTGGAATTGAAACGAGCGTGCCACGGAGGGTCACCCCGCGGCACGCTCGAAAAATGGAGCCGGGGGGATTCGAACCCCCGTCCCGGGACAGTCAGCAAGGCGCCTCTACGTGTGTATTCGGCGATTTAATCTCACCCTCGGGGCGGGCGCCGACGCCCTCCCCTTCGAGCCAGTCTCCTGCAGTTTCTCATCCGCGACCCAGGAGTCGCCAATCGCGGACCAGCCCGATGATCATGATCCCCCGCCGCATCGGGCGTCTGACGGAGGATCGGAGGCCTGTATTAGGCCGCCAGAGCGAACTGCGTGTTGGCAGTTGAAGTGTTGTGTGCTTTTTACGAGGCCGGCACACCCCTCGACACGCCACGCCAAGCCTTCCCTGCCCGGTCGATACCATTCGGCCCCAACTTGTCAATATCCGGCGCGGGCCGGACAGGGATAGTACGCACGACCACATTCCGAGGTTTGCGCTTTCCGCCATCTGATTCGGGGCTCCAACCCCCTATCTTCAGTCCATGACGGGTTCCGAGGGCAAGACCACATCCAAGCTCGGTCTCGGGGCCGCCTGGGCGATGGCCGTGGGCGGGATGGTCGGGGGCGGGATCTTCTCGGCCCTGGGCGTCGTGCTCGAGATCGCCGGGCCCTGGGCGCCGCTGAGCTTTCTGCTCGCCGGCATCGTCGCCCTCATCACCGCGATCAACTACGCCCGCCTCGCCCGCACCTTCGGCGAGGGTGGCGGCGCGTTCACGTTCCTACGCGAGATCAAGCGAGACGCCTCCGCGGGTGCGCTCTCCTGGGTCCTGCTTGTCGGGTACACGCTCACCATCGGCGTCTACGCGTTCACCTTCGGGCACTACCTCGCGCACACGCTCGGGCTGGGGGGCGTGACCAGCCGCGTCGCGGGCGTCGCGGTTGTCGCGGCGCTCGTCGGCGTGAACCTGCTGGGTGTCGGGCACGCCGCGTGGTTCGAGATCGTCTCGGTCTGGGGCAAGCTCGTCATCCTGATCGGGCTGGCCGCGATCGGCCTCGTGCGCGGCTCGACCGAGCGATTGTTTGAGGCGGGCGGCTCCTCCGGCTCCGGGTACTTCGGCGCGATCGCGGGCGCCGCCGTCGTCTTCATGGCCTACGAGGGGTTCCAGCTGCTCGCCTACGACTACGAGGACATGCGCGACCCGGACCGGACGCTCATGCACGCCGTGGTGCTGGCGGTGGGTGTTGTCATCGTGGTGTACCTGGTCATGACCGTCGGCTCGGTCATGCTGGTGGGCGCGCCCCAGATCATCGATCAGAAGGAGATCTCGCTCGCCGTGGTTGGTCAGCGGGCGCTGGGGACATCGGGCATGGTCCTGGCCGGCGTCGCCGCCGTGCTCTCGACCGGCTCTGCGATCAACGCGACGATCTTCGCCACCGCCCGCCTGGCCAAACTCGTCGCCGACGA
This sequence comes from Phycisphaerales bacterium, assembly GCA_029260375.1. Classification (GTDB taxonomy): domain Bacteria; phylum Planctomycetota; class Phycisphaerae; order Phycisphaerales; family UBA1924; genus JAJRXR01. The sequence continues at coordinate 11,203 of JAJDDI010000017.1, read as the reverse complement.
CGGCGAGCTGCCCGGCGTCTTCGCCAAGGAGAACGCCCGCGGCATGCCCGTGGGCTCGATTCTCGCCATCGGCGCCGGCGGGGCGACGCTGGCCGCGGTGGGTTCGCTGACGCGCCTGGTCGAGGCCGCGAGCCTCGCCTTTCTGGTCACCTTCGCCATCGTCAACGCGCTGAGCGCCCTGGAGATCAAGCGGCGTCGCTGGCTGGGGTGGACCGGGTGCGTCCTGGCCGGGGGGGCCGCGATCGTTCTGAGCGTCCGACTGGTGCAGGAGGCGTGGTGGGTTCTCGCCGTGTTCGGGGCGATCGTCGTCGCGGCCTTCGCGTTGCGACCGCTGGTGCGGCGTTCAAACAGGAACTGATCGCGTAGGCTTGGGGCATGAACATCTGCGTCATCATCCCCGCCGCGGGCGCCTCGCGCCGGTTCAGCGAACCGGGCGGCGAGGGCATCCTGGCCAGCCGCAACAAGCTCGACGAGGACCTGGGCGGGCGCCCCGTGCTCCAGCGGACCGTCGAGCTGTTCACCAAGGACCACCGCGTTTCGTCGGTCATTGTCGCGGGGCCGTTCGATCCCGCCGCGTTCGCCGAGTTCAAGCTGCGTCACGGCGACCGCCTGTCCATGCTCGGCGCCTCGCTCGTGCAGGGAGGCAAGCACCACCGCTCCGAAACCGTCGGCACAGCCCTGGCGCACGTGCCCGAGGGCGCGACGCACGTGGCGGTCCACGACGCCGCAAGGCCCGCCGCATCGCCCGAGCTGATCGACCGCGTCTTCGAGACCGCCTCGCGCCACGACGCTGTGATCCCCGCGGTCCCCGTGCCCGACACGGTCAAGCGCGTGGGGGACGAGGTGGACGACGACGTCGGCGCCGACCCGCTGGCCGCGATCCTCGGCCCGGGCGCCGGGAGCAAGAGCACGCTCCACGAAATCAGCGAGACGCTGGATCGCGCGGGGCTGGTGCTGGCGCAGACGCCGCAGGTGTTCGCGAGGGCGCTGCTCGTGCGCGCCTACGCACAGGACGACCTGACGAGCACGGACGACGCGTCGCTGGTCGAGAGGCTGGGCGAGCGAGTGGTGACGGTGGAGGGCGACGTGCGGAACATCAAGATCACGACGCCGGCGGACGTGCCGCTGGTGCGCGCCATTCTGGGGTTCAAGGGCCCGGCGCAGCGGGCGACGCACAAGAAGTTCTGACGTGGCGTCTGCCATCGTGCCACCGACCCGTCCTCGGGTCGGCGCCTTGCAAGCACTGACCGGCGGACCGGTCAGTGGCACAGGGGTGGGATCACGAGAACGTTCCCGGTACCCTGGACGGTCGGCCCCGAGTCAAGGGGGCGCTTCACCCAGGAGAGACCGCCATGTCATCATCCGTCGCCCGCGTCACCGAGATCACCGCCAGCAGTTCCAAGAGCTTCGAGCGCGCCTGCGAGAAGGGCATCGAGCGCGCCTGCACGACGCTCAAGAACGTCAGGAGCGCCTGGGTGCAGGACATGAAGATGGACATCGAGGACGGGAAGATCACGACGTGGCGCGTGAACATGAAGGTGACGTTTGTGCTGGAGGAGTGAGCCAGCGCAATGCTTGGCGAGGTCTCTCTGCCTCCCTCTCCCCCTTGGGGAGAGGGCCGGGGTGAGGGGCTACCCCTTCTCCTCATCCTTCTTTGCCTCATCAATCCGATCCCGGGCGAGCCGCAGAATCGTTCCGAGAACCGCATCTGGGTTCTTCGCGAGTTCGCTCGCAGTCACCCGGACCACATGAAGCCCGCGAGATTCAAGCTCACGATCCCGAGCAGCGTCCTGCTCCCGTCTGCCGTCGTGGTAGCCGCGGTCGAGTTCGACAACGAGACGGGCGTCTGCGCAGTAGAAATCGACGACGAATGGTCCGATCGAATGCTGGCGGCGGAACTTGAGCCCGCCGAGCTGGCGGTCCTTCAGGTATGACCACAGGACACCCTCCGGCGGTGACTGGGATCGCCTGAGCGCGCGTGCCCGATTCGTGTGGTACTCCTCCTGACGAGCCATGAAGAGAGTGTAGAGGACGGAGCCCCTCACCCCAGCCCTCTCCCCGGTGGGGAGAGGGAGCAGGAAGCCACCACCTGGCGCGTGAACATGAAGGCGTCGTTTGCGCTGTAGGAGTGAACCACGCACACTTCCTCTCGGAAGAAAGTCCGGCAGAACCCTGTGCTGTTCAAAATCGAGTAAACACCGCGGTTGAAAGTGCCATTGCATAGGCGGCAAGAAGCAGCAAGAACGAGACTAGGAGCAGCACAAACGGGATCGCCGGAGACGCATGACAGATCTGCTTCCTCCGAGCTATGACGCCAAGGATCAAGATCGCTGCCACTGAAGCTGTAATACCTTCTGCAACTACCATTGGCTTGTCGGACGGGAACAGTCCCACCCGAGCAGCTTCTCTTGCAAAGAACAAGTGATGCAGAACTGTGAGCGAAGCCAGAAACGACGCGAACAAGAGGACAGTAAATCGGACACGGCTGTCGTCCTTCGCGACACCAGGCATTGACACCCCACACTCTGGGCAAACATTTTGATTCGGCAGACCGGCCAAGCTGTAGCCGCATTCTATGCAGTTCGACATCAATCGGCTCATGCAAAGACATCCGCACTATCGCACCTGACTGTTTCACCGCCCAGAAAGCCGAAACTCACAACTCCTTCAACGCCTCCACCAGCCGATCGATGTGCTCCTCCGTATGAGCCGCGGACATCTGGATCCGCAGCCTCGCCGTGCCCTCGGGGACGACGGGGTAGCCGAAACCGATGACGAAGACGCCCAGCTCGAGCAGGCGCTGGGACATGCTGATCGCCTTGGCGGTGTCGCCGACGATGATCGGGCAGATCGCCGTCGGCGACTCGAGCACCTCGAAGCCGGCGGCGCCGATCTTCTTGCGGGCGCTGGCGACGTTGGCCTTGAGGCGTTGCACACGCTCGGGCTCGTCCATGACGATGCGGATGGCCTCGTTGGCGCTGCACGCGACGGTCACGGGCAGGGCGTTGGAGAACAGCGTCGGGCGCCCGCGTTGGATGATCAGCTCGGTCCCGCGCTTGGGCCCGGCGATGAACCCGCCGGCGCCGCCGCCCAGGCCCTTGCCCAGGGTGCCGGTGAAGAAATCAACCGTGCCGTTGGCCGGGTCGAAGCTGGGCGTGCCGGGGCACATTCCGTAGTGCTCGTGGGTGCCGCGTCCGGTGTCGCCCATGACGCCGTGCCCGTGGGAGTCGTCGACAACGAGCATGGCGCCGAACTCATCGCAGAGCTTGCGGAGCGAGAGCAGGTCGGCGATGTCGCCCTCCATGGAGAACACGCCGTCGGAGATGATCCAGATCTGCCCGGTCACCTCCGGGTCGTCCTGCGCCGCCTGCAGCTTCTGGCGGGCGCTAGCCATGTCCGAGTGTTTGAAGACGCCCTTCTTGACGCCCTTCTTGATCACCGGCGTCAGGCGGATGGAGTCGATGATGCACGCGTGGTTGAGCTCGTCCGAAAGAATGAAATCCCCCGCCTCGCAGAACGTCGGGAAGAGCGCCTCGGTCGCGTTCCAGCAGGAGACGAAGGTGTAGCTGGCCTCTGTGCCCATGTAGCTGGCGATGCGGGCTTCGAGCTGTTCGTGGGGCTCGAAGGTGCCGCAGATGAAGCGGACCGAGGCGGTGCCGGCGCCATACCGCTTCAACCCCTCGATCCCCGCCTGGACGACGCGCGGCTCGTTGGCGAGCCCGAGGTAGTTGTTGGAGCAGAAGCAGAGGACATCGGCCGACTTCCCGTTGGGCCGGCGCATCTTGACGACGGCGTCCATGGGCGACTCGAGCATGTGCAGGTGTTTGTACTGCCCGGACTCTTCGAGCGAGCGGAGGGTGGCGTCGGTGCGGGCGTCGAACGGGCGGGCGGCGGCGGTGGTCATGAGAGACTCTCCTTGCGTCTGCCGCATTGTAGAGCCACCCCCGTAGAAACCCGCTGAGAGCATGCGCGGCCCCCTGCTAAACTCCCCCTGTGCTCTGGCGTTGGTTCAACCGGCGTGATCCCCGATTCGCGAGTGATCGCTTCCGCCAGGAGCACTCGCGGTGGCTCACGCACGCCATGCTCTCGGGCATCCCGACCCGCCTCGTCTCCCGCGGCGGGTTCTCGGAGACGCTCGATCAGCCCGGCGGGCGCGTCTGGGCCGAGCGGTGGTGGGACGCCGCGATGGATCGGACGCCCGATCCCGACGCGTAGACGTCCGACCGAATCCAGGTCCTTTCCGCCCGTCGCCCTGCCCGGCGGGGTCCCAGGTTCATATCCTCTGGTCCTCCGACCGATGATCTGAATCCGGGGCGTTTCGCCCGGAGAGGAACCAGGCCCGATGAGCGAGACCGCCCCGACCAAGAGCGCCCTGAACCGTCCGTGGGTGCTCAAGATGCTGATTTTCATCGTCGTTGTGCTCGGGTTCGGCACCTGGGGCTACTACGACGCCGCGATCGTCTACCCGGCCCGCGGCGAGAAGTACGCCGACTGGGCCCAGTGGCAGTACCTCCAGGCCTCGGCCCTTGCCGACCAGGAGGAGTTCGGCTGGATGCTCAACAACGCGAGTGTCACGGACCCGGACGCGGAGCTGGCGCACCTCAGGAGCGAGGAGGAGTCCGCCCGGAACCTCGAGGCCGCCCAGAACCCCGAGTCGCGCTCCTACCGGCGCGCGGCGGCGAAGATCGCGCGGGCAAACTGGCTCGAGGGGCTGCGCCTGATCGGCAAGCTCGATGCCGAGCACACGACGATCGAGAACCCGCGCCAGCGCCTTGAGAACCTGCAGACCAAGTGGGCCAGCTCGACGCAGCCCAAGCCGCTGCACGGGCTCGACATCCCGATGCAGTGGGGCATCATGACGATCTGCTACCTGGTCGGGGCATACCTGATCGTGCTGTTCCTGCGGGTCGCGGTGAAGAAGTACACCTGGGACCCCGCCGAGCAGCGCCTCACGCTACCGGGCGGCGCCTCGCTCGTCCCGTCCGACCTGGCGGAGATCGACAAGCGCAAGTGGGACAAGTTCATCGTGTTCCTGAAGGTCCGGGAAGGGCACGAGCAGTTGGGCGGGCAGGAGGTGCGGATCGACACGTACCGTCACGCGCACGTGGAGGGGTGGATCCTGGCGATGGAACAGACCCAGTTCCCCTCCCAAGAAGAGGCGGAAGCGGACGCCGATGCGCCCGCGGAGAAGCCCGCCGAGAATCCCGAGCCCGACGAGTCCTGACGGGCGAGCCGCCCCACCAGCCCATGATCTACCTCGCCGCCTCGATCGTGACACTCGCGGCTCTGCTGGGCGTCGTCCTGACGCTCATCACGATGCCCGGGATCTGGTTCATGATCGGCGTGGCGCTGATGTGCTTCTGGTGGCAGCCGGGCATGTTCAGCTGGTGGACGATCGGGATCGCGATCGGGCTTGCCGCGATGGCCGAAGTCGCGGAGCTGGTCGCCTCGGCGGCCGGCGCGGGCAAGGCGGGGGGCACGAGGCACGGGGCCTGGGGCTCGATCGTCGGGTCGCTCGTGGGGCTGCTCGTGGGCACATTCGCGATCCCGATCCCCATCCTCGGGTCGCTGCTGGGCGCGGTCCTGGGCGCCTTCGCGGGCGCGGCGTTGGCGGAGAGGGGCGTCGCAAAGCGCCCATGGGGCGAGAGCATGAAGTCGGGCCATGGCGCCGCGGTCGGGCGCCTGCTCTCGAGCGTGATCAAGACCGCCTTCGCGCTGATCGTCGCCCTGATGCTCGTCGTGGACGCCTTCTGGAACTGAGGCGCCATCCCCGCGTTCGCTATGCTCGGTGCTGTTGAAAGAGCACGCCCCGAGCCGGGGCCATGCGGACGGACGCACAAACCCGATGAGCCCAGCAGCAACCGAGACAACTCCCGCGACCGACGAGGGCGTCAAGCATTTCGTGCTCGACACCAACGTTCTCCTGCACAACCCGGGCGCCCTGTTCGTGTTCCAGGAGAACCACGTCGTCATCCCCTACCCGGTGATCGAAGAGCTCGACACCATGAAGCGCCGGGAAGACGACATCGGACGCTCGGCCCGCGAGTGCATCCGCCACCTCGACAAGCTCCGCGAGACGGGCGAGCTGATCAAGGGTGTCCGCTGGGACACCGTGGACCTGCCCTCGAACGTCGGCGCCTCGACGGCGAGCAACGGGCAGGTGGGCACCATCGCCATCGACGTGGGCGATCACGCGCGCCCGCACGTCATCGCCGCGGACACGCCCGACAACCGGATCATCGCCGTCGCGTGGAGCTTGAACCAGAAGCCCGACACCCGCGCGGTGTTCGTCTCCAAGGACCTGGCCGCGCGGATCAAGTCCGACGCGCTGGGCATCCGCACCGAAGACTTTGAGAACCAGAAGATCGACGCCGACCGTTTGTACACCGGCTACCTCGAGATCGACGCGGCACGCGACACCATCGACGACCTCTACCGCGACCGCATGCTCCCCATCGAGCAGATCAACGGGTCGCTCACCGTCCGCGACAACAACGGCGACGAGTCCTACACCCGTGAGCTCACGCCCAACCAGTTCGTCATTCTCAAGGACATCGAGGACGAGGCCCACTCGGGCATCGGTCGGCGCCTGGCCGACACCGATCACCTGATCCCCGTCACCGGGCAGAAGAAACCCACCTTCGGCGTCATGGCCCGCAACGTCCAGCAGACCATGGCCCTGGACCTGCTGCTCGACGACGAGATCAAGATGATCACGCTGCTGGGCTCGGCGGGCACGGGCAAGACGCTGCTCGCCCTGGCCGCGGGAATGGCCAAGGTCTTCACCGAGCAGCGCTACGACAAGCTGCTCGTCGCCCGACCGATCATGCCCATGGGACGCGACATCGGCTACCTCCCGGGCGACAAGGACGAGAAGCTCGGCGCCTGGATGCAGCCGATCTTCGACAACCTGTCGTACCTCATGTCCACTCGGGGCAGCCCGAACCAGAACGCCGAGTCCATCGGCGCCGAGCAGCGCATCGACAAGCTCATCGGCGACGGGCGCCTCGTGCTCGAGCCGCTGACGTACATTCGCGGGCGCTCGATCCCGCACCAGTTCATGATCGTGGACGAGGCGCAGAACCTGACCCCGCACGAGGTCAAGACGATCGCCAGCCGCGTGGGCGAGGGCGCAAAGCTGATCCTGACGGGCGACATCGGGCAGATCGACAACCCGTACCTGGACCAGTCGTCCAACGGGCTGAGCTATACCGTCGAGAAAATGCGCGGCATCGGGCTCGTGGGGCACGTCACGCTGTCCAAGAGCGAGCGGAGCGAGCTGGCCAGCCTCGCGGCGAAGCTGCTGTGATCCAATCCTGGTGGGGCCGGTTTCCAACCGGCCAAACTCACCCGCCCCGGCGCGACAGCGACCGCATCTCCGCCTCGACGCGGAAGCGCTGGCGCTCGAAGAACTCGCGCCACTCCGGGTCGGTCTCGCGCAGCAGGCCGCGCCGGATGTACTCGAGGGTTTTGTCGTCGGCCCGCCCGAGCATGTCCGCCGCGACGGTGTGCCCGCGCAGCGCCTCCTGCATGTTCTCGTCGCGGCTCAGCGCCTCGGCGTAGTGGTCGATCGCGTCCTTGGCCCAGCCCACCTTCTGATACACCAGCCCCGTGTTGTACAGCGGCCTGGGGTCCGAGGGCGTCAGGCCCGCGGCAACGCCGAACGCGCTCACGGCGTCCGCGTAGTCGCCCTGGCGCATGTACAGCTCGCCCAGGTTGTTCCACGCGCCCGCCAGCTCATTCGAGATCGCCAGGGCCTCCTGGTAGCGGAGGATCGCGTCGCCGGTCTTACCCATGTTGGCCAGACGCTCGGCGTCGCGCGAGATCTCCATCGCCTCGCCGCGCCGATCCTCGTAGGTCATCAGGGCCGGGTCGCGGTTGCGCTCGGCGCAGCCGATCAGGGCGCCGCCCGCGCTCAGGCCCGCGAGCGAGAGAAGGACGGCGGCGTGGGCGATGTGTCGTGTGTGCCAGGTCATGTGCTCGTCTGCTCCCAACGCGCGAAGACGACCTGCATCTGCCAGGTGTCCCCGCTCGGCTTGATCTCGATCTCGTGCACCCAGACGCCCCGGTACTCGCTCAGCATCAGGTCCACCCAGGTCATCAGCGACGCGAGCGACTTGTCGCTCACGCTGTAGCGGTACCTCGCGCGGCGCGTGTCCTTGTACGTGTCCAGCCTGGGCTGGGCCAGCGGGGGCGCGTTGACCATCCCCGCCTGCGTCGCCAGCTCGCGCACCCGGCTCTGCTGGAAACGCCGGTCGATGTTGTCCGCCGATTCCTCGCTCGCGCTGAGCACCTTCCACTCGGCGGTCAGCTCCGCCAGCGTTTCCAGCTGCGTCTCTCGCTTGGCCAGGTCTCTCGCGGCGCCGGCCTGCGAGGTCCACGCGAAAATCGTCACGATCATCGCCACCACGAGCACGGTCGCCCCGAGCACCACGAGGTGGCGCGGGCGGTTGCGCCGCGCGCCCATCTGCGCCAGCGCGGCCTGCTCGTACCGCTCGTCGGGGGTCATGCGTCCGTCGCCCATCATGGCCCCGCCCTCCCCGACGCCGCGTCCGCGGCCCACTGCCCGGTCATGCTGCAGTCCACCCGGTCGCCCCGCTCGCGGAAGTCCATGGGCGTCCAGCCCAGGTTCGAGCCCGTGATATCAAGGATCGAGGCCTCGAACGCCTCGGCCTGCACCACGCTGGGCACGGAGACCCGGACGGACACCGCCGTGGGCGTCACCGACAGCGAGATCAGGTTCCACTCCGGGTTCGACAGCACGAACGACAGCGTCTCGAACTCCTGCAGCACGGGCATGATCGGCTCGGCAGGGCTCTCGTTGACGCGCAGCGCCGCGATCTTCTCCTCGAGCTTCCGCGTCGCCAGCCCGTACTCCGAGGGCTGCAGGTCCGTCTGACGCAGGATCACCAGGCGGTTCTCCTTCGCCTGCTCGATCTGCTCGCGCACGCTCGCCCGCTGGTCGAAGAAGGTCTTGGCCAGCGTGGCCAGGCCCACCGCGGCCAGCACCATCGCGATGCCCGCCCAGATGTACATCGCCCGGTGCGCGCGCACGGGACGGGTCGCCAGTTCCTCAAGGCCGCCCCCGGATCGGGCGGCGCCCTCGCCGCGCGTTGCCAGGCGTGTCAGCGTCTCGCCGACGGGGTCGTCCACGTCATACAGATCAATCGTCGCGCCGGCGCAGGCCTTGGAGAACGCCGCGCCCAGCTCGGGGCCTGCGAGCGCGCCATCGACCAGCTCGTCCGCCCGCCCGCAGGCGCCAACGACCGACACGCGCCCGGGCGTGCGCCCCAGCTGCGCCGACCAGCTGAGCCACTCGAGGCCCAGCCTGGACGCGTCGCTCTCGCCCATCGTCCCGCCCGGCTCCTCGGAGCGGGCGACGGGGATGCGCATCGAGCCGGCCGCAACGGGAGAACCCGCGTCGGACCAGACCCACAGGCAGCGTCCCGCGGCTGAGTCGATCATCACAACGCCCGTCAGGGGTGAGTCGCTCGCAACGACTCGCTCGGATCGCAGCCCGCCGCGAGGATCGCCCGTGCTCGGGTCCCACGCCAGCGCGCCGGCGTGCCAGATGGTCGTCACGTTGCCCACGCGCACGCCCAGCGCGTCGAGCTGGTCGAGCATGAGCCTCGCGGGCACGTCGGGGACGGCCATCACGCCCAGGCGCCCGCCCGCGGCGCCCCCGAGCGGTTCGAGGTCGGTCTCGCCGGGCAGGTCGGGGAAGCGGGCCGCCGCGCCGGGGCCGGCGCCCGGTTCCTCGCCGATGCCCGATTCAAGCATGGCCCGGATGATCTGTCGCTCGCCCTGCCCCTCGCCGACCCACGAGCAGACCGAGCCGTCGGTATCGAGGCAGAGGCAGTCGAGGATCTTGCCCGAGCGTCCGTTGCGTTCGCCCAGCGCCGAGAGTCGCTCGCGCAGCCACTCGGCGCCCGAGCGGACCGAGCCCGGCGCCAGGTCCCCCGCGGGCGCCAGCCACGAATCGCTGGTGTGCGCGCCGACCAGGCGCAGCCCGTCCAGGCGCGCCCCGCGGTCCGACCTCGACATGTAGCAGATACGCCCGGCCATGCGCTAATCGCCACGCCCCCGGCGCTGTACGGAGGTGCTCATCCGCTCCAGCATCCGCTGCGCCTCTTCCTGCGTGATGCGTCCCTCGTCGAGCGCCTTGTCGATCGCCTCGCGCCGGCGACGGTCGAAGTCGGCCCTCGGGTTCTCGTTCGCCGCGATCTCGCTGCCCTCGCCCGTGCTGAGCCGCGCAGCCTCAGTGGCCCGGCGCACGCTCTCGGCGGTCCGCTCGATCGTCGTGCTGGCGCCCGTCTGTCGCTCGCCCTTGTCCACGCGCTTCCGCTCCCCGTCCACGGCCAGAACGACGTGATCCGGCTGGACGCTGAGCACCCGCACCGGGTCCCCGCTCGCGCTCATCGTCTGCCCGCCCTGGCTAACGATCCGCTGCTTGCCATCAACGACCAGCATCGCCGAGCGCCGGGCGCCGATCTGGACCATGCCCAGGTAGCGGGCGTCCTCGTTCGCGACCTGATTCTGTGTATTGCCGGGGTCTTTCGGGTCAGTCACGGGCGTCACGGGCTGGGCGGCGCTGGGCGCGTTGCCGACCATCCCGAAGCGTTCCACGATGCCCTCGAAGTCGACGTCACGATGGTCGGGCACGTCGTCGTCGGGGTCCTGCGCCGCGGCGCTGGGACCGGACTCGGGAAGGCTGACCTCGACGGGCGTGAACTCGCGCTGCTCGCCCAGGGGCAGCCCCACGCCCGCGACCCCGACCGCGCCCGCAGCGAGCACTAGGGACGCGACCTGCGCCCCGAGCGTGATCTGTTTGGCCTGCGATCGGCTGGTCATGGGTGTACTCCTTCTGTCCCGCGCGGACTTGCCCCGCCCTGGCAAACGCCCGATGCCCTCCTGGCATTGCAACAGCTTATCACCTCGCCCCGATTCCCGACGCCGCAGCCCCGCGCCCGGGGTCCCTAGGGCTCGACACCCAGGTTGTCCCAGGTGAGGAACACGCCCGTCGCGTTGGCGCCCGCCCGGTTCCGCCGGGAGCCCGAGGGACTGTAGGTCAGCCCGCCGTAGCGGGCCGAGAGTCGCTTCGTGCCCCTGGGCTTGACATCCACCCGCACGAACCACAGCTCGGGGTCGAACGTGAAGATCCGCTGAAGCTGACGCCGGTCGGGGTCTTCGACGCCCGCGTCCT
>JAJDDI010000016.1 GCA_029260375.1 Phycisphaerales bacterium | reverse complement strand
GAGCTGATGAGCAACCGCGAGCGGTTCTCGAGCATGAAGCTGCCGATGTTCCTGGGCAAGGACGCGTCGGGGGAGCCGCTGATCGCGGACCTGACGAAGATGCCGCACATGCTCATCGCGGGCACGACGGGCTCGGGCAAGAGCGTGTGCATGAACACGATCATCATGAGCTTCCTGTACACGAAGAAGCCCAACGAGCTGAAGCTGGTGCTGGTTGATCCGAAGATGGTCGAGATGAGCCAGTTCCGGGACATCCCGCACCTGATGTGCCCGGTGGTGACGGAGATGGCCAAGGCGGCGGCGATCCTTGAGTGGGCCGTCACGAAGATGGACGAGCGGTACGAGATGCTGGCCGACGCGGGGGTGCGCGACATCGCGGCGTACAACGACCTGGAGTGGGAAGAGCTCAAGGAGCGGCTGGAGATCGAGACCGACGAGCAGGCGGCGCGGGTGCCGCGCAAGCTGCCGTACATGGTGTTCATCATCGACGAGCTCGCGGACCTGATGATGACCAACAAGGAGGTCGAGGGGTCGATCATCCGCATCGCGCAGAAGGCGCGGGCGGTGGGCATCCACCTGATCCTGGCGACGCAGCGTCCGCAGGCGAACGTGGTGACGGGGCTGATCAAGAGCAACATGCCGTGCCGTATTGCGTTTAAGGTCGCGTCGGGGATGGACAGCCGGATCGTGCTGGACCAGAAGGGCGGCGAGCTGCTGCTGGGCATGGGCGACATGCTGTACCTGAGCCCGGAGAGCCACAAGCTCAGCCGCGCCCAGGGCACGCTGGTGAGCGACAAGGAGATCCGGCGCGGCGTGAAGTTCCTCAAGGACATCGCCGCGCCCAGCTTCGAGCGTCAGCTCGTGCAGCTGCGCGGCGGTGACACCGATGAGCAGCGCATCATGGAGAGCGAGAACAACTCCTCGGCGTCGCTGCAGGCGGCGCAGGAAGACCCGATGTTCGACCGGGCCGTGGAGATCGTGCTCGAGACCAAGCGGGGCAGCGTCAGCCTGCTGCAGCGCCGTCTGGCGATCGGGTACACGCGGGCGAGCCGCCTGATCGACCTGATGGGGATCGCGGGGATCATCTCGGACCACAAGGGCTCGGTCGCGCGGGACGTGCTGATCACCCAGAGCGAGTGGGACGCGATGAAGGCGTTCAACGAGGCGGAGATCGCGCGGATCGAGGCGGGCGGCGACCCGGACCAGCAGCCCTTGTTCGAGGACGCCGAGGTCGAGGAGCCCCCGTTCTCCGTCGAGGGCGACGACGAGGCGGAAGAGGTCGAGAACGAAGACGAGGCGGACGCCGAAGACGAGATTGTGGACGAGGAAGAAGAAGACCCCGAGGCTGACGACGAACTGGACGAAGAGGAAGAGGACGCCGAGGCCGAGGACGGGGTTGAGGACGGCGAGGAAGAGTTCGAGTACGAGTACGAGGACGAGGACGGGAACCCCTGCGACGAGCACGGGAACCCCCTCGACGAGGACGGGAACCCCATCCTGGACGAGGATGAGGAGGACGAGGAAGAGGACGAGGACGAGGAGGACGAGGCCCAGACCGGGTCCGCCGCCTGAGCCCTTGCCCACCGCCCGGATCCGCGTCTTTCCGCGTTCCCGAAACGCCGACCAGTTGAGCCCGTAAGAATGTGCGAGGCGAGAGCCGGCCCGAGGTCGGGCTGCGCCGCCTGTGCGTGACCCCGCCGCCCGACGGACCCGGGCGTGAACGAACCGGACGAAAGGACCCACCGATGCGTACGACTGCTGCAAAGACCCGCGCCGTGATGCTCGCCTGCGCGAGCGGGCTGGCGATGGCCTGGCCCGCGATGGCCGCGCCCCCCGCTTCCCTGGACCAGGCGCCCAGCGACGTGCCGATCGTGGTGTCGATCCGCGATATGGGGGCGCTGATCGACAAGCTCGACGCGGCGGCGGGCGTGATCGGGCTCGAGGGTCAGGCGCGGATGGCGCCGCAGATGGCCAACATGATGCTGTCGATGCCCGGGATCAACCGCAGCGGGTCGATGACGCTGCTGGTCTACCCGCCCGAGAACGGGCAGGGCGACCCGGAAGTGCTGGTGATCGCGCCGGTGAGCGACTACAGCGAGTTCGCCAGCGTGATGGGCGGCGACGCCGACGCGGCGATCACGACCCTGAACATGCAGGGCAACGAGGTCCGGGCCCGGAACCTGGGCAACGGGTTTGCGCTGCTCAGCGACGACGAGACGCTGGTCTCCGGGTTCGACGCGGGCGCGGGGCGCCTGGCGGCGCACACCGCCCGTCTGGGTGTCAACGGCGGGCGCGTCGCGGACGTCGCGGACATCACCATCATCGCCGACGTGCCGCTGCTCGAGCCCATGCTCCGCAAGGGCATGGACGCGGGTCGTCAGCAGGCCCAGGCGCAGGCCCAGATGCTGGGCGGGGTCGATCTCGTCGGGATGGGCGGCGCGCTGCAGGAAGCCGTGCTTCGCGACGCGCGCGTGGGCGTGGTGGGCCTGAGCGTGACGGACGTCGGGCTGGCGATGGACTTCGGGGTGCAGTTCAAGGAAGGATCGGAGTCCGCGAAGTACTTCGCGAAGCAGGGCACGAGCGATGCGCTCATCAGCCGGCTGCCGGCGGTGAACTACTACGCCGCGTGGGCGATGGACCTCTCTGCGCCGGGCATCCGCGAGCTGGGCGAGAAGCTCCGGGCCGCGACGCCGCGGGTTCCCGGGCACGAAGAAGATGGCGTGGGCATGGGCCACCTGTTCCGCAACTCGACGGGCGTGTCGGGCGTGATCGGCGCCAACCCGGGGCTGATGATGACCGGGATCATGGCCAACACCGTGATCTACGCCCGCACGGAGAACGCCAACGGGCTGATGGACGAGTTCCGCCAGACGCTTGAGGCCGCCAATGGCTCTACGGTCGGTGGGACCTCGTACAACACCGAGTTCACGCCCGCGAGCAAGACGATCGGGGGCGTGCCGGTGAGCGCGTACGCGGTCAACATGGACGTGGCGCTTCCCGCGGACAACGGCGCCGCGGGCGGCGTGGGCTTCGGACCCGACCCGCAGATGATCAGCCAGGCGATGTTCGGCGCCGCGGGCAAGGGCCCGCGCGGGTACGTCGCGGCGACCGAGCACGGGCTGGTGCACACCTTCTCCCGCTCCGAGACGTTCATGTCCAAGGCGCTCGAATCCGCGGGCGGGGGCGCGGGGCTGCCCTCCAACGCGATGATGCAGCGCGTCAGCCCCCTGCTGCCCGAGGGGCGGACGTTCGAGGGGTACTTCGCGCTGGACCAGGTCGGGCAGACCGTGGCGCCGTTCATGCTGATGATGGGCATGGCGGACCAGGTCCCCAACTTCGACGCGATGCCCCCGATCGCCCTGGGCGTGACGACCGATGCGGGGGGGATGCGGATCCGGCTCGTGATGCCCAACGAGGTCGTCAAGACCGTGTACGGCCTGGCGCCGCTCGCGGCCCAGATGGGCCGCATGGGTGGCATGGGCGGCGTGCTCGTCGAGTAGACACGACACACCTCTCGCACAATCGTTCGGGGCTGGCTCCTCTCGGGGCCGGCCCCTTCTTGTTGGAGCACGCATGCCCGTTCAGGTCTGGACCCTCGCCAACACCCGCTCGATCACGCTCGATCGCCCGAGGATCATGGCGATCCTCAACGTCACGCCCGACAGCTTCGCCGACGGCGGGCGCCTGGGCGACGGGGCGTCGATCGTTCACGCGGCGCAGCGCGCCGTCGAGGATGGCGCGGACATGCTGGACATCGGGGGCGAGTCCACGCGCCCTGGCGCGGAACGCGTCGATGCGGCGGAGCAGATCGACCGTGTCGTGCCGGCGGTGCGCGCCGTCCGCGAGGCTGGCCTGGACATCCCGATCAGCGTGGACACAACGCTGGCGCCGGTCGCGCGCGGGGCGATCGACGCGGGCGCCGACGCGATCAACGACGTGAGCGCCGGGCGCGAGGACGCGGCGATGCTGGGCCTGGCCGCGGAGCGCGGGTGCGGGCTGGTCCTGATGCACCGCCTCGCTCCCCCGGGCGATGACCGGTACTCCGACGCGTACACCGAGGCGCCGCGGTACGACGATGTCGTCGCGGAGGTCGCGCGGTTCCTGGGCGAGCGCGTGGACGCGGCGCTGCGGGCGGGCGTCGATCGGGGCTCGATCGTGATCGATCCGGGGCTGGGCTTTGGCAAGAGCGTGGAGCAGAACCTGGCCCTGATCGAGGGGACGGGCAGGCTGGTCCGGATGGGGCTGCCCGTGCTGAGTGCGCTGAGCCGCAAGAGCTTCGTGGGACGGGTGAGCCTGGGGCGGGATTCCGAGCCCGGGGAGCGTCTGGCGGGGACGCTGGGGCTGAGCGTGCGGCATCTGGGGCGCGGGGCGCGGGTTTTTCGGGTTCACGACGTGGCGCCCCACCGCCAGTGTCTGGACGCCGCGCTGAGGTCGATGGGCCAGCCCGGTGAAGGGCCCGGGGGCCTGACCTAGGATGGGTTGCGCCCCGGCGATGCACGGGGGCGAGAGCACGAGAATGGAGACCGCACCCGATGGCCAGCGAGCATGTAACGGAGTTCACGGACGCCAACTTCGAGTCTGAGGTTCTCAACTCGGACGTCCCGGTGCTGGTGGACTTCTGGGCGGAGTGGTGCCAGCCGTGCCGGATCCTGGCGCCGGTGATCGATGAGTTGGCGGGCGAGTTCAGCGGACGTGTCAAGGTGGGCAAGGTTGATACCGAGTCGAACATGGACACGTCGATCAAGTACGGCATCAGCGCGATCCCGACCGTGATCGTGTTCAAGAACGGGGAGGTCGTGGACAAGTTCGTCGGCCTGACCAAGAAGGACGACCTGTCCGCGGCGCTGACCAAGGCCCAGGGCTGAGGCGTATCTCGCGCCCAGACGGGCGCGGTCCGAGAACCCGAGTCAGCCGCCCCGCGGCGGGACTATCCTGAGAGCCCATGAGCAGCAACAAAAATACGCAGGGCGCCGCCGGGCGTCCGCTCCGGTGCGGCGCCGTCGGCGTCGGACGCATGGGGCGGCACCACGCGCGCGTGTACGCGGAGATGGACGGCGTCGAGCTGGTGGGCGTTGTTGACGCCAACCCGGAGACGGCCAGGGCCATCGCCGAGAAGCACGGGTGCAAGGCCTTCGCCAGCGAGCAGGAGCTGCTCGACGCGGGCGTGGACGCGGTGAGCATCGCGGTGCCCACCACGGCGCACCACGCGAGCGCGGCCACGTTCCTCGAGGCGGGCGTCGCGTGCCTGATCGAGAAGCCGCTGGCGCCCACCGCCGAGGAGGCCGAGCAGATCAAGGACATCGCGGAGAAATCCGGCGCGTGCCTGATGGTCGGTCACATCGAGCGGTTCAACCCGGTGATGCGCGCCATGCACAAGGCCGCGGCGAGCGAGGACGACCCGCAGGGGCGCGACATCAGCCGCAAGCTTGCGCCGCGCTTCATCGAGGTGCACCGCGTGAGCCCGATGACGTTCCGCTCGGTCGATATCGGCGTGGTCATGGACATGATGATCCACGACCTTGACGTCGTGCTGATGCTCATGGGCGGGCGCGAGCCAGACGACATCCAGGCCTCGGGCGTGGCGATCGTGACCGAGCACGAGGACCTGTGCAACGCGCGACTGACGTTCCACCTGCCCACGGGCACGTGCGTGGCGAACATCACCGCCAGCCGCCTGGCGATGAAGACCGAGCGTGTGGCGCGGATCACGGGCGAGAACGGGTACATCAAGATCGACTACGCCGCCAAGCAGGGGCTGATCATCAAGCGCACCGCCAACGAGGTGCA
>JAJDDI010000015.1 GCA_029260375.1 Phycisphaerales bacterium | reverse complement strand
GTCGAAATCGGGCCAGAGCAGGTCGGAAACGTACAGCTCCGCGTAGCTCAGCTGCCAGAGCAGGTAGTTGCTGATCCGCATCTCCCCGCCCGTGCGGATCATCAGGTCCGGGTCGGGCAGGCCCGCGGTGTACAGGCTCTGATCGATCAGCGACTCGGTGACCGCCTCGGGCGCGATCTGTCCGCTGGCGACGCGCTGAGCGATCGATCGCACCGCGTCCACGATCTCGTTGCGTGATCCGTAGTTGATCGCCAGGCACAGCGTCGGGCCCGTGCAGCCCTTCGTCGTCGCCTCCAGGCGTCCGATCGCCTCGCGGGCCGCGTTGGGCAGCTCGTGGATGCGCCCGATCACCCGCACGTGCACGTTCTTCTCGGCCAGCTTGTCCCGCTCGCCGTCGCAGTACGTCACGCACAGGTCCATGAGCGCGTCGATCTCGTCCTTCGGGCGCTTCCAGTTCTCGGCACTGAACGAGTACAGCGTCAGCGCCTCGACGCCCAGGCGCCCCGCCTCCGTCACGACATCCCGAACCGAGATCGCGCCGTTGCGGTGCCCGAACACTCTTGGGAAACCCCGCTGCTCGGCCCACCGCCCGTTGCCGTCCATGATGATCGCGATGTGGCGCGGGATCCGCTCCGGGTGCACGTCGGGGAGCGCTGCCAGCGGGTCGGCCTCGGGCGTGCGCCGGCGCATCCGCTCGATCACCGCGATGGCGCTCGGATCGCTGGCAAACGCGGACGTCTCACCCGGCTCGGTCCCGACTGCGGATGGCGTGGTCTCGGGCGTCATGCGGTTCCTTCGTCCTGCCCCTGCTCCTGGGGACGCGCGGGCCTCGTCTTTCAGACGCCCACGCCCGGCGACACGTCGATGGTCTGCTCACGGTCAGGCCCCACCCCGATCGAGCTGATCGGCGCCCCGATGAACGACTCGATCCGCTCCACGTACGCCCGGGCCGCAACGGGCAGTTCGTCCAGAGAACGGCATCCGGTCAGATCCTGCGTAAACCCGGGCAGCGTCTCGTACACTGGCGTCGCGCGGGACAGGCGGGCGCCGTCGGGGATGAACCGGTCGGTCTGACCATCGGGCGTGTTGTACGCGACGCAGAGCCGCAGCTCATCGAACCCGCTGAGCACGTCGAGCAGGGTCATCGCCACCTCGTCGGCGCCGTTGAGCATCACGCTGTATCGAACCGCGACCAGGTCCAGCCAGCCCACGCGCCGGGGGCGCCCGGTGGTCGTGCCGAACTCACGCCCGCGCTCGCGGATCAGGTCGCCCGTGGCGTCGGACAGCTCCGTGGGCATCGGCCCCGCGCCCACGCGTGTGCTGTACGCCTTCATGACACCGATCACCCGCCCCACCACGCTCGGCGCCACCCCCGCGCCCGCGCAGATGCCCAGCGCCGAGCTGTTGCTGCTCGTCACGTACGGGTAGGTCCCGTGGTCCACGTCCAGCAGCGTCGCGTTGGCGCCCTCGAACAGCAGCCGCTTGCCATCGCGGTACATCGTGTTGAGCAGGTACACCGTGTCATCGATCATCGGCGCCAGACGCTCGCCCCAAGACAGGGCCTGCGCGCTGATCTCGTCCGCGTTCAGAACCGTCGGCGCCAGGCCCGCCTCCTCGCACATCCGCTGCACCGTCACGTTCTTAAGCCGGCACGCCAGCTCGACCTTCTCCCGAAGCACGTCCGGGCGGGTCAGGTCGCCCATGCGAACCCCCGCGGACCGCTGCACCTTGTCGCCGTACGCCGGCCCGATGCCCCTCTTGGTCGTGCCGATGGCGCCCCCGCTGAGGAACGCCTCGCGCAGCTCGTCCTCGACCTTGTGGTAGGGCAGCACGACGTGTGCCCGGTCCGAGATCACGAGCCTGGAAGTATCAACGCCCTGCGAGCTCAGCGCGTCGATCTCCTTGAGCAGCGCCTCGGGATCGACGACGACGCCGTTGCCGATCACGCCCAACGCCCGCTCCGACAGCACGCCCGAGGGCATCAGGTGCAGCGCGTACCGCTTGCCCCCCACGACCACCGAGTGCCCGGCGTTGGCGCCCCCGTTGAAGCGGACGGTCGCGTCGTGCTTCCCCGCGAGGCGGTCCACGAGCTTGCCCTTGCCCTCGTCGCCCCACTGGAGCCCGATGACGGCGGTCGATCTGGGATTCGCATCAGCCAACGCACGCTCCGGCAGAGACCCTCGGACAGCGTTCTCGGACCCTCCAAGAACCCCCCGACGCGGTGAACCTTACCCCTTTCACCGACAGGCGTCCGGCGGGCGAGCAACGCCCGATTCGTGGGTGGTTCTGATCAAGCCGGCACGCCGCCCGTCCGATGTGAAGCACAATCGTGGAGATCGCCTCAATGGCCAACGACGAAACCGTCCGGATCATGTGCCCGAACCTGACCTGCCGGAAGGTGCTGGCGGTGCCCACCAGCGCCCGCGGCAAGACGGTCCGGTGCCGCAACTGCAGCACGAACATCCGCGTGCCCGAGGCCAAGGCCGCCACGGAGTCCAAGGACGCCAAGAGCCAGGACCCCAGGGCCGCCTGAGCGCCGATCGCGCCGCGCGCTCAGAGCGGGGGCTGCGAGTCGTCGTCGTCAGACAGATCAAAGTCGAAGTCGAAGACGCTGCTGTCGTCGTTGACGCCGCCCGCACCGCCCGCGCCGGCTCCGCCGGGCCCGCCGGACTTGGCCACCCGCGACGGCGCCTTCGCCTCTTCCGCCTCCGGCAGCCCGTCCTCGAAGCAGTGCTCCGGCTCGATCTCCGCCGGGCTCCCGTCGATGCGAACCACGAAGACAAACGACCCGAAACTCACCAGATCGCCCGCGGAGAGCCGCGCGGACTCCACGCGCTCCTGGTTCACCCAGGTCCCGTTGCTCGACCCAAGATCGCGGATGAGCGGCCCGCCCTCTTCCTGCACGATCTCGCAGTGACGGCGCGAGATCCCCGCCGCGGGCACCCGCACGTCGCAGTCCGTCTGGCGCCCGATCACGACGCGATCGCGCTTGATGGGCAGTTCCTGCATTCGGCCGTCTTCGGTGACTCGGATCAGGACGACATCCACGCGTGACTATCCTCTCTGACCCGGAGCCGAACTTCCCGCTCCGGGGGACCTGTGCGATCGGCGGCGACGCTCGGGACACCCCGGATCGCCGAAATCGGACGCCTGTTGGACGGATCAGCCCCCAGACGCGATGACGAACGATATCGCCATCTCACTGCCCGAGCAACGCCCGCGTCAGACGGCCCGCCGCCTCCTCGCCGACGCCGGCGAATCCCTCGCGCCCGCCCAGGGCCCCCGGTCCCTCTACATCCACCTCCCGTTCTGCGCCCACAAGTGCCATTACTGCGACTTCTACTCCATCGTGGACCGCCAGGACCGCCAGCTCGCGTTCACCCAGCGCCTCCAGCGCGAGCTGCTGGCCCAGGCGCCGCTGGCCGCCCCGCTCGAGTCCATCTTCGTCGGTGGGGGCACCCCCACCCTCCTGGCCCCGGCCCTCTGGACCGACCTGCTGACGACCCTCGACCGCGCCTTCGACCTGAGCCCCATCCGATCCGGGCAGGGTGAGTTCAGCGTCGAGTGCAACCCCGAGACCGCCACGCCCGAGTTGTTCGACGTCCTCGTCGCCGGCGGCGTCAACCGGATCTCCATCGGCGCCCAGTCCTTCAACACGAACCATCTGCACACGCTCGAACGCCGGCACGACCCGGCCAACGTCGCAAGGTCCGTCGAGCTGGCACGGGGCGCGGGGATCGGGCGCCAATCCGTGGACCTGATTTTCGCCGTGCCCGGGCAGAGCCTCGAGGAGTGGACGGGTGACCTGGAGCGGGCCATCGGGCTCGGGACCGAGCACCTCTCGTGCTACGCGCTCACCTACGAGCCCAACACCGCGATGACCGCCCGCCTCGAGCGCGACGAGTTCATCCGCGCCGATGAGGACCTCGAGGCGGACATGTACGAGCTGACCGTCGAGCGACTGCGCGCTCAGGGCCTGGACCGCTACGAGGTCTCCAACTACGCCCGGCCAGGGCGCGAGTGCGCCCACAACATGGCGTACTGGCGCCAGCACGACTGGCTCGCGGCCGGCCCATCCGCGTCCGGGCACGTCGCGGGGCATCGCTGGAAAAACACGCCCAGGCTTGACGACTACCTGAGCATCGACGACGAGGGGTTCGCCCCGATTATCGAGCACGAGCCGCCCGACGGGCGCCGGGCGATGCGTGAGCGGATCATGACCGGCATCCGCCTGCGCGAGGGGCTGGAGATCGACGTCGTGTGCGCCGCGGCCGAGCGCGTCGCGCCCGGGGCCAGGCGCAGGCTCGAAACCAGCGCCGCCTGGCACAAGGAGGTCGGGCTGCTCATCGAGCGTGATCGGCGTTGGGTGCTGACCGACGCCGGGTTCCTGATGGGCGACCGGGTCGCGTCGGACCTGATGGATGCCCTAGCCTGACCCGACCGGGTCGTGCTCGAGGTCCGGGCGACGAAGGCGGATGGCCTTGAGCGTGCCGCGCAGGTCCCTGGGGAAGTGCGACTGCATGTCCATCGCCTCGCCCGTGACCGGGTGCGCAAAGCGCAGGCGGTGGGCGTGCAGCGCCAGGCGGGGCGCGGCCTTCCACACGCTCCGCGGTCCGTACACATCATCGCCCAAGACGGCGCACCCGATCAGGTCCAGGTGGACACGGACCTGATGCAGGCGCCCGGTGACGGGTCTGGCCTCGACGAGGGCGCCAAACTCCGAGACCTCGAGGGTGCGGTACGCCGTCAGGGCGCTCTTGCCGCTGGCGGAGATGCGCGCGATCTTGCGAGAGGTGTACCGGTCCTTGCGCCGCAGCAGCTCGATGATCGGCCTGCGGATGACGCCGGTCTCCTCGCGCGGCGCCTTGTGCACGATCGCCCAGTAGTACTTGCTCACCTCGCGCTGCGCGAACTTGCGACGCATCTCGTCGTACGCCTTCCCGCTCAGCGCCACGATCACCAGTCCCGACGTTTCCTTGTCCAGGCGGTGGAGGAGCCCAAAGTCGCGGGCCTGGCCCAGGTTCTGCAGGCGCTCGCCGTGCGTCGCGAACAGGCCGTTGAGCAGGGTGTCGTGCTGGTGCCCCACGCCAGGCTGCGTGACGACCCGCGCGGGCTTCTCCACCACGAGCATGTGCTCGTCCTCGTGGTGAACGCGGAAGGTAACGCGTGGGTTGGGCTCGACGCTCGGGCTGTTCATGGCGATGCTCCTGCGCAGGCCGCGTGATCCAGGAACCATTTCAGCTCGCCCCCGATGGGCTCGAGCCCGAACGCGTGTGAATCGTCCTCTCGGGCGCCCAGGCACGCGAACGCGGGCGCCCCCGTCCCGAGCACGCCGATCATCCGCGACGCGTTGATCAGGCGGCGCGACAGGCGGACCACGCCATCCTCGCCCGCGACAACCAGCTCATCGGTCTGCGCCGGATCAACCCCCGTGATCGGGTCGTCCAACGCCAGCACGCTCGCGTCGAGCCGGTCGTGCCCGGGCTCTCGCCAGGCCAGCGTCTCGCGAAGCTCGCCCGCGTACGCCCGGGCGGCGTCGTCGTCGTCCGTCGGGATCAGGTGGGCCTGCCCGTCAGGAATCCCCGCGTGCTCGATGACCAGTTCTCGCAGCTCACGCCCGAACGCACCGGCCCGCTCGCCCAGCGTCTCGCAGGCGAGCCAGAGGTGCGTCCGGCTCCACGGCAGGGTCCGGAACTTGGGGTCCACCATCAGCCGCTGGAACAATCCTTCGAGCGAGGGCGACACGCTCAGCGCGAGGTGGAAGTCCCCGAAGGCACGCACGCAGTCCAGGCTCAGCACGAACAGCTCGCTCGCCGCGGCATCGAGCGTGTCCTCGACCGACTCGCGCAGCACCACCCGCCCCGGCAGATCCGGGGCGTTGACGCCAGGAGCGAGTTCATACGGATCACCCACCCCCTATTGTCCGCCTGAGAACCGCCCGAAACCAGCCCGCCCCCAGGCCCAGCCCGGACCGATCCCCCCATGACCCCCTCGGACCACGCAGCCGCGCGACTTCTCGACGCCAGCGCCAATCGCGCGCGCGAGGGCCTGCGCACGCTCGAAGACGTGGCCAGGTTCGTTCTGGACGACGCGGCGCTGTGCACCGCGATCAAGCGGATCCGCCATGATCTCTCGGGCTCCGTGGCCGCCCTGCCCCTGGCGCCCGGGCTCCTGCTCTCCGCGCGGGACACCCCCGGGGACGTCGGCACGGGCGTGAGCACCTCCCGGGAGCGGTCGCGCCAGGATCTGGCCGCGGTCGCCAGCGCCGCGGCCAAGCGCACGGGCGAGGCGCTCCGCTCGATCGAGGAGGTCTCCAAGACGCTCGGGGGCGACAGCGCCGCCTTCGAAGCGTTGCGGTACCGCGTGTACGACACCGAGCGCACGCTGCTCGTCCGCCTGGGACGCGAGGCCCCCCAGTGGAGGCTGTGCGTCCTGATCACCGCCTCGCTGTGCGAGACGCTGCCCTGGGAGCGGGTCGCGAGACTGGCGATCGAGGGTGGCGCCGACTGCCTCCAGCTGCGCGAGAAGGATCTGCCCGATCGCGAGCTGCTCGCCCGCGCGAGCACGCTCGTGGAGATCGCCCGCGCCTCGGGCGCGCACGCGATCATCAACGACCGCCCGGACATCGCCCTGCTCAGCGCCGCCGACGGCGTCCACCTCGGACAGGGCGACCTGGAACCGGGCGAGGCCCGCCGGGTGCTTGGCGCCGGCTCGATCGTCGGCGTCTCCACCTCGTGCATCGGTGACGCCCGCCGGGCGGTCGAAGGCGGGGCGTCCTACTGCGGGCTCGGGCCCATGTTCCCCTCGACGACCAAGCCCAAGCCCGGGCTCGCGGGACCCGACTACGCCCGGGCCTATCTGGACGACCCGGTCACGCGGGACACGCCCCACCTGGCGATCTCGGGCGTCGGGGCGGTCAACGTGGGTCAGCTCGCATCGATTGGCGTGCGCGGCGTCGCGGTCAGCTCCGAGGTTTGCGCCGCGCGGGCGCCCGACGAGGCGTGCCGGGCGATTCTGGGAGCCCTCGGCGACTGAGCCCGCCCTCTACACTGGCCCCATGCCGATTACCTACCACGAGCGGGTTCTGGACAACGGGCTGCGTGTCGTCGCCGAGATCGACCCGGACGCCCACTCCGCCGCGGCGGGCTTCTTTGTCGCCACGGGCGCCCGCGACGAGGATCCGGGCGTCATGGGCGTGAGCCACTACCTCGAGCACATGATGTTCAAGGGCACCGAGACGCTCTCGGCCGACGACATCAACCGGACGTTCGACGAGATGGGCGCCCGCAACAACGCCTACACATCGCACGAGCTGACCTGCTTCTACGCCCAGATCCTGCCCGAGCACATGCCAAGGGCGCTCGACACGCTGGGGCGGATGATGCGCCCCGCGCTGCGCCAGGACGACTTCGACACCGAGAAGCAGGTCATCCTCGAAGAGATCGCGATGTACAAGGACAACCCGTTCTGGGTGCTCTACGAGGCGACCATCGCCGCCCACCGGGCGGGGACCGGGATGGCCCACCGCGTGCTCGGGACCGACGAGACGGTCGGCGCTCTGCAGCGCGACCAGATGATGGCGTACTTCCAGGACCGCTACAGCGCCGACAACACGATCGTCTCGCTCGCGGGGCGGGTGGACTTCGACGACGCGGCCCGCGACGTCGAGCGCCTGTGCGGGTCTTGGACGCCCACCTCGCCCCGCCCCCGCGAACCGCTCTCCCCCCCCGCGGGCATGGAGGTTCGTCTGACCGATGAACGCATCAACCGGGCGTACATGATCGCGGTGGCCAACGCCCCGTCGGCGACCGACGATCGGCGCTACGCCGCGATGCTGCTGGCCCAGGTGCTCGGGTCCCCCGACAACTCGCGCCTGCACTGGGCGCTGATCGAGCCCGGGCTGGCCGAGGAGGCGCAGGCCTCGTTCGACCCGCACGACGGCGCGGGCGACTTCTTCGTGTACGCCTCGGGCGATCCGGAACGGGCCGACGAGATCTGGTCGGTCGTCGAACTCGAGATCGACAGCGTCGCGGCGTCGATCGAGCAGGACGACCTTGAGCGATTGCGCACCAAGCTCGCCACCGGCGTGACGCTCGCCGGCGAACGCCCCCACGACCGGATGCAACGCCTCGGGCGCTTGTGGACCTCTGTCGGGCGGTACATGACGCTTGAGGACGAGCTCGCACGGATCGAGGCGGTCACGCTCGATGACGTGCGCCGCGTCGCGGCTGAGTTCCCCATGCATCCTCGGACCACCGGTTGCCTGACCCCCTCGTGAGGCTCAGGCCGCGGCGGAGGGCGCGAACGTGCGCACGGCGTCGCCCCCGCTGGCCCGCGCATCCTTGATCGCGCTGGCAGCGGCGGACATGAGTTCGTCGGCGCTGGAGATCGTCGCCCGGGATTCGTCGTCAATGGCCGCGACCCCGGCGCTCACGCGCAGCGGGTGCGTCGCTGGGCGGTCGCTCCCGATCCAGCCCGCGATCGAGAGCGGGAGCTGCTTGCGGAACCGGTCCGCCGCGATTGCCGCGGACTGCTTGGGCGTCCCCGGCAGAACCACACCGAAGATTGTGGGCGCCAGGCGGCAAACGATCCCGCCCATGGGCTCGAACAGCGCCCGGAGCTGCACGACGGCTCCGATGACCGCCTCGTCGAACGCCTCGGGGCCGTGCTGTGAGACCAACGCCTCCGCCCCGTCGAGCTTGAACTGCGCGACACTGAGCATGGTCCTGCCCTCGCACGCGGCCGGGCACGCGGCACGCAGCGCCGACAGGAACCCCTGCGACCCGATGGCGCCCGTCAGCCCGTCGCGCTCAGGCGTGGGTATCAGCTCGGTCTCGAGCCCGCGCTCGGTGTAGGACTCGTGCTCGCCCGAGCGAGAGAACTGCATCATCTGACGCTCGGCCTCGGACACGATCTCCCGGTCAGACCGGTACTCGCCGATCCGCAGGCTGAAGAACTTGGCCAGCTCTTTGGCAGAGTCCCCCACCGAGACCAGAATATCATCGATTTCGGTCGGCGTCAGGCTCATCCACGCCTGGGCCTTGGCGTACAGCGACCGGAGGGCGGTCGATGGGTCCTTGTCGGTGAGCGCGTCGTGGATGAGGTTTCCCAGCGCGACGCACCGGACAAGGTCAGCCACGCCCTGGGGCGCCGCGGTCGGACGCTCGTGGTAGCGGACGCACAGCACCAGCTCCTCGGGCAGGTTCCAGCGCTGCGTCAGCATGGCCCCGACCTCGGCGTGGTGGGTCTCCAGCTCATTGATCTCCAGCGCGAGCAGCGACGCGTGCACCCCGTTCGAGCGTTCGAGCAGATCCTCGTACACCTCTTTGAGCGCCCGGTGCAGAACGACCATGCCCACGTCCTGGAGCAGTCCGCCCAGGAACGCCTCGTCGGCGCCGCTGAACCTCTTCGCCTCGGCGACGGCGCGAGCGCCGATCGCGGTCAGCAGGCCACGCTTCCAGTAGCTGGTGAAGTCGAACTTCCCGCAGCAGTCTTCGCCAACAGTGTCCACCAGTGAGAACCCGAGCACGAGACTGCGGACGGGGTTCAGGCCCATGAGCGCGAGCGCCCGCTGGATGCTGGCGCACTTCTGTTGCAGTCCGTAGTAGCTCGAGTTGATGGTCCGGAGAATCTTGGCCGCGAGCGCCTGATCGTTCTGGATCATCTCGGCCAGGTCATCGAGAGCGACGTCAGGGTCCTGCGTGAGCTCCACGATGCGCGCCGCGATGGCGGGCAGCGTGGGCAGCGAGTTGCTCGCCGTCAGTTCTTTGAGGATCTGGCTTCGCATCGTCCGTGCCCGCTGCAAGCCCTACAAGACCCCTCGATCCGTCGAGGAGCACACTTTCGAGGGCTCACCGGCATCATCGACACGGGCGGGCAACGACTTTCACGCCATCGGGTCGCGGGGAGCAGGTTGCGAGCTCTGCCCCAGCGCCAGCGCCGCCGTCGCGGGGGTCGTTTCCAGGCCCCAGGCGATATGGGCCGCCAGCAGGCGGTTTGCGCGCCGCACCGAGGGCGCCGCCTCTTCCTCGAGTCCATCCCCCGCCGCGACGCGCCGGAGCAGCCCCACCGTCTGTTCTCGGACCCTCCAGCCCGTATCGGACGCGCCGCGCGTGTCCGGGATGAGTCCGCCAAGCGATGGCGCAAAGACGTAGGTGCTCGATTCACGCAGGCGCTCCCCCGTGTCCGCGCTGCGATCGATCACCGGCGACCTTCCCGTCTCGGTGAGCAGCGCCCACTGAAAGTTCAGCAGCGCCACGCCCGGATCGCTCGGCCCGGCGTCGCGCACACCCCCGATCGCCCAGAGGGCGCGCACGCTCGCGTCGTACAGCGCCGGGTGCGGGTCGGCGTCGTGCACCGCGTGATGGATCAGGTCCGCGACGTACATCCCCGCGTGGAACCGGGGCAGTTCCTTGCGCAGCGCGGGGTACGCGTCGCGCAGGTCCCACGAGGTCAGCGTCGAGAGCGCCCCCGTCCGCTTGAGGCTGGCCGTCAGCCCGGCCCGGGTGAGCACCTCCAGCCCGCCCGAGAACGGCGCCCCCTCGCGGCGCGAGCCCTTGGCCACCGCCCGGAAGATCCCCGCCTCCCGCGCGAACAGCGACACCGTCTGGCTGGTCTCGGACCAGTCCCACTGGCGGACGCAGATCGCCTCGTCGTGGATCGTCGGCACGCCCGGAGGGTACCCGCCACCCACGCCCCGCCGCCCGCGCGTACGCTCATCCCATGCACTTCCGCCTGATCGACAAGGTCATCGAGCGCAGCCCCACCCGCCTGGTCGCGCTCAAGCAGGTCTCGCTCAGCGAGGAGTACCTGCAGGACCACTTCCCGACGTTCCCCGTCCTGCCGGGCGTGCTCATGCTCGAGGCGATGGTCCAGGCGGCGCGCGAGCTGGCGGACCCGGACGCCAGCGCAAGCCCACCGCTCGTGCTCGGGTCCGTCAGGGCGCTCAAGTACGGGCGGTTCGTCACGCCCGGGTCCACGATCCGGGTCACGGTGGACCTCAGGTCCGCCCCCGGCGAGGCGCCGGTGGACGCCAAGGGGTCGGTGGAGATCCTGGCCTCCCCGGGCGGCGGGGACGGCGGCGTCGCGGCCTCCGGGAGGATCACCCTCCGCCACGCGGTTGTCCCGACCCCCGCCCCGGCTGGGCGGTGAGCGCCGCAGCGCATAGGATGGCCCCTGATTCACTCTGAATCCCCCCACCACGCCTGGGCGGAGCCCCGGCATGTCAGGAAGCTGGAATGACCCGAGACGAAATCTTTGACAGTGTCCGTGAGGTCCTCGTCGATGCGCTGGCCGTCGATGACGACGAGGTGACGCCCGAGGCGAAGCTCATCGCGGACCTGGGCGCCGAGTCGATCGACATCCTCGACATCTCCTTCAAGCTCGAGCAGGCCTTCGGCTTCAAGATCGCCCAGGGCGAGCTGTTCCCCGAGGGCGTCACGCAGGACCCCGAGTTCGTCGAGGGCGGCAAGGTCACCGACAAGGGCCTGGGCGAGCTCAAGGAGCGCCTGCCCCACTTCGACTTCACCTCGCTCGAGGCCGACCGTTCCGTCGGCAACGTCGCCAACATCTTCACCGTGGACGCGCTCGTGGACTTCTGCGAGCGCAAGCTGCAGACCGCGGCCTGATCGGACACGCCCATGCGATGGATGTGGATTGACCGCGTCGTCGAGCTGATCCCGCGCGAGAAGCTCGTCGCGATCAAGGGCGTCTCGCTGGCCGAAGAACACCTGCACGACCACTTCCCCGCGACGGGCGGCCGCCCCGCGCTGCCCGTCATGCCCATGTCGCTGATTGTCGAGGGCATGGCCCAGACCGCGGGCGTGCTC
Source organism: Phycisphaerales bacterium (assembly GCA_029260375.1). Classification (GTDB taxonomy): domain Bacteria; phylum Planctomycetota; class Phycisphaerae; order Phycisphaerales; family UBA1924; genus JAJRXR01. The sequence continues at coordinate 24,450 of JAJDDI010000015.1, read as the reverse complement.
GTCGGGCACGCCGAGGCGTTCCGCGAGAAAGTGGTGCTCGCAAAGGTAAGCAGGGCCGAACTCACGGAGGACGCGGTCCCGGGCGACCAGCTCCGCTACACCGCAACGATCGAGTCGATGACGGACATGGGCGCCTCGACCAAGGGGATCATCGAGCTGATCCGCCACGACGCCCGCGGCCCGGGGGCCCCACGCGAGATCGGTCGCGTAGACCTGATGTTCTCGCATCTGGACAACAACATGGGTGGCGCCCAGTTCCCCGAACACAACTTCGTGTTCGGGGAGAGCTTCCGCACGCTGCTGCGCTCCAGCGGCGTCGAGATCCCCGCTTAGAACAGCACGAGCTGCAGCAGCCCGAGCACGACCGGCACGCCCGAGATGGCGATCGCCGCAGCCGCAAGCCGGCGCCCCGTGATCGGGCGGTGCCCACCCACATACTCGCAGATCACCACCACCAGCGCCACCGACACGAACTTAAACGTGATGAGCCCCGCGAACCCGCCCAGCTCGATCACCCGCGCGGCGAGCGCGTTGGCCTCCTCAAAGCCGTGGAAGTTGATCAGCGCGTTGGTGAGCATGAGGTCGAGCGAAGCGGCGAGGATGTACCAGAGATACTGATCGGGGTACCGGACCGGGCGAGACGCGAGGCCGGGCGACGCTTCCGAAGTGCCGAGAGGGTCCGTTGCAGGCATGCGAGACCTTACGCAAGATGCTCGGAGATGATCCGCTCGAAAAGCCCGGTCGGCGCCGGTTGGCCCGTCCAGCCCTCGAACTGCGTCGCCGCCTGTCGGACGAACATCGCCACGCCGTCGATGGTGGGCAGATTCTGCTCGCGGGCCGCGAGCAGCAGCGGGGTCTGGATGGGGTTGTAGACGGTGTCGAAGACGACGGTCCCGGGCCTGCAGGCGCCCAGCACGGACTCTGGCACGGGCGATTGATCGGGCGCCGGCCCGCTGCTCATGCCCACGGGCGTGGCGTTGACGATCGCGTCGGGCGGGCTGGATGCCAGCTCGTCCATCGTCAGCACGTCGCACACGTCGGGCCCGATCGACTCGCTTAGAGCGCCGGCCCGCTGGGGCGTCCGGTTGACGATCACCACGCGGGCGCCCTGGGCCGCGACGCCCGCGCCGATCGCCCGGGCGACGCCCCCGGCGCCGACGATCGCGACGCGCTTGCCCGCCAGGCAACCCATCGACTCGCCCAGGCACGTCGCCGCGGCGCGTGCGTCGGTGTTGCTCACACTCACGCTCAGCTGCCCCTCGTCGCGCTCGATGGTGATCGTGTTCGCGGCGGCGCACCTCTCGCTCAGCGGGTCGAGGACCCAGCCCTGCTCACGCGCCAGGCGGACCAGGTGCTCCTTGTGCGGGATGGTGACGCTGGCCCCGGAGAGGTCGAGCCTCCGGTGGTCGATCAGCGCCAGCAGCGTCGCCTTGAAACTCTCGTACGCGCCGTCCTGGTCCTTGTCGCCCGCGGCGATGGGCAGGGGCAGGTACACCCCGTCGTGCCCGACGCCCTCGAACCCCGCGTTGTGGATGTGCGGCGACATCGAGTGCCCCACGGGCCAGCCGATGACGCCGTAGACGCGCGTCTCGGGGTTGATCGAGCGGAAGCGGTACAGGTCCAGCAGCTCGCGGATCGTGGGCTGGCCGGGGGCGGTGCTTTCCTCTTTGTGGATCGAGGCGAACGTCAGGAACGCCCCGAACTTGGGCGCCAGCACGCGGCTCATCAGCCCGAACTCCCCCATGCCCAGGGCGATCATGGGCTTGGTCCGATCCTGCAGGAGATCAAACAGCTCGAGGTTGTCTCGCAGGCTGCGCGCACGGAAGGCGACCTTGTGCACCGCCGCGGCGTGCTCGGTGCTCATCGCCAGCACGCGCCGGGTCAGGTCCGGCGGGCGCGAGTCGAAATCGTGCGTCGAGAGGATCAGGCTCGTGCGCACGTCGCGCGACTGCTTCTCGTGGTCGACAGCGAGGTTGACCTTCTGGCGGAGGTTGGCCGAGCGGGTGTACGCGGCCAGCTCTACATCGATGTACGCCGGCGGGTGGTCGCTCGTGCCCAGGGCCTCGAACAGGGCCACCCGCGTCATGTCGTCGCTGTCGCTGGCGCCCCCCTCCCAGGTCGGGCGGCAGGTGACGATGCAGGGCAGGGGTGAGTCCTGGACCAGGCCCAGGATGACCTCCGTCTCGCCCTCGTCACCCGAGACGAGTTCATCAACGCGGTACTCGACCAGATCGGCGCCCGCGTCCTTCGCCTCACGGGCGCGGAGCAGGGCGTGATCGACATCCCGGACCATCATCGGTGCGCAGAGCAGTGTTCCCATCGGGGACGAGTCTAGGTGCTCGCGCCGCGCGGATGGGCGACGCCCCAGATGTTGCGGTGTGTGATGGGCTGATGCTCGAACCGGGCCTCGATCTCGGGCTCGAGCCCGTAGAGCTGCCCGGTCTCGTAGAGGGCGAGCTCAAAGCCGGCTCGCTCCAGGATGGCCCGCAGACGCTCGGCGCTGAGCGGGTTTGGGTGGCTGGTGGGCGCGATCTTCTCACCGTGGGTCTGCCCGGTGTTGAGGACCTCCCAGGCGTTGCGCATCGCGGCGTACGTCTTGACGAGGCGGTTGAAGTGCTCCGGGTCCGCGTCCTTGTGGGGCCCGAGGAACGCCGCGGCCCGGTCGTCACCCCAGAACAGCAGGTAGTCCAGCTCGTTGGGGAAGGTGTGGAACACGAGCGACCCGCCCGGGGTGAGCTGGCGCCTGAGCGCGGCGAGCATCGCGCCGAGCTGGTCGTCGAAGAGGTGCTCGAATATGTCGAACGCGATGGCGATGTCGATCGAGCCGTGCGATTCAGAAAAATCCGCGGCGTCGCCCAGCACGAACCCGGGAGAAACCCCTTCCTCCGCCGCCAGCTCGTGGGCGATGGTCAGGGCGGTCGCGTCCAGGTCGATGCCGAAGGCGTTGAAGCCGCGGTGGGCCATCTCGATGGCGAAGGTGCCGATGGAGCAGCCGACGTCGAGGACGGTCAGATCGCCCGGCTCGGGCGTGCCCCCGCGAGCCTGCGCGAGGCGGGGCAGGGCGTGCTCGTCAACGAGCTGGTGCGCCAGATCGCAGCGGATCTTCCAGCGGTTGTGCTTGCGCCCGCGGAACTTCTCGGCCTGCTTGCGCTGGTAGGCCTGGCCGTAGGGCTCGAGGAGCGCCTCGGCGGTGCTGGGCTGGCTGGTTGACGCGTGGCTTGCGGACATGGGCGGCCTCCGGGTTCCGCCCGTGGTATCGGGCCAACGGGCCTCCCCGCTGCATCTCCGAACGCCCGCTCGGACCCGGCCGCATATTCTCAGATCCGTGTTGAATCTGGCCCGCCCGCGCCCGGCGAACCCAGGGGACAAGCTCGCCGACCCGTGTGCCGGGACGGCCCACTCGCAGGAGGTGTCCCATGAAGGGCGCGATGATTGTCGCTTTCGTGTTGGTTCTGGTCGGCGCCGTGAACTGGGGCCTGTGGGGCCTGGCCCAGTTCGATCTGGTCGCCACCCTGCTGGGCGGCAACGACTCGATCGTGAGCCGCATTGTGTACAGCCTCGTCGGGCTCTCCGCGGTCTTTCTGATCGCGACGTGCCCCAAGCTGCTCAAGAGCCCGCAGGGCGCGATGGCCTGAGCCGGAACGTCTCTCTCAATCCCAGTGTGGACTTGTGTGCGGGCGTCCATGGACCCATCCGTCTGTGGGCGCCCGCTTCTCCTTTCTCCCATGATGCGGCAGGCGGGCAAAAGAAGAGCGTTCCCAATGGGATACCATGAACCGCAACCGCGCGGACTGGCGCCTTCACACCCGGGAGCGACGAGAGATGACGATCCAGCAGCCAATTCTTGCGACGACCGATCTATCAGTCGCGGCGCGGCACGCGATGGCACTTGGCGGTCGGCTGTCATCGAGACTTGGGACGCCATTCCATGTGGCCCATGTCGTTCGATCCAAGCAACTGGATCTGATCTCGGGCGCCCTCCCCTTCTCGAGGCAGACACTCATCGACCAAGTCACCGAACGGGCGTCCGAGAGCGTGCATGCCGAGATCGAGGCGGCCGGCGTCGGTGGGGAGCCGGTGATCCACATCCAGCTCGGCAGAGCATTCGACGAGATCGCGTCCCTGGCCAAAACGATCAACGCCCAGCTGCTTGTCCTGGGGTATCAAGGCTCATCTGGGGCGGGGCAGGGGCCCGGCTCGATCGCCAAGAAGTGCGTCCGTCACGCCCCCTGCAACGTGCTCCTCGTGACCGAAGACGCGCCCGAGCGGTTCAAACGGATTGTGGTCGGGATCGATTTCTCCGAGGACTCCCGGATCGCCCTCAAGGAGGCGACCCGTTTCGCTGCGGCCCACGAGAGTGAGCTTGTTCTGGTGCATGTCTACTCCAACCCGTTCGAGTTCACCAACTTCGCGGGCCTCCAGCAGGACACGTCCAAGCAGTTCGCCATGTACGTCCAGTCGCTCAGGTCAGAACTGGAAAGTCTTGAGAGCGAGATCCGATCGATGGCGAATGGCGTGAGCGTTCGGCACGAGCTTCTCCAGGAGAAGAGTTACGGACGAGCCATCTCGGATTACTGCAAGCGAAACCAGGTAGACCTCGCCGTTATTGGAGCCCTCGGCAGGGCGGGGCTGCGTTACTTGCTTCTGGGCAGCACCGCTGAGCGTGTGCTGCAAACCACGCCCTGTTCGGTGCTCACCATCCGCCTGTAGAGACGCCGATCGCGCAGGCAAGTGCGGGGCGCATCGCCATCACAACGCCGCCAGCCGCCGCGCCGTTTCCTGCTCGATCAACGCATCGAACAGCGGCTGCAGCGCCGCGTTGTCGATCACGCCCGTCTTCGTGAACTTCTCGCTCAGACGCTGGTCGCTGACGATGTTGTCCTGGTAGCGGTACACGCGGATCTTTTCTGACCGCCCGCCCGAGCCGATCTGCCCCTTGCGCTCCGCGGCCCGCTCGGCCTCGACCTTCTGGCGCTCGATCTCGTACACCCGGGCCTTGAGCAGGCGTTTGGCCTTGTCGCGGTTCTGGGCCTGGGATTTCGTCTCCTGCATGCGGACCTCGACGCCGGTGGGTTTGTGCAGCATGTGCACGGCCGTCGCGACCTTGTTGACGTTCTGCCCGCCCGGGCCCTGGGCGGTCGTCACGTGCTCGTCCACGTCGTTGGCCCAGTCGATCTTGACGTCCACCTCTTCCGGCTCAGGGAGCACGGCGACGGTGCACGTGCTCGTGTGGATCCGTCCTTGGCTCTCGGTCGCGGGGACGCGCTTGACCGAGTGCACGCCCGCCTCGAACGACAGCTCGCTCCAGACGCCCTCGCCGGCGATGTTGACGATCGCCTTGCGCACGCCGCCCAGGGTCGGGTCGGCGTCGAGCTCCATCTCCTCGACCTTCCACCCCTTGCCCGCGGCGTACCGCGTGTACACGTCCAGCAGATCCCGCGCCCACAGCCCGGCCTCGTCGCCCCCGGTCCCGGCGCGGACCTCCAGGATCACGCTGCCGACCTTCCGGTCGTCGGCGGTCACGAGATTCTCCTTGACCCGCTCGATCTGCTCGGTCGCGCGGGACTCGAGCCCGGGCAGCTCCTCGCGGGCCATCTCGGCCAGCTCGGGGTCGTCGCCCGCGTCGATGGCGGCGCGCATCTCCGCGATCTCCGCCGTGAGCGCCGTGAAGGCCCGGTAGCCCTCGACGACGGGGGACAGGGCCGCCCGTTTGATGGAGAGGTCGCGGAGCTTGTTGTGGTCCGCGGCGATCTCGGGGGTCTCGAGGTCACGCTCGATCTGCGCAAACTGACCGTCGAGATCGTCGAGCTTGGTGAGGAGGGCGGGCGGGATGGCGCTGGACGGATCAGACACGCCCGCAGCGTATGCCGGCGCCTCTTACGGCGTCAGGTCGCGCATGTGCTCGACCTTGAACTTCTCCGGCGCCAGACGCCCGTTGATATGGGCGCCGCCGGGAAGGGGCTCAAAGAGCTCGATGGCGATCTGGCTGAACGGGATCTTGCTCCCCTCGATGGCCGGCGGGCCGTTGAAGGAGATGGTCGCCATGACCATGATCGGCCCCTCAGTCGTGACATGGCGGAGCGGCTTGCGGTCCTCCGGGGCGCTCCCGACGGCGCCCATGAAGCCCGAGTGCGACTCGGAGTAGTACCAACGCTCAACCGCCTCCTTGTCCTCGAACCAGGCGCAGATCGTGTTCTTGCCCGACTGCCACTGGGCCAGGTCCACGCCCAGGCACCCCTCGGTCGCCTTCAGGCCCTCGGCGAGGCGCTGGCCCATGTCGTTCTGCGGCTGGATCGCCGAGCCCGAGGCGGATCCGAGGGCGCCCGCGCCCATTGCCGCCATCACGCCCGCGCCCGCCAGCACGCCCAATCCCAGCATCGATCGCTTCATCGCAAGCCTCCTCGGCGGTTTCCGCCGGTATAGTTCGCGGCCTCGGTAAGACCCGTGGGCGCCGCTGTCTCGTTGGGAATCGACTGTACCTGTTTCAGGGGTCCACGGTTTGAGCCACGCCATCCGAATGAACAAGGTCCGCAAGACCTTCGGCACGAAGGTCGCGGTCGAGGGCATCGACCTGGAACTGCCCGTGGGATCCCTCTACGGCTTCATCGGGCCCAACGGCGCCGGGAAGACGACCTCCATCCGCATAATCATGTCCATCCTCTTCCCCGACTCGGGCGAGCTGGAGGTGCTGGGCAAGAAGTCCGCCGTGGAGAGCAAGGACCGCATCGGTTACCTCCCCGAGGAGCGCGGCGTGTACCGCAAGATGAGGGTCCACTCGTTCCTTGAGCACATGGGGCGCCTCAAGGGCCTCGACTCGGGCGCGCCCCTCCGCAAGACCGTCATGGACTGGCTCGAGCGCGTCGAGCTGGCTGATGTCTCCAAGAAGAAGTGCGAGGAGCTGTCCAAGGGCATGCAGCAGAAGATCCAGTTCATCTCGTGCGTGCTGCACGAGCCGGACCTGCTGATCCTCGACGAACCGTTCAGCGGGCTCGACCCGGTGAACATGCGACTGCTGCGTGACCTGATCCGCGAACAGAACGAGGCCGGGCGGACGGTGATCTTCTCGACCCACGTGATGCAGCAGGCCGAGGAGCTGTGCGATCACATCGTGATGATCCACGAGGGGCGCAAGGTGCTCGACAACACGCTGGGCGAGATTCAGGACCGGTACGACCCGCGGGCGATCGCGTTCGCCAGCGCCAACGGCGAGCTGGACCGCGAAACCGTGCTCGCGATCCCGGGCGTCTCGGGCGTTGCGCAGAATGAACGCGGGTACGAGGCGCTGATGGACGAGGGCGCCCAGCCGCTGGACGTGCTCCGGTCCATCGTGTCGGGCCTGAGCGTCACCCGCGCCGAGCTGCGTCGCCCGACGCTCGAGGACGTGTTCATCAGCATTGTGCGCGGGGAGGGGCTCGACGAAGAGGACGCCCGCCAGGTTCTCAGCGGAGGCGCCCAGTCATGAAGAAGGTTTTGCAGGTCGCCAAGCGTGAGTTCGTCTCCACGGCCCTGACCAAGGGGTTCATTGTCGGCGCCCTGATACTCCCGGCGGCGTTCGCGCTCGTCATGCCGCTGATCGGGTTCCTGTTCGATCAGGCCAAGGCGCCGGCGGAGGTCGGGCGCGTGGCCATCATCGACCGGACGGGGCAGCTCGACACGCTGCTCTCCGAACGTCTGCTGCCCGAGGCGCTGGCCGAGGCGCGGCGCGGGTCGCTGGACGACCTCCAGAAGACCGCGGAATCTGGCGCGACCGAGGGCGAGGGCCAGCCCGACCTGGGCCAGGTGGCGCAGGTCGCCGACACGCTGCTGGGCGAGACGCCCAAGTTCACGGTCAACATCCTGGACGTCGAGACCGACCTCAAATCGGCGCAGGACCGTCTGCGCGAGGAGCCCGAGCAGAAGGATGAGCGGACGCTCGCGCTGGTGGACCTGGACGCCGACGCCGTCGTCCGTCCCGAGGGCCAGGCCGACTTCGGGAGCTACACGCTCTACACCCGCCCCAAGGTTGACCCCCGGACGACCAACACCATCGAGCGGACGGTCGAACGGGCGATCAAGGACGTGCGCTACGAGCTGGCGGGCATGGACCGCGACGAGCTCCGCCGCCTGACGAGCGTGGGCCAGCGTGATGTGCAGGAGGTCACCGAGACGGGCACCCGCGAGTCGAACCAGATCCTGCAGTTCGTCCTGCCCGGCGCAGTCCTGGTCCTGCTCTTCATGGGCGTGATGACCGGCGGGCAGTACCTGCTCACGACGACGGTCGAAGAGAAATCGAGCCGGGTCGTTGAGGTGCTGCTCAGCGCCGTGAGCCCGATGGAGCTGATGTTCGGCAAAATCGTTGGGCAGATGTTTGTCGGGATGTGCCTGCTGCTCGTGTACACGGGGGTGGGCATCTTCGCGATGCTCTGGTTTGCGCTGGCCGACCTCATCGACTGGACCGACCTGGTCTACATGTTCATCTTCTTCCTGATCGCGTACACGATCATCGCGTCGCTGATGGCGGCGATCGGCGCGGCCGTCAACGAGATGCGCGAGGCCCAGTCGCTCATGGCGCCCGTGATGATGGCGCTGGTCTTCGCCTTCTACCTGTCGTTCCCCGCGATGATGAGCCCCTCGGCGCCCTGGGCCGTCGCGATGAGCTTCATCCCCCCGTTCTCCCCCTTCACCATGCTCATCCGCATCGCCTCGACCGAGCCCCCGCCGCTCTGGCAGATCTGGGTCTCGATCGCGATCGGCGTGGTTACGGCGTACGCCTGTGTCTGGTTCGCCGCAAAGGTCTTCCGCGTCGGGCTGCTCATGTTCGGCAAGCCGCCCAACTTCCGGACCCTCGTCAAGTGGGTGCGGATGGCGTAGGCGGGACGAGAAGCCATGAGCGATCAGGCCCAACCCGACAGGCACGCCCTCTACGAACTCTGTGTCCAGTCCGTCGAGCACCTGGCGCCGCTGATCCGCGCGATCCACGGCGGCGATCCCAAGGTCCTGGGCGAGGACTTCGCGGGCACCGCCGCGCTGTCGCACCGCTGGGTCGAGCTGTCGCCCGAGGCCCGGGCGATCGCGGTGGATCTCGATGAGGAAGCGCTGGCCTACCACGGCGCGCACGAGCGAATCGAGAAACACACCGCGGACGTGCGCACTATCGATGCCCCCTGCGACGCATTGTTCGTGGGCAACTTCTCGATCGGCTACCTGCACACCCGCGCCGAGCTGGTCGCGTACCTCCGCCACGCGCGCGAGCGCCTCCTGCCCCCTCTCCCTCGCAGCGGAGAGGGTCGGGGTGAGGGGGTTTCTTCAGACCTCCCTCTCCCCACCGGGGAGAGGGGCGGGGCGCCGGGCTCCGATTCCTCTCTTTCTTCTGGCGTCTTCCTCTGCGACACCTACGGCGGCGAATCCGCCTACACCCTCGGGGGCGTCCACCGACCGCACCCCCTGCCTCGCAAAGAAGGCGAGCCCGGGGGCCGCATCTGCCGCTACACCTGGGAGCAGCAGAGCGCCGACCCGACGACGGGCATGGTCACCAACGTCATCCACTTCCGCATCGAGCGGGCGGGCGTGATCGAGCACGAGCTGTTCGACGCCTTCGTCTACGAGTGGCGCCTCTGGTCCGTCCCCGAGCTGCGCGACGCGATGATGGAGGCGGGCTTCTCCTCAACCCAGGTCTACGCGAAGCTGGCCGACGCGATCGATGACGAGGGGAACGCGTACGTCGAGCCCGTGACCGACGCCGAGGAGGAGCTGGAGGACAGCTTCATCGTGCTGGTGGTCGGGCGGGTGTGACGTGACCAACCTATCAAAGAGCACAACCTGCCAAGATTGTGGCTATGACATGTCAGGCCTGATCAAGGGCGCCATCTGCCCGGAGTGCGGCGCGAGCTTTGATCCTCGCCCGACGCGACCAGCGTCCAAGAGAACACTTCTCGTTGCTTCAGTCGCGGCATTGCTTGCGCTCATTCTCTTGCCGTTTGTAGCGTTGGCGTCCCTCGTTCTCTGCACGATTGCCGGAATGCTCGCGAACGCATATCGGCGCCCCGTACCCGGAACCCGGACTGAACGAAGGTGGAACCGGCTTCATCGCTTCGCTCTGGGCTTGATCTACCTGGATTGGCTCTTGTTCTTCACCGTGGTGGTTCTCAGTTTTGTTCGGCCTGGTACGTTCAACTGGTGGTGACCATTCAGGATGGCGCCCCCTACCCTTCCCCATGACCACGACCACCACCGCCCAGCTCGAATCGTTCAATCCGGCCACCGGCGAACTCGTCGGAAGCGTCCCGATCACCCCACCCGAGGACATCCCCGCGATCGTCGCCCGGGCCCGCGAGGCCCTGAAATCCTGGGGCTCGCTGTCCGCCCAGGAGCGGGCGGACATCATCCGCCCCGCGGGCAAGGCCCTGGCGGACCGGGCGGACGAGCTGGGCGAGCTGCTGACGCGGGAGATGGGCAAGCCGCTGGGCGAGGGCGTGGGCGAGTGCCGCGGCACGGGCGAGGGGCTCAGCGACGAGGTCGATGAGATCGCCAAGGCCGTCGCGCCCGAGACCCTCACTGGCGAGGCGGTCACGACGACGCTGTACCACGACCCGCTGGGCGTGTGCGCGGCGATCACGCCGTGGAACTTCCCGCTGGCGATGCCGCACTGGATGGTCATGCCCGCGCTGGTCACCGGCAACACGGTCGTGCTCAAGCCCAGCGAGCAGACGCCGCTGATCGCGCAGGCGTACGCCGATGTGCTCAACCAGTTCCTGCCCGAGGGCGTGCTGCAGGTCGTCCACGGCGCCGACGATCAGGGCAAGGCCCTCGTCGCGGCGGACGTTGACCTCATCGCGTTCACCGGGTCCAAGGCCGTCGGGCAGAAGATCATGCAGTCCGCCGCGGGCGGGCTCAAGCGATTGATCTTGGAACTCGGCTCCAAGGACCCGCTGATCGTGCTCGAAGGCGCCGACCTCGACGCCGCGGCGACCTTCGCGGCGCGGAACTCCTTCCGCAACTGCGGGCAGGTCTGCGTCTCGACCGAACGCATCTACGTGCAGGACTCGGTCAAGGACCAGTTCCTGTCCAAGCTCATCGAGCAGAGCAAGGCCTACACCGTCGGCGACGGTATGGACGAAGCCACCGTCGTCGGCCCCATGATCGATGAAAACCAGAAGAACCATGTCGTCGCCCAGGTGCAGGACGCGACGGGCAAGGGCGCGAAGGTCGTCTTCGGCGGCGAGCCCCGCGACGGACGCTTCATGTCCCCCACCGTGCTCGACAACGTCACGCACGAGATGGACATCATGAAGACCGAGACCTTCGGCCCAATCGCCTGCGTGATGGGCGTCCGGGACATCGAGCAGGCGGTCGAGCTGGCCAACGACTCGGAGTACGGGCTGGGCGGCGCCGTGTTCGGTCCCGAGGACAAGGCGAGAGCGATCGCCCGTCGCCTGACGTCCGCGATGGTCGGCATCAACCGGGGCCTTGGCGGCGCGCCCGGCTCGCCGTGGGTCGGCGCCAAGCAGAGCGGGTACAGCTACCACTCCGGGCCGATGGGGCACAGGCAGTTCTGCCAGGTGCGCGTGGTGAGCGAGGCGAGGGCGGAGTAAGCCCTCTCCAGCCGTGGCGCCATCCTCTGCAAGCCCCGGACGTAAGTCCGGGGTTTCTTCCATTCACGCGCACAACAACTTACCCTGCGCCAATGCCGCAGGCGCTCGCCATCTTCTTCACCTGGACCACCTACGGCACATGGCTCCAGGGCGACCCGCGAGGATCGCACAGACGCCCGTCGAACTCTCTTCCTCGCTGGATCGGCATATCACCCGAGCTGCGAGCATCGAATCAACGGGCGATCAAGCACGAGCCTACTACGTTGGACGCAGCGTCTCGCATCGTCGTGCGTGACGCGATCCATGCGACGTGCGAGCATCGGGGTTGGGTTGTCCACGCGTTGAACGTGCGATCCAACCACGTGCATGTCGTGATCTCGGGTAACGCCGACGCGTCATCGATGCTCCGAGACATGAAGTCGTGGGCAACCCGTTGTCTTCGTGAACGCGGGCTGGCGGGAGCCGACCAACGGATCTGGACACGCCATGCCTCGACGCGATATATCGACACGAATGCGTCCTTGGCGATCGCGGTTGACTACGTGGTCCGGTTTCAAGACGGGCCGGTTGAGTAACCCGCGTCGGGCTGCGAAAGAAACCCCGGACTTACGTCCGGGGCTTGAAGTGAGCACACGCCCATCTGGCTGAGGCCGCGAATTCCGGGTGGCCCCCTAGAGCCACGCCCGCGATGGAACCGCCCGCGAATCTGGTGCGCATGTCCCCCGGGCATCGCGTATGGACGTCGCGAAACCAACCTGCTGGCACTGCGAGTACTCGTTGGTCGGTTTCGACGTTGGGCAGCGGTGTCCAGAGTGTGGGAATGCGATCACCGACCTCGGCCCCGCGCCCGAGACTTGCCCCGAGGCATTCGCGGCGGCGATCTGCGCTGGCATCACCGTGCTCATGCTGCTCCTCACGGCGCTCTCGCTGAGGTTCACGCCGCTGCTGATCGGTGAGGTCTTCGCACTCCTGGCCGTCGTCTTCGCGATGCTCAGCACGCTTGAGACCGAGGGCGTGCGGTTCTCGCGGCTGTCTCGTTCGCTCGGGCGGATCTCATTCTGGATCGGCTCACTCACGCTGGCGCCGCTGATTGCGCTGATCCTGAGCGGGATCGTCATTGTGACGCTTCATGAGCTCCGCTTGATCTAAAAAGGCCGCGGGCCCCGGGTCATCCCCGGGGCCCACGAGTGCGATCGGGCGTCGCTGCTAAGCCGAGTTCTGTCCGGGCGGCGGTTTCCTTGCGGACCTGCCGCCCTGGGCGACCATTTCTCTGCCCGCGCCGTTGCCGACGCGGTGAGGGACTCTCGTCCCCAGCACCCGACCCGGGGTCAGCCGTCGGACCGACGGCGGGCTTGCGCCCCGACCCCTGCTTGGGCTTGCACGCGGTGGGGTTTACCATGCCTCGCCTGTCACCAGACGAGCGGTGCGCTCTTACCGCACCCTTTCACCCTTGCCTGTGCCCAGTCCAGAACAAGTCTGAGCCGGGCCATCGGCGGTTTGCTTTCTGCGGCACTTTCCCTCGCCCGCGATCGTCCCTTTCGGGTTGTTCGGGCGGGTGGGCGTTACCCACCACCGTGTCCTGCCGTGCTCGGACTTTCCTCACGCCGAAACCGAGAACTCAGGCCCCGACGTGCGGCCGCCTTGCGACGCCTTGCCCACCATCCTAGGGGCGCGGCAGGCCCCCCGCCTCTCCGGTACGATCGGGCGCCCATGCCCGACGAAAGCTCCCCCCTCCCCCGCGCCCTCTGCTGGCTCGCCCCCGACCAGGTGGACGTCCTCCGCGCCGTGGGCAACGCGTGCGGGATCAGCATCGTCTCGGCCGGCTCCCCGGAGAAGGGGCGATCCGGGGGCGTCGCCGATTCGCTCGGCGCCGAACCCGTCGATGACCTCCGCAGCGCCCTGGCCTCGGCGGACGTGGACCTGATTCTCATCACCGCCCCGGGCGCGTTCGGCTCGGGGGGGACCAACGACACGACCGCCGTGGAGAGCGCCCGCACCCGCGCCGTCAAGATCGCCTGCCTCGAGCCCATCCCCGCCGGCGCCCTCGAGCTGGGCGCGGGCGGGTGGACCAAGTCCAACCACGGCGTGCGCCCGATCGACGCGATCCGCGTGCTGCCCATGATGCGTTCGAGCCGCTGCTGGCGGGACGCCGTGGACGCGATCGAAGGGTTCGGGCCCGTGCGCACGCTGCACGTCGAGGCGCTGGGGCGCCCCGAGCAGGGCTCGCTGGGCGCCCGCCTGCACAGCGCGATGGGGCTGGTCTTCAGCGTGCTCGGATCGCCCGAGGTGGTGTACGCGTCTTCGGTCGGCCCGGTCGCGGGCGTCTCGCGCGTGCACACGGAGGACTCGCTCCGCGACCTGCGGGGCGACCTGAGCGCGATCCTGCGCTACCCCGACGGGCGGGCCGCGAGCATCGTCGCGTCGGACCAGTCCCCCGCGTGGGACCACTCGGTGTTGATGCTCGGCGCCGAGGGGCGCCTGCGACTCGACGACGAGGCGATGAGCTGGGAGCACCTGAGCGCCGACGATCCCGACGAGCACACGGTCAGTTGGCCCGCGAGCTTCAAGGGGCTCGACGCGTTCGGGCTGGCGCTGGCCGACGCGATCTCGCGCCTGCTCGATGTGCACACGCCCGCCGATGCGCCCGTCGAGCACGAGAGCGTGCTGGCGATGAGCCAGGCGGCGCTGCTGAGTGCGCGCACGGGTCAGGGCGAATCGCCCGAAGTCATCCGCCGGCTCGCGGTTGGGGGATGATCCAGAGTTCAGCGTGCCACTGACCCGTCTTCGGGTCAGTGCAGACTCGTTGCGCTTGAACACTGACCCGAAGACGGGTCAGTGGCACGGGAATCGATCGCACAGCCAAACTTCTACAGCGACACGTCCCCCGAGATGTACGCCTCCATGTGCCGGATCGTCGCGACGAGGGTCTCGTTCTCGACGAGGTTCAGGTCGCCGATCGAGAGCATGCCCAGCAGTTGGCCCTGATCGACCACGGGCAGGTGTCGGACGCGCCGCTCGCGCATGACCTGTCTGGCCTCGGTGATGCGCGTCTCGGGCGCACAGGTGAGGACCTCCTTGGTCATCACCTGCGAAACGGGCGTTCGGCTGGGCTCGGCCTCGCGCGCCACGACACGCGTCAGGATGTCCCGCTCGGTCAGGATGCCGACCATCGTGCCCGAGTCGAGCACGACCACGGCGCCGATCCTGGCCTCGTTCATCACCTGCGCCGCCTCCAGGACGGTGGCGGTCATCGGAACGGTGTGGACCTTGCCGCCCTTGTGGGCGATGAGTTCTCGCACGCTTTGCATTGACGCCTCCTGCGACCGATCGCGCGATCCTTGGCGGCGTCCGCACACGTACGCGGCGTACAAACGCCGCCGTGCCAGTGACTTGGCACAGTATCGCAGAATTCGAGGCCCCAGAAAAGGCCCTTGCCAAGGGGCATTTTGGCGCCACGGCTGACCCGCAAGGGCAGCCGTGCCTCCCCCGTCGATGCGTTCACCCTTGCACGGCTGCCCTTCGGGTCAGCCGTGGCGCCGACGGTTAATCCACCCAGCGCGTCACATGCCACGCCTTCTTGCCGCGCCGCAGGGCGATCACGGAGCCGTGGAGCAGGTCGGCGCTCCGCATCGTCCGCCCCTCCTCGGCCTTGGCGCCGTTGATCGAGACCGACCCGTTGGCGATGAACTCCCTCGCCTCGCGCTTGGACTTGGCCAGCCCCGTCTCGATGAGCAGCTCGATCAGGTCCGTGCCCTCGAGCGACGCCCTCGGGTGCTCGCTGGACGGGACCTCGCTGAAGACCTCGCGCAGCGTCTTCTCGTTGAGCGACACGATGTCACCCGAGAACAGGGCCTTGCCCGCCGCCTCGGCCTGGCGCATCTCCGCCTCGCCGTGCAGGATCGTCGTCGCGGCCCGCGCCAGCGTGCGCTGCGCCTCCCGCTTGCCCGGCGCCTTGGCGTGCTCTACCTCGAGCGTTTCGATTTCTTCCCTCGTCATGAAGGTGAAGACGCGCAGGAAGTTCTTGACGTCCTCGTCCGAGCAGTTGAGCCAGAACTGGTAGTACGCGTACGGGCTGGTGCGGTCGGCGGTGAGCCACACGGCGCCCGACTCGGTCTTGCCGAACTTCCCGCCGTCGGCCTTGGTGATGAGGGGGGCGGTGAAGCCGAAGGCAGTCACATCTGGATCGTTCGGTACGAAACCGACAACTTTCGAAGACGGGATGCCCTGCTTTTCCCTCTCTTGATTCGCTTGAATTGCAAGTCGCTCGTGGTAGTTGCGCCGGATCAGATCCGTCCCCGCAACGATGTTCCCGTACTGATCCGACCCCCCGAACTGCACCGTCACGCCCGCGTGGCGGTACAGGTGCAGGAAGTCGTACGCCTGGAGGATCATGTAGCTGAACTCGGTGTAGCTGATGCCCTGCTCGCGGTCGTTCAGGCGGCTCTTGACCGACTCCTTCTGCACCATCATGTTCACGCTGAAGTGCTTGCCCACGTCGCGCAGCACCTCGATGTAGCTCAGCTTCGTCAGCCAGTCGGCGTTGTTCACGATCGTGTGCGCCGGGCCATCGACCTGCCCCAGCACGCTCTCGAAGATCGGTTTCTGGGCCGCGACGTGGCGCTCGACCGTCTCGCTGGTCTGCAACTGCCTCTCGGCGGACTTGCCCGACGGGTCGCCGATCAGCCCGGTCCCCCCGCCCATGAGCACAACCGCCTCGTGCCCGGCCCGCTTGGCGTGGGCGAGCATCATGATCGGCACCAGGTTGCCGATGGTCAGGCTGTCGGCCGTGGGGTCGAAGCCCGAGTAGATCCGCCGGCGACCCGTGCTGAAGTGCTCGCTGAGCCCCTCGCGGTCGGTGACGTCCTTGAGCAGGTTCCGCCACTCGAGCTCGGGCAGGAAATCGGTGGGGGCCGGGCTGTGGTTTGGGGTTCCCATCGGGCGGAAGGATACCCGCCGCCCGGGGGAGGGGCCCCTCAGGGCGAGCGGGGGGTGATGGCCCAGTCGGGCGTGGTCGCCTCGTCGGACCAGTGGCGCATGTCCCGGAGTTCGTCCCAGCCCATCGTGCGGGCGCTGGCGTCAAACATCGCGGTGATCGCCCTGTCCTCGTGTCGGAGGGAGACAAAGCCCGAGTTGGCGCCGGGCTCGTCGGCGTCGGGGTCGTAGGTCTCGTCCCAGAGAGGGCCCTGCTGATCGATGAAGCGGGGCGGGCGGACCTCGAAATAGCCCTGCGGCGCCGCGGCGTAGTTCAGGCCCTGGACGTTCTTTGACCGCCCGCTGGCGAAGGTGATCAGGTCGCTGGGGCGCCTCGCGTCGCTGCGCCGGCGGAGGAAGAAGTCCCCGAAGAACCTCCGGGCCTGCAGGTCTCGCGAGCCGTCATCCTCGAAGGCGTAGTGGTTCGAGCTTCCCCCCATGAACACGACATTGAGCCCGAACGAGGGGTAGAGGCTGATGATGTACTCGTAGTCGGGCTCGTCGCGGATCTCGCTCAGGGCGTCTGTGTCCTCGTACATCCCCTGCCAGTCGTAATCGAGCTGCGGGGCCAAGCGCCATGGATAGCGCCGTGCGAGTTCGGGGTTGCCGTCGAGCGGGCGCCCGGTCTCGTCGAGCGGTGCGTTCGCACCCAGCACGTGCCCCCGTGCCGCGAACCCGATGAGCAGGGCGTCGTCGTTCTCGTCGGCGTAGAGGGAGTACGCGAGCATGAGCTGGCGGGCCGAGGAGAGCGATCTCACGCGGAACGCGCAGGATCTGGCCTTGCCCAGGGCGGGGAGCAGGATCGCGATGAGCAGGGCGATGATCGCGATGACGACCAGCAGCTCGATGAGCGTAAAGCCATTCCCGGAAAGGGCCTGCGCCTTCGGATCCGGAGTCGGTTTGGCTCGGGTTGGGGGCATGCCTTCTCCATAGCGATCCGTGACGGGCTCAACTTTACTCACCCCGCGCCCTTGACGCGATTGAGACTCAGTCTCAATACTATCGCAACGTGCCCGGCATTCAAGCCGAGCCGGTACCCCACCACTTCGCGAGCGCCCACCCCGTGGGAGTCGGGCGCCCGCTTCAGCTCCAGGAGGTCGATGATGAGTTCGAACCGCACGTGCCTGGCCCTGGCCCTCGGCGCCGCCCTGAGCTCAGGGGCCTCCGCCCAGGTCGTCGAGGCGTTCTACGACGAGCCGACGGGCGACCGCTGGATGTACCCGTTCAACGGCACGCCCGGGACGCGGATCTTCGCGTCCACGTTCTCCGCCGCGGCCGAGGGGCCGGGCTTCGACGACCGCGATGCACAGTTCGTGCTGTCGTTCGACACGACCGATCTCATCACGCCCGGGCTTGACGCCGGCGCGTACCAGATCATCTCAGCGCGCGTGACCGCGGTGATCGACAACGGCGAGCAGTTCCGCTACGACCCGACACCGGACTCGTTCGTCACCTTCCTGCCCGACACCGACGGTGCGTACGTCGCCGACGACGACGCGGGGCGCGCCATCACGATCTTCGGCACGGGCTACCGCGCGGGCTGGGACGTGTTCACCTGGGTCGAAACGACGACCTTCGGGACGGTCGCCGAGGTCGATCCGGCGCAGGGGATGCGGACGATCTACGCGGCGAACTTCGACTCGTCGGGAACGGCCCACGACGTGTCCAACAACGTCAAGAACCGGTTCGACCCGAGGCCGCTGGGCGTGGGCCTGACCGACAGCGTCGTCGTGGGCGAGCTGGTTCCCGAGGGGACCGTGTTCACGTTCGAGCTGGACCGCTGCGACAACGCGGGGCGGGGCTTCCTGCAACGCTCCCTGCGCGACGGCACGCTCAACCTTTCGATCAGCTCCATGCATCTGGCCACCGGCGGCATGGGCGGGGGCACGGGCGACGTGACCTACCCGTTCTTCAAGACCCGCGATGACTTCATCGCCCAGCTCAAGGGGCAGGTTCCCACGCTCGAGCTGGTCGTCCGCGTCGGCTCGCCCGGCAACTACGACGGCATGGGCGAGACCGACTTTTCCGACGTGATCGCCTTCCTGAGCGACTTCGGCTCGGGCGATCCCCGGGCGGATCTGGCGCCGCCCTGCGGGCTGGATTTCTCCGACGTGCTGGCATTCCTGACCGGATTCGCGGGAGGCTGATCGCCGCCCGCCCGCCCGAAACCCCCCACCACCACGACCCATTCCGGGGGCTTGTTTGTTTACGAGCCCCGAACTGAGAGGAGACCGAGATGAATCTGAGAGCCGCCATCATCGGGCTCGCCGCGTGCAGCGCCGGCGCGTCCGCCCAGCTTGTGACCCCGTTCACCGAGACGTTCGACGACAGCGCCCAGGGGTGGCTGTCGGGCTCGTTCGCGCCGCTGACGCACGACGCGTCGGGCTTCGTGACATCTACGGTGGACATCTCCGCCGGGGGCCCGTTCGGGCTCACGCTCTTCCGCGGGCACGACGACTTCGACGCCTCGGGCGACGCGTTCGTGGGTGATTATCTGAGCTCGGGGATCACCACGATCAGCTTCGACATCCGCCACGACTACAGCGAGTCGCTCGATTTCGCGCTCCGTGTCGCGACGCCCCTGAACTCGCCGGGCTTCGCGATCGAGCTGAGCGACGCGGTCGCTGCCGGGGTGTGGACAACCGTGACGTTTGAACTGGACCCGAACAACCCCCTCTACACGCCCGAGGGGCCCCCCGGATTCGGGTTCTTCGCGGGCGTGATGACGGACGTCGGGAACCTGCAAGTGTCGTTGACACCGCCGGATGGGTTGGGGGCGGGGACCTTCGTCACATTCGATCTGGACAACGTAAGCGTTACACCAGCCCCAGGGGCGATCTCCTCAATCTGTGTTGGGCTGCT
The DNA here is from genome assembly GCA_029260375.1 of Phycisphaerales bacterium. Classification (GTDB taxonomy): domain Bacteria; phylum Planctomycetota; class Phycisphaerae; order Phycisphaerales; family UBA1924; genus JAJRXR01. The sequence continues at coordinate 5,047 of JAJDDI010000015.1, read as the reverse complement.
GGCGATGAGCCGTCGTCGGCGGTAACCTCCCCGCATCAAATCAGTCACTCCCCCCTCGCGCCGTCCGGCCTCGTTGCCGGACGGCGCTTCTTTTTGCGCCGCGTCAGAGCGCACGGTCGACGACCGCCTGCGCCAGTGCGTCGAGCAGCGCCCGCGCCGGGGTGGGCGGGAGCGTCGCGATCTGCTGCTGCGCCTCGTTGACGAGCGCTCGTGCCGTTGCCTCGGTGTAGGTAACAGAGCCGGTCTCGGTAAGCCGCCCGAGCAGCTCCCGCTCATCGGCCTCCGAGACGCCCCCGGCGCCGCCCTCGATCAGCTCGAGGGACCTCCCGCGTGAGATCGGCTCACAGGCGCCCAGGTGGTGGACCAGCGGGAGGGTGAGTTTGCCCTTCTCCAGGTCCTTTCGGACGCTCTTGCCCACACGCTGCTCGTCGCCGGTCAGGTCCAGCAGGTCGTCGCGGATCTGGAAGGCGACGCCCAGGCGCAATCCAGTCTGGTAGAGGGCGCTGGCGGTCTCGGGCGGGGCGTTGACCAGCGAGGCGCCCAGCTCGCACGAGACGCCGATGAGCGTGCCCGTCTTGCGCCGGACGATCTCGAAGTAGGTCGGCTCGTCGAGCGAGAGGTCGCCCCGGTGGTGGAGCTGGAGCAGTTCGCCGGCGCACAGGTCCATGCTGACACGCCCGATGCGTTCGCTCAGGTCGAGGCGCCCGATGGTGGCGCACAGGTGGTAGGCGCCGGCGATGAGGTAATCACCCAGGATGACCGCGGCCTCGTTGCCCCGGAGGTGGTTGAGCGTGGCGCCGCGCCGGCGAAGCTCGGCGTCGTCGAGCACGTCGTCGTGAACCAGGGTGGCCATGTGGACCATCTCGCACACCGCCGCGAGCCTTATCAGCTCATCGGTGACCAGCTCGTCCTCTCGCCCGGAGGCGAACAGCTCGGGCGCCTCGGGCGCGGCAGAGATCGCGCCGAGCAGAACCAGGATCGGGCGGAGCATCTTGCCGCGGTACCGCTCGACGTGCGCACAGAGCTGGTCAACCGGGGGCAGCTCGGCGCGCAGGTGCTCGTCAAAGACGGATTCGACGCGGACGAGCGCGTCGGCGATCAGGCCCTGGACGGGCACGAGCGCTTCGGGAACATCGAGCACACCACGCATGCGTGATGGTAGGGTGCGGGCGCCCGGATCAGATCGATCCTGCCTCTACTTCTGGGCGGCGATGTAGCAGATGAACGAGGGGTCGGCCTCGCCCTCGGTCACGGGCTCGAACTCGCCGTTGCCCTCGCCGTCCTCGTCGGCGCCCTCCCAGTAGACCGTGACGTCCGCGAAGCCGGCTTCGCTGAGGATCTCGCGGATCTCGGGGAGGGTCCAGAGGCGCCACTCGTAGCAGAAGGCCTTCTTGATCTTGGTGCCGTCGAGGAACTTGAAGTGGATGTAGCACTGCATGCGCCCGGACATGGGGTCGTACTTGTGCTGGTCCCAGACGTAGGTGAACTCGGCGTCGGGCTCGTCGATCTCGCGGTCCTCGGTCATCTCCTGGAAGGCCTCGTACCCGCCGTAGAAGTCGAGGAAGAAAATGCCGTCGTCGCTGAGCGACTCGCGGACGGAGCGGAAGTAGGCGATCATCTGGGCCCGCTCCTGGAGGATCCAGTAGGAGAAGTTCATCGCCAGGACGATGTCCATGTCCGTGGCATCGCCCGGCTTGGTCACGTCGCGGTTCAGGAGCCGGACGCGGGACTGCTGGTTCTGGCTCATCGGGGCGACGTTGTGCTCGGCGCCCCAGTCGAGGGTGGGCTGGTCCAGATCGAGCCCGACGGCGGTGTTGGTCTCGCGGCGCTGGACCCACTCGGAGGCTGTGGCGCCCGTGCCGCAGAAGTCCTCACGGAGGCTCACGCCCTTGCGCCCGCGGATGGCCTCAAAGGTCTCGTCCACGAAGTCGATCTCGGCCTCGACGTTCTGGACCGAGTACTGGTACAGCACATGGATGTCGGCGGTCTCGGCGGTGAAGCCGCCCTTGCCGGACCCAGGCTTCTTGCCCTTGCGTCCGGAGACGCGGGTGACGCGGGTTGGGGTGTGCTTGGATTCCATGGCGGCCGCGGGCTTCTCGTCGGTGGTGATCGTGCTCATTGGGGCGGGAGTGTAGCGTGCCCGGGGGGGTGTGCGTGTTGCCGACACCCGCGTGAACAACAGGCCTGGGCGGGTCGTAACGCCCTCGGACCGGGGTTCACGCCCGGGCGGGCGACCGGGGCTTGAGCGAGCCCCCCGCCGGACCGATATCCGCTCTAGCATCTCCACCCACTCAGGCTCCCGAGGCTCGGGCGCCGGCAGCAAGAGGACTCGCGATGAAGCTCACGATGGTCGGCACCGGGTACGTCGGACTGGTCACGGGCGTCTGCCTGGCAAACACGGGCAACGATGTCACCTGCCTGGACGTGGACGCGGAGAAGATCGAGAAGCTCCGCCAGAACATCTGCCCCATCTACGAGCCGGGCCTGACCGAGCTGATGGAGAAGAACAACGCCTCCGGGCGCCTGAAGTACACCCTCGACAAGCACGAGGCGTACAAGGACGCGGACATGATCTTCATCTGCGTGGGCACCCCCTCCGACGAGCGGGGGCACACGAACCTGAAGTACATCGATTCGGCCTGCGACGACATCGCCGAGGTGCTCAAGTCCATGGGTCCCAACCAGAAGCACCGGGTCGTGGTGGTCAAGTCCACCGTGCCCGTCGGGACGACGTTCTACGTGCGTGACCGGATCCGCGAGAAGGTGGGTCCGGACGTCCCGTTCTCGGTCGCCGACAACCCCGAGTTCCTCAAAGAGGGCGACGCGATCACGGACTTCAACAAGCCCGACCGCGTGGTAGTGGGTGTCGAGGACGAAAGAACAGCCGAGATGTTCCGCGACCTGTACGACCCGTTCGTGCGCAACGGGCACCCGATCTACATCATGGACGTGCCCAGCGCCGAGATGGTCAAGTACGCCAGCAACAACTTCCTGGCGACCAAAATCTCGTTCATCAACGAGATGGCCAACCTCTGTGAGGCCTACGGCGCCAACATCAACAAGGTCCGCGAGGGCATGTGCTCGGACAGCCGCATCGGCAACTCGTTCCTCTACCCGGGCCTGGGCTACGGCGGCTCGTGCTTCCCCAAGGACACGCTGGCCTGCATCATGATGGGCGAGAAGTCCGGCGTGAAGACCGACGTCTCCCGCTCCGTCCACGACACCAACCAGCGCCAGCGCGAGCTGTTCTTCAACAAGATCCTGGGCCACTTCGGCGGCGAGGCGGGCCTGACCGGCAAGCACCTGGCCTTCTGGGGCCTGGCCTTCAAGCCCCGCACCGACGACATCCGCGAGGCGCCGGCGCTGACTCTGGCCCGCAAGGCCCTGGGCTACGGCTGCAAGGTCACCGGGTTCGACCCCGTCGCGATGGAGAACGTCAGGAAGGAAGCCCCGACGATCGAGCTCGTGGAGGACATCTACGAGACGGTCCGCGGCGCCGACGCGCTGGTGATCTCCACCGACTGGGACGAGTTCAAGAGCCCCGACTTCGAGAAGCTCGCCTCGCTCATGAACGGGCGGGTGATCTTCGACGGGCGGAATCTCTACCGGCGCCAGGCGCTGGGGGAGATGGGGTTCCACTACTACTCGGTGGGGCGTGAGGCCGTGAAGCCGGTGTGAGGCAGTCAACCAGCCCCGAACGTGAGTGAGGGGTTCTGAACCGTCATATCCGTCAGCAACCCCTCACTCACGTTCGGGGCGAGTACAAATGTGCCGCCGTCCTGGCCTGGGCGATAGAATCCCCCCATGACCGGTCGAGCATTCCGTTTCTATCAGCGACACCGGATTGTCAATGTCAATCTGAACATTGTCGGCGCCGGGCTGCTGGCGGTGATCATCGCCAAGTGGCCCGTCCATGTCGTCACGGGCTGGGTGGGCGACGAGTACAAGTTCATCAACTCGGTGATCGCCGCGGTGATCGACGGCGTGGTGGACATCGGGCTGTACTTCGTCCTGCACTGGATCGCCAACCACTGGCGGGCGTCCCGCCCCGAGCACGACATCGACGAGCCCGACAAGCCCGCGTCGTTCTGGCGCGAGGCCTCGCTCGTCCAGTTCGAGCGGCTGACGCTCACGCCCGCGTTCTACGTCATCGCCATCGGCGGCATGTGGGGCCTGCAGCACGCGGGGATGCGGGCGAGCTGGGCGTTCGTGCTGTCGTTCTCCGCCGGGCTGGTGGTCACGCGGATCGCGCACACCTGGTGGGGCCTGCGGTCGGGACGGTTCGAGCGGATCCCGCTGCGGACCGGGCCGGCGCCCATGCCCAAGAAAGCCACCGGCGCGGACTCGGACGCGGCCTGACGGACGCCGAGGCTGAGGTCCGCCGAAGCCTCGGATCTGGACCCTGCCCACGAAAGATCCGAGCGTTCGAAGACTCACACTCGGCGTCCTTGCTCGGACAAACGCCCCGCGTTCACGTACGCTCGCCCTCATGTGCGGCATCGCCGGCATCCTGCGCCTCCACGACCCGAAGGACGGTCCGCCCCCCCACCCCCTTACGGCCATCCCCGAGGCGTGGCTGGATGTGCTTGATGAGTCCATCAAGCACCGCGGCCCCGACGGGCAGGGACGCTTCCGCGACCGGGCCACCCGCGAGGACGGGATGGTCGTGGACATCGCGTTCGTCCACCGGCGGCTGAGCATCATCGACCACGAGGGCGGGCGCCAGCCCATGGTGCACGACGGGGAGCGGTTGCGCCCGGACCTGACGTACCAGCCCGGGGAGACGCCGAAGCTGGCGCACGAGCTGTGTCCGGCGAGCGAGGCGCCGGACCTGGTCGCGGTGGTGTTCAACGGGTGCATCTACAACCACCGGGAGCTGCGGACGGAGCTGGAGGCCGCGGGGCATGTGTTCGAGACGGATCACTCGGATACGGAGGTGCTGGTGCATGGGTGGCGGGCGTGGGGACTCCAAGTTGCCGACCGGTCCGAGATGATGGCGAGCATCGGGCTGTGGACCAGGGACATTGGTGATCTGATCACCGTACGG
>JAJDDI010000014.1 GCA_029260375.1 Phycisphaerales bacterium | reverse complement strand
ACGTTGTCCGAGATCAGGATGCTCCGCCCCGCGTTGAGCGTCAGCGAGTGGTCACCCGTGTTGCCCGAGGCGTCTACCGAGCCGGTGAGCATGATGTCGTTGTTCGCCTGGAGAACAATGTCCGCCGTGTCGAGCAGCGTGACCAGGTCGGTGTTGGAGATCGAGGTCTCCATGTCGCCCGGGTCGGCGTCCGCGGCGCCGAAGATGAAGTCCGCGTTGGTCGCGGTCCCGTCCACGTCGCCCGAGCCCGCGGGCCCGTCGAAGACCAGGATGTTGGTCGGGTCGAGCAGCAGCGTGCCCTTGGCGCCCAGGGGGGCGGTCAGGTCCACGCGTCCGTCGAACGAGAGCCAGCCCTTGCCCGAGACCTCGCTGAAGCCGCCGTCGCCGCCGTGCAGCCCGCCGCGGGCGCTGATCGTGCCCCTGAACCCGGTCGCGCCGTCGGCCCAGACGATGATCCGCCCGCCGTCGCCGCGCGTGAGCGCGTCGGCCCGAAGCGTCGTGTTGGCGCCGATCCACGTGCCCTTGGCCCGCCAGAGGTAGCCCGAACCCTGCATGGCGCCGCCGATACGGATCGCCCCGCCCCCGAAGTCTCCCGAGGCGTCGATGGTCGCGTTGTTGATCTCGACGTAGTCGCCCGTCACCTGGACGCGCCCGCCCGTCTCGCCCGTCGCGTCGATCACGCCCGCGACCTGGATGTGCGAGCCGTACTTGCCCTGAATATCAACAGCCTGCGCGTAGATCTCACTCGTGTCGTACAGCGCCAACGCAAAGTGATCGCCCACGCCCAGGATCGCCTGCGACCCGGCGTGAATCGTCCCGCCGTTCTGGACGCCCATGTCCGTCGCCACGCCGCCGGTGTTCTCGCCACCGCCCGTAATTCGAGCAAACACGTGCCCGTTGCGCTCGCCGATGAGCACCTCGTCGCCGGCGCCCATGACGACCACGTCACCCGCGATGACCGAGCCGAAGTTGGCCACGCGCCGCCCGACGAGCCCCACGCTGCCCTGGGCCTGGATCCGCCCGTGGTTGACGACCGGGCCGCCCAGATCCGTAAACCGGTTGGCGCCCGCGAGGAAGTCCGTGTCGGACATGTGCCCCGCGGCGGCGTAGATCCCGCCCACGTCCACAACACTGCCCTCGCCGAAGTAGATCCCCGCCGGGTTGACGAAGAAAACCTGCCCATTGGAAATGAGCTGCCCGTTGATAAACGTGGGCATCGCGCTGTCGATGCGGTTGAGCACGCGGCTCGACCCGTCGGGCTGGATGAACCGGACCGCCTCCCACGACTCGATGTTGAACGAGCTGTAGTTGATGATCGCCAGATCGCTGACGGTGATCGTGGTCCAGACGCCGTCGCGGTAGAACTCCGCCCACCCGTGCACGACGTTCTCGCCCTCGGGCCCGGCCTTGGCGATCGGTGTCAGCATCGCCGCGGCGGTCACCGCCACGGGGACCATGCCCCGGTGACGCAGCGCCCGCCTGACGCGTCCCCGACCGAACACCCCGCCCGCGATCCCGGCAATCTCTCGTGCGCCCATGATCCAGCCTCCGGGGCTTGCGCCCCTTGCGATCCGTCTAGAACAGCAGCGTCAGCACGAAGTGCAGACGGTTGTCGCCCTGCTTCCCGAGCCCGTTATCGAGATCCGACAACGCGAACCCCCAGTCCGTCCGGACCGAGAAGTTGCTCAGCACCAGCAACTCCGCGCCGATGCCGGCGCCGATCATCGTTTCGTTCCGCTCGAACGGCAGCCGCTGGCTGTTGGACGTGATCCCCGCGTCGAAGAACGCCCGCAGGACCAGGTCCCAGTCCGGCCTGCCGTACACCTGCTGCGGCGCCCACTTGAACGGCTTGCCCCTGAACGTCGAGCCCGGCTCCGGGTTCACGTCGAACGAGCGCGGCACGTGGAACCGGTACTCCGCCGACGCCATCAGCATCGTGTCGCCCGCCACCACCGACTCGTCGTACCCACGCACCGTGTACAGCCCGCCCAGCACCGCCTCCTGCTGCGGGATCAGGCGGTTGTTGAACGCGTACTGCCCGCGGAAGGCCAGCACCAGCTCGTGCGCCAGCGTCGAGCTCTCCGGCGTCGAGACGTCACCCCACCCCTTGGGGTTGAACAGCGGCTCGAGGAACGTGCTCGCCTGGACGTCCCACCGGAGCACCGCCCAGTCCTTGTCCGGGGCGATGCGCCCGAGGCGCTCCAGGTCCCGCACCGAGGCCGCGGTCACCTCGGACTGCGACCACTCGAGCATGAGCGAGGCGTTGAGGCTGTTCTGATCGGTATGTCGTTCGGCCCGGACCCCGACGCGGGGCAGGAACAGGTCCTCCTCGCCCACGCCGCCCCCGGGCAGGCCCGGGTTGATCACCCCGATGTGCTGGAACCGGGCGCCGCCCACGACATCGACGAACAGCTCGCGCCGCTGGAAGACGTTGTAGATCAGCTCGCCGCCGATGCCCCAGCCGTCGCCCGTGAACAGCTCCCGCAGGATGCCCACGTCCGAGGCCTCGAACTCGTTCCAGTTCCCGTCGATGCGGAAGCGGAGTTTGTCCGAAGCGCCGATGGGCCGCTCGTACGAGGCCGAGACGATGTGCGAGGCGCTGAACCCCGCGGTGACGTACTCGATGAGCAGCGTGTCGTCGTTGCCCGTGAGCTGGGTGTGCTGGAAGCCGAACCGCTCGCGCCACTCGTCCGTGCTCTTGGTGCCCGTGTTCGAGAGCTGGAAGTACGCGCTCCAGGGCTTGTTCTCCTGGACGAGGTACTGCAGCTCCGCGTTGCCGATCCCCTCGGCCGGGGCGACGGCGATGTCCACCCGACGCCCGGGCCTGCGGTTCAGGCGCAGCGCGTAGTTGTCCAGCTCGTCCTTGATCAGCAGGTCACGCCGGTCCTCCTCGGGCTCGCCCTCGACGTGCGCCTGCACGGGCGATCGATCGCGGATCCGCGCGTGCAGCGGGTGGTTGATCCGCTCCTCGCGGGGAACCCGCTCGCCCGACGCGATCGACCGCACACGGGTCACCCGGGCGGTGTAGATCACGAGTGTCAGCCCGGGCTCGCCCTCGCGGTAATCGATACCACCCTCGCGCAGGATCAGCTGCGTCGGATCGGGCGCGACAAAGACGCCGATGATCGTGCTCGACTTGAACTCGTTCACGATGACGCGCATCACCTCGGTGATGGCCGACGCGTACATCCGCCGCACCGTCCCGTCGCCCAGCTGCGCCAGGCTCAGCGTCTCGCCCGGGATGCCCTCCCGCGCGGAGACGTACCCGTCCCCCGTCACGCCCAGCGTGACCTCGAGCTGTCCCAGCTCGTCCAGCCCCGGCTGTTTCGGGTGCTCACGGAAGTACGCCAGCGTCAGCTCGCCGACGCTGAAGACGTTGCCGTCCGGATTGACGACGCTCTGCCCCTCCGCCGGCGCTTCCGCGTTCGCGGCATCGCCGCCCGCGGCGTCGGCGCCCGTCTGTGTCTCACCGGGCGCCGCCCCGCCTTCATCCGAAGCCTGCGCCGCGTTCGGCGCCGTCGTTTCAAGCTCCGACGCCGGTTGTGCCGATGACGCTTCTGAGCTCGGGTCATCCTGCGCAAACGCGACGCCCAGGGCGCACACGACCATCGTCGCGGCGACCCGCCGTGCAACAACTCCCCATGCGCCATGGCTGGCGCATCCGTCGCCGATCAGTCCGAGCATCATGCCTGCTTGTATTTTGGACGCGCCGCAGGGCGGAGACTCCCCTACGCACTCGCACGCGACCGCTTCCTATACGAACACTAACAGAGGCGGGCCCGCCCATCAAGCGTCCGGGCGCCCCGTTTGGCCCGAAGATCGCGCGGTTTCTGCGCCATTCTCACCGCCGGGAGCCGACCCAGCCCGGGTCTCGATCCGGCGCCGAGCCGCCCCGGGTCTCCTCCAGGAACGCCCCGACCCAGCCCCGGCTCTCCGCGTCGATCTCGAACGGGATCTCGCTGGCCAGCGGCAACGCCCGAGCCCCAGCCTGCAGGCAATAGACCTGCGACGCCTCCGGCTCGCCCACGATCAGATCCGCGAACGCCATCGAGTCAGGCACGATCACCATCACCGGCGCCGTGTCACCCACCAGGTGATCCAGCGCCCGCAGCCACAGCTCGCCCGACTCGCCCGGCGTCCGCCCGCACGCGGGAACCCGGCAGTGCTTGGCCGAGATATCGATCGTCCTCGACGAGGTCTTCTCCCCGCGCCGGCTCCCCCGCAGGAACCCGCGCATGTCGCGCCGGCACTGGTACAGCACGCGCTCGATCGCCTCGCCGCCGGCGCAGGCCGTCAGATCGGCGGTCGCGGGCTCCCCGCCCGCAAGTTCGCTCGCCTCGTCCATAAGCTGCGACTCGCCCCGCAGCTCGCTGCGCACGAGCTGAACCTCGCCCAGCACCTCATCTCGTGACTCCATCTCCCGGATGCGGCTCGCGGTCTGCGTCACCCGATCCAGCAGCGTCCCGCACACCCACGCGCCGGGCAGCCCGGCACTCTGCGCCACGACGAGCAGCGGGTAGCGCTTCCGCCCCTTGCCGTCGGACGAATCGATGATCCGCGCCACGACCAACCCGTCGGGCGTCCGCCAGACCAGCGAGTGGGCGAACCCCTCCAGACGTTCGTCCGGGTCGAGCGACTCCCACGCGCCCGAGTCGATCCGCCCGCCGATGCCCTCGCTGTAGAGCGTGGTCCGCAACTGGGCGAGCCGATCGGTATCCAGCCCGGGCGACTCGAAGTGGTCGTCCCACGCCGGGTGCTTGCCCAACGCGCAGAGCCACACCCGCTCCCCCCCGCCCGTCTTCCGCTTGAAGCCAAACTTCATCGCTTGCTCGCTCGCCCCATCACGGGACGCTGGGCCAGGACTGCTCGGTCGCCCACGTCGTGGGGCTCGGGATCTGACGCCCGATGAACCGCACGCCGATCGTGTACCGCACCGGGGCCCCGCCGTCGCGCACCGGTCGCCCGTCGGGCGTGCTCAGCTCGACGGGCAGGCGCCACACGCCCGTCACCGGCAGGCCCTCGGGCGAGACATCGTCCGGGTCCATCGGGCCCGTGCTCCAACGCACCGCCTCGAGCGCCCCCCACGGCTCGCCCAGCTTCCCGACCGCCTCGACCGGGCCGCTGGCGCTCGACCGCAGGCGCAGCTCGATCCCCGCGTCGATCGGCACGGGCAGGCGCAGCCCGGTGCGGGTGTTGAGCGCATCGGTCGGGGCCAGCGTCCCCGACCCCTCGACGCTCAGACGTCGGGCGCCCAGGTACACCTCCATGTACGGGTACCGCCCCACGATCGATCGGTCCTCCTGCGACTCGGGGCGGAGGATGACCAGCTCCTGCTCGAACTTGCCGCCGCCCGCGTCAAAGAGCTGCAGCGTCTCGCGGAGGCGCTCGTACCAGCGGCGCTGCTCGGCGCTGGCCCAGATCAGGTCGCCGCGGAGGCGCTTGAGCTGCTCCTGGACCTGCGTGTCCAGGCTGCCGAAGTCGCCGCTGCCGATCCGGTTGCGCGCTGCGGACTCCAGATCGCCCGGGAGGTCGATCCGCCCCATCAGCGCCACGCCCTGGCGCACCGCGCCGGGGCTGAGCACCTCGGCGCAGTCCAGGCACAACGGGAACCCGCGCGACTCGCGGATGAGCCGGTCCCGCGCATCCGATGCCCGGTCCGAAGCGCTCTGCGCCAAGGCCACCAGCGACCGGTACTGGATCTCGCTCCAGTACGCCTTGCCGGGCCCCTGCCCCGAACGCTCGTGCAGCAGCAGGTACTCGCGCTTGAGGGCGCCGGGCGTGAGAACGAGCACGCTCGAGCGAGCCTCCTCCACGCTGGGCGACAGCAGCCTCCAGCGATCGATCGCCCGCCCGCACTCCACGCTGAACCGACTGTCGGTCAGCTCCGCCAGCTCGTCACCGAGCACCCGCTGCAGGCGCAACGCCTGCGCATCGCCGCCGATCACGCTCTCGGGCAGCGCGTCGATCGCCTCGATCAGGCGGCGCGTCAGCTCGCTGAGCATCGGGTTCACATCAAACGCATCAACCCGCCCGAGCATCGTGAAGCACTCGCCCCAGTCCGGCGCGATGAACACCTGCGCGTCCTCGACCACCGTCCCCGCCCAGTACCCCAGGTACGCCCGCCCGTACGCCTCCAGGCGCCGGTCGAGCTCGGTCAGTCGGCGAATCACGCCCGCCGGGTCCGGCAGCACGCTCGGCGCGTCGTCCCGCTGGGCCAGCGCCCGCGCCGCGTTCACGCCCGCAAACAGCTCCCCCGCGGCGCCCGCGTGGAACCGCGGATCGAACACGCCCCCGTCGAGTTTCGTCAGCGGGAGGCTCGGGCGTTCGACCAGGCCCAGCTCCGCGGCGCGGCGCTCGACGAACGCCTCGGGCGTCCCGCCCTCGGCGCCGATCTCCGCCAGCGCCGCGATCACCGCGGCCCCGTGCTGCGCCCGTCGAAGCTCGTCCAGCGCGTCCCGCCCGAAGGTGATCACCCGGCGCGGCCCCCCGATGCTGGCCGAGCCGAGCTCGTCGAGTGTCTCGACACCCCGGGCATGGGTCGCGTTGATCGCGTCGAGCATCTGGCCCAATGCGACAAGCCCGCCCTCGCGCCCGCCCTCGCGCCGAGCCTCGTCGAGCGTCTCGAAGATCGCGGCCCGGATGACGTACCGGGGCTCGCCGCCGCCACCGGCGCCGAGCAACGCGTCCTCCTGACGGGCGACCCGGTCGCCCGCGTCGCTCATCCGCCGATCGATCGACCGCTCCAGCCCGTTCCACGACGCCTCGAGCTTGGCCCGCAGGTCCTGGCGGAACGGGTCGTCGTCCTGCTCGCCCTCGCCGGGCGACAGACGGCGCAGCAGCGTCTGGTACGAGCCCCTTGCCGCCTCGAGCGACTCGTCGCGCACCCGCGCCCGCAGCTCGTCGGGGCTCATCGTTCGCGCGGCGCCCGAGTTCTCGACCGCGGCGTCGAGCGCGTCTCTCGCCGCCATCAGCTCGGCGTACGCCCCCGCCCAGCCCGCGTCGGAGAGCGCCCCGGCGCCCAACGCCATGATCGCCTTCTCCGCGTCGCTGTACCGCTCGCTCGCCTCGCCCAACGCCTCGATCTCGCCCAGCGCCCGGCTGTCGGCGCCGCCGCGCTGCGTCCAGTGCTCGATGTACCGATCCACACCCTCACGCACGATCCGCCCCGAGACGCCCTCGACACCGCGCACCGCCTCCGGGGGCCACGACGCGTCGGTGTACGCCCCCTGCAGCACACGCTGCAGCGCCTGGGCGTCAGCCGTCCGGCGCTCCTGATCGATCGATTCGTTCCCCCTGAGCACGAACGCGAGCAGGCGGTCCAGGTCAAGCAGGCCTGCCTCCTCGCCCAGACCCCGGGCCGCGAGCTCGATCCCGATCAGCTCGCCCAGCGCCTGCGTCGCCTCGTCGGACCAGGGCTCGTCCTCACGCGCAATCATCGCGCGGCTCCGCTCCACCAGCGGCTCGAGCACGCTCTTCTCGAACAGCGCCCGCTGCACCCGCGGCGCCTCCTCGAACGGGTCGCCCCACACCTTGGCCACAGGGCCGAAGATCGCGGGCGGGTCCGGGGCCTCCGTTGAACGCTTCCGCGCCTCAGAGTGCATCTCCGTCAGCGAGACCGCCCCGATCGAGCCCAGTCGGTAGTTGTTGTCCCCCGCGTACATGTTCTGCCGATCGACCGGATCGAGAAACACCAGCTCCAGGTCGCGAGCGGTCATCGCCATCGCGCCCGCCTTGTCGCTCATCTGGTCGTTCAGGCTGGTCCAGAACTCGCTGGGCCCGATGATCGCCTCGCGCAGCTGGCGGTCGCCCAGCCAGGTCATCAGGCCCACCGCGACCACCATCACAAAGCCCGCGCCCAGCACCGCCGCCTGCCGGCGGCGCTTCGTCTTGGACGCGCTGGCCGCCCGTGTGACGAGCCCCCGCTCCTTGAACACCTTGCTCAGGAACAGGTCCTTGAGGAAGTAGCTCCGGTCCCGTTCCCACGCCCGCCCCTCGGGCAGGCTCTCGACGTCCACACCCAGCACCTCGGCCAGGTCCTGGTCCAGCGCCGAGCCCTCGCGCATCGAGCTCGTGAAATAAATCCCGCGCAGGAACAACGGCCTCGTGCTCCACTCCCCCTGCACGAACACCATCTCCAGGTACCGGCGGAGCCTGGGCGCCATCTTCATCATGCTGTCCGGGAACGCGTACAGCGCGTCCGCCTTCTCGATCCCCGCCTCCACGCTTGAGCCCGCGCTGCCCAGCAGACGCAGTCGCCGGCGCAGCAGCCGCTCGCGGACCGTGCGCAGGTGCTCCTCGACCGCCTCGGGGTTGAACGCCGAGTCCAGCGGCGCCGGGTTGGACCACCCCAGCATCTGATGCTGCACACTCGGGTCCGTCATGTCGTCGAAGAACTCGCGGAACCCGTTGATCAGGTCCGCCTTTGTGATCACGACGAACACCGGGAACCGCACGCCCAGCGCCCGCTGGATGTGGTCCAGCTGCTCGGCGATCTTCCCCGCCTTCTCCTCGATCTCCTCGCCAGTGTCGCGGATCAGGCTGTCGGCCGGGATAACCAGCAGCATCCCGTTGACCGGGCAGTTCGGGCGCGCGCTGCGCAGCAGCTTGAGGAACTCACGCCACTCGCTCGTGGAGCCCGCCTCGACCTCCTCAAACAGCAGCCGCCCGGCGGTGTCCAGGATGACCGCGTGGTTCGTGAACCACCAGTTCATGTTCAGCGTGCCGCCGGCGCCCTGCAACTCGTCCTGCAGCCCGGGGGGGAACCCCACGCCCGAGTGGCGCACGGCCTCGGTCTTGCCCGAGCCCGGCTCGCCCACGATCAGGTACCAGGGGATGGAGTACAGGTCCTTGCCGTGCTGGTGGAAGACGCCGGCGCCTTCTTCAAACTTGGTGCGCAGCTCGTCGATGCGGGCCCGGGCCGCCGGGTCGCGCACCTGCTTTGGCGCGGCGCCCGCGTTCTCGCCCAGGCTCATCTGGAACGGGTTGATCCGGCGCTTGTCGAGGGCCCTGAGCGTCACGCCGTACAGCGCCAGCACCACGAGCCCGACCACCACGAGCGACAGGATCAGCCAGTTCACCGGGCTGGGCGCCAGCGCCACGCCCGCCGCGATCGCGCCGATCGCCAGCAGGATCAGCAGCAGGCGGATCGCCCGGGGCAGGTTCATCAGACTGGCGGGCAGAAGCTGCATGCAGTGGTTCCTAGTCGCTCCCGATCGCCCGCTCGATGCCCCGCAGCGCCGAGCGCAGCTCGCCCGAAACGTTCTTGTAGATCACGGCGTTGCCCACCACCACCACCAGAATCAGCACCACCAGCGCCACGCCGATGCCGATCACGCTCCGACCCGCGGGCTGGATCAGGTCGCTCGTGTCCACGTGCTCGTACGTCTCCGGGCACACCCGAGCCATCGGGTCCGCGTCCATCCGACCGCCCAGGCGCTCGCCCGCGCGCTCGATGATCGCCGCGACCTCGCCCGGTGTCCGCCCGCCCGTGAACCCGAGCCCAAGGCACGTCTGCAGCACCTCGACGCGCTGCAGCCCGCCCTGGCTCATGTCCCCAAGGGCGCCCTCCATCGCCTGGAAGAACCGCGACGGGTCCACCTCGAACCCCTCGATCTCGTCGGCGATCGATCCCCACGACTCGCTCACGCCCTCGACACTCGTCCGCACCGTCTCATCAACAAACAGCGCCAGCGGCGCCCGCACCTCGTCGCACAGCGCCGACATCCCGCTCTCGGCCCGCGCCCGCGTCCCCAGCTCGCCCATCAGCGCCCGCACGTCCGAGCGCACCAGCCCCGCGTCCAGCGCCACGCCCTTGCGCGCCGATCGGCTCAGACGGCACACATACTGAAAGAGCGGCTCGCACAGCTCCGGCAGGCTCGTCACGACGCGTCCCCCGCGTCAGCACCCTGGCGCCGCTTGTCCAGCAGCTTCTGGACGTACGACCCGATCGCGGTCATCACCTCGTCCTCGAACCCCGCCGAGTCCATCTCGCCCGCGAGCTGCGTGTACTTCCGCCAGCACGCGAACTCGAGGCTCTCGTTCCATTTCTTCTCCGCCTTGGCCACGCCCTCGAGCCGCTCGGGCGCCAGGCGGGCCACGTGCCTCCACGAAACCTGTCCCGCCCGGGGCGTCGCCGCCAGCAGGCAGACGGCAAGCAGGCGGGCCGAGTCCAGGTCCGCCCGAAGCGCCTCGCGATCCGACTCGGAGCCCGAGCGGAGGTACGCGCCCGCGAGCGCCGCGATCCCAGACTCGGTCCGCTCGCCGGACCCGGGCGCCATCTGCCCCCAGGCGCCGGTCGTGACCTGATCGATCCCGATCAGCGTCTTGATCGCCAGCGAGAGCACGTCGTCCAGGCGGGCCGCGTCGAGCGTCTCGCCCGCCGCGAGCCCGAGGGTCTCGCGGATGCGCTCGTGGGCTTGCTGGATCGGGGTCTGGGGGTCGGTGGGCATGGGGCGTCGATCATCCTTGCTGCAAGAGCCGCGCCTCGGACGCGACGGGGCATGATACGGGCCACCCCGCTCGTGTGCCCGCGCCAGCGGCGGGCTCTCGGACGGTCGTCTCGACGCTCTGCGCTGGTTGCGCTGTTTGCGAGTCCCAATGGCGCCCCCGCGCGGCCCGCGTTCGCCTGACACCTTGCCAGCCCCGGATTCTGTATCGCAGCGTTTCCCTGTACGCACCACGCTCAGGGGATACGCCATGATCACTCGTCGCCGCACCGTTCTGTCCGCCCTCTCGCTCGCGGGCATCGCCCTCGCCGGGGTCGGCTGCTCGTCGGGCGTCAACCGGGCCAGCAAGCCCATGCCCTGCAACCCCACCGCCCTCCGCTACAGCGCGGGCGTGGGCGACTCGCTGGGCGCATCGAGCTTCCACCAGCCCATGGTCGTCGCCTACTACAAGGCGGCCCAGACCCCGATGGGCGCGACGTTCGCCTCCGTGCCCACCGAGTAAGCCAGTCTTACGCGGAGCATCGATCATTCGAACACGCACGACGCCCGGGCCAGCAGCTTCTCCATGCGCCGGTTGACGGTCTGGCGAAAGACGCCCTCGGGCACGTCCAGCGCCAGCCGGAAGCCCACGTCCGAGTTGGCCCCGCGCTTGTACTGCGCCCGGCGCAGCTTGTAGAGCGTCATCGGATCGATCTCCGGCGCCGACAGCGCCGACGCCCCGATCACCCCGAACCCGTCCTCCACCGACACGAACTCAGCGACGTTCCCGATCAGATCGCGGAAGGGCCCGCCCCCGCCCGCGTCCACGGGCGTGAACCAGAGCACGCCGTCGTCGGTGGGCATCGCCGTCGCGTTGCCGTCCGTGCTCGCGCTGACCTCCCGCGGCAGGAACACCCCCCGGTCCGGGTACGAGAACTGTGATACCGCGCCGTCCTGCAGCAGCGTCGCCTCGACCCGGGTGATCCAGTCCCGCTGACGCGCGAACGTCGCGTCCCGCCGGTTGCCCCCGCCGACCGCCTGTCCCCCGCCGCCCTGCTTGCGGACCGCCGCGCGGAACTCGGCCTCCGTGGGCACGCGGGCGCCCAGCGCCTCGCCCAGCATCTGCGCCGCCCGGGCCGACACGTGGTTCATCGGCATCGCGTCGCCCGGGCGCCCCTGCCCCGGTGCGATCAACAGCGGGTCGCTCGGATCGCCCAGCCCCGGCGCGTACGCCGGCGCCTCCGCCGTCATCTGCGGGTGGCGCTTGAGCCACGACTCACCCGGGACCATCGCCCGCGCCGCCGGGTCCCAGCTCCACACGCGGGCGCCCGCCCACTCCTGCCCGCCCGGCTGGCCCGCCCGCTCTCGCGAATCGGCCAGCGCCAGCCACTGCTCCGCGACCCCGTCCCAGCCCCCGAGCCTCGCGCCCATCGCGCGCACCACGCCCAGCGACACCTCCGACTTCGAGACGTACGCCGGCAGGCGCAGACCATTCGAACTGTCCGGCTCGATGCGCACGAACTCGAGTCGCATCGCCCCGCCAACGCCGCTGGACGTGTAGACCAGCACCTCACCGCCGTCCACGTCCGACGCGCTCCACCCGTGCCGCCCGGGTCCGAACTCCCGCGCCTCGAGCACGCGCCGGGTGTCGTCGGGCGGGCGGGCGATGTCCGCCACCTCGTCGATGAACCGCTGCGCGCCCGGATCGCGCAGCCCGGGGGCGAGCGGGCGCATCTCGTCCCGCAGGCGCTCGACGCGCGTGCGCAGCGCCGACTCGTCCATCGACAGATCGACCCCGGTCTGGAACTCGCGCAGCAGCACGTTGTACGCCGATCGCGGGCTCAGCCCACCCAGGTCCGCACCGAACGCCTCGCGCGCCCCCGCCGCGGCGTCCACCTCACGCAGCTCGTCAGCCCCGTCAGCGAACCGGGCCCACCGCGCCCGGGCCGCGTTCCGCACCCGAGACCCAACCGCGGCTTGCCGGTCCAAGCTCGCCAGCCCCTGGGCCCGATCCTCCAATCCCCGCATCATCAACCGCTCGGTCTCGAGCTGGTCCACGCTTGCGGGCCAGGCGGCGTCCGCCTCCCCGATCCCGAGGTACGCCGTCAGCGCCGCGACCGTCTCCTGCCCATCGTCCGACGCCCACGCGACCAGCCGCTGGGCGTCCGTCTCGCGCTCGATCGACTCGACGTGCGCAACCCGCCCCAGCACCCCCGCCAGCGAGTTGTGGATCCGTTCGTCGCCCAGCTCCTCGCTCGGGCGCCACGCCAGGACCAGCTCGCGCGCCGACCGACCGTCGTCGCCCGCCTCATCGAGCAGCATCGCGCTATCCAGGCTTTGCTCAACTCGTGCGTGATCGTTCACGAGCTCCACGAGCCGCTCGACCCACGCCCGATCCGCCGCCGCGATCGACGCAAGGGACTGTTCGAAGCCCGCCGGCGTCTCGTACGCCCGCCCGTTCCAGCTCAGCAGCGCGGCCCCCGCGCCGCCCGCCGCGTCCATCCGCTCCGCCAGCACCGGCTCGATCATCTCCGGATCAAACCCGCGCGGCGCCGATTCGAACTCGGCCTCGACCCGCAGACGCCGCTCGATGTCCAGCAGCCTCGCCCGGGCCGGCGCCTCGGCCCGTCGCAGATCCGCGAACCGCCCATCCTCGGCGTACCGCGCGAGCAGGTCATCGCGCATCGACCGCCACGCCGCGTCGATCGAGGGCGTCGAGAACGCCGAAACACCCTCGCTCTCCCGCAGCTCATCGAGGTACGCCGTCGCGGTCTGAAGCAGGTCCTCGCCCAGGCGGGTGACCTCCTCGCTCGTCCGTGCCAGCTCGGCGCCGAGCCGCCGGGCGCCGTCCTCGACCTCCTCCTGCGTGAGCCGCTGCCAGCGGATCGTGTCCAGCTCACGCGCCGCGCGCAGCGCCGCGGGCGTGCGCTCAGCAAGGTCGCTCTCGCCCAGCAGCTCTTCGAACAGCTCGGCCCCGTACCGGTCGCGCAGCGTCTCGATCTCGCCGGGCAGCGGTTCGAACGCCGCGGACCCGCCATACGCCAGGCGCGGGTCGCTCTCGGGCTCGAGCTTGGTCACGCCCGGGTCCGACGCCTCGCCGAGCCAGGCCCGGAAGTCCTCTATCCGCGCGGGGGACTCGGGATCAACCGCCGCGAGCGTTTGGGATTGCGAGACAAAGAACGGGCGGTCCACCCGTGCCCAGCCATCGCCAACAAAGGTCTCGATCGACCCCGAGATCGCGTCCAGGTCCATCACGCGGGCGTGGAGCGTGCGCAGCGCCTCGATATCGCCTCCGAGACCTCGGAACGCGGTGTAGCGGTCCGGGAGATCACCGAACGCCGCGAGCAGCGGGTCGGGCTCGTCGCCCTCGCCCGCGGGCGCCGCGCCGTCGCGGATCGGCTCGATCCGAGCCTGCGTGCGCTCCCACGCCGCGTCGATCTCGTCACACAGGACCGACGCCTCGGACAGCTGCACGAGGTTCTCGACCAGCTCCGGGCCGAACGTCTCGTCGATCGACTCGGGGACCGTGACCAGCCCCGTGGCCGGGTCGGTCCAATCGGGGGCGAGCACGCGTTGGCTGAGCTGATCGAGGAACGCGCCCTGCGGTCGCCAGCCGCGCCGGGCGTAGACCGCCGCCCGCTCGCTGGCCCCGCCCAGCGCGTCCCACGACGAGATCGCCCCGCGCAGGCGCCCGATGATGTCGAGCGCTTCCGTCGTGCGACCGCCCAGCTTCTGGTTCCGCTCGTCGGGCTCGACCATGTCCACCAGACGCAGCCTCGAGCGGGGCGAAGCGCGAACGAGCGACCGCGGGTCCAGCTCGATCTCACGCTGGGTCGCCTCGTCGAGCACGGGCAGCAGCTCGCCCGCCAGGTGGGCGTCTCGGGCGAGGTCCTCGCGCCGCGTCTGCGCGTCCCGCTCCAGGTACAGCACCCACAGCTCCGCGTCGGCGCACCACGCCCTGAACGGCTCCTCCTCGAACGGCGCCCGCGTCGAACCACCCTTGGTCGGGTCCCCCCCGGTCCCGAACACCAGAAAGACCCCCAGCCCGATCGCCAGCAGCAGCGTCACCGCCGCGCCTGCGCGGCGCTGCTTCTTGGGACGCTCGGCCCGGCGGCGCAGCGCCGACACGCGTTCTCTCAGCTCGTCCAGATCGCCCGCGTCGTCCGCCGCCAGCAGCTCGGCGCACAGCTCACGCCACGCCGGCCCAACGCGCCCGAGGCGTGACCAGCTCTCGTCGGACCCGCTGATCTTCCCGCCCCGCGCGTCGCGGTGCGTCACCAGCAACGCGATCAGTCGCCCCAGGGCTCGAAGGTCCGCCGCCAGCCCGCGCTCGGCATCGCCCGGGAGCAGGTCACCGCCCAGCGGATCGGTCAGCACGCCCGTCCACGACGACGGCTCGTCGCCACGCACGAGCACGTTCTCGGGGCTCAGGGCGCCGTGTGCGCGCCCGTCGCAGGCATCGCGGAGCGTGATGAGCCCGCGAACCACGCCGCCGACGATCCTCGCCAGCACCGCCGGTCGCAGGTGGATCTGGAGCCGGATCAGTTCGCCCGCGCTGCGCGGCAGCAGGTCCGTGACCGCGTAGGCCTCGCCGTCGCCCAGCTCGCCCGCGTCGTGCACCGCCGCCCACGAGTCGGGGTTGGCCTCGGCGCACCGGCGCTGGACCGCGGCGCTGTCGAGCAGCCGCCTGGCCTGTGTGTCCCCGTCGCCCGCCAGCAGCGGGTCCGCCGAGACCCGCTTGAGCGCATGCCCGCACCGGTCGCTCAGCGGCGCCCGGGCCGCGTGGAGCGTCCGCCCGGGCGTCTCCCACAGCAGTTCCTCGGGCGCGAAGTCGCCAACGAATCCGCTCGCTCGCTGAGACTCAACGCTCACTCTGCGCCCCTGTGCCCGATCATCGCCGCCCAAGCCACCGCCTCATAAGAGCGTACACACGTTCGCTTCCCGGATGTGATCCCGCTGCCGGCCGAGCACACCCGCAGCGACCCCGCCCGGAGCGGGTACGCTTCGCTGCGGGCCTGTGGCGGAACTGGTAGACGCGGCGGACTTAAAATCCGCTTCCCCACAAGGGAGTGAGGGTTCGAGCCCCTCCGGGCCCATTGCGTCCGTGCGCCCCGCCTCTGCTACAATTCTACCCGCAGCACCTCCATACTCCGGAGTATTCATGGACGCCCCCACCGCGACCCAACCGTCCCCCGCGGCCACACCCGACGCCCCGGTCGAGGTGCTCGCCCCCGAGTCGCAGACGCCCGCCCCGAGGCGCAAGACCTCCACCAAGCGGCTCGTCAAGCGCGTGATCAAGCGCATCGTGGGGATCGCGGCGATCATTGCCCTGGCCGCCCTCGGGTGGGCCCAGGGCTGGTACGCCGTGCCCATCATCATCGGCGCGTTCGTGCTCTGCGGCGTGCTCGACGTTATCCGCCACCGCCCGCTCTGGCTCTGGCAGGTGGACAGCTACTTCTTCGGCAAGGGCGTGCTCACCTGGGTCCTCTCCCCGTTCAACCTGCTCATGGACCTGATCTCGCTCCCCTACTGGAACAAGGGGATCTACCAGCTCCAGGACCTGCCCAAACTCCACCAGGAGGAGATCACCCGGGTCCTCGACGCCGCCCGCGAGGCGGACCTCATCGCCCAGCTCCAGGACAAAATCACCGACGGGCGGAGCATGATCTTCTTCAAGTGGTACGGCAAAGACCTGCCCGTCTCCGTTGACGTCCCCGCGTTCCACGAGCGGTACCAGACCATCCGCACCATCGGCGTCTCGGTCTTCAACAAGCGCAAGAGCACCTCGTGGCACTTCGGCCCGCTCCGCGCCACCTTCCGCGTGCTCTACAACCTCCGCCCCACGCCCGACAACGCCGCGTTCATCCAGGTGGGCGACCGCGTCCACCACTGGAACGACCAGCCCCTGTTCATCTTCGACGACACGCTGATGCACCAGTCGTGCAACGAGAGCGACCACGCCCGCTACTGCATGTTCATCGACATCGTGCGACCCAACAAGATCCGCCCGGTCATGAACGTGATCGTCCAGGGCCTGCAGTTCCTGCTCATCCGCATCAACCGCTCGTTCTACAAGCGCTGGGCGATGATCAAGTAACGACCGATCCGGGCCCGCGTTGCGATCTCAGGGACACCCCCGCCCGAACAGGGTCAGGAACGCCGCGACATCGCTGAAGTCGAACGACCCGAACGGCGCCGCCAGGTCCGCCTCGCCCTCTTGGCTCGAGAAGTACCCGAGGAAGAGAACGACATCGTCGAAGTTCAACTGCCCGTACGGGTCGGCCAGATCCGCAAGATTGCAGGGCTCCTCCTCACAGCACGGCCCACCGCTGATGAGCACCTCGACCGGAACAGTCACGATGCTCTTCTGCCCTATCGTGGTCTGATAGGTCGAGAAACCGAAATCGTCAAAGTACACCGACACCGAGGGTGAACTGGTCAGCTCGAAATGGATCTCGTTGAGCAGCGGCGCCCCGAACGATTCGCACTCGATCGCCGCGATCAGGATCGGGTTTGCATCATCCAGCGGCAGCATGAAGAACGGCGGCAGTTGGAACCCGCTGATCTCCACCCCCGAGCCGTCCATCACGTCCACGCTCCCGCTGAGCATCGGGTGGAACGTCACGCTCACGGGCGAGATCCCGAACTCGGTCTCCACGCGAAAGTTGAAGTCCGCCAGTGCCGTCATCCCCCCGGGCAGTGCGCCGACCTGGGCGTCGTCCCACGCCGCATAGACCTCAAGCGAGATCGGGTCCGTCACCGAGTAGGCCGTGGCGTCCGCGATCATTTCCAGGGACACCGCCTGAGCCGACGCGTGAGCCCCGACGCCCCCCATCGCGAGCCCGCAGATCGCTCTGGTCATCAGATCACGCTGCATCGTCAGCCTCCCCCAGTTTGCCGTTGCCCCCATTCTCCCTCCCGGCTTCCCCTTGTGCAAGACCCAAACGGGGGGCGCCGGGGGTCCTCATTGGATCTGAACCCCTCCCGGGCCAACAATCCAAGCCCCAGGGCACACAGACGCCGCGATGGTCGCCGCGTCGAGGGACAAAGCCGGTTCCGGGCCTCAAACCCGCCGGTCAGCCTTGGGGCAGATCCGCCGGCCGACGCACACGCGCGGCCCGCCAGTTGGAGACTCCACCATGGTTCGCATCCGCATGCAGCGTCTCGGCCGTCGGCATCGCCCCTTCTTCCGCATCAACGCGATCGATCAGCGCACCCGTCGCAACGGGCGCGTGATCGAGCCCCTGGGCTGGTTCGACCCCCTCGCCACCGAGGAGGGCAAGATCATGGAGCTCAAGGGCGAGCGCATCCAGTACTGGCTCGAGCAGGGCGCCCAGCCCTCCGAGACGGTCGAGGATCTGCTGGCCAAGAACGACCTGCTGCCCGCCAAGATGAAAGCCGCGTGGGAGAAGCGCCGCGCCGATGACAACGCCCGCGTCGCGACGCGCCTGGCGGAGAAGGCGGCGCTGAAGAAGGCCGAGGATGACGCCGCCGCAGCAGCGTCCGCAGCAGCCGAGGCCCAAGCCAAGGCCGCCGCAGAGGCCAAAGCCGCCGAGGAAGCCGCGTCGGAGGAGTAATCCTCGGACCGACACCAAGCGTTCGAACCGCAGGCCCCACGATCCGTCGCGGGGCCTGTTTCTTGCGCACTGCGCGTGGCACACCACGTTTCCTGATCGGCGCTGTGTTTCCTGATCGGCGCTGTCCAAAAACGATCGCGGCCTTGGTCCCCGCGCGAGGGCCAAGGCCGTGTCGTCTTTGCGCCTCCCGATCCCCCGGGCTGGTTCCCGCCGATCGGTTGCGGCCCGAAGACCGCCCCATCTCCGACAGGCGACGCCCGGCGAGCGACGCTTCGCCCGTTTCCGCACTCCGAGGCCCGCAGGCCCCGGCGCTTCCCCGAGCCCGACCGGTCTTGCGCACCCGGCCGGTTTCTTTTCCCTCGCTGACGAAGCCGCGTGGGGTCCGTCGCGAGGCCCGACGCCGCCTTGCGGGCGATGACGTCAGGGCTCGGCGGTCAACTCCCGATTCGGGGTTGGTCCCGGACCGGACCCGATCCGCCGCCCGGTCTCCCGGCTGTGCGGCGCTTCGTGCCTCGGCTTGTCCCGGGCCCCGTCGGGGCCGCCTGGCCGCGTCTGGCAGGACGCGACTCCCATCAGGCGGGCTGCCGCCCGCCCCCGAGTCTCCCGCCGCTGGCTTCCACCCTCGGCGTTCGTCTCAAGCGCGTGCACTCTACACCCTCATCGACCCTGTGCAACACCGTCGATTTCAGCGTCAACTTCTCCCCCGGGGATACACCGGTCACCCCCGGGGTTCTGCCCCGGTTCTCCACCGACTTGTCCACGTTCAACGTCCAACGTCCAAAAAAACGCACAGAATCCGGGCCCGCCCGACGCGCCCGCGTCACTCAGGCGCCCTCGGGGTGCATGTAGAACACCTTGCTCACGACCCGCCACTGCCCGTCGCTCTTGAGCAGCGTGAACATGTCCGTGAACCTGTGCCCGGTCCAGTTGTGGATCTCCATGCGGGCCGTCGCGACGGTCCCCGCGATGTCGACGCTCACCGTCTCGCCGGTCACGTCCTTGGCCGGGCCGTTCTCGTTGTTCCACTCGTAGAACGACGCGATGGGCATCGAGAAAAGGTCGTCGCCGACGTACCCGCAGATGGTCGCGTCCTCGCGGAAGACATCCCTCCGGAAGTCCGCTTCCAAACCCGAGCGGGCCGCGTCCATGTACCGGTCCAGAACACCCTCGATCGCCTCCCGATCGCTCACCGTTGCCGTCATCGCTGATCTCTCCATGGTCCACGCCCCGCCGGGAGGCGGCGCGCGATCTCCGCTCGGCTCGTGCACACATCGGGGCGAGCGAGCCCTCCCGCCCGGCTCAACTCTACCGGGCGACAACGCTCCCCGCCTCCCCAACAATCCCCCGTGCCCGCCCCGACCCGCCAACCCCTCCGCATCGACGTGCTCACCACGTTCCCCGAGATGTTCACCCCCGAGCCCCCCGGCGCCCTGGGCGTCTCCATCCCCGCCCGCGCGCAGGCGTCCGGCGCGATCTCCATCCACCCCACCAACATCCGCGACTTCGCCGACAACAAGCACAACAAGACCGACGACCGCCCCTTCGGAGGCGGCCCCGGCATGGTCATGATGTGCCAGCCCGTCTGGGACAGCGTCACCCACGCCGAGTCGCAGGACCCCCGACCCGCGACCCGCATCCTCATGACCCCGCAGGGCCGGCGCCTCGATCAGGCAATGGTCGAAAGGCTCGCGCAGATACCCAGGCTCCTCATCCTCGCCGGGCACTATGAGGGCATCGACGAGCGCGTCATCGAGAAGCTCGCGCCGCTGGAAATCTCCATCGGCGACTATGTGCTCTCGGGCGGCGAGCTGGGCGCGATGGTCCTCATCGACGCCGTCGCCCGTCTCCAGCCCGGCGTGCTGGGCGACGACGCGTCGGCCGTCCAGGACAGCTTCGGCTTCCCCCCCACCACCGACCCCGACGGCAACGACCTGCCCCCCAAACGCCTCGCCAAGCTCAAACGCGAACTCGCCATCCCCGAGGGCGCCCGCCTGCTCGACTGCCCCCACTACACCCGCCCCCGCTCCTGGGAGGGCCTGGACGTGCCCGAGGCCCTGCTCAGCGGCGATCACGAGGCCGTCGCCCGCTGGCGCCTGGAGCAGATGGCCGCCCGAACCCGGGCCAGGCGACCCGATCTGCTCGAAGAGCGGCCCGAGGGCGGATAGACGAGCCGAGGGCGCCCCGCCTACCCTTCCCGTCCCCGAGGGCCCCTGCGCCCCGGGGTCCGACCCGCACGCAGATGAGGAGCCCCGCTATGGGCACGCAGCAACTGATCGAGTCCATCAACACCGAGGCCCTGAAGACGGATCTCCCGCGCTTCGACATCGGCGACACGATCAACATCCACGTCCGCATCCGCGAGGGCGAGAAGGAGCGGATCCAGATCTTCTCCGGCGTGCTCATCTCCCGCAAGGGGCGCGGCATCAACGAGATGATCACCGTCCGGCGCGTCTCCGACGACATCGGCATCGAGCGGACCTGGCCCCTCAACTCCCCCTCGATCTCCACCATCGAGGTGGTGCGCCGGGCCGACGCCCGCCGGGCCAAGCTCTACTTCCTGCGCGACCGCGTGGGCAAGAGCCGTCGCCTCCGCGACCGCCGTCGCGGCATGAAGCACGTCGAGGGTCAGAAGACCATCCAGCGATAACAAAGCGTTTCGGCGAGAGAACCGAGACGAACGAGAGACGACGCCCGGGCTGCGATGCCCGGGCGTTTCTGTTTTTCCGCGTGTCGATCCGCGCTCGCTCGGATATCACCCAGGCCGCTTGACCGCGTCGAACGCCAGCACGAACTGGAACCCCTGCACCGGGTAGCTCATCCGAAGCCGGAACACGCGAAGCTGGCCCGGGTCGCGACCAAACCTGGCGCTGACCCGATCAACCATGTCCGTGTACCGAGGCATCTCGCTGAGACCCGCGCGCTCCAGTCCCTGTCCCAGCGACTCGACCGTCTCGGACGCCTCCACACGGTCGATCGCCCTCGACGGGTCCGCCGGGTTGGCCGGGCCTCGGGCGCCCGGGTTGAACACGATCAGCTGGGGCGGGCTGCCCGCGTACGCGTCCTCGTGGATCAGCACGTCGCAGACGAGCGTCTTGACTGGCACATCCGGGAAAACCACGGCGCCGCCCCGCGGTCGCTCGGGCGTCGCGAACCGGCGCGACCCGCGCGGATCACAGCTCAACGCCAGCATGTCAACCTCCGAGTTCCGACCGAGCCGCTCGTCGGCGAGTGTGTACACGATCTGCCCGCCCGCGACGTGCGACTCGATCCGGGCCGCCCGGTGCTCATAGAACTCGCTCAGGTCCACGGCCCCGGACGACAGCTCGTCCGCGCTGCCCCCACGATCGGGAGGGCCGAACGTGAAGTGAACGCCCACATCCGAGCGCAGGCGACGCATGCCCAGCGGGCCGTGGATGGAGATCACCTCGAGCATCTCCGGGTCCTCGCGTGATGGCATGAACATCATCGACGTCAGCCACGTGTCCGCCTCGACCCCGAGGATCTGGCGCATGCCCTGGTACACCTGGTACCGCCCGGCCATCACCAGACGCGACTGCATCTCCGGATTCCGGGCGCTCAACGCCGCCGAGAGGGCCGCCCGCGTCCCGAAGTCGTCGCGGATCAGATCACCGAAGCGGTCGATCGCGCCGCTGGCCCGCTGCACGACCTTGTCATCGATCCCGCCCGCGTCGTTGGCCGCCCCCACGATCGCCCGCAGCGAATCCGGGCCCGGGAACCGCTCGAGCGCCTCGGCCGAGTCCTCGCACTCCAAGGCCCCCAGCACCCGGCTCAGGATCACCCGGCTCAGCCCCAGGCGCCTGGCCAGCAGCGTCGGTCGGTGCGGCGAGCCCGGGATCTCCTCCAGCAGAAGCCCCATCGACCGGAGCAGCTCCTCCCCGACCGATCGGACGCGCTCGCTGAGGCGATCCGCGTCCGCGGAGCTGGGCTTGGTCATCGGGACAGAGGTTGGCATCGGGACTGCGTCTCCGGGGTCTGGCCCACAGCGTACCCGGAAAATGTCACAAATCGAGAACGTAATTTATTGCGTTTGCCCCCGATGGCGTCTACGCTGCCCCTCGATGCCCTCGCAATCCCGCCAGAGTGGACGGACCAAGGGCAGGCGGGTCTCCACAAGGAGGATGCTCATGCTGGTTCTCAACGCGCGTACAGGTCTCTGCTCGCTCGGCGCCCTGACGCTGGCCGCTTCGGCAGCGATCGCCGGCCCGCCGCAGTACACCATCGTCGATCTCGGCCTCGCCGACCCCGGTGACTTCGGCTCACAAGGCGTGAGCATGTCCCCCGCGGGCGTCGCCACCGGGCGCTCCCTCGCCAGCTCAGGCGCCGTCGGCCTCTCCTGGACGCAGTCCGGAGGCACCGCCTTCCTCCCCAACCTCGCCTCCCCCGCGCGGAACTTCAGCGTCGCCAACGGCGCCAACGACACGGGCGACATCGTCGGCACCGGCTCCACCACCTTCTTCGGCTCCAGCCCTCTCCCGCTCATCTGGCAGAGTGGCTCCGTCGCCCAGCTCCCCCTGCCCGCGGGCCAGACCCTCGGACGCGCCAACGACATCAACAACTCGGGCGTCGCCGTGGGCTCGGTCAACGGAGGCTCACTCGAGCGCGCTTCCCTCTACGCCGACGGCGTCGGCTCGGTCGTCACCGCCACCACCTCCAACGGCAGCTTCATGACCACCGCGTACGGCATCAACGACGCGGGCCTCGTGGTGGGCAACGGCATCGACCCCAGCAACGCCGCCGTCAACGTCGGCATCGCCTACGACTCCGTCGCCGACACCGCCGTCGCGGTTGACCCGCTGCCCGGGCGCAACGGGAACCTGTGTTTCGGTGTCAGCGAAGCCGGGCACGTGGTCGGCAGCTCCATGCTCAACCAGGGATCGGGCACGCCCTTCGTCTGGACCGCCGCGGGAGGCTCGGTCGAGATCCCGCTCCCCCCGGACGCGACCACAGGCTCGGCACGGGCCGCCAACTCCGACGGCTGGGTCGTGGGCAACGCGGGTGGCGTCTTCGCCGTGCCGTTCCTCTACGACGGCACAACCACCTACGCCATCGCCGAACTCCTCCCCGAGGGCACGGGCTGGGACCTGAACATGAACACCTCCAGCTCCGCCCAGGGCATCAGCGACGACGGCATCATCGTCGGCTCGGGCGAGCTTGACGGCGTCGTCCACGCCTACGCCCTCATCCCCGCCGCCGCCGGCTGCAACGACGCGGACCTGGCCGAGCCCTTCGGGCAGCTCGACTTCTCCGACGTCGTCGCGTTCCTCACCGCGTTCGGCTCCATGGCGCCCGAGGCGGACCTGGCGGCGCCCTTCGGGCAGTGGGACTTCTCCGACGTGGTCGCCTTCCTCGGCGCGTTCGGCGCCGGCTGCCCGTAACCCATACTGACACTCCCCTCGCGAGCCGGGACCCGCTCGAGCGTCCCGGTCGCCCCGACGCCCGCGTCTCACGACGCGGGCGTTTTTTCGCGCGGCGTACACTCCCCGCATGAGAGCCATCGTCGTCACCAAACAGGGCGCCCCCGTCGCCGCGAACATCGAGCTCCAGCCCGACTTCCCCGATCCGCCCGCGCCCGCTGGCGGCCAGGTCCAGCTCCGCACACTCTGCTCCGCGTTCAATCACATGGACCTGTGGGTCGGGCGCGGCATCCCGGGCGTGGACCTGACCTACCCCCGCGTCTCGGGCTGCGACGCCTGCGCCGAGGTCGTCTCGGTCGGCGCCGGCGTGGACGAGGCCTGGATCGGCCGGCGCGTGATCTTCAACGCCGCGACGCGCGTCACGCCCCGCGCCCGCCCGGACGACCCGCCCGCGTCCACGCTCGCCCCCGACTACGAGCTCATCGGCGAGCACCACAGCCCCGGCGCGCACAGCGAACGCTTCAACGTCCCCGCGACCAACATCGCCGACGTGGGCGACGCCGATCCGGTCCACGCCGCCGCGTTCGGGCTCTGCGCCCTGACCGCCTGGTCGATGATGGTCACCAAGGGCGGTCTCCGCCCGGGCCAGTCGGTGCTCATCCCCGGCATCGGGGGCGGCGTCGCGACCAGCGCCCTGGCCATCGCCAAGCACTTCGCCTGCCCCGTCGCCGTCACCAGCCGCCACCAGTGGAAGCTCGATCAGGCCGAGTCCCTCGGCGCCGACCTGGGCGTCCTTGACTCTGGCGAGGACTGGTCCCGCCAGGTCCGCGCCTGGACCAACAAGCGCGGCGTGGACATGGCGGTCGACTCGGTCGGCAAGGTGACTCACCTGAGCTGCATCAAGTCCCTCGCCCGCGGCGGCGCCTACGTCACCCCCGGCTGCACCACCGGCCCCGACGCCACGACCGACCTGGCGCGCATCTTCTGGAACCAGCTCCGCATCCTCGGCTCGACCATGGGCTCCAACGAGGAGTTCGCCGAGGTCGCCGCGCTCTTCCGCGCGGGAAAGCTGGCGCCCGTCGTGGACAAGACGTTCACGCCCGACCAATGCGTCCAGGCGTATGCGCGTCTCGAGGGGGGCGAGCAGCTGGGCAAGATCGTCATCGACTGGCGTTGATGCAAGACTGATTTACCGCAGAGGCGCCGAGAGCGCAGAGAAAGACAGGATCCAGATTGTGAATCCTGGTAATCCTCTGCGCTCTCGGCGCCTCTGCGGTGAACCCGTCTTTATTGCCGCGACTTCATGCGCTCGATGGTGGCAGTCGTCGAGAGCCCGTCCACGAGCGGGATGATCTCGACGCGCCCGCCCGAGGCCTCGACGACATCGGCGCCGACCACACCGTCGCGTGTGTAGTCCCCGCCCTTGACCAGAACATCGGGCCGGATCGCCTCGATCAGCCCGATCGGTGTGTCCTCCTCGAAGAGCACCACCGCGTCCACCGACCCCAGCGCCCCGAGCACGCGGGCCCGGTCCGCCTCGACATTGAGCGGGCGTGACTCGCCCTTGAGCCGCCGGATGGACGCGTCCGAGTTGAGCCCGACAACCAGGAGGTCGCCCAGGGCCGCGGTCCGCTCGAGCAGGTGCACGTGCCCGGCGTGGATCACGTCAAAGCACCCGTTGGTGAAGACGATCGTCTTCCCCGCGCTCCGGGCCGCGCGGACCTGCACCATCGCCTCGTCGAGCGTGCGCAGCGCCCCGCCCTTGCCCGCGCAGAGTTCAAGGATCTCGTGATGGATCTGCTCGATGGGGATGGGCGCCACGCCGAAGACCTCAACCTCCAGCCCCGCCGCGGCGTTGGCCAGCTCGACCGAGCCGACCCAGGCGATCCCGTTGGCCCTCGCCGCGGCCAGCCCCGCGAGCATCATGTCCCCCGCGCCCGTCACGTCGTACACCTCGCGCGCCACGGTGGGCACGGGGATGGGCGTCGGGTCGTCGCGCGTGAGCAGCAGCGCCCCGTGCCGGTCCAGCGTCAGGACCACCGCGTCAAGATCCAGCGTGTCCAGCATCGTGCGCGCCAGCCTGACGTTGTGCTCGGGCGACGCCTCGGCGTGGGTGGGCATGCCCGTCGCCCGCTCGGCCTCGGTGCGGTTTGGCGTGATCGCCGTGGCGCCGCGGTACTTGCTGTAGTCCGTGATCGACGCGGGATCAACGAACACCGGCACGCCCGCGATCTTTGCTCTTTCGATCATCGCCGCGCACAGCGCGGGCGAGCACACGCCCTTGTTGTAATCCTCGAGGCAGACGACGTCGGCGGTGGGCAGCGCCACCTCGAACGCCGCGAGGAGCCTGGCCTCGGTCTGCTCGTCGGGCGCCTCGGTTGATTCCACGTCCACGCGGAACATCTTCTGCGGGTGGCGGGCCTGGGCCAGGCCGATGAGGTTCTGCTTGCTGGTCGTGGGGCGTGAGGGGTCGGTGATCAGGCCCGCCCCGTCAACGCTCTTGTCCCGGAGCAGGCCCCGGACGATGGCGCCCTCGTCGTCATCGCCCAGCAGCCCGATCGCGCTGACCGACCCGCCCATGGCGCGCAGGTTCAGGCACAGGTTCGCGGCGCCCCCCGCCTGGTCCTCGCGGCGCTCAACGCGGAGCACCGGCACCGGCGCATCGGCCGAGAGGCGTGAGGCCTCGCCGTGGACCAGGCGATCCAGCATAAAGTCCCCCACCACAATCGCGCGGAAGGGCTTCCAGGAGTTGAGGGCGTTGAGCAGGTCTTGCATGAGAGGTACCGCGAATCCTAGGAACGCACGCTGTCAAGGACGAGACGCTCAAGCTCCT
Source organism: Phycisphaerales bacterium (assembly GCA_029260375.1). GTDB lineage: Bacteria > Planctomycetota > Phycisphaerae > Phycisphaerales > UBA1924 > JAJRXR01. Next base: position 9,086 of record JAJDDI010000014.1, on the reverse strand, counting down.
CCCGCCCACGGTCGAACGTCAGGTCCAGTCGCGGGCGGGCGACGGGACAGGGCCAGACGTCCACCGGCGCCCGGGCCAGCTTCACCCAGTCCTTCTCGGTGGTCAGGATGACGTCGGCGGTCACGCTCTGGGCGCGCTTGCACAGCCTCCGCACCGCCGAGACGCTGTAGGAATCATGGTCGCGCATCACGATCGAACCCGCGAGTCGATCCCCCAGCACCCGCCGGGCCTCGGCCAGGAACGCGTCGGGGTTCCCGATAGCGCACACCGCCAGCACGCGCTGCCCCCCGAGCCAGTCCAGCTCATGGCGCTCCTCGCCCGAGCGACGCTGCACGTCCAGCCCCGTCCACGCGTGACGCGTGACGGCAACCGGGCCCCCCCCGCCCGCCGCCTCGACCTGCGCCGAGAGCCGCTCGATCGCCTCGCCGGTCGCCAGCTCCGCGTGCGTCAGCACCACGCCCCCCGCCCGCGCGAGCGACCCGACGGGCTCGCGCAGCCACCCCGCGGGCAGCAACGCGTCGTCGAACGGGCTCCGCGACGCGTCCACGAGCACGATGTCCAGCTCGCGCGCGATCTTCCGGTGCTGAAACCCGTCGTCAAGCACGACCGTGTCGATCGCTCGCCCGATCGGCCTGTCAAAGAGCTCTCGAAGCCCCTGGACCCGATCGGGCTGGGCGACGATGGGCAGCTCCATGAACAGCTTCTGGTAGATCGCCGCCTCGTCGGAGATCCCCCCCTTGGCCCGGTAGCCCCGCATCGCGACGCACGGCTTGCGACCGGCATCCAGCAGCACGCGAACGATCCACGCGACCATCGGCGTCTTGCCCGTGCCCCCGACGCTCAGGTTGCCGACGGAGATCACCGGGCGATCAAGGCGGGCCACGCCCTCGCCCCGGTCGAAACGCGCGTTGCGCCGCCCGATCTCGGCCCGGTAGGCCCGCGCGAAGGCGCGCCCCAGGGGCCCGGGCAGCGGTCCGGATCGCGCGACACGCTCGGTATGGTTCGCAGCCGGCGCCTCAGCGATCGCCGGGTTCGCCGGGCTCGTCATGGTGCAAGGGTAGCCGATCGGGGCGCCCCGATCGCGCCACCGCCATCGCGTGCTCGATGAGCTCTCGCCTCGCGTCCCGCAGTTCGGTCCGCCTCCGCTTCCGCTGGGCGTTGAGCAGTCGCCAGGTGTTGAGCATGTCGATCGCCGCGAGCAACAGGATAATCGTCAGCAGCCCCGTCACGCTCGTCCAGGCGAGCATGAACGCCCCGGGTCGGTCGGGCGTGGCGATGCCGAACGCGTAGGCGATGAGCGGGACGGTAAAGAGCATGATGACACCGTTGCACGCGCGGATGCGCCAGCGGCTCGCGGGGACGTCACCCCGGCGCGTCGCCTCCTGCATCGCCATCAGGTGCCCCGCGATCACGACCAGGGTCATCGCCGCCATGGGCAGGACGATCCAGGTCGGGGCGATGGGCGAGGCCTCGTGCATACCCGAGCCTACCCCACGATCCGCCGATCATCGAGCGAACTCGCGGGTCTGTCGGGTGTTCTCGGACCCGTCCCGGTTCGCGGACTCGATCCAGTTTGACGGATCAAAGCTGCGCCGTGCCACTGACCTGTCTTCAGGTCAGTGCGTCCCGCGGACCCGATGCGCCTCCCCAGCACGGTCCGGAGGTCCGGTCCGTGGCGCGAATCAGATCCATCAAACAGGCCCTAGGCCGCGGCTTCCCCGCCCCGCTCGCAGAACGCGGCGACGCGCTCCCCGAGCGTCTCCATGGGCAGCCCCATGACCGACGTCGGGTCGCCCACGCACTCCAGGGGCCAGCCCGCGTCCATCCGCTCGCGCAGGTTGTACGCGCCCGCCTTGCCCCTCCACAGCCCGGTCGCCAGGTACGACTCGCGCTGCTCGTCGCTGATCACGCCCACGCGCACGAGGCTCTCGTCAACATAGATCTCGCGGCGCAGCGTGCCCGGGCAGATCAGCGCCACGCCAGTCATAACCTGATGCTCTCCGTCGGCTAGGGTGTGAATAATGTCGCGCGCGTGCGCCTCGTCGCGGGGCTGACCGATGATCCGCCCCTCAACGGCGCACACCGTGTCGGCGCCCAGGATGATCATCCCGCCCCCGCCCGCGCGCTCGTCGCCCACCGCGGCCGACGCCTTGAGGAACGCGAGCGACATCACCCAGGCGCGGGCGTCGGCCTGGCCCCGGCGCAGGTGCGAATCGTCAACGCCCGCGCTGGCGAGCTCGAACTCGTACCCGTATTCCTCGAGCAACTGGCGGCGGCGCGGCGACCTGCTCGCGAGCAGGATCCTCGGGCGCCGACCGCTCGTGCTCGGGCCGCTTCCCCCCTCGGAGCGACCGCCCGGCGTGATAACCATGACCAGACCAGCCTTTCCCGTCAATCACCCCGTCCGGGGCTGATACCCACACCAGAACGGCGTGGTTGCGGGACTCCCCCCGCACTACCCTTCAGTTCTATGCGCGCCCATCTCGTCCAGTTCGACATCGCCTGGGAACAGCCCACGGAGAACTTCCGGCGTGTTCGCGACCTGCTCGCGTCCGCGCCCGTTGCCGCGGGCGATCTCATCGTCCTGCCCGAGATGTTCGCCGTCGGATTCTCCCTGAACATCGGGACCACCGAGAAGACAAGCGCCGAGACGGCGCGATTCCTCGCCGTCCTGGCGAAGGACCTTGGCGCGACCGTCCAGGGCGGCCTCCCAAAGCGAGCGGCGGGCGCCACGCACGGCACAAACCACATGACCGCCCTCGCCCCGGACGGATCCGTCCTGTGCGACTACGCCAAGATCCACCCGTTTTCTTACGGAAGAGAGAGCGAGGCTTTCACCGGGGGCCACGAGATCGTGCTCTACGACTGGACCTCCCCCGACGGGGGGGGCGTCCGCGTCTGCCCGGCGGTCTGCTACGACCTGCGCTTCCCCGAGCTGTTCCGCATCGCGATGCTCCGCGGCGCCGAGGTGTTCGCCATCGGCGCCAACTGGCCCGACACCCGCCAGGCGCACTGGCGCACCCTGCTCATCGCCCGCGCCATCGAGAACCAGGCCTACGTCCTGGGCGTGAACAGGACAGGACCTGACCCGCACCTGAACTACGTCGGCGGCTCGATCGCGCTCGGCCCCAAGGGCGAGGTGCTGGGAGAGCTTGGCCCTGAGGAAGCCGTGTTGAGCGTCGAGGTCGAGGCGAAGCGGGTTCGGGCTTGGCGGGAGACGTTCCCGGCGTGGCGGGATGTCCGCCTGCTCGCCCCCGACGCCCCCTGAACGGTCACACGGGCGATTCCCCAGAACTCGTGAGAGATCGGCGCTCGGCGCCGAGATGACTGGTGAGGGAAGCCCGCGAGCGGGCGACCCGAGCACAGGCGGACTCAATCGAATCAGGAGATCAGCCATGTACAGCGACAAAGAACTCATTGACGCGGACCGCCTGATTGAAACGGCCGACGCGGTCCTCGCGGGCGTGATAGAGATCATCGCCAGACACGGCGAGTACCGATCACCCTTCATGCTCATGGGCACGGACGAGCAGCCCGACGGGCTCTGGGCGTTCACCCGCGAGGAGATTGCCGAGGGAACGCTGTTCCTGGGTCGCCTCGGCATGCTGCCCGACACGCGATCCTGACTCAGCCCATCCCCGTCACGCGCTCGACCTCGTCCATCGACGTCGTCCCGTCGGCCGCCAGGCGGTAGCCGTACTGCGTCAGCGTCGTGAACAGACCCTCGGCGATCACCTTCTTCATCGCCTGGATGCTCGGGTTCGACAGGATCAGGTCCCGCAGCTCGTCGTTGACGTCCAGCAGCTCGAACAGCGCGCTCCGCCCGCGGTACCCCGTGCCCAGGCACCGCTTGCACCCCACCGACTGCTGCAGCACCTTCTTGTTGCCCAGGAACCGGCCCATCTTCGTCGACAGCCCCGGGGGCACCGGGATCTCGGTCTTGCAGTGGTCGCACAGGCGACGCACCAGGCGCTGGGCCAGGACCAGGTTCAGCGAGTTCGCCACCAGGTACGGCTCGACCTTGAGATCCAGCAGGCGGAAGACCGCCGAGATCGAGTCCTTGGAGTGGACCGTTGAGAACACGAGGTGCCCCGTCATCGCGGCCTGCATCGCCACGCGGGCCGTCTCCTCGTCGCGGATCTCGCCCAGCAGGATCACATCCGGGTCCTGGCGGAGGACCGACCGCAGCAGCGAGCCGAAGGTGTTGCCCTGCCGCTCGTCGATGGGGATCTGCGTCACGCCGTCGAGCTGGTACTCGACCGGGTCCTCGATCGTGATCACGTTGCGGGTGTCGCGGTCGATCTCGCGCAGGGCGTTGTAGAGCGTGGTCGTCTTGCCCGAGCCCGTGGGCCCGCAGACAAGGATCATGCCCGCGTCCATGTTGCAGACGCTGTCGATCCGCGACTCCATGTAGTTGACCATGCCCAGGTCCGACAGGGCCATGGGCACGCCCCGCTGGTCGAGCACGCGGACCACGAGCTTCTGCCCGTGCACGCTGGGCGTGAAGCTCACGCGGTACTCGCAGCGCCGGTCCGGGAAGCGGCACGAGAAGTGCCCCTCCTGCACCGCGTCGCGCGCGGCGCTGTGCATGTGGCACGCGGTCTTGATCAGCCCCGCCATCAGCTCCCCAACCTTCGTGGGCAGCTCGACGATCCAGACCATCTGCCCGTCCACGCGCATCCGCACGTTGAACGAATCGCCCTTGGGCTCGACGTGGATGTCCGTCGCCCGCGTGCGCGACGCGGCCCGCAGCAGCAGGCGCAGCGCCTGCGGCCCGTCCGCCGCCCCCGCCAGCGCCGAGGTGTTCTGCCCGCGGGCATCGACCAGTTGCAGGTTCTCGTCGTCGAGCTCCGGCGCCGCCAGCGCGTCGATCACGCTGCGGATCTCCTTGACCCACTCCGGGCTCTCGCCCGGGCCCCGCTTGGACTTGCCCTTGGCCGAACCGGGCGCTGGCGCCGAGTCGCCGTTGGTCGAGGCGCCGCCCTCGCCCGTGGCCTCCGCGTTGATCGGCGACCCCTTGCCCTCGACCAGGAACTCGATCGCCCCGATCCGGATCGTGTCGCCCGGGCTCAGCTCGGACTCGGTCACCCGCATCCCGTTGAGCTTGGTCCCGTTGCGGCTGCCCAGGTCCCGCAGGCGGTGCCCCCCCTTGCGGTCGGGCTCGATCACGCAGTGGTGCCTGGAGGCCATGTCGTCTTTCAGGCGGAGGCGGTTGTCGGGATGGCGCCCGATGGTGATCGGGTCATCCTTGAGGTGGATCGGGCGCCCCCGCCCGTCGGACAGCTTGATCTGGAGCTTGCTCATCGGTCGCCGGTCCCCGTTTCCCCACCGCGAAACCCATCGTAGCAACTCATCGGAGGCGTCTAGACTCCCGTCCCATGATCGACCTCAAAGCACTTCGCACCGACCCCGAGCGGTTCAAGGACGGCTGCCGGAAGAAGAACTCGCCGGTCGATATCGACCACCTCCTCCGTCTGGACACCCAGCGCCGGGACCTGATGTCCAAGGCCGAGTCCCTCCGGGCCGAGCAGAAGAAGCTCGCCAAGGAATCCGGCCCCAGGATCGGGCAGCTCTCGGGCAAGCTCAAGGCCAGCCAGGGCGACGAGCGGGCGGCCATCGAAGCCGAGATCGCCCAGCTCAAGGCGGCCCCCGCCAGCCTCAAGGACCAGATCCAGACCCTCGACGACCAGATCAACACGATCACCCCCGAGCTCGAGTCACTCCTGCTCACCATCCCCCTCCCGCCCGACGACGACGTCCCCGTGGGCACAAGCAGCGACGACAACGTCGAGATCCGGCGCTGGGCGCCGCAGGGCTGGGACTGGGACAAGACCTTCGAACAAAACAGAGGCTTCAAGCCCAAGGGGCACATCGAGCTGTGCGACGCGCTCGGGCTTGTCGATTTCCCCCGCGGCGTCAAGATCGCCGGGACCCGCTCGTACGTCCTCACCGGCATGGGCATGCGCCTGCACCAGGCCGTCCTCCGCTACGCCATCGACTTCATGGTCGATCGCCACGCCTTCACGCCCATGAGCGTGCCCGTGCTCGTGCGCGAGGAGGCCATGGTCGGCACCGGCTTCTTCCCGGGCGGACGCGAGCAGGCCTACCACGTCGAGGAGACCAGCCGCGGCGGCGGGCAGGACATGTTCCTCACCGGCACCGGCGAGGTCGGCCTCATGGGCCTGCACCAGAACGAGATCCTCGACGAGGCCGACCTGCCCCTGCGGTACGTCACCGTCTCCACCTGCTTCCGGCGCGAGGCCGGCGCCGCGGGCAAGGACACCGCCGGCCTGTACCGCATCCACCAGTTCGACAAGGTCGAGCAGGTCGTCATCTGCCGCGCCGACGAGCAGGAGTCACGCGACTGGCACCAGAAGATGCTCGGCTTCGTCGAGGACTTCCTGCAGTCCCTGGGCCTGCCCTACCGGCTTTTGCAGTGCTGCACGGGCGACCTCGGCGCCAAGAACGCGGACATGATCGACGTCGAGTGCTGGATGCCCGGTCGCGGCGAACTCTCCCCCTCCCCGGAGGGTGGGGCTTCCAGCCCCACCGCTCCCGACGCCCCCGCCCCCGCCGGCGAGTTCGGCGAAACCCACTCGGCCAGCCGCCTCTACGACTACCAGTGCCGCCGCCTGAACATGCGCACCCGCCCCGGCGGCGCCGGCGGCAAGGGCGAGACGGTCTTCTGCCACTCGCTCAACAACACCGTCGCCGCCAGCCCGCGGATCCTGATCCCCATCCTCGAGATGTTCCAGAACAAGGACGGGAGCGTGAGCGTGCCGGAGGCGCTGCGTCCGTACCTCGGGGGCGCCGACCAGATACTGCCGGCTTAGGTCTTCCCTTTGGGTCCTAATCCACGCGGTCACGCAGGGGCGGATCCCCCCTCAATCGCCCCCCCGATCTGGCCGATAACCCGCCCGTGCGCCGCCAGCTTCAATCCTGGACCACCCCCCGCTTCGCCCACCTGCGGATCCCCCTGCTGGTGATCGCGCTGGTCATCTGCGCCGGCACCTTCGGGTACATGCGCATCGAGGGCTGGGGCGCCTGGGACGCGTTCTACTTCACCCTCGTCACCATCACCACCGTCGGCTACGGCGACTACGGCATCTCTGAAGCCGGCCAGCGCCTCGCCATCGGCCTCATGCTCACCGGCATCGGCGGGCTGGCCTACGTCGCGGCCCAGATCGTCCAGACCAGCATCGAGCTGTCACTCAACACGGAGCGGAAGATGTTCGACCAGATCGAGCGGCTCAACGACCACGTCATCGTCTGCGGGCTCGGGCGCATCGGGCGGATCGTCTGCCGCGAGCTGGCCCGCTCAGACGTCGGGTTCGTCGTCATCGAGCTCGACGAGCACCTGTGCGAGCAGGCCAAGGAGGCCGGCTGGCTCGTGCTCCGGGGCGACATGACCGAGGACGACACGCTGACGCGCTGCGGGCTGACCCGCGCCCGCGCGATCGTCTGCGCCGCCAGCAGCGACAACATCAACATCGTCACCACGCTCAGCGCCCGCGACCTGTGCCCAAACGTCAGAATCATCAGCCGGGCCGACAGCCCGGACACCGTCCGCAAGATCCAGCGGGCGGGCGCCAGCGAGGTCATCTCCCCGATCTGGGTCGGCGCCAAGCGGATCTCGGACGTCCTGCTCCAAGGCGAGGGCGGCGCGCCCCCGCTCCCGATCGAGACCGGGGAAGCATCCGTCATCGTGCGCACGATCGTGGTGACCGCCGACTCGCACCTGGCGGGTCGCCAGGTCCGCGACTCGGGGCTCGAGCACCCCGCGGTCGCGTTTGTCCGCGTCTGCCCCGAGGGCGGGGCGGCGCTGGAGCACCCGATCTGCCACCACCGGTTCAGGATCGGCGACACGCTGGTGATCGCGGGCGACGCCGACGCGGTGGGCGCCTTCGAGATCGCCGAGAGCGCCCAGGCCGCGGCCTGACGCACAATTGCCGGAACGTTATGACTAAACTTGCGAGTCAATGTCAAGTGCCTACCAGCCTATCGAGCTTCAATGCGAGTACTTTGCCGCTGCAGCAAACCTCATCCGCCGGGCCCTCGGCCGACTGAAACTGAAGCTGCATGAGACGAGTGACCTCAGCATCATGCTGAGTGACCTGGAGTGGGTTGCGGCATCTTCAGGCTATGTCTTCGCAGAGGGCGGCCCTATCAACACTGACCGCAAACGCCTCGCAAGGGCGATCCTGACTTACGAGCAATCCAGGCGTATTGCCGCGACGCTTAGCCAGATGGCGGACGAAATGTGCCGCACAGAGTCGATACGCAAGCAGAAGGCATCACCGCTACGCAAACGACTCAATTGCATTTCTGATCAAAAAGCAAAGTCGCACGACACTCTCTTTGAGTTGGAACTTGCCGCCAGACTTAGATTCGATCAATGGCAGGTACACCTCGATGAACCGGACATTATTCTAGAGTCCAAGGATGCTCGCATCGGTGTCGCTTGCAAGCGCCCAAAGAGCGTCTCGTCGATGAAGGCGGCGATTCAGAAAGCCGCCGAGCAAGGCCGCAAGAGTGGATTCTGCTCGTTTATCGCAATCAGTACGGATGCGATCCTCTCAGACTCCAATAGCCATCGGGGGCCTCTCCAACTCATCTCTCCAAGTATTGAATCACTTCAGAAGAGACTCGAATCTGGCATGGATCGCATCGCGAGTGCTTGCGAGCGAGAGATTTCTCGCGCAATCGGCGGGCAAATTGGCGGAGTGGTCTTGTGCGGGCTCGGCACGGCACTGTGCGAGAATCCAAGCTCAATGGCGTGGGTTTGGCGGATGAATATCTACCCAGACATTGCTGTACCAGGGGCATTCCACGCAGCCGAACTCCTCCGGTATCTCGCCTCAAGTTCAGGTTACTTCAGCGAACTCAAACAAGAAGAGCTTCGACTTGCGCAATCTAGTCCCGATCTCAATCACTGACTCTGAAACCTCCGCGCACAAAAACACCCCCGGGCGGTGGTGGACGCACCCGGGGGCTGGGAGGCGCAGAGCCGGAAGCAAGTGGGAGGCAGGGATGGGAGCCTCCGGCTCTGGCAGTGGTCTGCCGCTCTCACGGACAGACCAGGGCTC
>JAJDDI010000013.1 GCA_029260375.1 Phycisphaerales bacterium | reverse complement strand
GCTTGGCGGCGCGGGCCTTGAGGATCTTGAAGATCAGGTCCTGCTTGGGGATCTGGTGGAAGTCCTCGAGGCCCTCCTTCTCGGCGACGTCGAAGATGTCGTCGATGGACATCTTCTGCAGGTCGGAGAGGCTGATGGCGTCGGACTCATCGACCTTGCCGCCGGCGGCGGCGATGATCCGCTCGAACTCCTCGGCCTCGCGCTCGAGCTCCTCGTCGGAGGGGAGGTGGCTGTAGTTGATGGTCGGGCGTTGGCTGCCGCCACCGCCACCCCCGCCGCCGGAGCCTGAGCCGCCCGGGGCGGCCTGGCCCTTGCGCTTTTTCCGCTTGCGCCGGTTGTTGCGTGGGCCCTTGCCCTGCTGGTCGTGGTGGTCGCCGCCGCGGTTCTGGTTGTCGCTGCGGGGGGGGCCGCCCTGCGAACGCTGACCATCGCCCTCGGGGCGCTGCTCGGGGCGCTGCTCTGAGCGGGGCTCGACGGGCTTGGGCGATTCACGCTCGGGTTGGGGCTTGGGCGTGGGCGCGTCACCGCCCTCGGGCTTGGGCTTGGCGGCCTTGGGCTCGACGGCGCCGTCGGCCTTCTTGCGCGTGGTCTTCTTCTTCGTGCTCGTAGCGGTCTTGGCTCCCGCTTTCGCGCTGTCTGCGACGTCCGTTGCCTTGGCCATGCGACTCGGCCTCCTGCGTGCAGCGCCTGGTCCTGGCGCCTGAGATGTGTCTCTTTGGGTTCCGCTTCGCGAGCGGGAAGAAGTCTGTATCCGGCCCGTGTACGCGTCGAGCGCGAGTCCCGGCAACGAAGCCCGGGGCGCTGGTCGGTCACTGATGAGCGGGAGGGGGTTGCGAGCCGGCATGGCCCACGGGTGAACCTCCGATGATAGGCGAACACGGCGCGAGGCGCCGAGGGGCCGGGACTCTCCCCATGATGGCCCGCTGCTGGCGGAGAGATCAGGACTCGTGGGGGCCTGGCGGGAGACGCCGCGAAGACGCGGGGCGTGACCCGGACGGATGGGCCTGACGATCCTGCAAAAATGCCTGACGGATCCGGGCGAGCAGGCTCCGGACCTTCGAGTGCAGGTCCGCCTCGTCACCCTCATTGATCAGTACATGATCGGATTTTTTGCGCTTCTGTTCAAGTGGAAGCTGGGCTTTTTCTCGGCGGGCGAGCTCCTGCTCGTCCCAGCCCCGGGTTTCTTGGAGGCGTTTCACACGGGTTTCACGCGGGGTATCCACGTAAATAATCGCGTCGCACTCGGCGTCAAGGTCCGCTTCGAAGAGCAGGGGCGCATCGATCACGACCGCCGGGACGCCCTCACGCTCGCCCTGCTCGATCAGGGCCGTGCGGGCGAGCAGGGCGTAGGGGTGCAGCAGCGCTTCCAGGCGGGTCCGCTGCTGCGGATCATTGAACACGATCTTCGCGATCGCGGAGCGGTCGATATCGCCCGAGTCGTTGAAGACCTCCGCCCCCCACCATTGCTCGAGCGTGCGTTTGATGTCCTCGGTCTCGAGCGCGGCGCGGATCTGCACGTCCGACTCAGAAACGAGCGCGCCCAGCGAGGCCAGGGCGCGGGCGACGGAGGACTTGCCCGAGCCGATCCCGCCGGCGATGCCGATGACGGGGATCGATCGCCCGCTGGTTCGCCGGGTCGTCTCGCTCATCCCTGGCCCGTATCGTCCGCGCTTCCGAGCACCTCGGGCTTGAGCACGGCGATCTCGGGGTGGTTGCGGTAATAGCCGTTGTAGTCGAGCCCGTATCCCACGACGAACTCGTCGGGGATGTCGAACCCGACGTAGTCCGCCTGGATGTCCGCCTCGCGGCGCTCGGCCTTGTCGAGCAGCACGCCGAAGCGGAGGCTCGCGGGGTTCTGCTTGGCGATCAGGCCCTTGACCATGTGCATGGTGCGGCCCGAGTCGAGGATGTCGTCGAGCACGAGCACGTGCTTGTCGCCCAGGTTCCTCGGCATCTCGCTCTCCAGGTGCGCGCCCTTGGAGCGGACACTCTCGCCCGGGTAGCTCGAAACCGCGACAAGGTCGAGCGAGACCTTCATGGGCAGCTCGCGGATGAGGTCCGCGACGAAAACGATCGAGCCGGTGAGGATGGGCACGATGACCAGGCGCCCCTCGTCGTGGATCGAGGCGCCCTCACGCTCGAGCTCGGCGCGCATGTCGCTGGCGATCTGCAGCGCCATCTCGCGGACGCGCTGGGCGATCCGCTCGCGGCTGATGAGGACTTTGTCGATCTCGCGAAACATGGGGAGAGGATAGGTGAGATCGGCGGGTCGTGAGATCGGCAGTTCGATACGGAGTTGGACGCGAGAATCCCGATCTCACGACCCGCCGATCTGCCGATCCGCCGCTTTTACAGCCCCGTCATCGCTCCCTGGCGCCTGGCCCGGGAATAGCGGCGGAGCGAGTCGTCGATGATCGCCTCGGCCGCCTCGGCGGGCATGATCTCGTCCACCTCCACCGCCTTGCCCTCGAGCATCTTGTAGTCCTCGAAGAACCGCTTGAGCATCTTGAAGGTGTGGCTCGGGAAGTCG
>JAJDDI010000012.1 GCA_029260375.1 Phycisphaerales bacterium | reverse complement strand
CCTGTACCCCTCATCCGTGCTTTTCACGATTCATGAGACGGAGCGTAGGGAGCCCGTAGGGCGACCGAAGTTCCGCCTCATGAATCGGCTTGCGGTTTGCCGGCCGTGGCGACGGGCAAGCGAAGTGTGCTTTTGAGATCGTGAGGTCGGACCACCTCGCTGGGAGCAACCGATTCGCCCCCTGTGCCTTGAGCAACCTGGGGGGGACACGTGCCTCGGCGGGGTGGCCACGACGGAGGTCCCGTGGGGAGTTGCGCCGAGAGCGCCAGTACAGGGGCAGACCGAGAGTCGTGGCCGGTCCGGCAGAAAGGAGGCACGGCGGTGGAGAAATTCGAATGGTTCGTGGGAGTCGACTGGAGTACGGCAACCGGCCACCAGGTAACGGTGATCGAGCGTACCGGTGAGCTCGCCGGAGAGCAGAGGTTCGATCATTCTGGCGATGGCCTGGCAGCTCTTTTGAAATGGCTTGCGGTCACTACGAGGGAGGCCCCGCCGGGGAGCGTCGCTGTGTCTATCGAACGCTCTGACGGAGCGGTTATCGACACACTGATGGAGCGAGGCTTCGCGGTCTTCTCGCTCAATCCCAAGCAACTCGACCGTTTTCGTGATCGCTTCTTTCCCGCGGGCAGCAAGGATGATCGACGCGATGCTTTTGTCCTGGCTCAGTCGATGCGAACCGATGGGCACTCGTTTCGGCACTTGGAACCGGATGACCCTGGAATCGTCGAGCTGCGCGAATGGAGCCGGATGGCACACGAACTCCAGACCAGTCGCGTAGCACTCGGCAACCGCATCCGCGAGCAGCTTCGCCGCTACTACCCGCAGATCCTTGATCTCACCAACGATCTTTGTGCTCCGTGGCTGCTCGAGATCTGGCGTGTCGCGCCGACGCCAGCGAAAGCCACTAAGGTACGCAAGTCCAGCATCGAACGAATTCTCAAGCGGCACCGCATTCGCCGCATCGAGGCAACGACGGTCCTGGCGACGCTGCGAGAAACCCCGCTGCGAGTAGCGCCCGGAATCACCGAGGCGGCGACCACGCACATCCGTTCGCTCGTAGCGCGCGTCGAACTCGTGAATCAGCAGATGAAGGAATGCCGCAAGGAAATTGCGCGGCGCCTTTCCATTCTCGAAGGTCGGGACGAAGCCGAGGGGCACATACAAGAGCAGCGTGACGCCAAGATCCTCCGTTCCCTGCCAGGAGTAGGACAGACCGTACTCGCCACGCTGCTCACAGAAGCCAGCCGACCCCTGCGAAACAGAGATTACCACGCGTTGCGCAATCTCGCAGGCGTCGCACCGATTACTCGCCAGAGTGGCCGGCGCCGTGTGGTCTCCATGCGAAGGGCCTGCAACGCCCGACTGCGCAATGCGCTCTACCACTGGGCACGGGTCGCCACACAGCTCGACCCGCGCAGTCGCAGCCGATACGCTGCTTTGCGAGCTCGCGGCAAGTCCCACGGTCACGCGACCCGAGCCGTCGCTGACCGGCTCCTTGGTGTCGCCTGCGCCATGCTCCGCACCAACACCCTCTTCAGCACAGAGAATTACTCGCCCACCGTTACCGCCACGGAGCAAATCCGCTGATGGCGCCAAGATCAACATCGTACCTTCTCAACCGGTTCCCTTTCCCCCAACAGCAGAGGGGTTACCGCCCCTCGATACTCTTTGACAAACGGTGGGGAGTCCCCCCCCTGGCGCTGTCAGCTGGGCCGATGGTTGGATTCTGGGTCTCATCAGAAAAGGAGATAAACGATGGCGAAGAAAAGTCTAATGCCCTGGCGGAGAAACAAAGAAGTCAGCTCCCCTCGTGATCCGTTTCTTTCTTTCCGTCGCGAGATGGATGATATGCTTGAGCGCTTTATCGACGGGCACGGATTTCAACCGTTCTCGGATCAAGAGGGCTTCGCACCCGCGGTGGATGTGAAGGAATCGGACAAAGAAATCGTCGTGACCGCCGAAGTTCCGGGTATCGAGGAGAAGGATCTCGATCTATCCCTCCGTGACGACATGCTGACGATCAAGGGCGAAAAGAAGTCCGAGCGCGAGGAGAAGGACAAGGATCAATACTACTCGGAGCGTATATACGGTTCGTTTCAGAGAACGATCCAGCTGCCCAGCGAAGTAGATGCAGACAAGGTGAGCGCTTCTCACAAGAAGGGAGTCCTCACGATCACACTCCCCAAGAATCCCGCCGCCGCCGGCAAGACGAAGAAGATCGAAATAGCAGGTTGAATTGAACCAAAGCGGTGCCTTGGTGACGTCGCCAGGGCACTGCCTCTGGGCCGGCTTCGCCGGAGGCGAGACCAGGGCTTGGCCGCAGTCGTCGTTCCGTATCGCGCCACCAGCACGGTACGCAGGGTGTCGCGAGCTTCCCTCGACTAGGATACCGATCCCTTCGGCCGCAAGTCCTCACCGTGCAGGCGTTCGTCGACCGCGTCCTTCCTCTTGCGCAACCTAGAAAAGAGAGTGCCCAGGTCGCCTTCGTCGAGCGTCTCTTTTTCCAGAAGGACGCGCGCGCCCTCTTCGAGGAGGTCGCGATTCTCAGCCAACACGCCGAGTGCAGTATCAAAGGCACCGTCGAGCATTTCCCTCACGGCGCAGTCGATCTCGCGGGCAGTTTCCTCGCTGTACGTTCGTGTTTCGAGACCCGGCACCGCCTGATCGAGGTAGCCTCGCGGCTCGCTGTCATACGTCGCGTGACCTAGTGCCGGTACCATGGCGTAGTGCGTCGCCATGCTGCGCGCAATGCCCGTCGCCTTGCCGAGATCGTCCGCGGCTCCGGTCGACACCTCCTGAAATACAACCTCTTCGGCCGCACGTCCGCCGAGCAACACCGCCATCTTCGACTCCAGCTCGCGCCTGGTCATCAGATATCGATCGTCGGTCGGCCTCTGG
>JAJDDI010000011.1 GCA_029260375.1 Phycisphaerales bacterium | reverse complement strand
ATTCACCCTGATCGAGCTGCTGGTGGTCATCGCGATTATCGCGCTGCTCATCGGCATCCTGCTGCCCGCCCTGGGCAAGGCCCGCAAGGCCGCCCGCCGCCTCAAGGACCAGACCCAGGTCCGCGGCATCCTCCAGGGCCTCGTCACCTACGCCGGCAACAACAGCGACAACTACCCCCTTCCCAGCCGCGTGGACCGGGGCAACAACACCCTGGACAACTCCGCCGACGCCGTCGGCAACGCCGCCAAGGACACCACCCGCCACATCTTCTCCATCATCATCTACGACGGCACCATCTCCTCCGAGATGTGCGTCAGCCCCTCTGAGCCCAACGGCCAGTTCACCCAGTACGACAGCTTCGAGTTCGATCAGCCCAACGCCATCGCGGATGACGATCGAGCCCAGCTCGCCCAGTGGGACCCGGCTTTCCGGGCGGTTCCCACCGACTTCGATTCCGGTGACGAGGAAACGTTTGACTACTCCTACACGGATGACACCTTCGGCGCGCAGGGCGGCTTCTCCTACGCCCACACGCCCCCCTTCGGGCGTCGCAAGGCCCTCTGGAGCAACACCTTCGTCTCCACCGAGGCCTCGCTGGCCAACCGTGGCGCTATCTGGGACCTCGACGGCAACGAAGCCGAGGGCGAGTGGGTGCTCCGCAACGATGACCCCTCCGCCAACTCCGACGGCACAACTCCCCTGGGCACCAGCTCCCAGACGCTGCTGACCCACGGCTCCCGCTCCACCTGGGACGGCAACATCGGCTACAACGACAACCACGTCAAGTTCGAGAACCGTCCCGATCCCGACACGCTCCTGATCACCTTCAACGAGATCCAGGGCGATGCCAACAAGTCCCACGCCGACAACGTCTTCGCCAACGAGGACGATCAGACCCGCAAGGAAGTGAGCCCGACCGACGAAATGGTTGATCTGGTCAGCGACAGCGAAACAGCCGGCATGCGGGTCAACAACCGCAACGCCTACCTCCGCTCCTACTCCAAGGCCGACGTTCAGACCGGCAGCCAGAACGTCACCATCGAGGTCTACTACGACTGATCTCCGCCGGGTCTCGTGATTGCATGCAAGGGGCCCGCGACCAACCGGTCGCGGGCCCTCTTTCGTGCGTTGTCGTGGTCTCGGGGTCTACTCGACCTCAAGCCCGCTGACATAGTCGTTGAGCGCCGTCCGCCGCCGCTCAAGCTCCGCCCGCGCCTCCCCGATCTCGCCCTCGATCTGCTCCAGGCGGGTCTCCTGGTCGTTGAGCTTGGACATGTACCTCCCGTACAGCTCGCTCGTCCGGTCGATCCGCCCCATGTTCTCGCGGATGCGGGTCTGGTCCGTCCCGATCACCCTCCGCTCCTGCTCAAGCTCGCCGATCCGCTGCTCGCTCTGGCGGATCCGGTCCTGCAGCTCGCCCGCCTTCCGCACGGCGTCGATCACCGCCTTGCTCACTCGCCCGTCCCGCTGATACCGAAGCAGCGTCGTCATGTCGAACCCCACGAGCGCCACGTTCTGGCGCTGCACGCTTTCCTGCGACACCCTCAGCTCGCCCTCGCCCCCCGGCTCGAGCTTCACCTCGAACCGGTACGCGCTGTCGGTCTTCTCCGTGAGGAGGTCCTCACCGACCAGGTCCCACCCGCCGCGCCGCGCGTGCTCAACGATCACCACCCGGTCCCGCTTCTTGTCGCTGGACTCAAAGCTGTACGTCGTCGTCTCGACCGACTTGACCGTCTGCTCGATCAGCCCCCGGTGGATCCGCAGCTTCGTCACGTCCCGCTCGTTTCGCTGCTCGCTCTGGGCGCTCACGGCAAGGTCCACGCTGTACGCCAGCAGCCGCTCGTCGCCGTCCGAGACGTGCCCGATCTGCGCGTCGCCGGCGTACGTCGCGTCGTCGTACACGCTGATCGGCCCGGGCATGAGCTGCAGCCCGCTGGTGTTGGTCAGCTCCACGCCCCGCATCGGGTGCGACGCGTTGTCGTTGCGGTTGAAGATGCTCACCCGCCGCGCTTGGATGGGCGCCGACAGGATCGGCAGCATCGCCGAGCGCCGGCGCTCGATGGTCACCGGCTCGTCGAGGGTGTACTGGAAGACCTCGCCCACCTCGCCCGCCGAGGCCTGGGCCTGCGCGGCGTAGCTGGCCATGTCGTCGGCGGAGTACGCATAGTCTGCGCTCTCTTCCAACTGCCCGCCAGCAACGGCCGTGATACCGCTCGACCTCCTGGAAGCCATCGGTGCCGACAAAGATCGATCACGATCCGCTGTGCTTCCGCTGAACGGGCTCTGCCCGCCACCACCTCCGGCCGCCTTCCCCTGCGCGTACACCCTCGGCCTCGCCCCGCCCGTCACGGGCACCGGCACCTCGGGCCTGCTCAGGTACAGCGGCTCGTACAGGTCCATCACGAAGCTCACCGGGCGACCGGCCACCAGCGACAGGTCCACGTCCTCCCAGTCCTCGTCCGTCGTGTTCTCCACGATCGCCCAGCCCTGCACCGTCGCGTCGCCCCCCGCGTCCGCGTCGGGCAGCACCAGGCGGTAGCTCGCCTTCCACACCGGCATCTCGTGCACGTACGACACCACCACCCGCCGGTCGCCCTCGCCCCGGAACGCCAGGTCCACGGCCTTGACGTTGTCCGCCCGGTGCTCGCCCAGCGCGCTCAGCGCCCGGCGCAGCTCCGCCGCCAGCTTCTCGTCCTCGATCCGGAACCCCGAGACCGTGTCCAGCGCGATCGTCCGCGTGCCCGCGTCCGTCAGCAGGTTCAGGCTCTCACGCACCTCCACAGCCCCCGTGTCCGGGCGCATGATCTCGTGCGCCTCCACCCCCAGCACGATGCCCGAGAGCGTGCCCTCGGAATGCGAGATCGAGACCCGGGCGCCGCGGAGCTGGTCGAGCAGCTCCCCCCGGCTCGGGTTGTCCGAGATATCAATCGCGAAGCTCGCCAGGCGACGGGCCAGGGGCTCCTTCGATCCGTAGCTGGCCGCCTCGATCCGCCCGCCGTCCAGGTCGAGCATGACCATGGACTTGAGGATGTCGTTGATCTGGTCGGCGTCGAAGCTCAGGCTCACCCGCCCGTCGTTGTGGACCATCCCCTGGCGCTGGAAGGCGCCCACGCCCGATCGGTACAGCGTGATCGAGCTGATGGGCAGCTCGTCGTCGCCCGCGTTCATCTGGGCTTTGTGGTGGTCCTGCCCGGGTCTGGCGGGCCCCGCGGCCATCATCGCCCCCGTGCACGCCAATCCCGCCGCCATCACCAGGGCCAGTACTTCCGTTCGTCGCATCGATCACCTCCGTCGCGTGGGTTCGCCGGGGCGTCTATCGGCGTTCGCCGCCCGCCCCGTTCTCAATCCAATACGCCAGACGCCCGATCAAGGTCCACCTTGCCCCCCTTGTGACACACCCGTGACGCGCCCGTGACACACACCCGGGCGCTGTACGATCGGGGCGGAGAGCCTTCTTGAGCACGCCCGCCCAGACCATCCTCAGCCCGACCCAGCGCGATCAGCTCGCGCGCGAGCTGGCCAACGCGGTCCAGGGCGAGGTCCGCTTCGGGCTCCACGACCGGATGCTCTACGCGACCGACGCCTCGATCTACCAGGTCGAGCCGCTGGGGGTGGTGATCCCGAACTCGACGCAGGACGCCGTCCGGGGCGTCGAGTTCTGCGCCCAGCGCCACCTGCCGATCCTCCCGCGTGGGGGGGGGACAAGCCTGGCCGGCCAGTGCGTGGGCGCCCACAGCGTCGTGATTGATCTCTCGAGCGCCTGCACCCGCCTGCTCGGGCTCGACACGCCCGAGCGGACCTGCCGCGTCGAGGCGGGCATGACCATCGGCGACCTCAACGCCCAGATCGCCGCCTCGGGCCTGCACTTCGCCCCCGACCCGTCCACGGCCCGCCAGGCGAACATCGGCGGGTGCATCGGCAACAACGCCGCGGGCGCACACTCGATCCTGTACGGACGCACCAGCGAGAACGTGCTGGGCATCGACGCCTGTCTGGCCGACGGGCGGGTGGTGACCCTCGACGAGGGCGCCGCCGCGCGGGACCCGGTCGTCGCGGACCTGACCGCCCGCGTTGTCCGCGTCGTCCGCGAGCACGAACAGCTCATCCGCGAGCGATTCCCCAAGACCCTGCGCCGCAGCGCCGGGTACCAGCTCGACGAGATCCTCAGGCAGCTCGACGCCGTCGGCGACGACCCGGCCAAGCTCAACCTCGCCCCGCTTCTGTGCGGCTCGGAGGGCACGCTCGCCGTCACGCTCTCGGCGACGCTGAAACTCCAACCGCTTCCGAAAGCGAAGGGCCTGTGCGTCATCGCGTTCGCCTCGATCGAGGCCGCGATCGCGGCGCTCCCGGCCCTGCTGGCGCTGCACCCGGCGGCGGTCGAGCTGCTCGACGGGCTGATCCTGGACCTGGCCCGCAAGAACACGCAGTGCCGGGCGTATGTGGACGCGTTGCCGGCGCCCTCAGGCGAGACGCCGCAGGCGGTGTTGTACGCCGAGTTCTTTGGTGAGAGCGCCGAGCAGGTGCAAGCCTTGTGCGCACAGGCCGCGGCGCTGTTCCATGTGGAACAGGCGCGGATCATCGATGATGACCACGGCATGGCGGACGCCTGGGCGCTGCGGGTCGCGGGCGAGCCGCTGCTGCACGCGGTGGAGGGCGCCCGCAAGCCGCTGGGGTTTGTGGAGGACAACGCCGTCCCGCCCGAGCGGCTGGCGGAGTTCGTGCGTGGGTTCCGAGAGATCGTCAGCGACAACGACACCATCGCCTCGTACTACGCCCACGCCTCCGTCGGCGTGCTGCACGTCCGCCCCCTGCTGGACCTGAAGGACCCCGCGGACACGGCGCGGATGCAGGACATCGCGGTCCGTGTCGCCGCGCTGGCCAAGTCCCTCGGCGGCGTGATGTCCGGCGAGCACGGCGACGGACGCGCCCGCGGCCCGCTGCTCGACGACTACTTCGGACCCGAGCTGATGGACGCGTTCCGCCAGGTGAAGTCCATCTTCGACCCCGAGGGGCGTCTGAACCCGGGCAACATCGTCGGCCCCGGGCCCATCGAGTCGATCGCTCAGGAAGTTCGCGTGAACCCGACGGGCGCGGTGCTGAGCACGCCGAGCGTCGAGACGTTTTATGACTACAGCGATCAGGACGGGTTCGGGCACGCGATCGAGCGGTGCAACGGCGCCGGGGTGTGCCGCAAGAAGTCCGGCGGGACGATGTGCCCCTCGTACATGGGCACGCTCGACGAGCGCCACTCGACCCGCGGGCGGGGCAACGCCCTGCGCCTGGCCGTGACCGGGCAGCTCGACCTGACCGGCCCGGGGCGCCCCTCTTGGAACGATGCGGAAACGCTGCGGACGCTCGACCTGTGCCTCTCGTGCAAGGCGTGCAAGAGCGAGTGCCCGAGCAACGTGGACATCGCGAGGCTCAAGAGCGAGTACCTGGCGCAGGGGTACAAGACCTCTTCCCCGCCGCTGCGGTCGCGGGCGATGGGGATGATCGACCTCGCCAGCCGCGTGGCGTCGATCGCGCCGGGGCTTGTCAACACGGTCAACACGTTTGCGCCGACGCGGGGCATTCTCAACGCCGCGCTGGGTCTGCACCCCAAGCGTTCGCTGCCCGAGTTCCGCAGGCCGCTGCACAAACAGTGGGGGCCCGACGAGGCGGACCTGCCCGCGGACGCCCCGGTCGTCGCGCTTCTGGCGGACACGTTCACGCAGTACAACGAGCCCGAGATCGGGCTGGCGACCAGACGCGTTTTGGAGGCGTTCGGCTACCGCGTGAAGCTGATCCGCTGCGACGACTTCCAGCGGGCGCGGATCTCGCTGGGATTGCTGCCGGGCGCGATCCGCGGCGCCGAGCGGATGCTCGACACGCTCGAACCGGTCATCAACGACGGGTCGCTCGTTGGCCTGCTCATCATCGAGCCATCTTGCCTGTCGGCGGTCCAGGACGACTGGCTCTCGCTCAAGATCGGGCGTCCGCTTGCGCTCCGCCAGAAGCTCGAGGAGCGGACGCTGCTCCCCGAGCAGTTTCTCGACGATCGCTGGGATCGGCACCCGCGCCGCCCGGGCTTCAACGCCCCGGGCGGGCGCGTGCTGCTGCACGCCCACTGCCACCAGAAGGCGATGTGGGGGGCGGACAGCAGCGGGGGGCTGCTGCGCCGGATCGTCGACGATTCGCTGGAGGTCCTCGACGCCGGCTGCTGCGGCATGGCCGGCAGCTTCGGGTACACGCGGGATCGGTTCGACCTGTCGATGCGTATCGGCGAGCAACACCTGATGCCCGCCGCCCGGTCATTGGGCAAGGACGACACGCTGTTGGCGACGGGGACGAGCTGCCGGCATCAGGTGTGGGATGGGGTCGCACGTGAGAGCTTGCACCCGATCGCTTTCCTGGCGACACTCATTGGTGCGTGAACTACCGCTTTGATGCATCTAGAGGTGTCGCTGCCCTCAAACGCCGTTGGTGGATAGGGGCGCTTGTCTTTGTCTTTGTGACGGGTTTTCTGGGTGCGCTAACATGGGGGAGCGGAACCGGGACAGGGTCTAGGGGTCTCGCCGGAGAGCTTTACGCGTTGTGGGAAGAGTCAAGCCAGACGTGGGTGTTGAGCGAGGAACCGTATCTCACTCAGCAGCCGGTCTTGGCCGCCCTTCGCCACAAGAAAGGTGAATTTGCATTCGCCGACGGTGTTTGCGTGCTGCGGTTGCACCATGAGTTGCGATCGATGAAGAGTATTCTGGGCGTGGACACACAGACAGGCGCCTGGACTCTGAACTACATGAACTCGGTTGACTGGCCTGGGCTTCCATTTCTTCCTGTGGATGCGCTGCCGCAAGAAGATCAGCTGATCCAGTTGGTATGCGACTCCGATCTCGTGGCCACTCTACCTCAGGGCACGAGGCGCCAGGACAGCGTGTCGGTTGACGTGTTATTGAACGCAACGCCTGCGGGAGTTGGGTGGCGCTATCAGGACCGCTCGATACGGCCTGCTCAGCTAGCCAAAGCTCTGGCGTGGATTCTTTCGATTGCCCTTGTCATCTCACTTCTCGTGATGGGATCGCTCGCGTACTCGGCCGGGCTTGTGTGGGTGACAGGATGCCAGAGCTGCGGGTATGACCTTCGAGGACTACCTCTGACGGGGGCGTGTCCGGAGTGCGGAAATCGGCAAAGAGACTGTTAATCAGTCATCTCGCTCCTCAATCACCCTCTCCCTCTCCGCGTCATACACCGACACCACCCCCGGCGTTTCGCTCTTGCATCCCTTGTGCGCGCCGTCGCAGAACGGGAAGTTCTTGCTCAGGCCGCAGGCGCAGACGAAAATTGGCTTGTCCTGGGGCTCGATCTTGATCGGGCCCTCGGCGTCGTGGCGGATGAGTCGGGGCATGGCGTGTCCTCGGGAGGTCGGCAGATCGTGAGATCGGCGGGTCGGGGGTGGGAATCAGACCGGGCTGGTGAGCGAGTGCACGACCGAGTCGAGGATCTCCGCCGTGGCCTCGGTTTCGCTGCCCGCGCTGTAGGAACGGGCGATGATCCGGTGTGTGCAGACGGGCAGGACCGATTCCAGGATGTCCTCGGGGATGACGTACTCGCGTCCCTGCATCACGGCCGTGGCTCGGGCGGCCTGCGCCAGCGCCAGCGACCCGCGGGGAGAGAGTCCGACCTGCACTTCGGCGTGGTCGCGCGTGGCATGGGCCAGGTCCACGATGTAGGTGCGCAGCGACTCGTCCAGGCGGACGCTGTCCACCGCGTCCTGCAGCGCGATCACGTCGTCGGCGTGCAGCACCGACTGCAGCCCGTTCAGGCGGTTCTGCGAGGGTCGCAGCTCGAGCAGGCGGGCCTCCTCCTCCGGCGACGGGTAGCCCAGGCCGATGCGCATCAGGAACCGGTCGAGCTGGTTCTCGGGCAGCAGGTAGGTGCCCTCGAACTCGTAGGGGTTCTGCGTGGCCAAGACCATGAAGGGCGGTCCCAGGGGGTAGACGCGACCGTCGATGGAGATGCGGGCCTCGTTCATCGCCTCGAGCAGGGCGGTCTGGGTGCGCGGGGTGGCGCGGTTGATCTCGTCGGCCAGGAGGATGTTGGTGAAGACCGGGCCGCGCTTGAACTCGAACCGACCGGACTCGCGGTCAAAGATGGTGACGCCCAGGATGTCGGCCGGGAGCATGTCGGGGGTGAGCTGGACGCGGGTGAACTGGCAATCGACGGACTTGGCGATGGCCGAGGCGAGGACGGTTTTGCCCACGCCCGGGACATCCTCGATCAGGGCGTGCCCGCGCGCCAGCAGACAGCAGATCAGGCGGTCCACGGCTTCTGGGTTCCCCAGGAAGACCTGTGTGATGTTCGATCGGAGTCGTTCAATCAGCTCTTGCATGGCGTCCTTGCTCAGAGTCGGTACGTCCCGCCACGCTCTGGGTTGCGGCGGGGCAGGGGCTGCCGGCGAGTATACGGATCGCCCGACGGATGACGGAGGTCGCCCCGCGGATGATGTAGAATGTCCGATCTCGGGCGGCGCGTCCGTGGGCTGCTCTCAAGGACGTCGGGGAATGGTGTGGAACCAGGATCGCGTGAACCTGAGAAGCAGGGTGGCGCCCCGCGGGCGTGGGCGAGCGTGCTGGCCTCCGAGCTGACGGGTGACCTGCCGTGCATGCGATGTGGGTACAACCTGCGCGGGCTGTCGATCCGGGAGAGCTGCCCCGAGTGCCACGCCCCGGTCAAGGCCACCATTCTGGCGCTGGTTGATCCGAAGGCGGGCGAGCTCAAGAGACTGACCCGCCCGCGCGTCACGGCGTGGGGGCTGGTCGTCTGGTCGGTCGCGGCGCTCATCGCGGCGCTGGGGTCCTGGGTGATTCGGCTGAGCGAGCTGAGCCTGCACTGGCTTGACATCGCGTGGAGCCCACCGTGGACAGCGTGGCTCGTGGTGCTGATGACGCTGGTCTCGGGCCTGGGCGCGGTCGTGCTGATCAGCCCGCACGCGGGGATGAGCCCGCGCCGCCGCCTCCGGACCCTGGGCGGAGTGCTCGCGTACCTGCCCCTTGCCGCGCTGCTGTGGCGCCTCTACATGGAGATCGACGCGGGCAAGGCCAAACCCGTGTTTGGCGGCCTCGACGACGACACTGTCCGGACGCTGGTTCGGCTGGGCATCGCCGCCGCGCTCGCGATGATCATCCTGGGCCTGCGTCCCATGGCGCGGGGCCTGGCGATGCGTTCGGTCGTGGTGCGCACCGGCAAGGTGGATCGCCAGTCGCTTCTGGCGCTGCTGGGCGCGGTGGGCATCGCGGCGACCGGCGACGTGCTCCGCCTGCTCACCGGTGAGATGCGCGGGCCGCTGGGACAGGCGCTGCAGACGGGCGAGGTCGTGCTCATCGCCGTGGGCTCGGTGCTGGTCACCATCGGGCTCGTGGGGGTCACTATTGACTGTGTGCGCCTGCGTCCGATCCTGGCGTCCTCGGGGGTCGGTATCGCCGACATCCTCGACGACGAGCCCCGAGGCTCGCGGGGCGGGCGATGACCGACGAGCTCCGTGAACGGTTTGACGCGCTGGTCGATCGGGTCCTGGAGTCACTCCCGCGCGACATTCTGGCGATGTTCGAGGAGGTCCCGCTGCTCGTGGATGACGAGCCAGACGCTCAGGTGATGCGCGAGCTGGGGCTGGACCCGAGCAGCGCGGACGACCGGGCGAGTCTGTGCGGGCTGCACTCGGGGCTGGCGATCACCGAGCGGAGCGTGGAAGTCGACGGTGTGCTGCCGAGCCAGGTGCACATCTACCGTCTGGGCATCGTGAGCCACGCCGGGGGGTGGGGGGACGAGGCGGAGGTGCAGCGTCAGATCCGGATCACGATCCTGCACGAGCTCGGGCACGAGTTCGGTCTGGACGAGGATGAACTCGACGAGCTGGGGTACGCGTGAGCGGGCGGGTCAGACCTCGAGCACTTCCTTGGTCTTGGCGCTGATGAGCTCGTCGATCTGGCCCTCGTACTTCTTGACGAGCTCCTGGATCTCGTCCTTGAGGGTCTTGATCTCGTCCTCGGAGTAGTGCGAGCCCGCCTGCTTGGCGAGCGAGTCCGCGTGCTTGTTGGCGTCGCGGCGCGTGTTGCGCATCACGATCTTCTGCTCCTCGCCGTGCTTCTTGGCCTGGGCGACGAGCATCTTGCGCCGCTCCTGGCTGAGCGTGGGGACGTTGATCCGGATCGACTTGTCCTCGACGTTGGGGTTGAGCCCGAGGTCGGAGGTCTCGATCGCGGTTCGGATCGCCGCGAGCGACGAGGCGTCGAAGGGCCGGATGAGAATTTGCGTGGGCTCGGGGGTGGAGATCGAAGCGAGGGACTTGAGGTCGGACGAGGACCCGTAGTAGTCAACCTTGATGTAATCCACGAGCGCGGTCGATGCGCGACCGGCGCGGATGCCCCGCATCTCGCTCTTGAGGTATTCGATCGCCTTGCTCATGGCGTCCTCGGCTTCGAGGAGAATCGTGTCCGGATCGGTGCTCATGGTGTCCTCTCAATCAGCATCGGGCGGGAGGCGGGATGATACGCCCCCAACCCGCGAGCGTGTCGCCCCCGGGGCTCAGGCGCCCGGCTCGGCGCAGGTCAGCAGGGTGCCGATGGGCTTGCCCTCGATCACGCCCCGGATCGCCCCGGGCTGCTTGAAGTCGAAGACCAGCACCGGGATGCGATTCTCCTGGCACATCGCCAGCGCGGTCATGTCCATCACCTGCAGGCGACGCTCGAGCGCCTCCTGGAACGTGAGCCGGTCGAACCGCGTGGCGGTGGGGTCCTTCTTGGGATCGGCGGTGTAAACCCCGTCTACCTTGGTGGCCTTGAGCAGGATGTTGCAGTCCAGCTCGGTGGCGCGCAGCGCGGCGCACGTGTCGGTTGTGAAGAACGGGTTGCCCGTGCCCGCCGCGAGGATGACCACGCGGCCTTTCTCCAGGTGACGCAGCGCCCGCCCGCGGATGAACGGCTCGGCGACGGCGCGGATCTCGATCGCAGACTGCACGCGTGAGTCCACGCCGCACGCCTGGAGGCGCTCCCGCAGGGCCAGGGCGTTGATGACGGTCCCGAGCATGCCCATGTAGTCCGCCGTCGCCCGCTGGAATCCGTCGGTCTGGGCCAGTTCGGCGCCGCGGATGATGTTGCCCCCGCCCACGACGACGGCGATCTGGGCGCCGGCCTCGGTGGCGGAGCGGATCTCCTCGGCGATCACACTCAGCTCCTGGGCGTCGATCCCGAACCCGCCCGAGGGGCAGAAGGCCTCCCCCGAGAGCTTGAGCAGCACCCGGGACGGGGGCTGCCCGGGGGTCCACGCGGGTTTTTCGGCGGCGCGGGTTGCGGTGGCCTGTTGAGTTGGCATCGGAGGTTCCCCGGGGACGTGCGTCGGCCTCGGGGCCTTCGGCTCCCGGTTGGGCATTCAACGGACGAGCGGCGAGGGGGTCAAGTCGGCGCGGTACATCCGCGGCCAGGAATCCACGCCCGACGCCGGGCGAACCTCCCGAGCCGCCCTGCGGATAGGCCCGCCGGGGAGGTGGGAGGCGGGGCGAGAGGGGCTCGCCGGCACAAAGACCATCCGGGGGACCGCCCGTTTGTACGATACCGGTGTGAGCGACACCCACCCACAGCCCGAGAGCGCCCCGAGCCAGCCCGACATCGGTTGGGAGATCGGGGTTCCGGCGCCGCAGCCGGCGGCGAGCCGCGAGCGCCTCTGGCGTCTGCTGCGACGGGCGACGCTGGTCGGAGCCGGGGCGTCCCTCGCGGTCCACCTGGTCCTCTGGTTGATCGCGGCTCTCGTGACGGTGAGCTTCACCACGCCCGACGCGGGGGGCTCGGCGCCGGGGGCGGTGGACTTTGCCGTCTTGACCAGCGTCGAGCTGTCCACGATCCAGCAGGACGCGTTGGAGCTGGAGTCGCCGGCCGCGCCCGAACTCCCCGCGGCGGACGCGGCGCCCGTCGAACTCATGACCGACGCCTCGGGCAGCGAGGCGATCACCCCGGAGCTGACGCAGATCGACACGGCGCTGGGCTCGGGGGACGTGACGTCGTCGTCGAGCTTCGAGGCCGCGAGCAGCGGGTCGGGCGCGGCGGGCGCCGGGTCGGGCGCGAGCTTCTTCGGGCTCGAGGCCCAGGGCAGGCGATTCGCCTACATCGTGGACCGCTCGGCGTCCATGAACGCCGACACGCCCAGCGGTCGGACCCGAATGGAGCTGACCCAGCGCGAGCTGGACCGCTCGATCGACGGGCTGCTCGAGAGCGCCGAGTTCTTCGTCGTGTTCTATTCCAACACCGCGACGCCCCTGGGCTCACGCCGCCTCTGGTCGGACGCGACGGAGCGCAAGAAGCTCTGGGCCAGGCGCGAGCTGTACCGGGCGTACCCGGACGGGGGCACGCAGCCGATGAGCGGGTTCGAGCAGGTTTTCAAGCTCCGCCCGCCGCCGGATGCGATCTACTTCATGACCGACGGGCGATTCCTGGCCAGCGTGCCCGAGAGCATCGAGCAGCTTAACCGGCGGTCCCGTATCCCGATCCACAGCATCATGTTCGGCGAGTTCTCCAACAGCGCCGATCGCGACGAGGTCGAGCGGATGATGCGCAGGATCGCCGCGGATTCTGGCGGGAGCTTCGCTCGCGTTGATGGGAACCGCCCGTGAGGCGGCACGCCTGGTTTGTGCCCTGCGTGGTGGCGTTGTGCGCGCCGGCGCCCGCGATTGCGCAGCCGGCGTCGCAGGTGGTGGTGATGTGGGGCGACGAGGCGCCGCCGCCGGGGACGGTGACCTCCGTGGACATGCAGGGCGTGAGTGTGATGATGGGCGACGGGACGAGCGTGCTGCTTGACTGGACGCGCGTGCGTGATGTCCGCGGGGCCAGGGGCGAGCAGTTCGAGCCATTGCGGGACGACGCCCGCGCCGTGTGGCGTGCGGGCGTGCGACTGCGCCGCGGCGACCTTGTCAACGCGGAGCCGTTGCTCGAGGCGTTGTTCGCCCGGTACGGCTCTCACGCCGGGGCAACGTCGTCGTTCGTTGCCGGTGGCCTGCTGCGATGCCGGCTCGCAGCGGGGGCGCGGGCGCCGGCGATCGCGCCCTGGCTGGGCGTGCTACGGGGCGAGGGGTGGTCGCCGGGCGAGGCCCTGGGCGACGCGTCGGATCTCTCGATCGACGGGGAGACCGGCCTTTCCCCGGCGCTGGCGCCGGTGTGGCTCGACGATGAGCAGAGCGCGTGGCTCGCCCGCGTTGGGGCCAGCCCGGCTCCGATCGAGGGCGCCCGCCCGGGGGCTCAGCGCATGCGACTTGCGGCGTTGAGCGCGCTCTACCACGTGAGCGCCCGCTTCGAGCAGGAGCCGGGCGACCGGGAGGCGATCGAGCGTGAGCTCGACGCGCTTTTCGCGCAGATCGAACCGGAAACCCTGCGAGAGCCGGGGATCGCGCTCGTGCAGGAGATCGTGCTCGCTCGCGTCGGCAACGACGAGCAGCGCGCCGCGGCGCGCACGGCGCTGGGCGCCCGCCTGCGCCGTCGCCCCCCGCCCTGGACCGAGAGCTGGATCAGGGTGGCGCTCGGGCGATCGATGATCCTGGAGTCCGACGCGGAGGTCCGCCGAAGAGGGGTCATCCAGCTCCTGCACATCCCGTCCCGCTTCGAGCAGGAGACCCCCGAGCTGGCGTCGATCGCGCTGGCCAACGCGGCGGTCACGATGCGATCGCTCGGCGATCAAGCCTCGGCCGGGGCGCTGCGCCGAGAGCTGCTCGATCGGTTCCCGGGCAGCGAGGGCGCCCGCTGGCACGCGATCACGGAATGGGCGCCGGGTGAGGGCGTCTCGCGAACGGGGCGACGACATCGAGACACGCGCAGCGACCTGGCGTTGACACCTGAAGGGAACGGACGCTCATGATGAGCCTTGCAGACACAACCACGCTCGTGCTGGCGCAGGCGGCGCCGGACGGGGCGTCGAAATCACTCCTCGAGTACATCGCCGCGGGGCGTGAGATCGGGCTGATCATCATCCTGCTCTCGCTCGCGGCGGTGGGGATGATCGTGGCCCAGTTGCTCCGGCTGCGTCGGAGTCGGTTGGCGCCGCCCGAGACGGTCGATCGCCTGCACGAGCTGCTGCGGGCCAACCAGGTCGGCGCCGCGATCGAGTTCTGCACCGACGCGGAGAACGACTCGTTCATCGCGCGGGTCATGGGGTCGGCCCTGATCCGCTGCTCGCGCTCGCCGTTTGGCTTCCTCGAGCTCAAGAGCGCCCTCGAGGAGGTCGGGCAGGCCCAGGTCGCCCGGCTCTACCGCATGACCGACGGCATCGGGCTCATCGCGTCCGTCGCCCCGATGCTCGGGCTGCTGGGCACCGTGGTGGGCATGGTCGGCGCCTTTGACACCATCGCCCTGACCGAGGGCCCCGCCCGACCCGATCAGCTGGGTGGGAGCATCTCGCAGGCGCTGGTGACCACGGTGCTGGGGCTGATCGTCGCCATCCCCTGCACCGCGGCGTTCACCTTCCTGCGCAACCGCATCGACACGCTCGCCAGCGAGGTGGGCGAGACGATCGAGGAGCTCGCGGCGTACCTGGAGTCCGGGGCCGCGCCGGCGGGCGTGAGCACCGGGGCTCCACGCCCGACGCCGCAGCCCGCGTCGCCCGACGGAGCGCCGGCCACGTGAGATTCGCCCGACCCAACGAGGACCGGATCCGCGCGTTCGATCTCACGCCGATGATCGACGTGGTGCTGCAGCTCATCATCTTTTTCATGTTCACGTCGCAGTTCGGCGAGCTGTCACGCTCGCTGGTGGACCTGCCCCGGGAGGAGGGGCAGGACGATTCGACCCCCAAGCCCACGCTCGTCGTGGATCTGACGCGAGAGGGGGCCATCCTGCTCGAGCGTGAGACGATTTCCCTCGATGCGCTGGCGCAGATCGCGCGGATCGAGATCGAGCGATTGGGCGACCCTGACCTGGTGACGGTGCGGGTGCGTCCGGACCGCGAGTGCCGCGCGGCCCACCTGAACCGGATGATGAACCGGCTGGCGGGTGTGGGCGTGCGCCGGTGGAGCATCGGGACGCTCGGGTCGCAGCCGGCGGAGGGGGCGCCATGAACCTGACGCCGCACCCCGAGCGCCGTCGGGGCGGGACGCTCGGCGCCGTGACAATGACGAGCATGATCGACGTGGTGTTCCTGCTGCTGATCTTTTTCCTGGTCACCTCCAGCTTCGCGCCCGACGAGGGTCGGATCGATTCGGCGCTGCAGACCGAGGGCAGCGGCGCCCCGACCAACGACCTGCAGCCGCAGATCGTCAGCGTGCGGCGGTCGGGCCAGGTCGTGACGTTCAGCGTGGGGCAGCGCACGACGACGAGTGCGCAGGAGCTGACCTCGATCCTGCGCCTGCTCCCGCGCGAGGCGGGCGTAGCGGTTCGCGTCTCGGGGGACGTGCCCGTGGGCGCCGCGGCGACGGCGATGCAGGCGGCGCACGACGCGGGCTTCGAGAGGAGGAGCTATGTCCCGGCGTCTGATTGAGCTCGTCGCGCTGATGACGATCCTCGCCGGGGGGGCGCGGGCGCAGGAGGCGGGGCTGCCCGAGGAGCGGGTGAGCGCGTATCTCGATGGGCTCGCGCTCGACGACCTGCTGGGCGTTCATCTGCGCGAGTGGATGTCCCGGGCCGGGGAGGACGAGCGGGCGCAGATCGCCGAGCGGCTCGCCTCGCTGTACACGCGTCAGCTCGCCGGGGCGACCAGCGACGAGCAGCGCGCGACGATCGAGGCCCGGAGCCGGGCGCTGCTCGACGCGATCCCCGAGGGCGACCTGTTCGACCTGCGGATCAGCCTGGCGATCGCGATCTACCTCCCGGGCGAGGCGATCGCCGAGCGGGCCAGGCTGGCGCTGGCGACCGACGAGGAGATCCGGCGGGCGATCGCGACGCTCGAGGGCGTGCGCGAGTCGATGCTGCGGGTCGGCGCCGCGAGCGATCGGGAGATCGCGGTGCTTGAGCGGCGTGAGCGAGCGGCGAGCGAGTCCGTGCGAGCCGAGGCGGTCGAGGGGCTCGGGGAAGCCAGACGGGTGCGTTCGCTGAGCCGGTATTACGCGGGCTGGGCGGGCTATTACGGCGCGTTCCTGCGGGGAGACGAGACAGAGGCGGCCCAGGCGGTGCGCGACTTCGGGTTCCTGCTCGACTCGTCCGAGCAGCGCCCGACGATCGAGCGTCTGCCCAAGCGCCTGCTGCGGTTCGAGCACGTGTCGCGGGCCGCGATCGGCGTGGCGCTGTGCTTCTCGCTGGAGGAGCGTCACAGCGAGGCGATGCGGTGGGTGAGTGCGTTGGCGCAGGCGCCAGAGCTGGCGCCCGAGGCGCGGGATCAGCTCCGCTCGGCGACCATGGTGGTCGTCGCGTCGGCTTCG
Source organism: Phycisphaerales bacterium (assembly GCA_029260375.1). Classification (GTDB taxonomy): domain Bacteria; phylum Planctomycetota; class Phycisphaerae; order Phycisphaerales; family UBA1924; genus JAJRXR01. The sequence continues at coordinate 7,444 of JAJDDI010000011.1, read as the reverse complement.
GAGTGGGGGGCGTTGTCGGACCTGATCGGGCAACGACGCCGATCGGGGCGACAGCCCGTCGCGCTGCCCGAGGGCGAGGCCCGCCTGCTGGCGGTCCTGGCCCTCAACGCGCTGCGAGACGGCGGGCTCTCACGCTCGGACGCGAGCAAGGCCGAGGCGCTGGCGAAGATCGCGGTGGGGGACCTGTCCGCGTCCGGGTCCGTGGCGCACGTGCTCGATCTGGCGTCGCGCTATGAGGACCTTCCCATCGGCGACGAGGGCTTTATTTTCCGCTACGCGATGGGGCTGCGTCAGTACCGCGACGCCCGCGAGCGTCACGGGGCGATGGGACGCGACGACTCGCGCCCGACCGAGGACCAGGCGACGATCCGCGAGTACGCCCGGGCCGCCGAGACACTCACGAGGGCGCTCGAGAGCGGCGACGCGCGCCGGTACCCGGCGCAGATGGGCGAGTGCCGCCTGACGCTCGGGCTGAGTCTGTTCTACTCGGGCGAGCTGACGCTGGCCGCGCGTGAGCTTGAGAAAGCCGGCGAGTCGGAGGTCGCCCGGGTGCGCGACGAGGCCGAGTGGATGCGTGTGGTCGCGCTCGACGCGGGCGTGGAGCGTGGGGACGAGACGCTGCGAGACCAGCGCGACGCCGCGGCGGGGGAGTACCTCCGCCTGCACCCCCGGTCGAACCGGGCGGCGCTGCTGGTGATGCGTCTGGCCGAGGCGACGCTTGTGGGCGACGCGCAGGCCGCGGAGATTCTCTCGAGCGTGCCGCCCGACGCCCCGCACGCGGGCGCGGCCAGGCGCCATCTGGCTCGGTTGCTCTACCGCCTCTATCGCAACGCGTCGCCGGACGCCCGCGCGGGCGCCGGGGCGCGGTTCCTGGGGGTGGCCTTGCCGCTGATCGACGAGGACGAGAGAGTCGCAATCAGCTCCCGCGAGGCGGAGAGCGAGGAGGCGGCCCGGGCCCTGGTGGTTCGCGTGCGTCAGGTCCTGGACGTGGTCCTCGGGGTTGAGACGCTCGACGTACGACACGCGGAGCGTGCGATCGCGGTCCTCGAGCGCGTCGCGCAGTCGAGGGGCATGGACCTGGACTCGATGGAGGATGAGCTGTTGTACCGACGCCTCCAGATTGCGATCAGGAAGGACTCGAGCTCGGAAGTTGAGAGCCTGCTCACGCGGCTCGGCGAGATGGGGGGGCGGTACAACGTCGCCGCAGACCGCCTGATGTACCGCGAGGCGCTCATCGCCTGGGCCACGCCGCCGCGAAAGGGCGATGAGGCCCGGCGGATGGTCCGATTCGGCTCTCGGGTGGTCGAGTCCTTGGGTGAGTCCGATCCGGGGCTGCTGCGGGACTCGACGCTGAGCGTCATGGACAGCGTGGCCGAGGCCGCGGAGTATCTGGCCCGGTCCGAGGACGACTCGGCGATGGCGGAGCTGGCGCTGTCGCTGGACCAGCGGATTCTCGACGCCGGGCGTCGGTCGGCCAGCTCGCTCAAGCGTGTGGCGCAGCTCGGCGAGATCGGCGGGCAGATCGAGCGGGCGCTCGACGCCTGGCTGCTGCTCATGGGCGGGGCGGACGAGGGTTCGGTGGTCTGGTACGAAGCGAGGTACCACTCCATCCGCCTGATGCTGCTCCTGGACCCGGCCCGGGCGCGCGGGGCGATGGATCAGTACCGGGTGCTGCACCCTGGCGCGGCGCCGCCCCCTTGGGACGAGCGACTGCGCGCCCTTGAGGCGCAGATCCGTCAGGCGCCCGGGGGTGGCGGATGAGCGGCCCTGCGCCCAACCACGGACGCGCCTCGCTCACGTCGATGTTCCTCGGCCAGGACGCGGCCAGCGGCGGGCCCTTCGCGCTGCTGGGGCTCCGCCCAGGATCGCTCAGCGACGCGCAGATCCTCGCGGCCCGCGATCAGCGCATGCGGGAGATCGACGCCCACCGCCTCGCGGAGACCCCCGAGGCCGACGAGGTGCGTCTCTCGCTGTACGCGGCGACCGCGCAGCTGCTCAACCCTGCGATCCGGGCGCAGCTCATCCGGAGCTGGGGTCCTCCCGGCGCTGAGGCGTTACGCCCGCCCGATCGCCCGGGACTCACGCCCGGCTCGCCCGAGCGGCTCCTGGAGCACGACGCCATCCTCGCCCTGGCCATGTTTGGCGGCTGGAACCAGCGATCGTTGCGGCATATCGCGTCGATCGCGCACGCGCGCGGGCTTACCTCTCAAGACGTGGCCAAGACGCTGCGACGCATCGGGCGCCAGCGCCGACCGAGACAGGTCGTCCATCAGGACAAGCGAGCTCGGCGGTCCGGGACAGCGCCCGTCGCCAAGCGTGAGGCCCCCACGCCCGCGCGAAGGCCCGTCTCTCCGCTCGAGCCCCTTCCCGAGCAGATCGACCCCGCGCAGCGGATGATCAAGATGGCGCTGATCGTCACGGGCGTGGGCGCGCTGACGCTGCTGGTGCTCTTCGGCGGGGTGTACGCCGTCCTGTCTGCCGATGCGGGTCGCGAACCGGCGCCACGCACACCCCGGGTCGAGACCTCGGTCGCGGACGTGGTGGCGCCCAGAATCCCGAGAACAAGGCCGACCGGATCCCCGGCGAGCGTCCAACGCCAGCTGCCCGCGCCCGAGCTGCTGGGTGATCCGGCGCTCGTGGTTCACGAACTGGAGGCCGCCAGACGTGGGCTGGAACTGGCCCCGTACGAATCTACGCGGCGTTTCGCTGAGGCGGTCAGGCTGCTGTCGGAGAGTTGGATCGGGTTCCAACCGGACCAGCTCGATCGAGCCAACGCGGCGGTCGAAGCGTACCTGGTGGCGGTGGTCTCGCCGGACGTGGCGCGTCTGGCGCTCGACGCCGTCGGCGCGGGGGCCGCGGGGCTCGACGCGTCCGGGGGCGCCATCGACGCGGACCAGGTGCTCGTGGCGACATGGTCGGCGGGGATGCTCGCCGAGCTCCGTCGCAACCCGGTGCTGGGCGCGACACGGGCGCAGCAGATCGACCGACTGCGCCGGGCTGTCTCGGGCGAGGGACGCGGGGGAACCGGGTTCCGTTCGGGCGCGACGCTCGGGGCCCGGGTCATCGGGGAGCGGATGGGCGCCAGCGGCGCCGACCTCGACGCGTGGCGCCGGTGGATCGAGGCGGTTGATGCGATCGCCAGCGGCGACGAGTCCGTCCGGACCGACATGATCTCGGGCGTTCTTGAGTCGATGCTCACGGCGGGGGCGCCGGACACCTCGGTGGTCCGCGAGCTCGCGCTGACGATGAGCTGGCGCCGTCACGAGGGCGCCCGGCGCTGGCTAGTTCTCATGCTCGCCCGCCCCAGCGTGGACCAGAGGGCGTTGGCGGGCCTGATCGAGACGCTCGTGCAGGAGTCCGCGGCCAGCGGCCTCGACGCGACCATGGTCCTGGCGCCCAACGCAACATCGCGTGAACGCGGCGTGCTGGCCCAGCGGCTCACCGAGGCCTGGCGGCTCGGGCGAGATGATCGGGCGGACTCGTTCGTTCAAGACTTTGCCGCGATCGTCCGCTCCGCCGAGCGTGAGCGTGACAGGCCGGGGGACGCGATCGTGAGGTTCGGGGCGGCGGTCCGTCTGGCGTACGCCAACGCCGGCGCGGCGCTGGCGCGTGACGAGCGCTTTGAGGAGGCCGCGCGAGCGCTCGACGCGGCCTCGACGTTCCGTCCTCAACGCTCCAGCGCCCGGCGCGCCGACCCGCTCGGGGGCGACGACGACGGGCGGTGGGCGCTCGCGTTTGCGGAGGCGAACGACTCCGCCGATGATCGGTTTGCGGCGCTCGATCGCCTTGGCAAGCGGATGAACGCGAGGATCGGGCAGGCGGACGCCGAGACGCTGCTCGACGTCGCCCTGCGGGGCCATCCGCGGGGACTTCGCGAGCGAGCGCAGACGGTGGTGACCAAGTTCGTGGCCTCGCCGGCGATGGTCAACGCGCTGCTCGAACGCGCCGACGACCTCCCCGCGTCGCCCGAGGTCGTGCGCCTGGTCGAGCTCGCGACGGGGCGCCCCATCGATCGGGACTCGGGCGATGGCTCCTGGCGCATCGAGGCCCGGAGGGCCCTGCTGGAAACACTCATCGAGATGATCGCCAGCGAGGGTGAGGGCGGCGGGCTCGACGCGATGGCCCGCGAGCTTGAGGCCGCGTACGCCATGACGCTGGGCGGGGGCCTGTCAGAGGGCGGTGCGCAGGCGGCGGGCGAACTCCCAGAGTCGGCGCGGGCGATCGCGCTGCGGTACCAGCGGGAGGCCAACGTGCTGGGCGGGGGCGCGGGGCTGGGCTGGGGCGCGCTGGAGATCGAGCGTCGGAGGCGGTCGCGGCTGGCCCTGGCGGAGACGTCGATGCAGCGGTTCCTGGCCGAGCAGATCGCGATGTGCGAGTCGCTGGGCGCGCTCGCGTCCGGCGAGCGGGGCGGGGTCTCGGGGGAGGTGAGCGAGGTGCTCGACACGCTCGCTCAGGAGTTGCGTGATTCGTCTCACGTGCTGGATCAGATCACCGCGACCGAGCTCGGCATCGCCAGGCTCTGGCTGCTGCGCGAGGGGGTGAGCCCATGACCCGTTGGCTCTGTGCAATCGTGATTGGGGCTGCTGGCGCCCTCGGGATGGCCCAGGAGAGGACTCCGCAGGACGCCGGGCAACCGGTGGCGGACCTTGATGCGCGGCTCTCCGAGCTCACGCCCGAATCGCCCCGCCTGTACCTCGAACTGGGCGAAGAAGTCGCCGCGGCCTCGTCGAGTGACGACGGCGCCACCCTCGCGCGACGCCTCTTCGTCCTGGCGATCACGACCGGGCTCGACGCCGGCGACCGGGCGACCGCGGGCGGCGCCTGCCTGGCGCTGGGTGAGCTGGCGGATGATGTGCGTGAGCGGCGATGGCTCGGCGCTCTGGCGCGGAGCATCGATGATCGGATTCCCGCGAGCCGGGCGCCACCCGAGGCCGCCCGCACGCCATCGGGACTCGAGGCCAGCCTCGCGCTGACCCGGGTTCGCGCCGGCGAGGGACGCATCGCGCGGCGAACCCTCGAGGATCCCGAGATTCGCCTCGCCCTCCAGGCCCACGCGACCGACGCCTGGATCGCGCGTCTCGAGACCGAGGCCCGGGACTGGCCCTGCCCGGAGTGCCGAAACGACCGTTTCGTCCCCGACCCGGACCGCCCGGGCGATCGGCGCCTGTGCGCGACATGCGCCGGGAACCCGGGCCCGGTGCTCGGGCGCGCGGATCTGCTTGAGCACCTGCGGGTTGAAGCGGCGCTGCTGGGCGTGAGCGCCGACGCCTGGTCGGCCCAGCTGGCCATGGGGCGCGACGAGCCGCTGCGCGAGGCCGACCCGCGGGAGGTGGCGCCGCACTACGCGATCGACCCGGCCCTGGCCTGCTGGCGTGACGGTCAGTGGGTCGCCTGTCCCGTGGGCGAGCGTGTCCCCTAGAGTCGCCCCCGCCCGATCCGGGCGCTCAGGAGATCTGACATGTCCGACCAGCAGGCCAAGGCGCCCGAGAGCGACGCCCCGACGGGCAAGCCCGAGATCACGTTCGACGACTTCGTCAAGCTCGACCTGCGCGTCGCGACGGTGGTGCAGGCTGAGGCCCACCCGAACGCGGACCGCCTGCTCAAGCTGCAGGTTGATGATGGATCGGGCACGCCCCGCCAGATCTGCGCGGGTGTGCGTGAGCACTACGAACCCGAGGATCTGGTCGGCACGCAGATCGTGATCGTCGCGAACCTGGCGCCGCGCAAGATCCGCGGCGAGGAGTCCCGGGGCATGCTCATGGCCGCGTCCAACGCGCCAAAGGGCGAGGGCGTCGATCGCAGGGTAGTGCTGGTGACGCCCATGAGCCCGATCGAGCCGGGCTCCGCGGTATCCTGACTCAGTCGTCGGATCTGGATTCGTCGGGCGCCGCGTCCCCGCTCCGGTGTTGACGCGACGGGCGGGACAGGCGTCTCATCATCTGTTCAACCATGGCGTCCACAACGTGGGCGCGTTCTGATTCACGCTCGGCCAGCTCGGCGCGGAGCGCGTCGACGCGCTCTTCGAGCAACTCGATCTCGCGGCGCTGGATCTTGGCGCGGGTCTCGGCCTGCGCGTTGAGCTGGTCCGTCAGTCGCTGACGGGTGTCTTGCTGGAAGCTCTCACTGAGTTCCTGGCCTCGCGACGCTTCCCTTGCCTCTCGGGCGATCTTGATGGTGTTGAGGCTGAGCCGGAGTTCCTGCAGCTTCAGCTCGCCCAGCGCCGCGTCGCGCTGCTGCGCGATGATGACCTCGCCGATCCGCGGCGCCATCCGCTCGCTCAGCAGCGTGCCCGCCGCGGGGTTCTCCGCCTCGATGCCCTTGAGATGCTGGTCCATGTCGGGCAGGTGCTCGGCGATGAACGCGCGGACCTGCTCGGCGGAGACGGGCGAGACGTCCCTGGCCCCGTCGGGCGTGGGGTGGGCGTCGCCGACGCGCCGGGTCGGGTGGTTGCTGGGCGCGCCGTCGCGTTCACGCGGGCGGCGGGGCTGGTCGCGCTCCGCGCCCTCGGCGCGGGGCGTCCAGGGCATGAAATACCGTCGTTCATCGGGGCGCAGGTCGCCCATCACCTCGCGCAGGCTCTCGCCCGCCTCCAGGCGGACCAGCGCCGCGTCCAGGCGGTCGGCCCGCTCGCGAGCCTCCTGCACGCGCCGCTTGAGGCGATCGCGATCGATCTGGCGGGCGCCGTCGGGCGTCTGGGTTGTGGTGGCTCCCGGGCGTGGTTGGGGCGGCTCGTCCTGCGCGTGCGCCGGGGCGCCCGCCGCGATGATCAGCCCGCTGAGGATTGCCGCGGCGGTTCGCATCAGATGGACTCCTCAACGTACTCATCGGCGATCGCCTCGAGCGCGTCCCAGGTCTTCCCGATCGATTCGTCAAGGGTGTCCGCGTCGGCCCGCAGCTCGTCGCCCCACAGCCCCGCGTGCTCGTCGAGCATGTCGGACAGGGCCAGGAAGTCGTCGACGTCTCGCTCGAGCATGGCCAGCTGGGTCACGCCCTGGGTCTCGGGGGGCGCGCCTGCCTGGGGCTGGAGCCCGAACCACAGCGCGGCGCTGGCGCCCACGAGCAGCACCGCCGCGGCGAGCCCCGCGAGCGGTCGCATCACCACGCGCCGGGTCTCGATACGGATGGGCGCCGGGGCCACCTGCTCAGCGGCTCGCATCGCGCCCACGACCACACGGCGCTCGAACCCGGGTCCGGGCTGGGCGCGATCCATCTCGCCCAGCGTGTCCAGACGCGCGGCGATCGGATCGGACTCGGGTGTGGTGTGCTCGCTGCTCATGACGCGTCCGCCTTTCGTGGTTGGTCCGGGGCGCTCTCGAGGATGCCCCGGAGCTTCTTGAGCGCCCGGTGGTGGCGGGCGAGCAGAGTTCCGATGGGTGTGTCGAGCATTACGGCGATGGGCGGGAGCGGGAGGCTCGCGGGGTGGCGGAGCTCGCGGATCTCGCGG
>JAJDDI010000010.1 GCA_029260375.1 Phycisphaerales bacterium | reverse complement strand
CTCGCGGGGCGTGGGGGTAGGATTGGGGCGTCTGGGGATTGGTGTAATCGGTAGCACGAGGGATTCTGATTCCCTTAGTCTGAGTTCGAGTCTCAGATCCCCAACTTCGAGCCCCGCGATGGCGGGGCTTGTTCTTTTTTGACGAGCCGGGTCGCGCGCAAAGACGGGGCTCCGGCCGTCGCCGAAGCCCCGTGGGGTCCCCCCCCGAACATCGGTGAGTTTGAGGAGGAGAGGGTCTGGTTGGGCGGGCGGACCCGGAGGCGGGGCGCTTGCGGACGCTGCGGCGGCCGTCCAGGTGGTCAAGAAACGGGCCCTGGCGCTGCTGCGCGAGGTTGTCGGCGAGTCGGTCTGCGACGCGAACGAGATGGAGGGCGAGTATCGCGATACGCTCATGTTGCTCGGGGTCTAGGTCGAGCCGGGGAGCGAGATGGACGACAAGCTGACGATCGCAAAGAACTGGCTCCCCCGCTACACCGGGATGAGCGTCGATGCGTTCGGAGACTCGATCCTGCTGACCAACTTCGCCAACTACGTCGAGTCGTTCTGCGACCGGTTCGGCTGCGATCTGCACGGCGAGGGTCGCCCGATGCAGGCCGCGACCAACAGCGCCGGGCTGAGCATCATCAACTTCGGGATCGGCTCGCCCAACGCCGCGACGGTGATGGACCTGCTCAGCGCCCGCGCCCCGCGCGGGGTGCTGTTCCTGGGCAAGTGCGGCGGGCTGAAGTCGTCGAGCGAGATCGGGCACTTCATCCTGCCCATCGCCGCGATCCGGGGCGAGGGCACCAGCGACGACTACTTCCCGCCCGAGGTCCCGGCGCTGCCCAGCTTCAAGCTGCACAAGTTCGTCTCCGAGAAGATGCGCGAGCGGGGCCTGGATTACCGCACGGGCGTCGTGTACACGACCAACCGGCGCGTCTGGGAGCACGACAAGAAGTTCCTCGGACGCCTCAAACGCCTCACGTGCATCGGCATCGATATGGAGACGGCGACGCTCTTCATCGTCGGGCACCACAACCGCATCGCGCGCGGGGCGCTGCTGCTCGTCTCCGACGTTCCCACCACGCCCGAGGGCGTCAAGACCGACGAGTCGGACTTCGTCGTCACCAAGGCGTGGGTCGAGGAGCACCTGGCGATCGGCATCGAGGCGATGACCGACATCGGCGCCAAGGGCGAGCAGATCAAGCACTTCCTGTACTGAGCCGCCTAGTCCCCGCCGATGGGGATCTCGGTCGGTTCGGACGCGACAGGCAGCGGCTCGGCGAGCGTGCCCCCGTCCATGTTGGCGAACCCGCGTTGCGAGGGCTCGATGACGCTCCCGATCACGTCGGGCGTGTCGAGCGTGTTGGTTACGCGCTGCGCCTCGAGCCTGGCGCGGCTGTGCTCGGCCCGCGCCCGGCGCTCGATCTCACGCAGGCGGCGCTGCTGCTCGGTGTCCTGCCCGCCCAGCAGGGAGCGGACCACGCCGCGGGTGCCCCGGAACTGCGACGCGCCGATGTTGATGTCCGGCGGGGACCCGGTGACACGCGTCGTGACCAGCTCGTCGCGGATGCCCTCGATCAGGTCGGACAGGAACGGGATCGGGCGGACGGCCTGGGAGCGGAACACGAGGTCCAGATCTGTTGCGGGCCAGCGCATCCGCCCGTACCCGAAGATCTCGACCGAGGGCGAGAACACGGAGATGTTCTCGAAGGTGATCAGATCGCCCTCGACGAAGAAATCGGTCTGCGCCAGGTCCAGCTTCTGCGCGACGGGCGCCTGCAGGTTGGAGAACTCGATGAGCTGCAGGAACAGCGGCAGCTCGACGACCTCGCCCCCGGAGACGATGACCGAGCCGCGACCGACGCGGGAAGCGGGGTCGTCCACGTCGGCATGGAGCGACACGCTCGCGTCCAGCAAGCCCCGCGAGACGTCGTCGCCCTCGGACCATCGCTGGGCGTCGGCGTCCTGCCCGAGGCCGATGTCCGCCAGCAGCGGGGCGGCGCGCACGCGTGAGAGCTGCGCGTCGGCCCAGTAGGAGCGGCGTGGCGCGCCCCCGGGGGCGCCCGGGTCGCGGGTGATGATCTGGGCGCTGCCCGCCAGGCGCCCGCCGTGGATGGCGCCGGTGATCGTGGGCACGAGCACACTGCCCGCCTCTTGCCCGGCGCGGAACCGCGCGTGGGCGTCGCTCACGCGCACGCCCGCGGCCCGCATCCGCTTGGCGCTCGCGTCGATGGTGTACTCGGCGGGCCGCCCGGAGAGTGTCCGCACCTCCAGGTCCAGGCGCCCGTCGATCTCGGTCAGATCCGCCCCGACCTGGGCGCTGGCCCGACCCGCGTAGACCGTGCCCGCGAAGTCCACCGCCAGGCGGTCGTCACCGGGCGCCCGCTCGACCGAGAGCTGCAGATCCCGTCCGCGGACGCTGCCCTCGACGCTCACGCCGAGATCGCTGAGCACGTCGCGGGCGGTCCGGGGCAGCAGGGCGAGCAGGTCGTCGGGCAGTCCTTCCGAATCGAGCGTGGCGTCGGTCTGCAGCGCGAATGAGTCGTCGCCCGGGCGCTGCCAGCGTCCCCGGATGAGCGCGCCCCAGCTCGAGCCCCGGACGCGGAGGTCGTGGATGCGCCCGTCGGAGCCGTCGATGCCGATGCGTCCGGACTCGACTGCAAGCTCCACGCGTCCGGACTCGGTCAGGAACGAGATGGTCTCGGGCTCGATGGCGCCCTCGACCCGGAGCGGGGGCAGACGCATCGACCCGGCGTCCTTGGCGATCGTGGTCTCGGGCTCGGGGTAGACATCGATGACCGCGGCGTAGGAGCCCATGGGCTCGTGCTTGTTGTAGAGCGAGGCGAGGCTGTCGCCCAACGCGTCGCCCAGCACGCCACGGGTCAGGGCGGACTCGATCCGCGTATCGACGCGCAGGGTCATCTGGCCCTCGATGGGGCGATCGTGCGGGTCGTCGTCGGTGAGCAGGGGGAGGCGCCCGTCGATGGAGATGGCGCCGCCCGTGTGCCCGTCGAGCTCGAGCGAGGCGCCGAACCTGTCGGCCAGCAGCGCGGGCTCTGCGCCCGCGTCGATCCGGACTCGCCCGGTTCCGTTGCGCAGACGCACGGGGCGGTCCATCACGTTGAGCGTGAGCTCGGACAGGTTTTCGAGGGTCAGCTCGGGGCGGATGCGCTTGCCCAGGACGCCGACCACGCGGGCGCGGACATCGACCTCGCCCCGCGGCTGGTGGGTCTGGTTGAGCTTGGCCAGTGCGCCCGCGGCGTCCTGCGAGAAGACCGCGACGAAGTGTTCGAGCGGTACGTCGGGGTTGAGCTGATCGATCTTCGCCTCGGCGTAGATCGGGGCGCCGCTGCCCATCCCCGACTCGTCGCCCCACCGGGCGCCCGCGGGGGCGTCGATCTGGCTGAAGAGGTTGACGGGGATGGCGGGCCGGTCGCCCGGCGAGGCGCCCGCGGGCACGCCCTGGGCCTCGAGATCGACGACGATGATGTCCTCGCGGACGTAGATGGTGCCGACGAGGTCCTCGAGGGCGAGCGGGGGGATCGAGTCGTCGAAGAGGACGGGGTTGGCGGTGACGCCGTAGACGGAGGTCTCGACGTCGTAGCCCAGGCGCCCGTCCTCGCGGTTCTCCAGATCGACGCGGCAGTCCACACGCCCCTCGAGGCGGAGGCGGTCGAGCAGGTCACGGAGCGAGCCGGCCTGGCCGATGACGGCGCCGAGCGTCCCGTCGGTCGTGCGGTAGCCCGGGATGGCGTTGAGCAGCAGGTCATCGATCGGGACGTCCTGGCTCTCGATGACGACGACGGGCTGGGCGTGGCCATCCGCGTTCACCGTGATCTCGGCCTCGATCGTCGCCGAGCCCCCCCGCAGCGGGCGGTAGCTCCCGCCCGTGAGCAGGGCGCGGTCATCGGAGATCTCGAGGCGCACGTCCTCGGCGATGAGCGGGAGGGGGAACTGCTTTGGGATCATGCCCGCGCGGGCCAGCTCGACGTTGATGCGACGGGTCCACTCGTGCCCCTCGCCCACGGGGCGGCGCAGCTGGACGGAGACGTCGCAGACGCCGCCGAACTCGAACTCGGGCGGGTCGTCGGAGAGCGCCACGACGCCCGGGGGGCTGAGCAGGTCCGACGCGAGCAGCTCCGCGTAGCGCTGCTGACTGAAGAGCGTCTCGAGCAGTTCGAGGCGTTCTTCGTTGAACGCCTCGCGCAGGGCCGAGTCCACGGGCAGTCTCCGCGCGGTGAGGTCGATCGTCATCTCGCTCTCGCCCGAAGCGCCGAGCGGGATTCGGCCCGAGGCGTTGAGCTGCGCGCCCGAGGGAGACTGACCCCGGATAGACACCAGGTCGAGCGTCTCGCGGTCGAAGCTGACGCGACCGGAGAGCTGCTCGAATCGGTATGGGAAGCCGGTGAAGGCGGCGACCCCGTTGCTGATATCGACATCGCCCCAGATCTCGAGGGGCATCGGGACGCCGTCCCGCGGCTCGTTGCGGGTGACGTTGAGCACCGCCGAGACATCCGCGGTGGGGCGTGAGAACATGTCGAGCTTGTCGATGACCTCGTCGGGCGCGAGGATGAGCACGTCCATGTCTTCCTCGAGGCGGAACTGCGTCTCGAGCACGCAGACGAAGGCGCTGTCGAGGCTGGACCCGAGGTACTCCAGGCGGACGACGTACTCGAGGGTGTCGAGCACGCCGCGCAGCTCGCTCTTGATCCTGTCGTTCTCGAAGCGGACCCAGCCCGAGGTGTTGGTCAGGCGGACGAGCGGGCCGTCGGGCGTGAGGTTGCCGTTCTTGTCAAAGGGCAGGTTCATGCCGACGCCCTCGAGCGAGAGCCGGACGCTCACCGAGCCGTCGTTGGACATCGTGAAGGTGGTGGGGCGGACGCGTCCCTCGAGGTTGGCCCTTCTGTAGATGTCGCGGTAGCGGGAGGGGATGACGTCGGCGGACCAGTCCTTGAGGTCCACGCCGTCGAGTTGGAGGACGATGCCGTTCTCGTCGATGCGCCCGGAAAGGACGATCGGGCGGCGGACATCGGCGCTCGTGCCCGAGACCTGACGGATCTGGAAGGAGTAGCCCGGGCGGTTGTCCTGGATCCGGGGTTCGAGCAGGCCGGCGAAGGGGACGGCGGTCAGGGTGGTGTACCCGCCGGCGTCGTGCTCGCCGATCTCGATCGTCCCGCCGCGGGCGATGAGCGAGGGCAGGGCGAAGGAGGCGTCGGACTCGTCGCCGCCGAGGCCGAGCAGGGAGACGTCGGCGATGTTCAGGCGCCCGGTCTCGATGGACTGGCTCACGCGCAGGTGAGGCCCGTCGAGCTCGACCCGGGTGACGCGCCCCTCTCCGCCGATGGCGCTGAACCAGTTGACCCAGATCCGGGCCTTCTCGACGCGGAAGAAGGTGGCGCCGACGCCCGTCTCGTCGCGGACCCGGAACTGGGCGCGCCGGAGGACGATGCTGCCGTCGGCGGCGATGACCACGCGCTCGGCGTCCACCTCGGCGTTGATCATCGCCGAGATCCGGGGGAGCACCGAGTGGCGAGCCACGCCCGAGCGCGCGAAGATAATCAGCACGATCGCGCCCAGCCCGATCACCAGCGCCACGGCGCGCACCACCACCGATCGCCTCAGGCGGCGCTTCTTCGGGGCGGGATTGAGCGTGGGTTTGTCGGTCGCCATAATCTATGAGCAGGTCTGCGGCGGTCCGAGTCGGGTCACGATGGTATACGTACCAGGCCGGACGGGTCGTCCCGCGTCGGGAACCCAGATGCGCCACGGGGCGTTGTCAGTCAGCACGCACTTACTCCGCGTGGTTCTCATCGAGAACTGTGCATATGGGCGCTCCTCATGGCCAAGCTCAGAATACGGTTCGTCTGCCGTTCGTGCGGCGCCTCCCAGTCCCGCTGGTTCGGCAAGTGCCCCGACTGTGAGGCCTGGGACTCCCTTGAGGAGCAGACGGACGATTCCACGGCGAGGGCCTCTGCCGGGCGTGATCCGCAGCGCGGGCTCGTCGAGGGGTGGTCCGGGTCCGCGGCGGGCGCGTCGCCTTCCGGGTCGCCCGGGGCCGTCCCGATCGCGTCGATCGAGGGCGGGGCGTCGATCAATCGCCTCGCCACGGGGATTGGCGAGCTCGACCGGGTGCTTGGCGCTACGCAGGACGCCTCCGGGCGGTTGCGTCGCGGGATCGTGCCCGGGTCGGCGGTGCTGGTCGGGGGCGAGCCCGGGATCGGCAAGAGCACGCTGCTGCTGCAGGCCGCGGGGGCGTGGAGCGAGAGCGTGCGCCCCGACGGCGCCAGCGAGAGCTGGTCCGGGCGCGTGCTGTACGTCTCGAGCGAGGAGTCGGGCGAGCAGGTGCGCTCGCGCGCGCGCCGGCTCGGCGTTGGCGACAGCGAGCGGCTGTTTGTGCTCGCGGACACTAACCTTGCGCGCATCCTCGAGCAGACGCGCAAGGTCATGCCCGACGTGCTGATCATCGACTCGGTGCAGATGATCTACAAGGCGGACCTGGACGCGTCGCCCGGGAGCATCTCGCAGCTGCGACGCTGCTGCGCCGAGCTGGTGTACCTGGCCAAGGCCAGCGGGATCGCGGTTGTGCTGGTGGGGCACGTGACCAAGGACGGGCAGCTCGCGGGGCCGAGGCTGCTCGAGCACCTGGTGGACGCGGTGCTGTACTTCGAGGGCGACCGGTTCCATTCGGGGCGGATCGTGCGCGCGATCAAGAACCGCTTCGGCACGACCCAGGAGCTTGGCATCTTCGAGATGACGGGCGCGGGGCTGACGGAATCGCCCGAGGGCGCCAGCGTCGCGGCCCTGCGCGAGAGCGAGCCCAGGCCCGGGCGGTTGTCTGCCCCGTCATGCACGGCTCACGCTGTGTGCTTGTCGAGCTGCAGGCGCTGACGGCGACGGGCTTCGTGGGCAGCGCCAAGCGCAAGAGCAGCGGGCTGGACAGCAATCGGTTGGCCATGCTCATCGCGGTGCTCGAACAGCACGGCGGGCTGCGACTGGCCGACCGGGACGTGTTCACGAGCTCGGTGGGTGGGATCCGCGTGGCCGAGCCCGCGTCGGACCTGGCGCTGCTGCTGGCGATCGCCGGGGCGCACTACAAGCGGGCGCTGGCGCCCACGACGTGCGCTGTGGGCGAGGTGGGGCTGGGGGGCGAGGTCCGCCCGGTGGCGCAGCTGGACAGCCGCCTGCGCGAGGCCGTGAGGCTGGGGTACACCCACGCGATCACGCCCGTGACCGCCAAGGGCTCAACGCCCAAGGTCAAGGGGATCGAGCCGATCCCGGTCAAGAGCGTGGGCGGGGCGATCGAGCAGATGCACTGACCCCGACCAGCCCGGAACGTCAGTGACGGGCCTCTCTCGGCTTGAGAAACCAAATCGGTACGCGGAGGCGCGGAGTGTCAAGAAGGCGCCGAAAGATCCGGGGGGAGTTGGCTGCTCACCCCAGAGGTCTTCCTCCGCGGCTCCGCGTTCTCGGTGCCCTCCGCGTACGCATTTCGGAGGGCCCGTCACTGACGTTCCGGGCTGGCTCTCAATGAGCCAGCCAGTCGGGCAGCGCCCGCGGGCGACCGCTCTGGTCCACGCACGCCAGCTCGCTGCTGGCGATGGCGCACACGCCGTCGGCGGGGGTCGCGGGGTCGCCCGGGTCGGGCGCGGCGCCCAGGCGTTCAACAAGGGCGACCTCGTAGGTGTGGCGGATCTTGATGCGTGAGCCGCCGACGACGGTCGAGCGGATCTCGACGAGGTCGTCGTAACGGACGGGGCGCCGGTACCTGAGTTCGAGCTTGGTGATGACGAGGAAGACGCCCTCGCGCTCGAGCTGGGCGTAGGTGACGCCGGTCTCGCGGAGCAGCTCGGTGCGTCCCTCCTCGAGCCAGGGGACGTAGGAGGAGTGGTGGGCGACACCGAACGGGTCGCACTCGGCGTAGCGGACGCGCAGGCGCATGGCGCCGCTGTACGGGACGGGTGAGCTTGGCTGGGCGGGCATGGCGGACTGTATCCTCGCCGTTATGCCGCGATGGGGCGGTCCTTCACGCACGCTGCCCCGGCGCCCGCGACGAACAGGTATTCGCGGTTGCGGAGACGCCCGACCGTGCCCACGCGCTTGCCGCTGGGGTCGTGGATGCCGATCTTGGCGCCGACGTACCGGTTCCCCTCGTGCTCGACCACGACGGGCGATTCGCCGAACCGCTCGCTGAGCATCGACTCGAGCTGCTCACGCGAGACGCTGCCCTCGTCGTTGAAGGACATGATCACCGTCTTGGCGCGCACGCGCCCGAGCAGTTCTTCCACGGCGCCGGCGATCTTCGGGCGGGAGTTGAAGCGGCTCTTGCGGGTCTTGCAGTCCACGCGCTTGCAGGCGACGCCGTAGACCTCGGGCTTGTCCCAGCGGATCAGCGATTCCCACACGTGGTAGTTGCCCAGGTACGAGTGCTGGTTGTAGGGTGGGTCGAGGTAGGCGATGTCCGCGTCGGGGGCGAAGGCGGCGAACCAGTCGGCGGCGTCGAGCACGTCGCCCTGGAACGCGAGCCCGGGGCCGCGGCTGGCCCGGGGCAGCACGTCGGGTGTACGCAACTCGAGCGGCTTGTGCGCCCGTGGCGCCCAGGACTTGAGGTACGCCATCTGCACGCCGGTGGTCGAGTCCACCCGGTCCGCGGCTTCCATCAGCGAGACGAGCAGCACCTTCTCGAGCACGGGCTCGAGGCTCAGCGCGGCGAGGCGCTCGCGGATGGCGTCGATCCGGGCGCCGTTGTTGGGGTGGATGAAGCGGGACCGTTCGCAGAATGTGTGGGTGAAGTAGCCCGGATCGGGGCGCAGGGAGCGCAGCTCGCCGATGATCCGCGTCGCATCGCCCAGCACGCGCTGGCGGTCGGCCTGGACGTAGCAGGTCGCCAGGGCGTGGGCGTAGGCGTTGGAGTCGCCCGAGAGCACGCGCCAGCCCTCGCGCTTGAGCGCGTGCCCCACGCGGCTGGTCCCGCTGAACAGGTCCAGCGCCACGCCCGGTCGCCCGCCGGTCGCCTGCTGGCAGAGCCCGACGATGGAGGAGACGAGGCGGCGCTTGGACCCGATGTACTTGATCATGGGTTCAAGATCGGCTGGGCGGTGTGTCGCGGGCCAACAGCGGGCGAACTGTGGCTACGCTCGCATCATGCCCAGTGACCCAGAACCCGCCGGCGGACCTGCAACGGGAGTTCCGATGGTGCGCCTGGCGGGGCTGGTCGCGGGGCCGGTGGTGGCGTTGATCGTGTATCTCGTGCTGCCCGTGGGCGTGTACGAGGACGGGGTGCTCGTCGAAGGACTCAGCGACGCGGGGCGGGCGACGGGCGCGATCGGCGCCTTGATGGCCGTGTGGTGGCTCAGCGAGGCCATCCCGCTGGCCGCGACGGCGCTCCTCCCCATCGTGCTTTTCCCGCTGATGGGCGCGCTGGGCATAGGCGAGACGACCGAGCGCTACGCGCACCCGCTGATTTTCCTGTTCATGGGCGGGTTTCTGCTGGGGCTGGGGATGCAGCGCTGGGGGCTGCACAAGCGGATCGCCCTGATCACGATCCTGTGCGTCGGCACGCGCCCCAGACGCCTGATCGCGGGATTCATGATCGCGACGGCGATGCTGAGCATGTTTGTCTCTAACACCGCGACGGCGGTCATGCTCGTGCCCATCGGGCTGAGCGTGATCGAGATGGTCGAGCGGCGCGTCGGGCGGGAGCGGGAGCGGGAGACGGGGGCGTTCGCGACTGCGATCATGCTCTCGATCGCGTACGCCGCGTCGATCGGGGGGATAGGGACGCTCATCGGCTCGCCCCCCAACACGCTGCTGGCGGGTTTCATGCAGGAGCGGTTCGGGGTGGAGATCACGTTCCTGGGCTGGATGATGGTCGCGCTGCCGCTGGTGGGCGTGTTCCTGCCGATCTCGTGGTGGTACCTGGTCCGATTCGCGGCGCCCGTGACGCTCGAGGAGATCCCGGGTGGGCGGGCGATGATCCGCGAAGAGCTGCGGATCCTGGGTCCGATGAACCGGGGCGAGTGGGTGGTGTTTGTCGTGTTCACGTGCACCGCGATCGCGTGGATCACGCGCCCGCTGCTGGTCGGTCTGGGGCATGAGCTGGAGCTGCTGCCTTTGATCGCGCTCAGCGATACGGGCATCGCCATGCTCGGCGGGCTGTGTCTGTTCCTGATCCCGGTGGATCTCGGGCGCCGCGAGTTCGCGCTGGACTGGGCGACGGCCGAGAGGCTGCCTTGGGGGGTGCTGCTTCTCTTTGGCGGAGGGCTGGCGCTGGCGGGGGCGATGAGTGCGGGGGGGGTGGACGTGTACCTGGGCTCGGGGTTCGCGGGTCTGGGGTGGGCGCCGTTGATCGTGCTTGTCGCGTGCGTGGCACTGCTGATTACGTTCCTGACGGAGCTGACAAGCAACACGGCCGTGACGAGCGCTCTGCTGCCCGTGCTCGCGGGCGCGGGGATCGAGCTGGGGATCGACCGCCCGATGTACCTGCTGCTGCCCGCGGCGCTGGCGGCGAGCTGCGCGTTCATGCTCCCCGTGGCGACGCCCCCCAACGCGATCGTGTTCGCCTCGGGGAGGCTCACGATCGGGCAGATGGCCCGGGCGGGTCTGGCGCTGAATCTGATCGGCGTCGTGCTGGTCACGCTGACGTCGATGGCGATCGTCCCGCTGCTCGGGTGGGCGGCGACGCCCTGACCCGGCGGCCGGAAAACGCGTGGGTCGGCCTAGGATTCTCGAACCATGAGCGCCAAAGCCGAGACCGGACCGGCGGACATGCCGGACACCCCCTCCCCACACCCTTCCGATCGCGCCCCGGCGACCACCAGCAATGCCCAGAATCCTGCGCGCCGGTCGGGTGACCGCTTGACGACGCTCGCGTACGCGACGCGCGGCGGGCTCGCCGTTCTGGCCATCGTGGTGGGGGTGCTGATCTTCCTGTTTCTGAGAGGGACCAAGGCGCCGCCCGCGCGGAGTGATCTCGGGTCCGCGCTGCTGCAGGTGCTCACGTTTGACGCGCACGCGCGCCCCACGGCGCGGGTGTGGGAGGGGTTTGGGACGGCCCGGGCGATGACCAGCACGGATGTTCGCGCGCAGGTGAGCGGGGCCGTGATCGAGCGGCCCGACGCGGTCGAGGCGGGCGCCGAGATCGGAGAGGGGGACACGATCATCAAGATCGAGCCGCTTGATTACGCCGAGCGGATCTCGATCTCCGAGCAGCGGGCCGGGGCGCTCGAGGCGCAGCTGAGCGGGCTCGAGGTCGAGGAGGCGCGCCTCGGCGAGCAGCTGAAGTTTGCCGTGCAGGAGCAGGACGCGGCGCGGCGCGACTTCCAGCGCGTGCGCGAGGCGATCGCGGCGGGCGCGGGCTCGCCCGGGGAGCTCGACCAGTTCGAGTCCGCCCTGCTCCGCTCCCAGCGGACGCTCGAGGGGATCCGCCAGCAGGTGGAGATGATCCCGTCACGCCGGGCGCGGCTGGCGGCGCAGCTCACAGGCGAGCAATCCACGCTCCGGATCGAGCGGGAGAACCTGGCGAGAACGGTGGTGACCAGCCCGATCGAGGGCGTGCTGCAGGCGATCGACTTTGAGCGGGGCGAGTGGGTCGGCGCGGCCCAGCGCGTCGCCCGGGTCGTGGACCTTCGCCGCATCGAGATCCCGCTGCGTCTGGCGATGTCCGCCAACGGGTCGGTCAAGATCGGCGACCGGGTCGAGCTGCGCAGCGACGGACCCGGCGCGTCGGTGTGGTCGGGCCGCGTCGTGCGCATCGCGCCCGAGATCGACCGGGCGACCCGCACGCTCGAGATTTTCGTCGAGGTGGTGCAGGACCCGGCGACCGAGGCCAGGCCGCTGCTGCCCGGCCAGTTCGTGGTGGGACGGGTCTGGACCAGCGCCACGTCCGAGCGCGTCGTGCTCCCCCGGCGGGCGGTCGTCGCGGACCGCGTGATGCTGGCCGAGCCGATCGAGGCGGGCGACGCGTCGATCGAGGGGTTCGACCGGAATGAGGGCGGCGAGCTGCGGCGGGTGCGCCCCGCGGAGGTGCGTGTTGACTACCACCTGGGCGGGACGATCGCGGGCTCGGGCTCCGATGATCGCGACTGGGCGGTGCTCGACCCGGGCGGCGCCGTCCCCGAGGGATCGGCGGTCATCCTGTCCAATCTGGATCAGCTCACCGAGGGCATGCTCGTCAGGCTGGCGCCGGCGCCCGGCGGGCGGGCGAACGGGAGCGACTGATGGGACTTCCCGAGTTCGGCGTCCGCAAGCCGGTCGTCGCCAACCTGGTCATGCTCGCGGTCATGGGCGCCGGGATCATTTTCGGGCTGAGCCTGCGGCGCGAGTTCTTCCCCGAGATCGAGGCGACCAACGTCATCGTGGGCGCGCCCTACCCCGGGGCGGCGCCCGAGGAGGTCGAGGACTCGCTGGCGACCAAGATCGAGGACCGGGTCTCGGAGCTGACGGGCGTCGTTGAGGTCACCTCGACGATCTCGGAGGGCGGCGCTTCGGTCCGCGTCGAGTTCGAGGACGGGTTCGACATCGACGAGGCGGTCGCGGACGTCAAGCGCGAGATGGACGCGCTGCAGGACCTGCCCGAGGGCTCCGAGCGGATCACGGTCGTCAAGCTCGAGCCCAACCTGCCCGCCATCGTGCTCTCGCTGTTCGGCGACGCCTCCGAGCGCGACATGAAGGAGGCGATCCAGCAGATCGGCGACGACCTGCGCACGATCCCGGGCATGGGCGACGTGGTGCTCTCGGGTGTGCGCACGGACGAGATCAGCGTGGAGGTGCGTCCCGAGGTGGTCATGGAGCACCGCCTGAGCCTGCCGATGGTCAGCGACGCCGTCGGCGCCGCGATGCGCGAGCTGCCCGGCGGCTCGGTCCGGTCGGACTCGGCCAACGTCGCGGTGCGGAGCGTGGGCGTGGAGGAGCGGGCCGAGCGGATCCGCGAGATCGTGGTCAAGGGCGACCCGAGCGGCCAGGTGCTGCGTCTGGGCGAGATCGCGGAGGTGACCGAGGGGTTCGCCGACGTGTCGCTGGCCAGCCGTCTCAACGGCAAGCCGGCGGTGAGCCTGACCGTGTTCAAGGTGGGCGACAAGGACGTGGTGGACATCGCGGGGCTGGTCAAGGCGTACGCCGCGGGCCGCAACGGCGAGGACTTCGCGTTGACGCTGGGCGAGAAGATCAAGTCGAAGTTTCGCAAGCCGGGCTCAACGGGCTCGGTCTCGACGCGCGTCGAGGCGTACGAGCTGGGTCGCAGCCGCGCGGCGCAGGGGCCGCCCCCGGGCCAGCTGCTGGTCACGACGGACCTGGCCCGGTTCGTGCAGCAGCGCCTGAACCTGCTCTCGCGCAACGCGTTCTGGGGCGGGGTTCTCGTGTTTATCACGCTGGTGCTGCTGCTCAACTGGCGGGTGTCGTTCTGGGTGGCGCTGGGGCTGATCATCTCGCTGCTGGGCACGCTGGCGATGATGAGCCTGCTGGGCGTGACGCTGAACCTGCTGACGATGTTCGGGCTGATTGTCGTTATCGGAATTCTGGTGGACGACGCGATCGTGGTCGCCGAGAACATCACGGCGCGCCACGAGCGGGGCGAGCCGGCGCTCGAGGCGGCGATCCGCGGGACGAACCAGGTCGCCTGGCCCGTGGTCGCGACGGTGCTGACGACCATCTTCGCGTTCCTGCCGCTGGCGCTGATCGGCGGGCAGATCGGCGACTTCATGAAGTGGCTGCCGATCGTCGCGGGCTGTGCGCTGGCGGTGTCGCTGATCGAGTCGCTGCTGATCCTGCCCAGCCACATGGCCCACTCGCTCAAGTCGCTCGACAGGCAGAAGGAGCTCGGCGGCTCGAACCGACTGCAGGCGATCGAGCTGCGCTTCGACGAGGCCCGCGACCGCCTGTTCAACAGGTGGCTGATCCCGGCGTACGTCCGGCTGCTGGACTGGTGCCTGACGTATCGGTACCTCGCGACCGCGGTTGCGATCGCGCTCGTGCTGCTCTCGGTCGGGCTGGTCGCGGGCGGGCGGCTGAAGTTCATCTACTTCGAGACCGAGGATTCCGAGACGATCAACATCGCGCTGACGATGCCCATCGGGACGCCCGCGACGGAGACGGGCGAGATCGTGCGCCGCCTGGAGGCCGCGTCGCTGGCGCAGCCCGAGGTGGCCAGCGTGTACGCTGTGACGGCCGGCATGGGCGACATCAACGGCGAGGGCAACGACGCCGTCGCGGACCACCTGGGCCAGCTGATCCTGGAGCTGCACCCCGTCGAGCTGCGCGACCGGACGAGCGAGGAGATCGAGCTGGCGATCCGCGAGGAGGCGGGGGACCTGGTCGGGATCAAGTCGATCCGCATGGAGGGCATCGGCGCGGGCCCGGGCGGGCCGGCGCTGACGTTCACCGTCACGGGCGACAACCAGGGCGCGAGCGATCGGGCGGTGGCGCTGCTGCGCGAGAAGATGGGGTCGTACGACGGGGTGTACGACATCGCGACCGACGCCGACAGCGGGCAGCGGGAGCTGCGGTTCACGCTCCGTGACGGCGCCAGCGAGATGGGCTTCACCCGCGCCGGGCTCGGGCGCCAGATCCAGGGCGCTGTCTTCGGGCTCGAGGCGTTCACGTTCGCGGGCGACCGCGAGGACGTGGACGTGCGCATCAAGTCTCCGGCCTCGATCCGCAAGAACCTCGCGGCGCTGGAGTCGATGCACGTGCTCTCGCCCAGGGGCGAGCCCGTGCCGCTGAGCGAGGTGGCGCGGATCGACGAGGGGCAGGCGTACGCGACGATCCGCAGGCTCGATCGCCAGCGGGCCGTGACGCTCAGCGCCGAGGTGGACAAGGGCGTAGGAACGCCCGAGGAGCTTGCCGCGGCGATGCAGGGGGACCTGCGCGAGATCGAGGCGGTGGTCCCCGGCGTGCGTGTGCTCGAGCGCGGGCGCCAGAAGGAGGTCGCCGAGTCGTTCGCGACGCTGCCTCTGGGCATGCTCACGGCCATGGGCCTGATCTACGTCGTGCTGGCGTGGCTGTTCCAGAGCTACATCCAGCCGGTGGTTGTGATGAGCGCGATCCCGTTCGCGACAATCGGGATGATCTGGGGTCACCTGCTGCTGGGGTTCAACATGACGTTCCTGTCGCTGGTGGGCTTTGTGGCGCTGGCGGGCGTGGTGGTCAACGACTCGCTGATCTTTATGGAGTTCTTCAACGCGCAGCGCCGAGCCGGCGCGACGGTGCGTCGCGCGGCGCTCGAGGCGGGTCGGGCGCGCGTTCGCGCGATCTTGCTCACGACGATCACGACGGTGCTGGGCCTGCTGCCGCTGATGCTCGAGCAGAGCTTCCAGGCGCGGTTCCTCATCCCGATGGCGATCACCATCGCATTCGGGCTTATGAGCGCCACGGGCATCATCCTGATCGTGCTGCCCTGCCTGCTGATGATCACCGCGGACGTCAAGCACAAGATCGTCGTGCTGTGGACGGGGCGCCTGGACGCGCGCCACGACGGGTACCACCCGCCGCCCGCGGCACGGCGCGATCCGTCCGCGGACTGATCGCGCCTCGGTCTCACTCCACGACGTCGATGTAGCCGCGCATGATGCCGTTGTTGCGGGCGTTGGCCCGGACGAGGTTGATCCGCACGCCCCGCGAGAGGTCGACGAGGCGGATGGCCCGCTCGAAGTCCTGGGGCGTGTCCACGGTGTCGCCCTCGACGCCGGTGATCAGATCGCCCACCTGGAAGCCCGCGGCCGCGCCTGTCCCGCTCGGGTCCACCTCGATGACCGCCAGCCCGCTGGGCCCGAGCGTGCGCTGTCCGTTCTTCGTGAGCACGATCTGGTCCGGGATGACAACCAGCCCGAGGCGCTCGATCATGAGCGCGCCACGTGAGGCGAGCGTGAGCCACTGGCCCGCGGCCCGGTCGATCACACGAACCTCGGCGGTCCCCTCGTCGTCGCCCCGCCAGTAGGTGACCTTGGCGCTCGAGCCCGGGCCGGTCAGGGCGATGGCGTTGCGCAGGCGGGCCGGGCTGGTGGTGGCGCGCCCGGCGAAGGATGTCACGACGTCGCCCTCGTGCAGGCCCGCGACGTCAGCGGGGCTGCCCTCGACCACGGGCCCGAGGACGATGCCGCCCTCGATGCCCAGCTCGATGGCGCGCTCGGGCTCGAGCTCGTTGATCGTGACGCCCAGCCAGCCGCGGTTGACGCGACCGGCGTCGATGATCTGGTCGAGCACGCGTTGGGCGATGTCGCTCGGGATGGCGAAGCCCAGGCCCGCGTTCGAGCCTGTGCGCGAGGCGATGGCGGTGTTGATGCCCACCACGTTGCCCAGCAGATCGACCAGCGGCCCGCCCGAGTTGCCCGGGTTGATCGCCGCGTCGGTCTGGATGAACTCCTGGAAAAACTTGCTCTGCTCGTCACCACCGAGCCCGCCCCGCCCCTTGGCGCTGACGATGCCCGCGGTGATCGAGTTGGCGAAGCCGAACGGGCTGCCCGCGGCCAGGACCCACTCGCCGACCTCCAGGGCCTCGGAATCGCCGAAGCTCGCGGGCGTGAGGTCCGGGGCGTCGATCTTGAGCACCGCCAGGTCCGTAATCGGGTCCGTGCCGATCGTCTGGGCCGGGTACTCGCGCCCGTCGGCCAGGTGGACGACGAGCGCCTCGGCGTTTTCTACCACATGGTTGTTGGTGAGGATGTAGCCCCGCACGTCGGCGATGACGCCCGAGCCCAGGCCGTCGGGGCGGGTGGACTCGCCGGCGACGCGGACGCGTCCGAATCGGTCACGCTCGTAGCGCTGGATGGTGCGGGCGCGGGTGATGTGCACGACCGAGGGCTCGATGCGGTCGGCCGCGTGCTGGAAGGCGCCCGAGAGGCTGCGGGCAAACGCGATGTCCGCCTGGCGCTCGGGGGGGATGGTGTCCTGGGCGAGAGCCGTCGAGCCCACCGTCGGAGCCAGACACAGCCCGGCGATCGAGCCGAGCACCATCGTTCGCATGGACTTCATCCGTTGATCCTCCTCAGGGCTGGCGCCCAACCCCGGTTGTACGGGAACCGCCGCCGCGGGTTCAGGCCTGACCGTATTCGGCCCACGAGCTGCTGGTCTCCCCGACCCGGACCCGCTCGACGCGGACCTTGGGGGGGAAGGTGTAGGTCCCGCCTCGCTCGTCGGTGAACGAGGCGCCCGCGCGGATCTGGGCATCCAGGTGCTCGTAGAGGCGCCGGGCCAGGACCTCCGTCGTCGGGTCCTCGTTGTCGAAGACAATCAGGCGCTCGCCGGACGCCTCGCGGATGGTGTCGAGCATGGGGTCGCCCGAGTTGATCGCCATCGCGTGGTCCCAGTCGTCGAGCAGCCGGGCGACGGAGAGCTTGAGCGCCTTGAAGTCGCAGACCATGTCGTTGGCGTCCAGCGACTCGGACGAGAGGACCAGCTCCACCCGGCGCGAGTGCCCGTGCGGGAAGCGGCAGCGGTCCGGGTGCTTGGAGAGCATGTGCCCGCTCTCGATCTCGAAGGCCTTGCAAACGCGGTAGATCATTCTGTACGGTATCCGATCAGTGGCACGAACCATGAGCACAGGATGAAGCCTGCTCCCCGCAAGCATTATTGGCTGGAACGGGTCCCGGGGAGGCACTACCGAGCGATTCTCGATTGGGCGATGCCGCTCGCGGATATCGCGGCATTGATCGTTTTGACGCCAAAGCGACTGGAACCATTGCTCTCCTTTTTCGAGACAATCCAGCCGTGGTGGGTAAACACCCAGCCGGTGTCAGAATGGCCGGGGACCCGTGTCTGTTCGTCCGACTCTGGTCAGCCCCACATGCACCGTTTCCGATACCCGCATGTCAAAGACGCAGTGCTTGAGCACGGCCCGACCACCCTGTACGGGTGGAGTTGTACGCACAACTACCCTGAGGACCTCTCACTTTGGAGGCCTGACGGCAGTCTTCTGCTCGGCTCGTGCGCGCATGAACGATTCGCGTTCATCGAAGCAAGCGCAGAAGAGATGGACAATCTTGCGAAGCGCGATCGACTCGTGTGGTGGCAGATCCAGAGAGCGACGAAGCGAGCCAATGCTGCGGACGCGAAGCGGAGCCCTTAGGTCCCCCGCGTATCACCGAAAAGCTCGATGTGCAGGCGGTTGCAGTACCGCCAGCCGCGCTCGATGCAGGTCCGGGCGACCCATTGCACGCTCGCCGGGTCGGGCGACTTCACGCCCTCGGGCATGAGCATCACGTCGCCCGGCGACCAGCCCTCGAGGTGGCTCAGGAGCGAATCGATCTCCGCGAGGTCCTCCGGGGCGCTGACCACGAACTTGAGCTGGCGGTCGGGAAACCGCCCGATCAGCGCGTTGAGCACGGGGATGTTCAGGCGGCGCTCCTCGTGACGCACCGCCCACGCCCCGGAAGGATCGCGCGGGTCGCCGGCGGGCGTTGAGTTGGCGAGCTTGGGCGAGAGGCTCATCAGATCCGCGTGGACCTCGGGCTGATCGGCCGTGCCCGCGGTCTCGATGGTGACGTGGATCCCCGCGTCCCGCAGCGCGTGCGTCAGCGGGACGACCTGCGGGAAGATCATCGGCTCCCCGCCGGTCACTACGGCGTGCGCCACGCCCGAGGCTTTGGCCTCATCGACCAGCTCACCAACGGACCGCTTGTCGCCCTCCGGATCCCAACTCGCGTACGGCGTGTCGCACCAGGCGCAGCGCAGGTTGCACCCGCTGAAGCGGACGAACCAGGATGGCACGCCCGTGAGCCTGCCCTCGCCCTGGATGGAGACGAAGGATTCGCTGATCAGGGCGCCGCTCATTGCATAGGCCCGGGCGCGTACCGCGTGGGGTCGGGCACGCCGGCGTCTTCAAAGCCCTTGCGGCGCAGGGCGCACGAGTCGCAACGCCCGCAGGCCAGGCCCTGGTTGTCCGGGTCGTAGCAGGAGCTGGTCAGCGCGTAGTCCACGCCCAGGTCGGTCCCGGTCTGGATAATGCGGGACTTGCTCAGGTGCAGCAGCGGGGTGTGGATTCGGAAGCTGTCGCCCTGAACCCCCGCCTTGGTCGCGAGGTTGGCGGTTTCTTCGAAGGCGCTGATGAACTCCGGGCGGCAGTCCGGGTAGCCCGAGTAGTCCACGGCGTTGACGCCGATGAAGATGTCCCGCGACCCGATCGACTCGGCGGTCCCCAGGGCCATGGAGAGGAACACCAGGTTCCGGGCCGGGACGTAGGTCTCGGGGATCTCGGCGCTCATCTCGCTTTCGGAGCGGCCCCTGGGCACGTCGCCGGCGCCCGTGAGGGCGCTGCCCCGGAAGCAGGAGGGGTCGAGCGTGACGAGGCGAAGCCTGGACTCGAAGGCCGCGGCGACGCGGGCGGCCGCGTCGAGCTCGACGCGGTGGCGCTGCCCGTACTCGAACGAGAGGCACAGGGGCATGAAGCCGTCTCGTTTGGCGATGGCCAGGACGGTGGCGCTGTCGAGCCCGCCCGAGAGAAGGACGACGGCGCGCCGCGGGGATGTCGGTCGGTCGATCACGACCGGAGTCTACGGCCCGGGGCCGCGGGGGAGGGGGCTACGCGGCGCGTGCTGCTCGCTGGCGTCTCTTGCGGATCCAGTCGGCGCAGGAGCGGGCCAGGTCGGCGCGGGAGATGGGTTTGGTGAGAAAGTCGTCGCAGCCCGCCTCGAGGCATCTGGCTCGGTCGCCGGAGGTCGCGTAGGCGGTCAGCGCGATGATGGGGTGGGCGAAGCCCGACGCGCGGAGTCGGCGCGTGGCGCCGTACCCGTCGAGCACGGGCATCTGCATGTCCATCAGCACCAGGTCGAAGGCGTCGTCGTCGTCTCGGACCGCCTCGATCACGTCCACTCCCGCGCGACCGTCCGAGGCGATGACGACGGTGGCGCCGTCGCGTTGAAGGAATGTCTGGATGAGGCGCTGGTTGTCGGGGCCGTCCTCGATCAGCAGGATGCGGGCGCCGGTCAGATCGGGGCGTTGGGCCAGGGCGTCTGGTGAGCCGGGGCTCTCGCTCGGGGGGGGCGAGTCTTGGCGCATCTCGAACTGGTCGCTCTCGAGCGGGATCGTGAGCGTGAAGCTGCTCCCGTGCCCCGGCTCGCTCAGGGCCTCGATACCCCCGCCCATCATCTGGGCAAGGCCGTTCGAGATCGACAGGCCCAGCCCGGTCCCGCCGAACCGGCGTGTGCTCGAGACCTCGCCCTGGATGAACGGGCGAAAGATGCGTGAGAGGCAGCCCTCGTCCATCCCGATCCCGGTGTCGTGGACCTGGACCACAAACGCCGCGCGCCCCGTGTCGTCCGGTCGGCACGAGATGACAACGCGGACACCCCCCTCAGAGGTGAACTTGACGGCGTTGCTCGCCAGGTTCAGCAGGATCTGGCGGACCCGGACCTGGTCGAGCACGACCACGTTGGCGTTGGGACGTTCGATCTCGACCTCGAAGGTGATCCCCTTGTTGTGGGCGACGCAAGCGAGCATGGTCCTCAGGTCCTTCCCGAACCGCTCGGGACGGCATGGGACCGGCGCGAGCTCGACATGATTCGATTCGATCTTTGAGAGGTCGAGGATGTCATTGATCAGCGTGAGCAGGTGCCGCGCGTTGTTCGAGATGATCTCGACGCCCTTGCGAGTTTCATCCGGCGGGGTCTCATCGTCACACAGGATGTCGGAGAACCCGATGATCGAGGTGAGCGGGGTACGCAGTTCGTGGCTCATGTTCGCGAGGAAGCAGCTCTTGGCCTCGCTCGCCGCCTCCGCGGCGGCCCGGGCCTGCTCCAGCTCTGCCTGAACGCGTTTCTGGTCGTCAATGTCGATATGCACCCCGGTCATACGGATCGGTTCGCCGCGCGCGTCCCACTCGACGACCCTGCCGCGGCTGCGGACCCACCGGTACGACCCGTCGGCGCAGCGGAGGCGGACCTCGAGGTCGTACTCCGGATCCACGCGATCGTGGCAGCGACGGACCGCGTCCACCTTGCGTTGGAGGTCCTCGGGGTGCAGGCGCTCGAAGAAGAGGCTGTCGGGGCTCGAGCCCTCCCCGGGCGCCATGCCCAGCATCTGCATGTACTGCCTGTTGTGCTCGATCCGACGCTCCCCGATCCGCCAGTTCCAGATCCCGATATTGGAAGCCTCGACCGCCGTCCCGAGCCATTCACGCGCCGTCTCGCGGTCGCGAACCACGCGCCGGAAGCCGGCGATCGCCCTCCACCACCCCAGCGCGGCGATGACCGACACCAACGCCGCCAGCACCCCGACGAGCACGAGCTCGATGCGAGCGCGTGCCGCGGCGTTGTCGACAATGTCGCTCAGCACCCCGTGCATCCGGAACACGGAGTCGGCGAACTCCGCCTTGGAATCCGAATAGGTCTGGCTCTCCAGGATCGCGTGCGCGCTGTCCGCGTCACCCGCCTCGACCAGAGCGATCGCCCGGTGCTCTAACGCGACGAGCGCGTCGTTGACCACCTCGACCCGGTCCGCCAGCGCGCTGTCGAGCCCCGGATCGCTCAGCTCGCGGATCTCCAAGATCACCGCTTCCAGCTCGGTCTCGTGCGCCTGATATCGCGCGACCCACGACTCGTCGCCCGTCGCCACCGCCAGCCGCACCGAGTTGGTCAGAATCTCGTCGAGGACCTCGACGTGGGCCTGGAGGTGGACCTCCCGAAACGTCGACGCGTTCGTCGCGATCAGGCGCGGCAGCGTCCCGAGAAGCAACCACCCGAGGCTGATCTGGAGCACGAACGTCGCGAGGAGCGCGATCGCGATCCGAGGGTTGGTATCGCGCCGCGCCGCGCCGTTGCCGATCTCACCATCGGGCAAAGGAGACTCCCGAGGTGCGCGCTGGAAGGAGAACCGCATCAGGGACAGGATCGGCATCCTCCCTGTTCCACGTGAGGTTCTATACCGCGACCCGCCGTTATCACGCCTCATTATGCGGGCATCGGCGCAGCACACACGCGTGGAACGACCGCCCCTCCACGCGGAACTTTCGTTCGAAGTTCGTGCCCACGAGTTCCCCGTTTCCCGCGGAACCGGGGCGATCGAAGGGAGCCAGCTCGTAGGCGGGGGAGCCTCCCGTCGCGGCGCAAACCCCCTGGTCCGGGGGGGCGCCGGTGGTCCAGCGCTCGAAGTGCGCTGTGTCCCACGCCCACAGCTCGTCGTGATCGGTAACGACGCGGATCTCGCCCCCGGGCGCCAGCGCCCGGTACGCGTCGGCGAGGAACCGGTCCTGCACCACCCGCTTCTTGTGGTGTCTGGACTTGGGCCACGGGTCGGAGAAGTACAGGTGGATCACCCGCGCGACGCCCGGCGGGCAGCGCCAGCGCAAGAACTCGCTCGCGTCGGCGCCCAGCAGGCGGACATTAGAAAGCGACCCGTCCGCGTCGCGCCGTCGGCGCACCCGGTCCGCGGCGTACGCGTAGAACTCTTTGGCCCACTCGATGCCGAGGAAGTTCGTCCCGCGCTCGATCGCCCCCTGCTGCACCAGGAAGGCGCCCTTGCCCGAGCCGATCTCGATCTCGAACGGGCGGGAGGGGTCGGGGAACCACCGGCGCGGATCGACCCAGCCCGATTCGGGGTTGCGGACGACGTCGTCCGGGAGGGGGGGGAGTTCTTCAGGCCCCACGCCGACAACGCCCGGCGCCGGGTCCAGCTCACGCCCATGTCCGAGTCCGAACGACATCCGCGATCGTACCCCCGCCGAGAACGCGAAACCCGCCTCCGAAGGCCCGAGAACGCGGGCCGGAGAACTGCCCGCGATCCCGCGTCGTATGGACCGATGGCCCGCCTCGCGCCAAACCGCGGGGCAAGGCGTTCACCCGAACCGGCAGGGGATTTCCGATGCGACCCCCTGAACATGCCGATACCTCTCCATACAGGCGAGACCGGCGATGACCCGGCTCGGGCGAACTGGCACGGAGGGCCGCAGGCATGGATTCCCACAGCGAGAACTTCCCGAGCGATCTGGTCAGCCTCATCGAATCGCGACTCGATCGCCAGAGCTTCCAGGACCACCACTGGACCGGGAGCTTCTGGGACTACCTTGAGATCTGCCAGAAGAACCCGAGCGTGCTCCGCAACGCGTACCAGCGCCTGTACGACGCGGTGCTGAGCCAGGGCTCCGAGCAGTACCGCCTGTTCAAGCGTGACGCCGCCCGGTACCACTTCTTCTCCGACCCGTTCGACAACGGCGCCGACGGCATCTTCGGGCTCGACCTCGCCCTCATGCAGCTCGTGGACGTGCTCCGCTCCGCCGCGGAGGGCTACGGCACCGACAAACGCATCATCCTCCTCCACGGCCCGGTCGGCTCCTCCAAGTCCACCATCGCCCGCCTGTTCAAGAAGGGCCTTGAGCATTACAGCCGCACCCCCGAGGGCGCGCTGTACTCGTTCTCGTGGCTGCTCGACGAGCGCTGCGAGGTCACGCCCATCGAGGGCGGCAACGGCGAGGCCCGGCGCGACTGCGCCTTCCACTCGCCCATGCACGAGGACCCGATCGTTCTTGTCCCCCGCGCCGCGAGAGACGACCTCATCGCCCGCTTCAACGAGAGCTACCACCCCGAGCACCACGGCGGGCGCCTGCGCGCCTACGGCGAGCCCGACCCCTTCAGCCGAAAGATCTACGAGGACCTCATGGCCTTCTACAACGGTGACTGGAAAAAGGTCATGGACCACGTCCAGGTCCGACGCATCGTCCTTAGCGAGAAGGACCGCGTGGGCATCGGCACCTTCCAGCCCAAGGACGAGAAGAACCAGGACTCCACCGAGCTCACCGGCGACATCAACTACCGCAAGATCGCCCAGTACGGCTCCGACTCGGACCCCCGCGCCTTCAACTTCGACGGCGAGCTCAACATCGCCAACCGGGGCATCTGCGAGTTCATCGAGGTCCTCAAGCTCGACGTCGCGTTTCTCTACGACCTCCTGGGCGCGACGCAGGAGCACACGATCAAGCCCAAGAAGTTCGCCCAGACCTACATCGACGAGGTCATCCTCGGGCACACCAACGAGCCCGAGTACAAGCGCCTCCAATCCAACGAGATGATGGAGGCCTTCCGCGACCGCACCATCAAGATCGACATCCCCTACAACATCCGCCTCGACGACGAGATCAAGATCTACCGCAAGGACTTCGGCCCCGAGCGCATCCGCGGCATCCACATCGCCCCGCACACGCTTGAGGTCGCCGCGATGTGGGCCGTGCTGACCCGCCTCGACGAGCCCAAGAAGTCCGGGCTGAGCCTGATGCAGAAGCTCAAGCTCTACAACGGCAAGTCCATCGCCGGCTTCACCGAGGAGTCCGTCAAGGAGCTCAAGGAAGAGGCCCCGCGCGAGGGGATGAACGGCATCAGCCCGCGCTTCATCCAGGACAAGGTCTCCAACGCGCTCGTCGGTCGCCAGGCGATCGAGGACAAGACCCTCAACCCCTTCATGGTCCTCAACGAGCTCGAGGCGGGCCTGGGGCACCACTCGCTGATCAACGACGAGGAGACCAAGAAGCGCTACCGCGAGCTGCTCAGCGTCGTCAAGGACGAGTACGAGGACGTGATCAAGGGCGAGGTGCAGCGGGCGATCAGCGCCGACGAGGACGCGATCAAGAGGCTCTGCGCCAACTACATCGAGAACGTCCGGGCGTACACGCAGAAGGAGAAGGTCGTCAACAAGTACACCGGCAAGGACGAGGAGCCCGACGACCGCCTGATGCGCGCCATCGAGGAGAAGATCGACATCCCCGACAGCCGCAAGGACGATTTCCGCCAGGAGATCATGAACTACATCGGCGCTCTGTCGCTGGACGACAAGAAGTTCGACTACAACACCAACGCGAGGCTGTACAAGGCCCTCGAGCTCAAGCTCTTCGAGGACAGCCGCGACACGATCAAGCTCAAGAACCTGGTCAGCTCGGTCGTGGATGACGAGACGCAGCAGAAGATCGACGTCGTGAAACAACGCCTGATCAAGAACTTCGGCTACAACGACGCGAGCGCGACCGACGTGCTCAACTACGTCGCCAGCATCTTCGCCCGGGGCGACAGCAAGAGCGGGTGATGGCATCCGGCGCGACCCGCTCCGCGTAGAGCATGGCATGACGCCGCTTCGGTTGTACTGTCCAAAGTGCGGGTACGACCGGTCGGGCCTCGCCGAGTCGCCCTGCCCGGAGTGCGGCTGCCGTTTGAGCCCGGTGGACGTGATGGGCCCAACCTCGAGCGTCCCGCCGACGATCCAGTTCGCCTGCGCAATCGCCATTTTTCTGCTGCCGGCGTTGCTCTTTCTCGGCTCAGCATTGCTGGCGTTCCTGGAGGGGTCCTAATTTCTCGCGCCGGCATGACAGGCGATCCCGGCGGGCCGGTGGTTGGCACGCTAGCGTCATGCCATGCCCTCAGACACCCCCAACGACTTCGCTCTCCTGACCTCCACACTCGATCGCGTCTGCCAGGGCGATCTGGCCCGGGCCCGCGACGAGACGCTGGCGCTCGCGACGATCTGCCGCGAGGCGGGCGACGGGGCGGACCAGCCGCTCCGTGACGAGGTCGCCCAGCGGATCGCGGCGATGGACCTCGACGCCCTGACCTGGATCCTCCGCTACTCCACGGCCCGGTTCCACCTGCTCAACAAGGGCGAGCAGCTGAGCATCGCGCGGATCAACCGCGAGCGTGAGCGGGGCGCCTCGCCCGAGTCGCCCAGGCCCGAGTCGATCCTGGACGCCGTGCGGACGCTCAAGGCCCGCGGCGTGGACCGGGCGGGGGCGCTGGATCTGCTGGCGCGGATCGAGGTCGTGCCCACCTTCACGGCTCACCCGACCGAGACGCGCCGGCGCGCGATCATGCACAAGCAGCGCGAGATCGTCGCCAGCGTGCAGACGCTCAGACGGACCGACCCCACGCCACCCGAGCGCGCGGCGCTCGAGAGCGAGCTGCGCCGGGTGATCTCGCTGCTGCTGGTGACCGACGACGTGCGTTCGAGCTCCCTGGGCGTACTCGACGAGGTCCGCAACGGGCTGTTCTATCTTACGGACGCGGTGTGGGAGGCCCTGCCGAGGCTGGCCGCGGACATCGAGGACGCCGTGGGAGCGGTGTACGGAGACGGCGACCGCCCGGCGCTCACGCCCCTGCGCTACCGCACATGGATCGGCGGCGACCGCGACGGCAACCCCAAGGTCACCGCCCAGATCACCCGCCAAGCCCTCGGGCTCATGCGCGAGGCGATCGTGGGCAAGCTCGCCGACGAGCTGCTGGCGCTGCGCCACGAGCTGAGTGTCTCGACGCGCCGGGCGCCGGTGCCCGCGGCGTTCGTGGAGCGCGTCGAACGTGAGATCGACGAGGGCGTTGACGAGGAGAACTTCGTCCAGCACGCCCGCTTCGAGCCGCTGCGCGTGCGTGCGATGCAGATCCGCGCCCGCCTGCTGCGCGGCGAGGGCGATGCCCGCGAGTTCCTGAACGATCTGGACGAGATGGACGCGGTGCTGCGCGGGATCGGGCTGACCGAGGTGGCCGAACGCGGGCGCCTCGCGGCCCTGCGCCTGCGCGTCCGGGCCTTCGGGCTGCACCTGGCGGCGCTGGACATCCGCCAGCACTCGCGTGTGCACGAGGGGGCGGTCGCGGAGCTGCTCAGGCTCGCGGGCGTGTGCGATGACTACGCCTCGCTCGACGAGGCGGCGCGGATCGAGACGCTGTCCAAGGAGCTGCTCAACCCGCGACCGCTCTCGACGCCCGAGGCCGCGCTGACGCCCGAGACGCGCGAGGCACTGGACGTGCTGCTGGTCGTGCGTGACGCGGTCAGGCGCGAGCCCGAGTCTGTGCAGTCGTACATCATCTCCATGACCGACTCGGTCAGCGACATGCTCGAGGTGCTGATCCTGATGAAGGAGACGGGCCTGTTCCGCCTCGGGCCCGAGGGCGCGCGAAGCGATCTGGACGTGGTGCCCTTGTTCGAGACCATCGACGACCTGGAGCACGCCCCGGGGCTGCTGACCGAGATGTTCGCCAGCGACGCGTACCGGGCGCAGCTCGGGGCGCGGGCGCAGACCCACGCCGGCGCGTTCCAGGAGATCATGCTCGGGTACTCCGATTCCAACAAGGACGGCGGATTCCTGATGGCGGGCGCGGCGCTCGATCGGGCGCAGCGACGCATCGCACGAGCTTGCAACGACAGCTCGGTCGAGTTCCGCCTGTTCCACGGGCGGGGCGGGACGGTCGGGCGCGGCGGCGGGCGGGCCAACCGGGCGATCCTCTCGGCGCCACCCGCGTCTTGCAACGGGCGGATCCGCTTCACCGAACAGGGCGAGGTGATCTCGTTCCGCTACGCGATGCCCGAGATCGCCCGCCGGCACCTGGAACAGATCGTCCACGCCGTGATGCTCTCGACCAGCGGGCTGGCCCAGCCCGAGGCGGCGCGCGACGCCGACGCCGAGGCGCTGCTGGGAGAGCTGGCGGGGCGCGCGATGGACGCGTACCGTGGGCTGATTGACGATCCCGGCTTCTGGGACTGGTTCGCGGGCGCCACGCCCGTGCGCCACATCGGCGCCCTGCCCATCGCCTCACGCCCGGTGTCGCGGGGGGGCTCGTCTCTGGGGTTCGACTCGCTGCGGGCGATCCCCTGGGGGTTCAGCTGGATCCAGACGCGGTATCTGGCGCCGGGCTGGTTCGGGCTCGGCGCGGGCGCGGGGGAGCTCTCGGAGGAGACGTTCGCCCGGCTGCGATCGCTGTACACCAGCTGGCCCGCGCTGGCGACGATCATCGACAACGCCCAGCAGGAGATGGCGCGGGCGAGGCTGCCGATCGCCGCCCGCTACGCGCGCATGGCGCCCGGGGGCGATGACTTCCACGCCCGCATCGAGCGTGAGTTTGAGAGCGCCCGCGACGTCGTGCTGCGGGTGACCGGGCAGGAGCGGTTGCTGGACAACGCGCCCGTGATCCAGAACGCGATCCGCGCGCGCAACCCGTGGACGGACGTGCTGAACCTGATCCAGATCGAGCTGATGACACGCCCCGCGCGGGCAGAGACCGACGCGCAGCGCGAGGCGTTGACGCCGCCGATCCTGGCGAGCCTCAACGCGCTGGCCGCGGCGATGCAGTCCACGGGCTGAAGCCCGCTCGGCGGTCGATCAGTTCTCGGGGACGTTGTCCGAGGTGACGATCTCACGGAACTTGGTCCGCAGGCGGTTGGTGATCGGGCCCTCGCCCTCGGAGATCGTGGTCGTCTTCGTGACGCTCAGGTCCTTGTGCTGCAGGACCTCACGCACGGCGATCATCTCCGCGGCGGACCCGGTCAGGAAGGCCTCGTCGGCGCCCAGCAGCTCGTCGAGCTCGAAGTACCGCTCCTCGCACGTCAGCCCGAGCATCGGGCAGAGCTCGTCCTTGACGAAGCGGCGGGTGATGCCCTCGAGGATGCCCGCCTCGCTGGGTGGGGTGAAGAGCGTGCCGTCCTTGATCCCGAAGAGGTTGTCGCCCGAGCCCTCGGTGACCTTGCCCTCGGTGTTGAGCATGATGACCTCGAGCAGCTGATCGCCCGGGATGTCGATGCCCATCTTGCGCGAGAGGTGGATCGCCTCGCACTTGGCCAGGATGTTGTTGAGGTAGTTCAGGCTCTTGACGCGCGGGTCGAGGCAGGCGATGGGCGTCTTGGGTCGGTTGGCGACCACGACGCGCATGCCCTTCTCGTACATCTCGGGCTTGAAGAGCTGGATGGTGTCGGCGATGCAGATGATCCCCGCCTCGGGGCAGAGGTA
>JAJDDI010000009.1 GCA_029260375.1 Phycisphaerales bacterium | reverse complement strand
GAGAGGGAGCTAAGACACCGCCCCGGCCCCCGCCGTCGCCACGGCGTGGTCATCCTCGACGCTTGACCCCGACACTCCGATCGCCCTGATGATCTGGGCGCGGACCTTGATGGGGACGCCGGCGGGGAGGGTGATCTCCGTCCCCGAGCCCGCTTCGTTGCATCGATACGTCCGCCCCCCGTCCAGACGATCCAACCCGCACAGACCGCGCCGCCCGCACACGCGGCGCGGCGCAGGCCGTGCGGTCGGTACAGGGCGATGCGGGCTCTGGATGGCGTTGCCCGGGCGGTGGCGGAATCCTGCGGGTGGGGCATGCTTCGGGTGTGCGGCGTTGAGAGGCGTCGCGAGTCATCATCCAAAGAGAGCAGGAGAGAACCCATGCGTCGAATCACCACAATTGCGGCCGCCGGCGCCATCGCCCTCGCGTCGGGATCCGCGCTGGCGGACGTCCGCGTCAGCATGTTCGTGTTCGAGAACGACGGCGGGGCCCCGATCGAGGGCCTGGACATCTGGGTGGACGCGATCGATCTCGGGAACGAGATCGAGTTCGTCTGGCACAACGACTCGACGATCTCCGCGAACGTGACGGACATCTATGTCGAGGGCAACGACTTCACGAACACCTCGCTGGGCAGCGCGACGATCATCAACAACGCCGACGTGCAGTACTCCGAGGGCTCGAGCCCGATCAACCCCGCGGGCTCGATCCAGTTCTTTGGTGGAGTGTGGAAGGGCACCGTGTTCGGCGCGGACCCGGACACGCCACGCCCCCAGAACAACGCGATCAACCCCGGCGAATCGCTCGCGGTGCGGTTTACGCTTGAGGCGGGCGCGACGTTCAACGACGTGCTCGCGAGCCTGAACGCGGGCGAGGACGGCTTCCGTATGGCGGCCCATGTCCAGGGGCTCAACCCCAACGACGAGTCGCTGTGGGTGGTCACCCCGGCCCCGGGTGTCGCGACGATCTTCGGGCTCGCCGCGGTCGGCGCCTGCCGCAGACGGCGCTGATCGGTCCAGAGCACACTGAGCAGAACTACGGGGCGGTCCCTTCGCGGGGCCGCCCCTGTCGTCTTGGGATGACAGGTCGTGGCCCGTGCCTCCAATTGCTTGCAGATGCTGGAATTGTGCCCTGAGGGGCTCTGGCGCCGCAAGTTATCGGCCGATTCGCTGGCACTGCCCCGGGCGTGTGCCACCTTCCTCAAGGCGGCGTGCGGTCCGCACGCCAGCCCAACGGGAGGAAACGAGATGCTCGGCAAGACACTGGCGGCGGTTGGCGCGATCGGGATCTGCGGCTCGCTCGCGATGGGCGGGATCAGCGGCGAGCGGTTCGATCTGTTCGTCTTCGAGAACAGCGACGGCGTGGGGACGGGGAACATCGACATCTGGGTTGAGGTCGTCAACCTGGGCGCCAGCGTGGACTTCGTCTGGCACAACGACTCGACCGAGACGGCCAACCTCACGCAGATCTACATCGAGAACTCCAGCGTCTCGGGCCTGCTCGTCAATGCCCAGATCTTGAACGGCGGCGGCGTGAACTACGCCCAGGGCGCCAGCCCGGGCAGCCCGGCGGGCTCGATCCAGTTCTTCGGTGGGTCCTGGGGCGGCTCGGTCTTCGACGCCGACCCGACCACGCCCCAGCCCAACGTCAACGCGATCAACGCGGGCGAGTCGCTCACCACGCGCTTCGATCTCTCGGGCTTGCTGACGTACGCGGACCTGCTGGGCGCCCTCGCCGGTGGTGACGGCGTGTTCCGCCTCGCGGGGCACGTGCAGGGCATCGGCGCCGGCGGCGCCTCGATCTGGATCGTCACGCCCTCGCCCGCGAGCGGCACGCTGATGCTCGGCGGGCTGTTGTGCGCCACACGTCGGCGTCGCTAGGGGCGATCACCACGCCATCGTCTTGCCGTCGTAGCGGATGTACCGCGCGTTGTCGGCGGGCTTGAGCTTGTCGATCGTCTTGATGATCTTCTTGACGGCGTCGGCCAGCTCGAGCGGGGCGTTCTCGCCGCCCATGTCGGTCTTGATCCAGCCCGGGTGCAGGGCGATGGACGCGAGCCCGCGCTCGGCCAGCTCGTTGCCCATCTGCACGCTGACCATGTTGAGGGCGGCCTTGGACGCGCAGTAGGCGATCCGCCCCTGGCGTTTCTCGCGCACGCCCTCCTCCAGCGAGCCCATGTTGGAGGTGATCTGGATCGCGAGCTTTCGGTCGCCGGCCTCGAGGTTGGGCAGCAGGGCGCGGGTGACCAGGAGCGGGCCGATGACGTTGACGCGGTAGGCGTCGAGCATCATCTCGATGGGGGTGTCGAGGCAGGAGGTGATCGCGGCGTCGGGGAAGACGCCGGCGTTGTTGATGAGCACGTCGATCGGCTCGCCCGAGAGGCGCTTGGCCATGGCGGCGACGGAGGTCTCGCTGCTGACATCGACGGTGGAGACGAAGTCGGTGACGCTCTTGAGCTCGTCGGCCGCGTTGGGCGTTCGGGCGGCGCCGATGACGCGATCGCCGCGGGCGGTGAGCTGACGGGTGAGTTCGAGGCCAACGCCTCGGTTAGCGCCGGTGATGAGATAGGTGGGCATGGGCAGTCCAGTGGGCACGGTTCAGTCCATACTGTCGAACACTTCTTTCCGCTTGACTGTAGCAGTGGCACGAATGCCTGGCGGCGGCGTGCCAGAAATGGGCTGGCGAGCGGTGGGCAAAGGTGATACAAACGGGCATGATTGGATCAGATGATTCGGGACAGTATGACGTCGTGATCTTGGGCGGGGGGCCGGCTGGGACGACCGCGGGGACGCTGCTAAAAAAGTACAGCCCGGAGCTTCGAGTTCTCATCGTGGAGCGGGAAAGGTTCCCACGCGAGCACGTCGGCGAGAGCCAGCTCCCGGCGTGCAGTTGGGTGCTCGATGAGATGGGGGTCTGGGACAAGGTCGAGGCCCAGGGGTTCCCGATCAAGCTCGGCGCCTCGTACACGTGGGGTGTCAACCGGGCCCGCTGGGATCTCGACTTCTACCCGGCGGAGAAGTTCCGAGATGAGCCACGCCCCGCGAAGTTTACCGGGCAGCGTAGGTCCACCGCGTTTCAGGTCGAGCGCGCGATCTACGACGATGTCCTCCTCAGGCACGCGGAGGAGGCGGGCTGTGAGGTCCGGGAAGAGACTCGCGTCGAGGAGATCCTCCGCGACGGCGATCGGGTCACCGGAGTGCGTCTGTCCGACGGCCAGACCGTGACGGGGCGCCATTACATCGGGGCGACCGGGAACGTGGGCCTGCTCCGGCGTGCGATGGGCGTGGAGACGGAAGCGCCGACCACGCTCCGGAACATCGCCATCTGGAACTACTGGGAGAACGCGGACTGGGCGATCGAGATCGGGGTCGGGGGGACCCGTGTTCAGGTGCGGAGCCTGCCGTACGGGTGGATCTGGTTCATCCCGTTGGGGCCGACGCGCACGAGCATCGGGCTGATCTGCCCGAGCGAGTACTACAAGGCGTCGGGCAAGCGCCCGGAAGAGCTCTACGAGGAGGCGGTCCGGGCCGACCCGGACGTCTCGAAGCTCATCGCCAAGGCCAGGCCGGTCGATGAGGTGCGGTCCTGCAAGGACTGGTCACACCTGGCGGACCGGGTCGTGGGGGAGAACTGGATACTCGCGGGTGAGTCCGCGGGCTTTGCCGACCCGATTCTCGCGGCCGGGCTCACGCTGGCGCACTCGTCGGCCAGGGCGGCGGCGTACACGATTCTTGAGCTTGACCGGGGCGAGCACGACGCGGCATGGCTGCGCGAGCGGTACGACGAGTCCACCCGGATGAATATCCGTCAGCACATTCGCTTCGCCGAGTACTGGTACTCCGCCAACGGTCAGTTCACCGACATCCAGGACCATTGCCAGCAGATTGCGAAAGAGTGCGGGCTCCGCCTGCAGCCCGGGCAGGCCTGGCGGTGGCTGAGCCAGGGCGGGTTCACGCAGGGTGTCGTCCAAAGCGCCTCCGTCGGCGGATTCGATGTCGCATCGACCAAGCAGCTGCTGGAGCAGTTCGATTCCAAGGGACGCAAGGCGCGCTTTGCCGTGAACGGCATGAACGTGTTCAAGCTGAACACCCGCAACGCCCAGAAACGGAACCTGTCGTCGCTGAAGGACGGGCGGATCGAGGCGGTCGAGTGCTACGAGCGCGGCCAGCAGCGCCTTCCTCTCACCGGCGACTGGGGGCGGGTCGTCGCGGCCCTGCACCAGACCTCGGATGCTGCGGAGATGCTCGAGCTGGTGGCCGCCTCGGCTCTGCCTTCCGAGCGGAGCGGGGCGAAGGACCTTGCGGTCCAGGCGCTCGAGGTCATGGTCGAGGACGGCTGGGTGAGCGCAAAGCTCGACAAACGCCGCCCGGTGCTCGGGGTCTCCAACGAGGGCACACGCCACCTGCGCACGTCGGAGGAGGCCGAACGGGCGATTACGGATGTCGGGGACGGGTTGAGCTACAAGTCGAACCTGTGAACGCGACCGGCCGCGTCGCTCGGGACCCCGGGTGCGCGTGCGGCGTCGATGACGCGGTCGGCGCGGGCGGTGAGCTGACGGGTGCGTTCGAGGCCAACGCCTCGGTTGGCGCCGGTGATGAGGTGGGTGAGGGCCGGAGTGAGATTGACAGACTGGGGATCACAGAGTGAATTCCCTGCCGTTTGTGACGAGCTGCGGTATCAACCTAACCAGTGCTAATGCGGGGTCAGCTTGGGCTGGGGCCTGGATTGTGAGCTATGCCCGCTGCACTGAGCCCCAACTTTGTAGTGTCGGTTGACGGGAGTTTTGTCATATCGAGCGGCACGCCATCTTGTCTCACTCGCTGCAAGAGCTGCAATCCAGATCGATCATATTCAAAGATCACATGGCGGATTTTGTTCGCCTTCGCGTTGATGGTGGCCAGTTCGTCGCGCAGATTAGCCCAAAGCCGGTCCATGCTTGCCTCGCCCTCACCAAGTGCAGCAGCGTGGGCATAGACACGTACCTGATACGCGTGGTCAATGTCGTCGCAAACTACAACGAACTCGAGGACGCGACATTCGTTGGCTGGTTGGGTGGACCAAGCAACGATGGCCTTTTTGATGCTTGCATAAGCATCAGCGCCTATCGCCTTGAAGAAGCCGCCAGTGACGGATGCTGTAGCGAACAAACCGAATGCGATCAGTAGGGACGATACTGATACGACCTCGGCTTTTCGTTTCAGTTCAGATCCAGAACTCGGACAGAAGGCGTCAATTGTGTTGAAAAGATCGGTGTCACTAGGGTCGGCGTGATTCCGATCAATCAAGACTGATGGCAGGGTGTCCTCATCGGCCACCGGAGGAAGTAGCTTGGAGAATTCGAAGACCGGCACTGGATCGCTCCGCTCAAATACCTCGAAGTCTTGCACGAGAGCAACATGGCCGTCTTGGAGCCGCTCGATGCGGGCAGCAACAGATCGGCCAATGTACTGCCGCCAGTCATGCTCCAGCAGGCACGGCATGGCGGTGTCGTGAAGTCCGTTGGCCGCGTCGTACAGCACATCAGGATGAAATGCTTCGCCATGGGCATCAACGTGTGTTGTGGCGACGCGACCGGATAAGAGTCTCAAATTCAGCTCCTCTCAACCACCATCGCCACCGCGTTCCCGCCGCCCAAGCAAAGGGCGGCCAGCCCGCGCTTGGCGCCGGTGCGTTGCATCTGGTGGACGAGGGTGGTCAGGACGCGGGCGCCCGAGGCGCCGATGGGGTGGCCCAGGGCGACGCCGCCGCCGCAGATGTTGAGCTTGTCGTCGGGGATCTTGAGTTCCTTGACGTTGCACAGGATCTGGGTGGCGAAGGCCTCGTTGATCTCGAAGAGGTCGATGTCGTCGATGGAGAGGCCGGCCTTCTCGAGGGCGCCGCGGATGCCGCCGATGGGGGCGGCGAAGATGTCCTTGGGGTCCACGCCGTGGGTGTGGTAGCTGATGATCTTGGCCATGGGCTTGAGGCCCAGCGCCTCGGCCTTGGCGGATGAGCAGACCGCCAGCGCCGCGGCGCCGTCGGAGATCTGGCTCGCGTTGCCCGCGGTGACGGTGCCGTCCTTGGTGAAGGCGGCGCGGAGCTTGGCGAGGCCCTCGCTGGTGGACTCGGGGCGGATGCCCTCGTCGCGCTGGATGCCGCCCTCGGGGCCGGGGTTGCGCCGGTTGCCCAGCTGCTCGCCGGTGAGGGTGACGGTCTCGGCGTCGAAGTGGCCCGCCTCCCACGCGGCGTGGGCGCGCTGGTGGCTGGCGGCGCTGAAGGCGTCTTGGGCCTCGCGAGAGATGCCAAACTTCTCGGCGATGTGCTCGGCGGCGTTGCCCATGGGCCAGCACTCGAAGGCGCAGGTCAGCCCGTCGTGGGCCATGAGGTCGGTGAGGGTGGTGTTGCCGTACTTCACGCCCTGGCGGACGTGGGCGAAGTGGGGGGCGCCGGTCATGTTCTCGAAGCCGCCGGCGATGACGCACTCGTTGTCGCCCGCCTTGATCGACTGAGCGGCCATCATCACGGCCTCGAGCCCAGACCCGCAGACCTTGTTGATGGTCTTGGCGGAGATGCTGGTGGGCAGGCCGGCCTTGAGCGCGGCCTGGCGCGCCGGGTTCTGGCCCAGTCCACCCTGGAGGACGCAGCCGAAGATGGCCTCGTCGATGTGGTCCTTGATCGCGGGGACGTCGGCCAGGACGGCTTCGATGGCGAAGGCGCCGATCTGGGGGGAGGGCGTGCCGGCGAGGGAGCCGAAGAACTTGCCGATGGGGGTGCGCTTGGCGCTG
Organism: Phycisphaerales bacterium; assembly: GCA_029260375.1. Taxonomy (GTDB): domain Bacteria; phylum Planctomycetota; class Phycisphaerae; order Phycisphaerales; family UBA1924; genus JAJRXR01. The sequence continues at coordinate 110,601 of JAJDDI010000009.1, read as the reverse complement.
ACGATGACGGGGGTGCTGGACATCTCGGCCTCCGTGAGGGCTGATTGCGTGAGAAGTGGGGATGGGCCGAAATGATAGGGACGCCCGGTGGGGGCGTCCGTGAGGTGGGCATCGGGTTGTGGGGAGGGATCAGGGGCAGCCGGCGCCGAAGGCGGTGAGGAAGGCCAGCACATCGGAGAAGTCGTAGACGAACGCGGGCGGGGCGAGGTCCGCCGCGAGATCGGATCCGGCGAACGCTTCGAGGAAGACGAGGACATCGGAGAAATCAAGGACGCCCGCGGGCGCCGCCAGGTCGGCGGGGCAGGAGCCGGGACACTCGAAGCGGTAGAGCTTGCCCTCGAAGTATGAGGCGAGATAGACCTCGCCCTGTGCGTCCTCGCCGAAGCAGGAGATCTTCAGCCCGGTGTTCGGGGCGATGTTCTCAACGCCGAGCGAGCCGGTCTCGTCGAAGTCCATGGCCCAGACATTTCCAGAGATGAAATCGCCGAAGAGGTAGCGCCCATGCAGGACGGCGCACGTGAATGCCTCGTAGACGTGCCCGCCCGTGACGGCGAGCCCGCCGTTGGGGCTCGAGTCGTGGGCGTAGTGATGGAGCGGGAGGGTGAGGCCGGTCTGGTCGCAGGACTTGGTGCCTTCGGGGAAGCAGTCGAAGCCTTCCATCACGGACCAACCGAGGTTGGCGCCGGAGAACCCCCACGAGATCTCCTCCCGTCGGCGTTGGCCGACGTCGCCGATCCAGAGGTTGCCCAGCGAATCGAACGAGAACCGCCAGGGGTTGCGAAGGCCGTAGCAGAAGATCTCCTCGACGTAGCCCTCGGTGTTTCCCGCGAAGGGGTTGTCGGCGGGGATCGCGTAGTTGAGCCCGGGGTCGGTGTGATCGATGTCGATGCGGATGATCGTGCCCTGGATGGTGGTCAGGTCCTGTCCGTTCTGGTCGGGGTCGTTGCAGCAGCCACCGTCTCCGACAGCGATGTAGAGGTAGCCGTCGTCGCCGAAGACGAGGCGGTGCATGGTGTGGTTCTGGCGGAAGGTGTTGAGGTTGAGGATCTCGAGTTCCGTGCTCGGGTCGATGACGCTTGGATCGGAATCGGAAAGGGTGAACCGGGAGACGATCGAGCGGTGCGTCCCCTCGTCGCTGATGGCGTAGGTGACGAACGCGTGCCCGTTGCTGGCGAACTCGGGGTGGAAGGCGAGCGCGATAACGCCCCCTTCCTCGGAGAAGGTGACGCGGTCGGAGAGGTCGAGAAAGACAGTCTTGTCCGTGGCCGAGAGCGAGTTCTCGAAGGACGTGATCATCCCCGGGTGCTGCTCGACGACGAACAGACGGCCCGACCCGTCCGGCGGCGCCACGATGTCAACCGGGTTGCTGAATGTAAGGTTAGGGAATGCGTCCACGAGCTAGACCGTCACGCCGCGGTCGGTTTGCGCCGTCGCGATGGGGTGTGGCGCCAGAGAGAAGGCGAGCATCGAGAAGACAAGCGTTGGAGTGCGGGCGAGCATTTTGCGTGGCTCCTGTCGCTGCATTGTGCGCGCCCCAAGGATCGGGCCAAGGCGGATGTGCCGCTTTGGGCGTGGGAGGCCCCGGCGCCTCGTGTTATGGGCATCCGCTGCCGAACGCCCCCAGGAAGGCGAGGACATCGTCGAAATCGAAGACTCCCATCGGGGGCGCGAGGTCTGCGGCCGGCCCCATCGTGCCGAAGGCGGTGAGGAAAGCGAGAACGTCGTCGAAATCAAGTGTGCCGAAGGGGACGGCGAGGTCGGCGTTGTTGCAGCCTTGGGCGTCGGGAACGCCGTCGCAGTCGAGGTCGAGGAAGAGGGAGTTGTCCATCGTTCCGCGTCCGAGGGTGGAGGTGTCCCAGTCGATGGTGTGCTGTTCGAGGATAGAGGTTGCTTTGTTGCGCTCGGTGGTGGAGGGGGCGTCACCGGGTAGGTGGATCATGACCCAGGCGGTGCGGAAGTCTTTTTGTGACGCGGCGGAGTCGGGGATGCGCGGGCCGGCGGAGGCGACGATGTCGGATGATGAGAGCTGGGTGATGGGGCCGTTGTAGTTCTCGAAGTTGAAGCAGGCGGCGTTGTCCATGTAGCGGAAGTCGGCCATGCCCGCGTCCATCTCGGCAGGGGAGACGTAGCCCATGAGGTAGAGGTCCGGGTAGCTCCAGACGCCCCCCGGGATGTCCGTGTTGAAGTTGATGGTGGTGAAGACGGTGGGGGTCCAGATGGCGGGGCTGGTCCCGAGCCAGTCGGAGATCTCCATGGACGAGCCCTGTCCGTCAACCTTGAAGTTCCAGTGGGCGCTGCGTCCGCAGGGGCCGTTGTCGCCCTGGAGCTCGCGTCCGGCGGCGGGCGGGAGGAACATCCCGAAGCGGTGCTCGAACTCTTGGCCGAGCACGAGGCGGGCGCCGGCCGCGGCGCCGCCAGCGCCGGGCTGCCAGAAGGGGTCGTTGATGTCCCACATCATGACGTAGCCCTCGACGTTGTCGCCGAGGAGACCGAAATCGGGGCGTGCGTTGAAAACGGAGTTTCCGATGCCCAGCACGTCGTTCTCAATGCCGAGGTAGAACGCGGCCCCGATCTGATGATGGGGCGTGAAGTTCACCCAGAAGCCGATGAAGTCATAGTTATCACCCCAGGCTTGAATGACAGCGTTGGTGGCGTCGTTCATGAGCCCGATGAGCTCACCCGTGGAGAAGTTGGTGAGCAGAACCTGGTCGGTGTCTTCGTAGGCGAAGATCTGTTCTGGGGCGAGACAGGTCGTCAGGCCGCGCGGGGTATGGCGTGGCTGGACCTGGATGGCGGGGCGCAGGGCGGGATCGGGGACGAGCCCGGAAGCGATCGCTCGCTCCCAAGAGGGCATGACATCACTCGGCGCAAGGTAGCGAGTGTCGGCGAGTTTCTGCTCGATGCTCTGTTCCTGCGCGAGGGCTGCGGGCGCCAGGCTGGCAAGAACGATGAGCTTGGCGACGGAGGGGAACGGGTGATTCATCTCTCTCTCCTGATTGAGACGCGCTGTAACGAATATCGCGGCGCGAGGGCCAGAGCGAGCCTACCACCTATTAGTGCAAGATTGCGACATTCATCTGTTCGCACCGCGACGGACCTCGGTTGACCCATTCTTTGGGTGGCACAATGGGGGGATAGGTGATTTTCCGGGGTTAGGGACAGCCACTGCCGAAGGCGGTGAGGAACGCGAGCACGTCTGAGAAATCAAAGACTCCGATTGGGGCGGCGAGGTCTGCGGCGGGGTCCATGGAGCCGAAGGCGGAGAGGAAGGCGATCACGTCGGTAAAGTCCAGGGCGCCGAAGGGCTCGGCCAGGTCCGCGTCGTTGCACGCGATCGGGCCGGTGAGCACGATGCCGTCGGCGCTGGGGCCGCCCAGGGCGATGATCTCGGCGTCGGAGAGCATGTCGTCGGCGAAGTACATGTTGGCGAGGTAGACCGTCTCGGAGCGTCCGCCCACGAGATCGGCGAAGAGACAGACGGTCGCGGAACACGGGCTCGGGCCCTGCGAACCGGGGGCCGTGCCTGTGGAGAGCGCCCACGGGCTCGGGAATCCGCCCCACGACGACCAGGCGCTCGGGTCGATGGCCTCGCCGTCGGCGTAGGTCGGGTTTGTGGGATCGACCTGGTTGTAGAGCCAGTCGCCGTTGGTCTGGAACTGGTAGACGCCGTCGAGGAAGACGCTCATCTTGGCGGTGGTGAAGTCGTCGCAGACGAGCGCGAGGCGGAACCAGGTGTCGGGTGAGATGGGCAGGGGCTTGTAGACCTCGGACGAGAAGTCCTCGCCCGAGTTGCCGAACATCATCTGCCCGCCCGCGTTGCGGAGGAACGCGTCGGCGGTGTTGTCGTTGTTGTGGTTGCCCTGGAGCAGGGCGAGGGGGAACTCGCGGGGCGTGGTGTTGGCGGGGAAGTCGGCGTACCAGGCTTCGCTCGGGATGTAGAGGTCGAAGATCATGGTCCACTGGCCGAAGAACTTGCCGGGGTAGGCCGGCCGCGTCGCGGCGAACATGCCCAGGCCGATGCCGCGCCGGTGGTCGGGGTTGCCGGTGGAGAGATTGCGCGCGGGGCTGGTGCAGTAGACGGTGTCCTCACTGCCTCCGGGCCCGGGGATACCCAGCGCCGTGGTGGTCATGAACGAGGACTGGGACGCGGTGACGCCGGTGGGGGTGGTGGGGTTGGGGTTGTCCTCGTCGCCGACGCCGCCGAGGACCGTGCCGAAGGCGGGGGTGTCGAGGTAGGCGAGCCTGGCGGCGTCGGAACCGGGGGCGCTGTCGAGGTTGCCGGTAAAGCGCCACTCGGTCTGCTGGCGGGGCGAGGGCGTCCAGGTGTCGAGCATGGCGAAGCCGTCGGTGAAGGTGGCGGAGCCGGTGAGGAAGCCGGTGGGGATGTCGATGTCCTTGAGGGCGACGGTGAGGGCGCCGGCGCTGTCCAGGGTGAGCTCGATGGTGATGGAGAGGTCGAGCTCGAAGGACTCGTTGCCGAAGCTGCCCGAGAAGGGCTCGGACCAGATCTGGTTGACCGGGTTGACCAGCGCGCCCGCGGGGTAGCGGACGTAACCGCGGGTCAGGAAGGAGTTGCCCGGCTGGAGAATGTCGAGCAGTTCTTCGAGTGTGGAGCCCGAGGGGATAAAGCTCGAGAGCGGGAACGTGGTGTCCACCGTCCCGGCGAGCGTCCACTGGTAGCCGGTCGCGGGCACGATGTGCTGCGCCGGGCCCGCGGGGAAGGGCGCCGAGACCGAGTCGCGGATCTGGTCGGGGAAGCACGGGCCCAGGAACTGGCACTCGATCTTCGCGCCGGTGAGATCCACGGCGACATCATTGTCAGGCTGGGCAAGCGCGATCGCGGGCAGGGATGCGGCGGCGATGGCGAGGGCAACAGGGGCTGGGCGGGGCATGGTCTCTCTCCTTGTGAGGACACAGCGTACCGGGGGCGCGGGCAGGGGCCAAGGGGCTGGAGGGGGCCGAAGGACGGGTGATTGCCGCTACACTGGCGGGATGAGACGTTCGAGACTCAAGCCCCGAGGGGCGTTCACGCTGATCGAGCTGCTCGTGGTCATCGCGATCATCGCGCTGCTGATCGGGATCCTGCTGCCGGCGCTCGGGGCGGCCAGGGACATCGCCAAGAAGGGGCGGTGCCTGTCCAACCTGCGCCAGCTCTCACTGGGAATGCAGACCTACTCCAACGACACGAGCAAGGAGCTGTTCTGCCCCTCGTTCCATTCGTTCGAGGACAATATCGGGTGGCTCTTCCCCGAGTACGTCAACTCGTACGAGGCGGCGCTGTGCCCCTCGACGGTGAACCAGGTCAACGACCTGGACACGATGCTCAGCGACCTGCCCGGACCGCTGGCCATGCTGCCCGACGTGATCGGGCGGGACTTCTCGATGCAGCTGTTCGCGCCCGCGGCCGACCGCGAGGACGACCGGGGCGGGCACTCGTACGAGCTGTTCATGTGGTCGTCACCGGGCAAGTACCCGGACGGCGAGATCATCGTGCCGGCGCCCTACTCGGGGTCGGTGCGTCAACAGCTCGGGTTCAAGGCGCCCAGCGACGCGTTGACGGTGCCGCTGTACGACAACGCGGAGGAGGCGCCGGGTGTGATCAAGACGCAGCGGAACACGCGGTTCCCCTCGCGCACGCTGCTGGTGCTGGACAACGACAACGACGAGCTGAGCCCGCTGGGGGCGCAGCTGGGCATCCCCGGGCGCCTGGACGGCGAGTCGAACTGGCCCAACGAGTGGAACAACCACGGCGAGGACGGGCTGCAGATGGCCTTCGCCGACGGCTCGGCCCGGTGGATCTCGACCGGCGAGGAGCTGATCGAGACCTACCTCGGATCCCACGAGGGCGTCGAGCCCCGCATCCTGCTCGAGCACTCTCGCTTCCAGACCCGCCCGTTCGTCTACCGCGGCGAGCCGATCGACGAGTACTTCGACCCGGCGACCGACTGAGTCACTGCTTCTCGCCCTTCTCCGGCTCGTCTGACTTTGGCGCCTTGGTCGTGAGCAGGAGCACGCCGAGCCCGATGATCCCGGCGAGGATCGAGGCGCCCAGGATGCCAATCTTGGCCTCGTCCAGATGCTGGGGCGATGATTTGAACGCCAGGTTGGCGATGAACAAGGACATCGTGAAACCGATGCCCGCGAGCCAGCCGGCGCCGTGGATGTGGTGCCACGTCACGCCCCGGGGCAGCTCGCCCAAGCGGAGCTTGACGGCGATGAAGCACGCGCCGATGACACCGATGGGCTTGCCCAGGACGAGGCCCGCGATGATGCCGAGGGTGACGCGGTTGCTCAGGTCAGTCTCGGCGCCCACGTGAACCCCCGCGTTGGCGAAGGCGAAGATCGGGATGATGACGAACGCGCACAGACCCGCGAGCCTGTGCTCCAGGCGGTGCAGCGGGGGCTCGATGTGCTCGCAGTTGAGCTCGATGGTGCGGGCCGCGGCGATCAGCTCGCGGTTGCGGCGCACGTCGCTTACCTGCGTCGTGGCCTTCTCGAACACGTCCATCGCGTTCCGGTTGGACTCCAGGAACGCGTCGGGGTTGATCCGCTGGCGGGCGGGGATGGTCGCGGCCAGGAGGATGCCCGCGATGGTCGCGTGCACACCCGACTCGAGCACGAAGTACCACAGGGGGATGCCGAACAGGAGGAAGGGGAGGATTTTCTTCACGCCCAGCAGGTTGCAGGCCATCAGGATGGCGAGCACGATCCCGGCGTTGCGGAGCGCGTCAAGATCGAGCTGCTCGGTGTAGAAGATCGCGATGACCGCGAGGGCGCCCAGGTCGTCCACGATCGCCAGTGAGGTCAGGAAGACCTTGAGCGCCGCGGGCACACGCTTGCCCAGCAGCATCAGCACGCCCAGGGCGAAGGCGATATCCGTCGCGACGGCGGCGCCCCAGCCGTTGATCGTGTCCGGGTTGCCCCAGTTGATCGCGGCGTAGATGGCGCCGGGCACGAGCATCCCGCCCGCGGCCGCGGCGAAGGGCAGCACCGCTCTCCGCGGGCTCGACAGCTCGCCCACGAGCAGCTCCCGCTTGATCTCGAGCCCGACGAACAGGAAGAAGACCGCCATCAGCGCGTCGTTGATGAACAGCTCGAGCGTCAGCGGCTTGACGGACTTGCCGATCGGGACGTCGATGACCCAGTCGTCGAGCCCGATCGTGATCACGTGCAGGAAGAACTCGTGGTAGGCCTCGTAGAGATCGGTCTGGGCGATCACGAACGCGGCGATGGCAGCCAGCATGAGCACGATGCCGCCGGCGGCGCCGAACCGCGCAAAGTCCAGGAACGGGCGGGTGAGCCGGTCCACGGGGAGGGGGCGGACGATCTCGCGTGCGAGCCTGGGGCCGCGGAAGGATTCCATGCGTGGCTTCTCCGTCCCTGGGAAGGGTCAGAGAGCCTAGCAGGGCGCGGGCCCGCGGTCAGACGGCGGGGCGGCGCGGGACGTTGCCCAGCGGGGGAAGGGTCGGCGGGGCCGAGCTTTCCTCGTCGACCGCGTTCAACGCCCACCGGGTCAGGGCGGTGGCGATGATCGCGTTCCAGAGAACTGCGGCGATGACGAGGGGGACCGGGCCAAGCGGCACCAGCGCGATGGGCGTGGCGACCAGGGTGGCCATGAACGCCGCGCCGAAGTTCGCTGCCGACGACGTGACCAGGAAGATCGCCCAGGCCATCACCAACCCGGAGGTCAGGATCGCGATCGCCTGGGGCGTCGTGGCGTGCAGGACGCTGGGGACGAAGCTCAGCGGCACGTTCCAGAGCGCGAGCGCCTCGGTGATGCCCTCGGTCCAGATCGGGATCCAGAGGCCAAAGGTCGAGGCGAGAATGGCGAAGGCGATCGTCGAAGGGGTAACGAGCCGCTTGGCGACATGGGACGCCGCGACAAAGTAGGCCGCGAAGACCCCGCCCAGCAGTGACACACCGGCCCCGGGCATGCCCGCGAGCAGCCCGAGCATGGCGCCCATCGCCAGGAGGGCGGCGCCCACGAGCCAGCCGGCGCACAGCACGCCCGAGGCGCGCCCACGCCGGGTGACCGCGATCCGCATCGGCGCCGGATCGAACGAGGCGTCCTTCTTCTGAGACTCGGTGTCACGCAGCGTCTTGCGGGTCGTCGAGAGCTCGCGCTTGAGGCGCGTGCACTCCTGCTCGAGTGATCGCCAGCGGCTCTCGAGCTCCGGGCTACCGTCGGTCGAGGTCGCGTTCTGGATCGCGTGGGCCTCGGCCTCGGAGAGGCGTTCGAAGAGCGCGGCCATATCTCCCTGGAGTTGGGCGTACTGCTCGCTGTCGCGCTCCATGTCGTCTTGCTGCTGCGTGAGCACGACCCGCAGCCGCTCGAGCTCGGCCTCGCGCCGAGCAAGCTCCGCGGCGCGCCGTTCGAGATCCTCGCGGGCTTCGCGGATCGCGATGCTGCGCTGGGCGTAGGCCTCCTTCTGCTCGGTGAGCAGGACCCTGGCCTGCTCGAGCTGGCGGCACTCGTGATCGATGCGCTCGGTCTGGGCCACGAGCAGCTGCTCGCGTTCGCTGATGTCCCGCTCGCGCCGGTCAAGCTCCTCGCGCCGTGTCAGGCTGGCGGCGTGCTCGGGGCTCTGGACGGTCTCGATGATCCGGTCCTGGCTGGGCGGGGGCGGGGGAGCGTCGAGCTCGGGCAGGGCGAGAGTGGCGTCACGCAGATCGCCCAGGCGGGATTCGATGCCCGAGATCATGTCCAGGAGCGCGCCCTCGTCCATGCCGTCGTCAAACCGAACCTCGGTCGGCAAGGACTGGTCCGAGGGTGCTGGATTGGCGCGGGTATGCCCCATCAATGCTCCATGCGGGCGCAGCGCGGCCCGGGCGTGTACAGAAGATCGGATGGAGAAGCCCGAGGGTGGACCTCAGGCACGCCACGCGTGCCCAGGGCGCCAGTCTGGGCAGGGTGCGACGTCTGGCAAGGCCCACGCCACGTCCGAATTTCGGCCGCCCGGGATCAAGGGTTCCGGGCCTCGAACGCGCGGAGGCCGGCCTCAAGGACCGGGTCCCGCCGCCCGCCCGCCCGGGGGGCGTGGGCGACCTCGATGTCGGGCTGGATGCCCACACCCTCGAAGGGGTCTCCCTCGCTGGTCATCGCCCGCCAGGAGGGGAGCGTGACGCGGATGCCCTGGCCCAGGTCGTACGAGCGGGGGTTGCCCGAGGCGCCGAAGGATGCCCGCCCGACGAGCGCCGCTCCGGCGGCGCGCATCATCAGCAGGAACGCCTCGTTCGAGCTCATGCACTGCTTGCCCATGAGCACAACGACCTCGCCCTCAAAGCGGTCGGTCACCGCCTCCGGCTCGAGCACCCGGTCGTATGGACCCAAGAACTCGCCCGGGCGATCGGGGTCGATGCTGGTGTTCGTCGCGTACACGACCGGCTCTGACACGAAGCACGCGGCGAGCGTCCGGGCCTGCAGCTCGTCGCCCCCGGCGTTCGGGCGGACGTCGATGATCAGACGGTCCACGTCCAGCAGGTCGCCCAGCGCCGCTTTGGCGACCGCCCCCGGCTCGGTGTCCGCGCCCCAGGTGGTGACAAGGAGGTAGCCAGTGTGCTCGTCGAGGCGGGCGGAGAGGACGGCGTCGCTGTGCTTGGTCAGGCCCGGGATCGCGTGGCTCAGAACACGCCCGCTGAAGTTCGGCTCGGGACGAGCACGGTGTGTGCCGAACGTCCACGGATCAAGGTGGACGCCGATGTGGATGTCCTGAGCCGGCGCCAGCGCGTCGGCGAGGCGTGTGGCGAGCCGGAGCGTCGAGTCGGAGGCGACGATGTCGGCCTTGAGCGCGTCAAGGTGAGCGTCCCAGTCCACGCCAAGGCGGTCGCGGTAGCTGTAATGATGCAGGACCGCGTCACGAAGCGCGTCGAGCGCGGCGCGGTTGATCTCGGGCGTGGTGGGCATTGCGCGCGTGCTGAAGGCGATCTGATGGGGTTCGAGTGGTTCGCCCCGCGCGGAGCGGAAGTTGTGGTAATCGCCGCCGTTGAGGCTGAGCACGTAATCGTGGTCGGGCTCGAGCGTGACGGGGAGCACGGCGGTCTGCGGATCGGGCCATCCGGGCTGACCGCGGATCTTGGGGAACATCGGCCCGCCACCGACCCATGAGTGGCTGCCCGCCCGCATGGGCGTATCGAAGCGGGCGACGATTTGCCGCGTGAGCTGCGCATCAACACCCGCCTGCCCGTGCTCGGGGGAGGTCTTGAGCACCGTCGGCGGCGCCGCGAGTGCGGGAATGACCCAGACGAGTGCGGATGAAAGACTGAGAAGCGGTGGGGGCAACACGTTCTCCAATAAGCGCGACCAGTCTATCTACTCGGAACGGCATGGGGAGCGTGCATTCGATCGCACGCAGTTGCAATGCAACCCCCCGGCGAATCTGGGGTATGAGCAGAACCGCCGTGGGGACCGGTTTGGGAGTACGCCGCATGGCGGGTGGCTGGCTGGCACGACTGACCGACTTTGAGGAGGGTGAGCAGACGCCGGCGTTGCTGGCCGCGGCGTACTTCTTCTGTCTGATGCTCGGCTATTTCCTGCTCCGCCCGCTCCGCGAGGCGCTGGGGCTGGAGGGGGGGGTCGACAGCCTGCGCGTGCTCTTCCTGGCCACGCTGGGCGTGATGCTCGTCGCGAACATCGGGTACGGGTGGCTCGTGGCGCGTCTGGCGCGCCGGGTGTTTGTCCCGCTGGTCTACCGGATCGCGATCGCGTGCCTGCTCGTGTTCACGCTGCTGCTGGTGAGCGGGCAGGACGCGGGGGGCGCCGTCGGGCGGGTGTTTTATGTGTGGCTGAGCGTGTTCAACCTGATGGCGATCAGCGTGTTCTGGGCGCTCATGGCCGACACGTTCACGCTGGAGCAGAGCAAGCGACTTTTCGGTTTCATCGGGGTGGGGGGGACGCTGGGCGCGATCGCGGGTTCGGCGCTGGCCTGGCGCCTGTCGAGTGTCGTTGGCCCGACCGGGCTGATGGTTGGGGCGATCGTGCTCATCGAGTGCGCGGCCCAGATCGCGGGCGTCTTCGCGCGCCGGGGCGACGCGGGCGCCGCGCTGCGGGATCAGCGGGTGGGCGGGGCGCCGTGGCGCGGGCTGCTGGACGTTGTGCGGAGCCCGTACCTGGCGGGAATCGGCGCGTACGTGATGCTGTACACGATCCTCTCGACGCTGCTGTACTTCGAGAAGATGCGGATCGTCGGCGCGGCCGTGGAGGGCGTGAACGCCCGAGCCGGGGTTTTCGCCGGCATCGAGCTGGCTGGCCAGACGCTGACCGTCGTGATCCAGTTGCTGCTGACCGGGCGGTTGATGCGACTGCTGGGCGTGGGGGCTCTTCTGGCCGCCGCGCCCCTGGTCACGATCATCGGCTTTGCGGCGCTGCTGGCGGCGCCCACGCTCGCGGTTGTCTCGGTCTTCGAGGCGACGCGCCGGGCGAGTAACTTTGCGCTTTCCAAGCCGGCCCGGGAGACGCTGTTCACAGTGGTGAGCCGCGACGAAAAATACAAGGCCAAGGGCGTGATCGACACGTTTGTCTACCGGGGCGGGGACACGGTCGGAACGCTTGCGGACAAGCTCGGCGCCGTGCTCGCGTTCCCTGCGGGGGCGGTGGCGATTCCGCTTGGCGCCATCGGGCTGGGGGTTGCGGGATGGCTGGGCTGGCGTGAGCGTCAGCGGGCCGGAGTGAGACCTTTAACGTGAGACCACACGACTCGAGGAGCAAGCCATGGCACAGACACGACGAGAGTTCCTTGCCCAGTCCGCCGCGGGCGCTGCGGCCCTGGCAGGGACGGGACTGATCACCACAGCGCAGGGGATGATGATGAACCGACCAGTTTCCAAACCGCTGAAAATCCTGTTCCTGGGTGGGACGGGGATGCTCGGCCCCCAGTTCATCGAGCTTGCCCGAGCGCGCGGGCATGAGATCACCCTGTTCAACCGCGGCAACCGGGAGGAGATGTTCCCGGATCTGGAGCTGATCGAGGGAAACCGGATCGTGGACGTCGAGCCGGGGTTGGCGCCGTTGGAGGACGCGGTCAAGGGCGGGAGAAGATGGGACGCGGTGATCGACACCGCGAGCGTGCATACGTGGGTGGAGAACAGCGCCGCGCTGCTCAAGGACGCGGCAGATCGCTACCAGTTCATCTCAAGCCTCTCGGCGTACGCCAGCACGACCGGCAAGGAGCAGCGCGAGGGCGACCCCGTCGCGACGATGCCCGACGACGTGGCCGACAGGATCGATCGGCTGCCCTACGACATGTCGCGGTACGGCGCGGTCAAGGCCCGCGCAGAGGTCGCGGCGGAGAGGTGTTTCCCCGGGCGGGCCACGGTCCTGCGTCCCGGGCTGATCGTCGGCCCGCGCGACTTCACGCACCGCTTCACCTACTGGCCCTACCGCGTGCGCGAGGGCGGCGACGTGCTGGCGCCGGGCAAGCCGGAGCATCCCATCAAGTTCATCGACGCCCGCGACGTCGCCGCGTTCATGCTCAAGACGGTCGAGGATCGGAGCTTCGGGACCTACAACACCAACGGGCCCGTGGGCGAGGCGATGACCATCGGGCGCCTGCTCGACACGTGCAAGAAAGTCACGGGCTCGGACGCCGAGTTCACCTGGGTGAACGCCGACTTCCTGAGCGCCCGCGGCATCAACGGGTGGGTGCAGATGCCCGTGTGGCTCCCGCCCGCGGGCGAGTACTCGGGGTTTCACTCGACGAGCCTGGAGATGTCCGCGGCCGCGGGGCTCGTGACCCGCCCGCTTGCAGAGACCGTCCGCGACACGCTCGCGTGGTTCGACGGGTGGCGGGAAGGCGAAGCCAAGACGCGAGGCTTCGTCTACGCGCCCGGCGGGCGATTGCCCGGGATCACGCCCGATCAGGAGGGCGAGACGCTCAAGGCCTGGCGTGAGCGGGGCGAGTCGCCCTGAGTTCCCCAGCCGTGATCGGACGGCGTCGCCCGGTATAGTCTGTGCTCCATGAGCCATCGCAGGCGTACAACTTGAACGGCGATCGCGAGATCGGTGTCGGTGTGATCGGGCTGGGGTTCATCGGCGCGACACACCTGCGCGCGTTCTCGGAGGTGGAGGGGTGCCGTGTGGTCGCCGTGTGTGACGCAGAGGCGGACCGCCTCGACGGTCGCCCGGCCCGCGGGGGCAATGTCATCGAGAGCGCCGAGGCGCCCCTGTTCGATCCGAGCCAGGTCAACGCGACGACCGACCCGGATCAGTTGCTCAACGACGATCGGGTCGATCTCGTCTGTGTCTGCACGCCGACCGACACGCACGTGGATCTGGCGATCAGAGCGCTCGATGCGGGCAGGCACGCGCTGGTTGAGAAGCCGGTGGCGATCTCATCTGCTGACGTGGAGCGTCTGGGCGCGCACGCCCGGACGGTCGATCGTCTGTGCGTCCCGGCCATGTGCGTCCGGTACTGGCCCGGGTGGGATCTGCTGCCCGGGCTGATCCGGTCCGGGCGACACGGGCGAGTCCTCAGCGCCCGATTCGAGCGCCTCGGGGCGCCACCCGGGTGGTCGTCGTTCTACGCCGACGCCTCGCGCTCGGGCGACGCGCTGTTCGACCTGCACATCCACGACGTGGACACGGTCCACCGCTGCCTTGGGGCCCCGGCGGAGGTCCGCTCGATCGGACGCCCGGGGCATTTGCTCACGAGCTACGCGTTCGGGGGCGACGCGTCGCCGATGGTCACGGCCGAGGGGGGCTGGCTGAGCGACCCCGCGGCGGCGTTCCGGATGCGGTTCGTCGTGGAGTTCGAGGGCGCCCTGGCCGAGTTCGATCTGGCCCACGACCCGCCCCTGAGCCTGCTCGTGGACGGAGAGCAGCGCCGCCCCGCGCTGCGCGCCGAGACCGGCTGGGAGGCGCAGGCCCGATCGGTCGTTCACGCGCTGCGGTCTGGGGACTGCGCCGGGCTGGCGACCATGGACGAGGCGGTGCGCGTCACGCGGACGATCGAGGCGGAACTCGAGTCGCTGCGCTCGGGGTGTGCGGTTCGGGTGTCCGCGCCGGGCGCCTAGGGGCAGCCCAGGTGGAAGTCCGCGATAAACGCCAGAATGTCGGAGAAATCAAAGAGCCCCGCGGGCGGCGCCCAGTTCGCCGAGTCCTGCATCGATTAAGACTCGGAGAGGAAGAGCACCGAGCACGGGAGACACTGCACGCTCACGCCCGAAACGGCGAGCGTGAGCGGCGCGGCGAGAAGCAATGCAAGCGAGCAGCGACGCAGCGAGAGGCCCTCTCCGATCCCTCAGACGCCCGTGGGCGGCGACCGCTGTTCAGAACGCCCAAGACCTCTGTGCGGTTGACCACACTGTTGTGGGTGAATCGGCGCGGAGGGTCGGGCGCGAGTCAGAAGGTCAAACTCACGCGATCCCAACACGGCGCTCCCACCAGCGGGTGACCGAGTTCGTGTCATCCGTCGAGAGCGCATACGCCCGGCACATCGCGGCCCCGAACCGGATGAGGCGCTCCGCCCGGGCGCCGTCCGAGCCGGACAGCTGCGCGCCGCGGAACTCCGTCTCTCCATCGCTCCACGCGGACGCGTCCGATGGCAGGGGGAGCTTTAGCACTTGCCTGGCGGAGAGCTTGATCGCGTCGGCGTGCAGGGCCGCGCCGGCGTACCGCTGCATCGCCAGCGCCGAGCATACCGGGGACGCGAGCGCCGCGGCGAGCCTCCAGATCTGCTCGGGATGCTCGGGGAAGACCGAGATGAGCGGGATGCTCGGGACGTACCGCCCGTCGGCGTCCACGAACGCCTCGACCACCCGCGTCTGCGTAGCGATCAGGACCTTGGGGATCAGCCGCTGATCGATCCACGCCCCGAGCGTTCCCTGGGCGTTCATCCGGGCCCGGTCGATCCGAGGGGCCTGCCATCGGCGCTTGAGGATCCGCGTCACGGTGGTTCCCCATCGGCACTGGGCCAGATCGATCAGGCCGGTGGTCACGAGGGGAGGATGGGAAGCGTCTCGGGCGCCAGAACGCCCCTCAAGCTGCGCGTCCTCGACCAGGAATCCGTCAAGCCCGTAGTACTGATCCCGGAAGTCGGCGGTCGAACTCGCCATGTCGCCCACGAGCGCGGCAGACGCGACACGAATCTCTGGAACGCCCATCGAGGCCGCGGCCAGATGGGCCCAGGTCTCCTCCTGTGCGAGCGCATCGGTATCGATCTCAATCGTGAGAAGAGGACGGAACTCGCGCCCAGCAGATCGGCGCAGCGCCCGGCAGCGCGGTCCGCCAACGTGGATCGTGGGAGCGCAGGTGAAGACACTGGCGCCGTCGAAAACATGCGCGTTCGAGACCCACAATGAGCACAGCGCTCCGTGCCGGAGAACCTCTGCCCGAGCCGGGCCCGCGTCCTTCGAGGCCAGCAGCGACTGCGGCTGCACCAGCGCCACACGCCCCCCCGGCCGGGTGATCGAGACTGACAGGAGCAGGAACGCCGCGGACACGTCCGCGTAGCCTCGGATCGCCCCGCCCGATCGGGCGCGCAGGATCGCGGCGGGTCCCCGATCGGACGCCGTGGACGATTCGAGCTGGTTCAGGAACGGCGGGTTACCCACGATGACGTCGAATCCCGGCGAAGACCCGGGCGCCTCATCTTGAGACTGGGTGAAGACCCCGGGAAACGCAAGGCGCCAATGGAAAAACCGGTGCTCGCCGGCGAGGCGCCGGATCTCGTCAAGGACCCACGGACGGACCGAGTCCGGGTCGCTCCGGATCGCCCGAAAGACCCGCTCCGTGATCGCATCCCATCGACCCGGATAGCCGGGCAACGCGCCGGGTGAGTCGGTGTCGCGCTTTGACCAAAGGAACGACGCGCACCAGGCGTCCGCGAGCAGGCGGGTGTGCTCGGGGGTCTCGTTCGAGGCGAGTTCACGGGTGGCGTCCGTGTGAAGCGGAGCCGATCCCGATGCCCGCAGACCCCGGCGCTCCCGCTTATTGCGTCTGCGGTAGTAGCTGGCAACCCTGCGGTCGTCACCGGGCAGTGCTGCAAGCGCCGCATCCGGGATTCCCTCCGCCAGCAGCGAGGGCGTCGTCCCGAGCAGCGAGTCGCCCACCATGATGCACGCGTCCATCTGCGAGAGCGGGGCGCCGGGGACGCCCGCCTCCATCCAGAGCGCGATCTTGCACAGCTCGACGGCCATCGGGTTCCGGTCAACGCCGTAGAGGCAGTTCCGGACGACGTCGCAGATCGCCCGCCGCTGTTCATCAGGATCGGCCCCTCCGCAGCGGATGGCGCCGAGGGTGCGGGCGAGCCGGCGCCCGGCGGCGACCAGGAAGTGTCCCGTGCCGCAGGCGGGGTCGCAGACGCGGATCCCGAGCAGGGCCCGATCTGCGGCCGCGTCAGGGTCTTCGCCGGCCTCAATCGCGATCTGGCGTGCGCTCGCGAGACAGTCCTCGACGACCGGATCGAGCGCCGAGTCGAGCAGATGCTCGACGAGCACCGGGGGTGTGTAGAACGAGCCGGTGGAGCTTCGCTCGCTCCCGCTTGTCGCGCGGAGCGCAAACGTCCCGGACCGCGGATCGACTTCGGGCCGCCGCTCAAGAATCGCCTCGTAGATCGAGCCGAGCCGCCCGGGCGCCAGGCCTTGGAAGTCGATCGGGTGTGGCACGCCGCTTTGCTCTTCAAACGCGAGCAGTCGGACCGCGCCTCGAAAGTCCGCGTTCCGAAGCATCGCCCGATCAGCGCAGGGGTCTTGCAGGTCTGCGCACGCGTCCATCGACCAGAACCGTGAGCCAAGGCACGCCAGGCCGTGCTCTGGATCCCCACCGGGTGTCGCGAGTGCTGTCGATACCCGGCAGAAGGTGTCCCAGAGATCGGCGCCATCTGGGTCGCGTTCAGCGGCGGAGTTATCTTGGCGCCGCCCCACCGAGAGGTCGGCGGCGTACCGGGTTCGCGCTCCGGCTTCGGCGCCGGGCGGGTGCAATAGGTCTCGCTCCTCCGCGATCAAGAGAAACAGCACGCGGTAGACCACCCGCACCAGCTGCCGGTGGTAGTCCGAAGCCGAGAGGTCGCCAGCGCCGAGCTTCTTCCTGAGGGCGCCGTTGCCAGGGTGAGACAGGAACCCGCTGCCGAGCGTCTCGATCGCGCCGATGACGCCCTCGGGCCGGATCGCCACGATCGGTTGCGCGGGCATGGCGACTTGGCCGCTGATAGTGTCCATCCTCTCAATCAGACTCTGATCGTCCTCGATCCTGAGCAATGGAGAGAGGATACAGCGATCTCACATCGGCAGAGCCCAGGCCGCATGTGGGGAGCGGCTTGAGAGTGCGTCGCGCGGGCGAGGCGCCGGTTTGCCCCGAGCGGTTACGATCGACGCACATTCTCGGAGGATCTGCGCATGGAACTCGCCCTCACCGCATCCCGGCACATGACCGCGTGGATGGACCGCGAGCGGGTGAGCCTCGGCTTCAGCACCTACCAGGCGGGCAAGCTGTTCCTTGTCGGGCTCCAGCCCGACGGCAGGCTCAGCGTCTTCGAGCGCACCTTCAACCGGTGCATGGGCCTGCACGCCAGCGACGACGCTCGGACGCTGTGGATGGCCTCGCTGTACCAGCTCTGGCGTCTCGAGAACTTCGTTCCCCACGGCGGCGCGACGCCCGACGGCTACGACGCGCTCTACGTGCCCACTACCGGGCACACGACCGGTGACATCGACACCCACGACATCCAGTGCGGCCCCGACGGACGCCCCGTCTTCGCGGCAACGCTCTTCAACTGCCTCGCGACGGTCAGCGACACCCACAGCTTCAGGCCGGTGTGGCGCCCCCCCTTCATCAGCGCGCTCGTCCCCGAGGACCGCTGCCACCTCAACGGACTCGCGCAGGATCCGACCACGAAAGACCCGGCGTACGTCACGGCCGTAAGCCGGTCGGACGTCAACGATGGCTGGCGGGACCGGCGCCTGGGCGGCGGGCTGCTCATGGATGTGCGCACGAACGCGGTGATCGCCGAGGACCTGAGCATGCCGCACTCTCCTCGGGTGCACCCGGACTTCCCCGGGCGGGTCTGGCTGCTCAACACGGGGACGGGGTTCTTCGGCTACGTGGACCTGGCCTCGGGTCGGTTTGAGGAGGTGGCCTTCTGCCCCGGGTTCGCGCGCGGCATGACGTTCGTGGGACGCCATGTCGTCGTCGGTCTGTCCGCGGCTCGGGAGAACCGGACATTCCAGGGCCTGCCGCTGGACGAGGGTCTGCGCTCACGCGACGCCGACGCTCGGTGCGCCCTGCACGTGATCAGCCTCGACTCAGGGGCCACCGAGCACACGCTCCGCATCGAGGGCGTAGTTCAGGAGCTGTACGACGTCGCAGCGCTCCGTGGCGTCGTCCGCCCGAAGCTGCTCGGGTTCAAAACCGACGAGATCCGGCGGATGCTGCGCGTCGAGGAGTAACGGTCGTTGTGCTCGCCGCGATCGGCTTCGGGCGGGGCCGGGTCACCCCCGCAGCGAGACCTTGGCAAAGCGGGTGATCGGGATCGAACCGACGACATTCAGCTTGGGAAGCTGACGTTCTACCACTGAACTACACCCGCGTGTTGTGCCCGGCGTTGCATGGTTTGTTCCAAACCACCGGCGCCCGGTTCGTGATTCAACCGGCATCATACGCCCCGCCCCGAGCCCGGGCTACTCATCAGCCGCGGCGTCGGCTTGCCGAGGTGGGATGCGGGCGCCTCGCGGCGATTGTTCACGACCCGTTCTGTGCCATCGTCTCGTTGAGCACGGCTGCCTGGCGGTGCGCTGAATCCCGGCACTCGCACCGCCTGAGCGTGGCCCAGCCGTTGGCCCCCAGACGCCGCCAGACATACCAGTCGCCCGACTGGTCCACGTCGGCCCGGAACGTCGGCTTGAGCTCCAGCTGGCTGTCGCTCATCGGCGCCTGCCAACGCAGTGACTTGTCTCCGATCATGAGCGGTCCTCCCGTCCTGTGAGGGTGGCGTCGTGACACCGGATCGATGAACTCCTCCGTTTCCCAGCTTATCAGAATCTTCAACCCTCCGGATGACCCAATGCCAGTTCCTGCAGGGGATGGCAGCGTGGATGTCCGAAAAAAACCGCCTCAGGAGCGCCAGAGGCCAGATTCTGGGCTCTGTAGGCTGAGGCACGCCAGACTCCGCCGGAGGGTCGCTATCTTGGCTGACCCGGCCGGGGCTTCGAGCGGACGACCCCGCCGGCGAGTTCAGACCCAGCCCGAGAGGCGACCACCGATGATGAGATTCAAGAGAGGGGCGCCCTCGCTGGCCGCCCTCACGGCGGCGACGATGCTCACGCTGCCCGCGACCGCCCAGGACTGGTCCGAGCGTTCCACAATCGGCACGAGCCGGAGCGGGCGCGCCATTGAGGTGACCACGCTCGGCAAGCCCGGCGCCGATGCCCTCGGGCGATCGCGCGACCAACGCCCCGCACTGCTGCTCGTTGCGGGTGTGCAGGGGCAGCACGCGATCGGACGCGACGCGGCCGGCGCCGTCACCGGTAGGATCCTGAGCGACCACCGCGGGCTGCTCGAGACGCACACCCTCTACGTGATCCACGAGCTGAGCCCGGACGCGTCGGGCTGGCTCGGCGGAACCCCGTCGATGGAGTTCGGACGCACGCGAACGCCGGGTGACGCGGACCACGACGGACGGATCGACGAGGACGGCGCCGACGACCTCAACGCCGACGGGCTCATCACGATGATGCGCATCGCCAACCCCTCGCCCTCGTCGGGCCTGACGGCGGAGTGGGTGATCGACGACGTCGAACCCCGCCTGATGCGCAAGCCCAAGGGCGAGGACGGCGAGGTCGCCACCCACGCGATGCTCATCGAGGGCATCGACAACGACAACGACGGCGCTTTCAACGAGGACGGCCCCGGCGGCAGCGCCGGAGGCGGCGTCAACCTCGACATGAACTTCCCCAGCCACTACGACGAGCACGCCGACGGCGGCGGGCTCTACACCACCAGCGAGCCCGAGACCCGCGCCATCATCGACTGGCTCCTGAAGCACGACAACATCGTTGCCGCTCTCGTGTACGGGCCGCACGACAACCTCGTCAAGGCGCCCGCCGTGGGCAAGTTCGACCCGTCCGGGCGCATGCCCGAGGGGCTTGAGAAGGGCGACGAACCGATGCACAAGGCCATCGGCAAGGCGTTCACCGACATCACGGGCATGAAGGAAGCGCCCGCGGGCGAGACCGACGGCTCGCTCGTGAGCTACCTCTACACCGATTTCGGGGTCTGGTCCTTCTCGACGCCCGTCTGGGTGCGTCCCGATCAGGTCAAGAATGACGGAGACGGGGACAAGGAGGAGGGTGACGCCAAGGCCGATGCGGAGCCCACCGAGCCCCGGGCGCCGGACGAGGCCGCAATCCTCCGCGAACAGGGCGTGCCCGAGTTCATCGTGGAGTTCCTGACCGCCAGCGAAGAGGACCGGGGCGAGATGATGGCCGGATTCGAGTCGCTCTCCCCAGACGAGCAGGCCAGCCGCATGGAGCAGATGAGCCAGCTGCCCGACGACGTGCGCAACCGGGTCATGGCCATCGCCCAGGGCGGCGAGGACCCCGGAATGCCAACGCCCGAGGGCGCCAAGCCCGACGCCGAGACCAAGGACAAGAAGGAAGACAAGAGCAAAGGCGACAAGGACGAACTCGCATGGCTCCAGTATTCGGACGAAGAGCGCGACGGCGAAGGTTTCGTCGACTGGGTCGAGATCGACCACCCGCAACTGGGCAGGGTCGAGGTGGGGGGCTTCGCCCCGGGCTTCCGCGTCAACCCCCCAGCGTCTGAGCTCGAACCGCTCGTGGAACAACAGGCCGAGTTCGTCTCGGCACTGCTCGCCAAGCTGCCGAGCCTGAGCGTGTCCGAGCCCGAGGCCGAGCGTCTGGGCCAGGGCCTGTGGCGCGTCCGCGTCCGGGCGACGAACCCGGGCTTCCTGCCCACGCGCAGCGCCATGGGCGCCAAGGCTCGGCGCACGGCGCCCGTCGTCATATCCATCGACGTCGAGCCGGACACCATCGTCTCTGGCCCCCGCCACCACCAGTTCTGGACCATCGAAGGCTCGGGCGGGCACGCCGACTGCGAGTGGATCATCAGAGCCGAATTGGGCCAGACCATCAACGTAACCACACGCACCGGCGTGTTCGGCGACCGATCCGGTCGCGTCGAGCTGAAGGAGGGGCGTTGATATGCAGCACATACGCAACCTGATCATCGCGGGCCTTGCCGCGTTCATGACCGCGCCCTCCCTCGCCCAGGACCACATCCCGGGCAAGGTCGAGATCCCGTTCAACCGCTACAGCACCTTCGCAGAGCTTGAGGGCCACCTCAAGGACCTCGCCGCGGCGTACCCCGACCTGATCGAGCTCCGTTCCATCGGCAAGAGCGGGCAGGGGCGCGACATGTGGCTGGCCATCATCAACAGCAAGAAGACGGGTCCCCACGAGTCCAAGCCCGCGATGTGGATCGACGGCAACATCCACGCCAACGAGATCCAGGGCGCCGAGACCGTCCTCTATTCCATCTGGTACCTCACCAAGGCCTACGGCGTCAACGAGGACCTCACCAAACTCCTCGACACGTATTCCTTCTACATGCTTCCGTGTGTGAACCCCGACTCGCGCGCGTTCTTCTTCGCGAAGGAGGGCACGCCGCACTACCCACGCTGGAACCAGCGCCCCGTGGACAACGACCGCGACGGGCTGGTTGACGAGGACGGTCCCGACGACCTCGACGGCGACGGCTCCATCACGCAGATGTGGATGGAGGACCCCGACGGGCGCTGGCGGCGCGACCGCGACGACCCCCGCATCTTCACCCGCGTCGCCGCCGACGAGAAGGGCGATTGGACCCGCCTGGGACAGGAAGGCATCGACAACGACGGTGACGGGCGCACCAACGAGGACGGACCCGGCGGCGATGACATGAATCGCAACTGGCCCGGCGACTGGAAGCCCAACTACATCCAGTACGGCGCCGGGACCTACCCCTTCTCCAACCCCGAGACCCGCGCGATCGGGACGTGGGTGTATGACCACCCCAACATCGCCGCGTACCAGAGCTACCACAACTCGGGCGGCATGATCCTGCGCGGCCCCGGCGCGTCGTACCTCTCGTCCCGCTACCCCCAGCAGGACCAGCGCGTGTACGACGAGATCGGGCGCCTCGGCGAGCAGCTCCTCCCGTACTACAACTACCTCATCATCCACAAAGACCTCTACGACGTGCACGGCGGCGAGGCCACCTGGGCCGGCGAGACCCTGGGCATCATCAGCTTCACCAACGAGCTGTGGACCGCCGGAAAGTACTTCCAGCGCGACAACGAGCGTCCTTCCGACGAGCAGATGTGGACCTTCCGCGACAAGCTCCAGTTCGGGCAGGCCTACAAGCAGCTCACCGAGTACGACCATCCCGAGCACGGCAAGGTCCTCATCGGCGGGCTCAACAAGTACTCGTCGCGCAACACGCCCACCTTCATGCTCGAAGAAGAGTGCCACCGCAACTTCGCCTTCACCATGTTCCACGCCGACCAGATGCCCGTGCTCAGCTTCGAGCGCGTCGAGGTCAAGCACGAGGGCGGCGCCCTCTGGAGCGTGACCGTCGAGGTCCGCAACGACAAGCTCATCCCAACTCGCACGGCCATCACCGCCCGGCGCGGGATCGGGACCAACGACCTGATCACGCTCGAAGGCGCCGAGGTCGTCGCCTCGGGCTCGCTCGCCAACTGGCGTGACAAGACCATCAGCGAGGCACGCCACGAGCCGGGCCGCGTGCAGCTCGCCTCGGGCGTCGGCGGACGCAGCAGCGTCATCCACCGGTTCTATGTCGAGGGCGCCCGGGGCGATCGCGTGACGGTCCGCCTGAAGGCGGAGAAGGCCGCGGACATCGAGACCGAGCTCCGGCTCGACACGGAGTAGGGCTCAGGACGCCGTTTCTGGCGTGACCATCTCGATCGACGTCTCGGGCAGCCACGTCTCCTGCTCGTTCGCCAGGCGGACCCGGGCCCAGCCCTCGCGCCGCTCGAGCACGACAAGCTCGACGCCCGCGCGCATGGGCTCGGTGAACGTGGGGGGGTAGACGTCCGCAGACGGCCCGTTGCGCGCCATCACGCCGTCCTCAACGAGCACCGCCTCGCGGCTTGCCCGGTCAAGCAGCCGCTCGCTCGCGAGCGTCCCGCCGCCAACGAGGGCGCCGGCGATCAGAATGCCGATCGCGATCCCGCCACGTTCCCAGCGGCGCACACGCCGGGCGATGGCCAGCGTCCACGCGCCGCCCCACGCGATCAGGGATCCGTAGAGCACGACCGAGCGGGGCACGCGCCCACGCCACCACAGCGCGACCTCTCGCAGGCGAGAGCCGGCGCTGGGGGCCACCCCGGAACGGACCTGGTCTCGCGCGTGCTTGAGCGTCTCGCGGGTCCGGGCGTCGGTCGGGTCCAGACGCTGCGATCGGCGCAGGTGCAAGACCGCCCGCCCGGTGTCTCCGAGCATCAGGCTGGCGCCGCCCAGTGTGCGCTCAAGGGCGGCGTTGTGCGATTCGTCGGTCTGCTCCACCAGCCGGTACAGCCCGACGGCTTCCCGCAGCAGCGCATCGCTCCGGTCCGGGTCGTCGCCCCGGATCTCTATCGCCGTGCGCACCAGCTCCCCCGCGCGCGTCGCAAGCTCGGTGGGGGTCTCGCCCCGGGCGACCCCGGGCACGGTAAAGAGCAGGCACAGGGCGACGATCAGCACACGGATCATCGCTCGCTCCTTGCGTCAAAGGCCCGGTCGATGCGGCGCATCGCCGCCAGCAGCTCGCCCCGGCCGGGTTCGCCCGCCGCCTCCCCGGACCCGAACCGCCCGGCCTCCGCCAGCGACAATGTACGGGCGAGCAGACGCGTGTCGTCGGTGGGGTTCGGGGTCAGGTCCAGGCAGTCCCGACCCGTCACGCTAGAACTGGGGCAGTCGAGCAGAGCGCCCGTGAACGTGCGCACGCTCTCGGCGGCGCCGCGCGAGCGGTACACGCGCCGCGCGTGCGAGATCGCCCGCCGCCGACGGACGCCCACCGGGTCCCGGCGCTTTCGGACGAAGCCGGCGACGACCACCCCCGCATAGATTGCCGGGGGGCCGCCCACTGCGCCGATGGTGACCGGAGACTTCGCCAGTTCGACAAGATCGAACCCGTCGGCGCTCAGCAGCCGCTCGGGATCGGTCTCGAGCGCCCAGATCCCGCCCGGCGCCCGATCGAGCGAACGCGTCAGCGAGGGGGCAGCGCGTCCAGGTCCCGTGATCGCGTCGGCCGCGGTGACCTGGCGCACCGGGCGGACCTCGAGCTCGATCGCCTCGCTCAGCGCCTCGCTGTACTCGCCCGTGCGCGCGTCGAAGTAGGGCAGGCGGATGGGAGGGATCTCGGTCACGCTGTCTGACCGCGCGCGGATGGTCGTGGTGAAGCGTCGGTACCCGGGCGCCGAAGCCGGCTGACGCCGCCAGCCATCGGGCGAGGGCTTGAACGACTCGCTGAACCCCGCGTCGAGTTCGAGGTCTGGTGCGTCAATCCGTGTGAGCGGCTCGGGACCGGAGATCGTCACGCTCAGCTCGATCGGATCGCCGACGGCGACGCTCGTGGGTGACGCCTGCGCGCGGATGTCGTACACGCCAACAAGCCCATCAAAGTCCGACGGGCGCCCGTCGATTGGCAGCGGGAGCACGTTCAACTCCACCGCGTTGGAGATGCACTGGCGGCGCTGCACACGCATCGCGTCCCGTCGGCTGAAGACAACGTTCATCGGGCCGACGGTCAGCCGCCCCGTCTCACGCGGGATGAGCGTGATGTCGAAGGTCAGGACGGGGTAGTCCACACTGCCGCGTCGTGCGCGGGTCTGGACCGCGGAGATCCGCCTGCCGAACAGCTCAAAGTCGATCGTCCGGCTGCCCGTCTGCCCGGCGGAGGGCAGGTGCACATCGACGCCCTCCGGGATCGGTGAGGCCAGGAACGAGAACTCGTTGACCGCCGCGGCGATGAACCACGTCACCCGCGCCCGCACGGGCTGCCCCACGTACACCCGGTCCTCGTCGATCGCGATCTCGAGCGCGAACTCGTTATCGGTCTGCGGCTCGATCGCCTCGATCAGGATCGGCTCCGTCCGGTACGTGCGCCCGTCCACCCCGACCTCGATCGAGGGGATCACGATCCGCCCCGGGCGCGTCGGGGTCAACGAGTACTGGAAGGTGTACCCCTTCGTGCTCCGCTCGGTGCGCCGTCCATTGACGATCATCGTGAAGCTGCGGCTTACGTTGCTCCCGCCCAGCAAGCGCATCGAGGCGCCCTCAACGTTCGGCTCCGACGGCTGGCGGGGGCTGTCCGCGCCCTCAACGAGCACCTCGACGAGCAGCTCATCGCCCATGTAGATCCGGTTCTTTCGCACCGACGCGCTCACGCTGACCTCATCCTGAGCCTGCGCGTACGACGGCAGACCGAGGGCGAGCAGCACGAGCAACGCGGTCGTAAACATGTAGCGTTTCGGGTTCACCAGTCTCTCTCCACCGGTACAGGACGGGGCAGCAGCGCCCGCCTCCTCCGATCCCGCAGCTCTCGCTGGATCGATTCCTTATCGAGCAGGTCCTGCACGCGTTGCTCCGTCGGGTCCGCGGGCTCGGCGCTGTCCAGAGGCTCGCCGTCTTGCTGCTCAGAAGGCTCGCCCTCCTGTCCCTCTTGGCCCTGCTTGCCCTCTTCACCTTGCTCGCCAGCCTGCTGGGCGCCCTCCCGAAGGCGCTGGGCCGCCTCGCGCAGCTGCTCAGCCGCGGACTTCTGCGGCTCGCTCGCCGATTCCTGCTCGCCCTCTGTTAGAGACTCGCTCGCCAGCCGCTGCTGCTCGCGCGCCTGCTGGAGCTTCTCGATCGCGTCCTGCATCGCTCGCGCCTGCTCCGAGTCGCCCGCCTGCTCTGCCTGCTCGCGGAGCTGCTCAAGCTGCCGCTGCGCCTGCTCGCTGAGCTGGCTCTGATCCGCCCGCGATTGCTCGCTCGATTGCTGCGGCGCCTGATCCTGCTGCGACGCGTTCTGTTGGCTCTCCTGCTCCTGCTGGTCGGCAAGATCTTCCAACTGCTCCGCCGCGTCGTTCATCTGCTGTTGCTGCTGCTCCTGCTGCCGCTTGGCCTGCTCGACGGTGTCCTGGATCGCCTTGATCTGGCGCCGGACCCGCTCGACGTTCCTGGCCGCCTCCATGTCTCCCGGATCGATGTCGAGGCAGGAGCGGAATGCTCGCTCGCTCTGGCGGAGCGATTCGATGATCTGCTCCGGGCTCGCGGGCGGATCCGCCTGCTGGATCTGGGCGCCGAGCGCCCCGTCGTAGAGCGTGTGGGCGAGGTTGAACCGGGCGACGGACCGCACCGCCGGATCGGTCGCGATCAGGTCCGCGCGCCGGTACAACTCGAGCGCCGGCTCACGCAGGCCGGCCTCGAGCAGCTCGCCCGCCCTCACCACGCCCTGGCGGGCTGAGAGCGTCTCGATCTCCTGGGCGCCGGGCGCCTGCGCGCCCACCCCTTCGCCCGGCGCCGAGGCGGACTGGATCACAAACACGCTCGAGAGCAACACGATCGCGATCATCGCCTCCGCCTCCTCTGCCCGATCAGCGACTCGACCACCAGCAGCACGATCGCGGGGATCAGCGTCCATACGAACCGGTCCGTGAACCGCGTGAACTCCGACACGCCCTGGTCGGTCTGCTCGGCGCTGGAGATCAGATCCTTGTACACCTCGTCGAGCGAGATCGTCCCATCGCCGACATTGAGAAACACGCCCGCGTCCGACGCCGCGGCGATCTCGCCCAACGCCTCCGCGTTCAGGCTCGTGCGCACGACGTGACCCTCTGAGGTCTGGTACCGCCCGCCCTCGTCCTCGCGCGCGGGCACCGGGGCGCCGCTGCCGCCGATCCCGATCGCGATGATCCGAACGCCCAGGTCCCCCGCGGCTCGCGCCGCCTCGACCGGGAACGAGTCCTGGTCCTCACCGTCGGTGATCAGGATGATGTCCCGGTAGGGCGAGCGTGCGTCGTTGACGTCCTTATCCGGGTCGAGCGCAAAGACCTGGCTGATGGTCTTGCGGATCGCGTCGCCGATCAGCGTGCCCCCCCGGGGCGCCGCGTCGGGCGAGAGCTCGTCGATCGCCAGCGACAGGAAGTCTCGGTCCATTGTCAGGGGGCTGCGGACGACCGGGGCGCCCGCGAAGGCGACGACGCCCGCCCGGTCCCCGTCGAGCGCGTTGACCAGGTCCTTCATCCAGACCTTGGCCC
This sequence comes from Phycisphaerales bacterium, assembly GCA_029260375.1. Lineage (GTDB taxonomy): Bacteria > Planctomycetota > Phycisphaerae > Phycisphaerales > UBA1924 > JAJRXR01. Next base: position 83,374 of record JAJDDI010000009.1, on the reverse strand, counting down.
GCTCGAGCCGGTTGGGCGCCAGGTCCTGGGCGAGCATCGACCGGGAGACGTCAACCACGAAGACGATGTCGCGCCCGCGCCGCTCGACCGATCGGCTCTGCTCGCCCCACTGGGGCTGGGTGAGCGTCAGCGCCAGTGCGCCCGCGCCCAGGCTCAGCAGCACCGCCTTGACCCAGCGCCGGGGCCAGCTCACGCTCGACGTGAGCCTCGCGAGCATGACCGGGTCGGCCAGCCTCGTGAGCAAACGCCGCGTCCGGAGGAACGACATCGAGAGCATGAGCATGAGCACCGGCGCGATCCACAGCGCGTGCAGCCACACCGGGGCGCCGAGGTTGAACTGATCCAGCGCGGGTATGGACAAGTTCGCGAGCATCACGGCAGCCTCCTCAGCCACGTGGCGCTCAGCAGTGTCTCCAGGCAGAGGCATGCGAGCGCGCCCAAAGCCCAGGGTGTGAACCGCTCGCGGTAGTCCGTCAGCTCGTCGAGCTGGATGGTCGTCTTCTCGAGCGAGTCGATCTCGCGGTAGATCTCGCGGAGCTGGTCCCCCGAGTCCACGGCCCAGAACCGCCCGCCTGTCGCCTCGGCGATATCCGTCAGCAGCCCCTCGTCGATCTGCTGCATCTGCATGAACATCCGGCGCACCCCGCCGCGGATGCCGATGCAGTAGATCCGGACCCCCAGCTCCTTCGCCAGCGCCGCCGCGGCGCGGGGGTCTTCCGTGCCCGCCGTGTTCTCCCCGTCGGTGAGCAGAACAACCGCCTTGCTCTTGAGCTCGAACGCGTCATTGCCCTCGTCGGCCTGCCGGCGGGCCAGCTCGTCCTCGGCCCGCTTGAGTCTGGCGGTGGCAAGCGCGATCGCGTCGCCGATCGCCGTACCCCGCTCCTCGCGGATCAGGGGCGCCTCGATCTGCGCCAGCAGCTCCAGCAGGGGTCCGTGCTCCCGCGCCAGGGGCGTGATCGTGTCGGCGTACGACCCGAACGCGATCAGCCCGATCAGGTCGCCCTCACGCCCCTCCAGGTCATCGCCGTTCCCACCCACAAACTCCGCGAGCACGGCCTTGGCGGCCTCGAGCCGGTCCACGCGCTGCCCGTCGATGATCGTTTCCTCTTCCTCCATCGAGCCCGAGCGGTCCAGCACGAGCTGCAGCGCGATCCCCTCGGTGGTGCTCTTGGTCCGGTCGTCGCTGGATTGCGGGCGGGCCAGCGCCGTGATCAGCAGCGAGAGGCACAGCAGACGCAGCGCCGCGGGCAGCCACGCCAGGCGCACGCGCAGCGAGGGGGCTGCCCGGCGCGCGTGCTGCGTCGCCGAATACAGGGCGCTGGGGCGGTGTGATCGGCGCATCCACAGCAGCGACAGCACGGGCAGCAGCGCCAGTGCCGCAAAGGCCCAGGGCCAGGCAAAGCGGTCGATTGACGTCAGCGCGTCGATCACGTCCGCGCCCCCTGTCTGGTCAGCAGCGACCGGGCGTGCTCGACCGCGTCGCGTACGAGCGCCCGAGCGCGATCCGCTCCGCTCCCCCCCGGCTCGAACCGGGCGTCATCAAGCCGGTCGATCAGGTCCCGGGTGCGCTTCGCGCCGGATGCGGGCGCGATTGTCCGCAATGCCGCGGCGGCCTCGGCGCAGGCCGCGCCGGGCTCGGCCGAACCCGCGGCGACCCGCTCGAGGCGGGCGACGATCGCGCGGGCCGGGTCTGATCGCCCCCGGCTCAGCCACAGGACAAGGCTGATCGAGGCCATAAGCAGCGCAACGGCTCCCGCGCCCACGAGCGCAATGACCCAACGCGCGACCTGTGTGCCGGCCCGGGCATCGACCGGCGCGGGCGCCTCGCGAAGCCCGCCGATCTCCAGCGTGTCGTCCTCCGCCAGCACAGAGTTCACGGTGATCGCCATCGTCTCGGTGACCGCCACGCCCGAGCGCTCGCCCTGCGACCACGCGGCGCTGACGTTCGGGATCGCGTAGTCCCCCTCAAGAAACGGCTCGAGCGTGAGCGTACGAACGTGCAAGACATCCGTCGTGTCACCAAGCACGCGGGGCGCCTCGCGATGGTCGGTGACGACCGTCCACCCCTCGCTCTCGGGATCGATGGTCAGCTCGTCCAGCGTCGCGCCGTCCCCGAGCGTCACCAAAACGCGGACTTCAACCCGATCGACCGTGCGCAGCGTGTCGCGGCTCGACTCGACGCGGAGGCTGACGGGACCGGAACGTGTCACGCTGACCAGCGCCGCCTCGCCCTCGCCGGGATCAGCGCTGCGAGCGCAGCCGGTCATCGCACACGCGAGCGTGCCGAGGACAAACAGACGAACAATGGCTGACGTCACAAACCGCATGACTATCGGCGGCGCTCCCGCTGGTGAAAGTACCGGGCCAGATCGTCGGCAAAGGGACGGTCCGTCGAGATATCGACCAGGTCCACCCGGTCGCGCCGGAAGATCGACCGGAGTCGCTGCTCGTGCTCGTCGGCCGCGCGCCGGCGCCTGGCCCGCCCCGATCGCCCGGAGGTGTCCACCAGCACCCGCCCGCCCGACTCCGGGTCTTCCAGCTCGATCAGCCCGATCGCGGGCAGCTGGCGCTCGCGTGGGTCCGAGACCCGCAGCGCCACCACGTCGTGCCGGCGCGCGAGCAGGCGGAGCGGGAGCTCCCAGTCCGGATCACCCGAGGATTCATCGAGAAAGTCCGAGATCACGAACACGATCGAGTGGCGGTCCAGCACGCCGCGCAGCGTCGAGAGCGCATCGGCGAACGCCCGCCCCCGCCCCCTGGGCTCGGCGTCGAGCAGCTCACGCATCAGCCGCAGAAGCCCGTTGCGTCCCTTGCGGGGCGGGATGAACAGCTCGATCTGGTCGGAGAAGGTCATCATCCCGACGCGGTCGTTGTTGCGGGCCGCGGCCATGGCCAGCACGGCGCCCATCTCCGCCATCAGCCGTGCCTTGGACTTGTCCCCGGAGCCGAACAGCCCCGACGCGCTCAGGTCCACCACCAGCACGACCGAGAGCTGCCGCTCCTCGCTGAACCGCTTGATGAACGGCTTGCCCGCCCGGGCCGTGACGTTCCAGTCGATCGACCGCACGTCGTCGCCCGGCTCGTACTCGCGCACGTCGGCAAACTCGATGCCCTGGCCCTTGAACGCGCTGTGGTACTCACCCGCGAAGAGATCGCTCACGCGCCGCCGAGCACGGATCTCCAGCCGTCGTACCTCACGCATCAACTCTTCGGTGAGCACCGCCCGCTTCTCCCTCAGGGAACCGGGACGTGGTCCAGGATCGTGCGCACCACGTCCTCGCTCGTCACGTTCTCGGCCTCGCCCTCGTAGCTCACGGCCACGCGGTGGCGTAGCACGTCCATCGCGATCGCCTTGATATCAGACGGGGTCACGAACGCCCGCCCCTCCAGGAACGCGTGCGCCCGGCTCGCCTGCGCCAGCGCGATCGACGCCCGTGGCGAGGCCCCGAACTCAATCAATCGCGCCAGCTTCAGCCCCGAGGCCTGCGGCTCGCGCGTGGTGTGGATCAGGTCCACGATGTAGTCCCGCAGCCGCTCGTCGAGATGGATCTGGTCCACGACCGCCCGCGACGCCCGGATCTCGTCGAGCGAGATTACCGGGTTGACCTCGATCTTCGGCTGGCTGCTGGCCATCCGGTCGATGATGCTCCGCTCGTTGTCCTTGGTCGGGTACCCGACGCGGATCTTGAGCATGAACCGGTCCACCTGGGCCTCGGGCAGCGGGTACGTGCCCTCCTGCTCGATCGGGTTCTGCGTCGCCAGGACCAGGAACGGATCGTCCAGCGGGTAGGTCGTGTCGCCGATCGTGACCGATCGCTCCTGCATCGCCTCGAGCAGCGCAGACTGGACCTTGGCCGGCGCCCGGTTGATCTCGTCGGCCAGCACCAGATTGGCGAAGATCGGGCCCTTCCGCGGGCTGAACGTCCCGTCCTTGGGCGAGTAGATCAGCGTGCCGATCAGGTCCGCCGGCAGCAGGTCGGGCGTGAACTGCAGCCTCGCAAAGTCCGCATGCACGGCCTTGGCCAGCGTCGAGATCGTCAGTGTCTTGGCCAGCCCGGGTACGCCCTCGAGCAGCACGTGCCCGCCCGTCAGCAGCCCGATCAGCAGGCGCGAGACCATCACCGACTGCCCGACCACCACACGCTCGACCTCGGTCGTCAGCGTGCGGATCGGGGCGGCGTGGACCTCGACCTCTCTGGCGAGTTCCGTCTGTGTCACGCTCATGCGCATGCTCTCCGTACAGCTGAGACCCGGCTCGGGTTCACGTCCTGCGAACCCATCCGGCGCCCGGCACGGGGATGCGCGCGGGCGCCCTTCCCGTCATGTTTCCCGCGACCGCGCTCAGACGCCCGCGGGACCCTGCGGCTGTCCCAGCGGGATCTCGCCGTTGCGCTCCTCGTACTGACGCACGGCGTTGCCCACCTGCATCGCCAGACGCTTGGCGGCGACCCAGTTCATGATCACCCGCGAACCGACCGTGATCATCATCATCGGCTCGTTGTTCGGGCCCTGCATGGGCAGGTTCATGCCAAAGTCCAGCACCACCTCGTCGCCCGTGCTCATCGAACGGATCGTGTTGGCGTACGTGGAGGCCATCTTCGACTCGTCGAAGCGGACCTGGACCTGCTGCTGCTGCGGGTTCTCGCTCATCTCGTTCGGCTCCGGCAATCGGTGAAGTTCGGGGCTCGCTGCCCGGGAGGCAAGGGTAGGCCCGACGCCCAACAGATACGGAAAGTGCCGGAGGGGGGACTCGAACCCCCAAGACCTTTCGGCCAGCGGATTTTGAATCCGCCGCGTCTGCCAGTTCCGCCACTCCGGCCAAGAGCCCCGGATTGTTGCACCCGCGGGCGGGCGGGTCTCGGACCCCATAGGGAGAACGCGTAGAATCCGAGCGAGATGCTTGATCTGACCCGGACCACCACCGCCCTGCTCCAGGGTCTGCACGATGTTGACAACGCCGAGGCGTGGGCGTCGTTCTACGGGCGGTACGTCCCGATCATGATCGGCGTCGCCCGCCGCCTCGGGCTCAGCGAGGCCGACGCCCAGGACGCCGCCCAGGAAACCCTGGCGACCTTTGTCAAGGAGTACCGCGAGAACAAGTACGACCGCGACCGCGGACGCTTGCGGTCCTGGCTGCTGACCATTCTCCGGACCCGGGTCGCCGGGCAGTACCGCGCCCGGGCGGTCCGCAAGGAGCAGCAGGGGGTCACCTTCGTGGGCGGCGTGCCCGACGAGAAGACCACCAGCGACGCGTGGGACGTCGAACGCCGGCGCACGATCCTGCTCCAGGCGATCGACGAGCTCCGCAAGGTCAGCAAGACGAGCGACCAGTCGGTTCATATCTTTGAGATGCTCGCGCGGGACAACCGCTCGGCCCAGGACGTCGCCGACGAGCTGGGCCTGACGGCCCAGGACGTCTACCGGGCCAAGAGCCGCGTCGCCCAGCGCCTTCGCGAGGTGGTGACGAAGATCGAGAGCGTCTACGACGCGGAGGAATAGGCGTGGACGAGGCGTCGCTCCATCACGCCGACGACGACCTGCTCGCCGAGTTCGGGCAGGTCCTGCGTGAGCAGACCGGCCAGGACGCGGTCTGCGACGACCGCATCCCCGGCTACCGCCTCGAGCGAGAGCTCCACCGCGGCGGCCAGGGCGTCGTCCTCGCCGCCTACCAGCAGACCACCAAGCGAAACGTCGCGATCAAGCTCCTGCTCGACGGGGCCCTGGCCTCCGACGCCGACCGCGCCCGGTTCGTGCGAGAGATCGAGCTCGCCGCCCAGCTCCGCCACCCCAGCATCGTCACCGTCCACGAGAGCGGCAAGACCCAGCAGGGGCGCCAGTACATCTCGATGGAGCTTGTCGACGGCTCCCGCTTCGACGCCTTCGTCGAAGAGCACTTTCACGCCGATGGGCTGCCGACCGAAGCGCAGTGCCGCGAGATCGTCCGCCTGTACCTGGCGGTGTGCGACGCGATCGAGTACGCCCACCGGCGCGGCGTGATCCACCGCGACATCAAGCCCGGCAACGTCATGGTCACCGACGACGGGCGCCCCGTGGTGCTGGACTTCGGCATCGCCAAGGCCGCGGGCAGCGAGCGCGGCACGACCAAGACGGGTGACTTCCTGGGCACCCTCAGCTACGCCGCCCCCGAGCAGCTCGGCGGCAGCCCGGACCTGATCGACACCCGCGCCGACGTCTACGCCCTGGGAGTCATGCTCTACGAGGCCCTCACCGGCACCCGCCCCAGCGGGGGCCAGGACCTGTCGATCGCCGAGGCGATCCGCAACGTCACCCAGAACGACGCCCGGCGCGCCTCGTCGATCAACCCCGCGGTCTCGCGCGACCTGGACGCGGTCCTCCGCAAGGCCCTGGAGCGGAACCCGGCGCAGCGGTACCAGACCGCGGGCCAGCTGCGCGACGAGCTGAAGCGGGCGATCTCGGGCCAGCCCGTGCGGGCCCGCGAGCACGAGCGGGCGTACCTCGCGAGGAAGTACGTCGTCCGTCACCGGGTCGGGATTCTGGTCGGGGCCGGGCTGCTCTCGCTCGTACTCATCGCCAGCGGCTTCGGCGTGCAGTCGATGATCAAGGCCAGGCAGGCGTCACGCTTCGCCGATGTCGCCGGCTCGCTCGTCACGCCAATCGCCGGGATCGACTTCGAGACCGCAACGCCCGTCGAAGAGGTCCGAGACCTGGAGGGTCTGCTCGATCAGATCTCGGTCGACGTCGGTGAGCGTTTGGACCGCTACCCGCGGTACGAGGCCCCGCTCCGTTCGACGATCGGTCTCGCGTACCTGGGCATGCGCAAGCTCGAGAAGGCCGAGCACGAGCTGCGGGAGGCGCTGCGCCTGTGGCAGAGCATCCCGCGCGCCAACCCGGTCGCGCTCGCCTCGGCCCACCACGATCTCGGGCGTGTGCTCTGGTGGCGGGCGGAGTACGACGAGGCGGAGCTTGAGTACCGGCAAGCGCTCCGGATCCGGTCCAGCCACCTCGGGCCTGAGCATATTGAGACGGCGAGGTCGATCCACCACCTGGCCGCGACGCTCCAGGGCAAGGGCGCATTCAACGAATCCGAGCATCTCTGGCTCGAAGCGATCCGCATCCGACGCAAGGTCCTCCCCGCCGATCACGCGGACATTCCCAACACGCTCGTCGGGTACGGCTCCTTCCTCCACGAGGTCGGGCGCCATCGTGAAGCGAGCGATTTGTACGCCGAGGCGCTCGGGCAGATCAGCGAGATCTCTGGCGAGCAGGACTGGCGGACGGCACGAACGGCGCACGGGCTCGGGATCTGTCTGATCGATCTTGGCGAATACCAGGCGGCTCGTACCCTGCTGGACCAGGCGATCGCCGTCAAGTTGGTGCACGGGGACGAGCCAGACACCATCCGAACGCGCGTCGCAATCGCCCAACTGGACCTGCTCGAAGAGCATGATCTTGGGAACGCGCTTGCGTCCGTGTCAGCGTGCGTTGAGCGCCTCGAAGCCCGATTCGGGCTTGAACATCCGAATACGGGCGAGGCCCTGGTGCTCGAAGCGAGGCTCCTGCTTGCGCTGGATCGGCCCGAAGATGCCGAGGCGTCCGCGAGGCTCGCGATGGCCGCCTTCGAGTCGCGCTGGAGTGACCGCAGCTGGCGGATGGGTCAGGCGCTGGGTGTGCTTGCGCAATCTCTGATTGAGCAGGGGCGCGCTCAGGAGGCGGTCGAGCCCGCCGCGCGATCGCGGGCGATTCTCATGGACGTGCGAGACGCGGGCGACCGCGTGCGTCGCGAGAGCGAGGACCGGGCGACGCGACTCGGGCTGCTGTCGCCCACCCGCCCCTAGCAGCCGTCCGCGAACTCGGTCAGGAACGCGACCACATCCGAGAAGTCGAGCACACCGAACGGCGGGGCGAGATCCGTCAGATCAAGAATCCCCGCGCCGAACTGCGACAGGAACACGACGATATCGGAGAAATCGTGTACGCCGTACGGCTCGGCAAGGTCCGCCGGGTCGCAGCCGACCTCGCCGATGGGGATGGTGACCACGCCGATCAGCCCGATCTCGTACCGCCCGGTCTCGCCCGGGCCACTCCAGAGATCGATCGGCGCGAACCCGCCATTGCCGTCGGGTCCCGAGTTCTCCGTGGGCGCCCCGAACTGGAAGATCGGCCCGTTGGCGTTGCCCGGGGCCGACGGCCTCCCGCTGATCGCCAGCAGGTAGAGCCCAGGTCCCTCGATCTGCACGCCCGTGCCGTCGTTGGAGAACGGGAGCAGCAGCGGGTGGGTGCTGAACGTCGCCGAGTCGAGGTTTGCCAGCAGGCCCGTGCCGTCGGTCTTGAACAGGAAAAGCTGGGCGTCGAATCCCGCGAACCCGCCGAAGTCCGCGAGCGTCGAGGCCCGGAAGGCCGAGGCGTCATCGATCTGGATCAGGTACATGTCCTGAAAGTCAGCCATGCCGGGTGAGCCGGTTAGCAGCCCCGTCCCCTCAAGGCGGCCCGAGATCTTCGTCACCGGATCGACGCCGGCGCCGGTCACGGCCTCCGCGTCCGCCGGGAAACTCCCCGCCTCGCCCATCTCCATCCATTCGGGCCCCGCGACGGCGCACGTCCCGAGCGCCATCACGATCGCGATGCATTGGCTTCGCATGTTCAACACCCTCTCTACGCGACAACTCAGACGGCGCGAGACACACACTCAGCAGCCGTCGGCAAACTCAAGCAAGAACGCAACGACATCGGAGAAATCGAGCGAGCCCATAGGCGGCGCCAGGTCCGTCAGGTCCAGCACCCCGCCGCTAAACTCGGAGAGGAACAACAGCACGTCGGTCATGTCGTGCACCCCGTACGGCGGCGCGATGTCCGCGGGATCGCACCCGATCTCGCTGATCGGGATGCTCACCACGCCCCGAAGCCCGACCTTGTAGTCGCCCGTCTCGCCGTCGCTCAGCCAGTCAGAGAACGCGTTGAAGCCCCCGTTGCCGTCGGGGCCCGAGACCTCGGTCTGAGACGCGAAGTTGAAGATCGGCCCGTCGAAGCTGATCGGGACGGCGGGCTTGCCGCTGATCGCCAGGTAGTACAGCCCGGGCTCCTGGATCGACGCCTGCGACCCGTCGGTCGCCATGGGTGTGATCAGCGGGTCCGTGGTCGCGGCTGACGCGTCCAGGTTGGCCAGCAGGCCGAACCCCTCCGGGCCGTCCGCTTGGAAGAGGAACAGCTCGGCATCGAACGCCGCGAAGCCCTCAAACTCGACGAGCGTGGTTGCCCGGAAACTCTCCGGGTCATCGATGCGGATGAGGTACACGTCGTGGAAGTCGCCCACGCCGTTGACTAGGCCGGTCCCGCCAAGCCGCCCCGAGATGATGAGGACGCCCGATCCGTTGCCCGTGACGGGCTGGGCCTGCGCCGGCGTGCGACCGGCGTCGCCCATCTCCATCCACTCGGGCCCCGCGGCAGCGTGGGCCCCGATCGCCGCGCCCACCATCAGACCGTATCCAACTCGCAGCATGTTGCTCTCTCCTGCCGGGGTTCCGGCCCCTGACCCTATCACAACGCCTGAGCAGAGTGAAGATCCGCCTCGGCGCGAAGCCCCTTCGACGCTCACAAACGACATTATTTTCGCGCCGAACGCCGTGCCCGGGTCTGTTTAACATGACCCCGATCGGCGTCTGGACCGGCGTGCGTAGACTCCCCACCTGCCGGCGCTGGTCTGGGGCGCGTCCTGGGGCGTCGGCGACTCACTCATACACGCGCGGAGACCGAGACATGACGGATGTGATGACCGAGGGATCGTCGAACAAGGTGACGGTCGAGGATGCGGGCCCATGCCGTAAAAAGATTCAGATCGAGATCCCGGCGGATGTCGTGACCACCAAGCTGGGCGAGTCGCTCGACACCATGATGCACGAGGCCCCCATCCCGGGCTTCCGCAAGGGACGCGCCCCGCGCCGTCTCATCGAGAAGCGCTTCGGCTCCTCGCTCCGTGAGGAGACCAAGCGCCAGCTCATGAGCTCGGCCTACGCCGAGGCGGTCGAGCAGAACTCGCTCAAGGTCCTGGGCGAGCCCAGCTCCGAGACCTTCGCCACCGCCGAGGTCGAGGAGGGCAAGCCGCTGTCCTTCGACGTCGAGGTCGAGGTCGTCCCCGAGTTCGATCTGCCCAGCCTTGAGGGCATCAAGGTCCTCAAGCCCACGGCCGAGGTCCCGGAAGACGTGATCAACGCCGAGATTGAGAAGCTCTGCATCAACGAGGGCTCGCTCGAGCAGCGCGACAAGGCCGAGCCGGGCGACTACATCACCGGTCGCGGCACGATGACCGGCAAGGTGAGCGGCGACGACAAGACCTTCCACGACATCGAGGGCGCCGTCGTCCGCGTGCCCGAGAAGGGTTCCGACGGCAAGGGCATGATCCTCGGAGTCATGGTCGATGACCTGGCCACGCAGCTGGGCACGCCCAAGCCGGGCGACAGCATCGAGATCAAGGTCAAGGGCCCCGAGAACCACGAGGTCGAAGAGATCCGCGGCGCCGACCTGACCGTTACTTTCGCCGTCGAGCGCGTGGACACCATCATCCCCGCGCCCCTGACGGACGTCGTGGCCAAGTTCGGTCTGGAGAACGAGGACCAGCTCCGCGAGGGCATGGCCAGCCGCCTCCAGCAGCGGGCCGAGACCCAGCAGAAGACCGTCATGCGTCAGCAGATCATGAAGCACCTGCTCGAGAACACCGAGTTCGAGCTGCCCCAGCGCCTGACCGCGAGCCAGGCGGTCCGCAACTTCGAGCGCCGGCGCATGGAGCTGATGTACCGCGGCGCCGACCCGCAGCAGATCGAGGAGCACATCGCCGAGCTGCGGGCCGCCAGCGCGTCCGACGCGGTGCGCGAGCTCAAGATGCTGTTCATCCTCGCCAAGGCGGGCGAGGACCTGAGCGTGCAGATCGAGGAAGCCGAGGTCAACGCGATGATCTCACAGATGGCCCTGGAGCAGGGCGAGCGTCCCGAGAAGCTCCGCCAGGAGCTGATCCAGAACAACCGCGTCCAGGCGCTCGTCCAGCAGATTCGCGAGCACAAGACGACCGACGCGATCCTCGACAAGGCCGAGGTCGAAGAGGTCAGCCCCGACGACTTCAACGAGCGCATGAAGGCCGAGGCCGGGGCGTCGGAGCCCGCCAAGAAGAAGACCACCAAGAAGAAGGCTTCGACCAAGAAGGCCGACGATTGATCCTGATTCTGGATTGAGCACTCACCAGGGCGCTCGCCTCACCGGCGGGCGCCCTTTCTCATGCGCGACGCGACTCGCGCTCTTCCGGGCTGGGCAGCGGGATGTTCACCGACCCGCAGTCCGGGCAGATCAGCCCGATCGACGAGTCCGGCTGCCCCGTCAGGTCGTGCCCGCACGCGTGACACAACGGCGCCGAGAGCTTGTGCGTCACCCGGTGCACCACCGCCGCGACCGTGATCATCGCCACCCCGATCACCGGCAGCGCCGGCCACGACACAAGCGACAGGATCCCGAACACGGCTAGCCCCGAGCCCACGAGGATCGCGAGCACCCGCAGGCGGATCTTGTGCAGGAATGTCAGGTCGTTCAGGATCATGGCGTCGCGGGCCTCCTGCCCCTGGTCCCCATGCCCGGTGGCTCCGGGCGTGTGCGTATTGAACCCGACACAGCCCCCCGCGTCCAGCGGCTAGAGCGGGCGGTATAGATCGATCACCTTCCGGATGTCCGTGGGGCCCTTCAGGTCGTTGAGCTGGATCTCGATCCCATCCTGCCCGGAGCTGGAGATCCCGATCGACCCCACCCCCCAGACCCGCTGCCAGAAGGTCTGGTCGATCTGGATGTTGCGGATATTGTCGTGCACGACCTCGGAGCTGGACCGGGCCAGGATGCCCTTCTTCATGATCGTCCGCTTGTTGGTCACCACCAGCGAGGCCGACATTGTCTTGAGCCACCAGACGACAAGCACGCCAGTTCCCACCACGCCGATGATCCCGCCCAGGATCGCCAGCCACTCCCGCCCCTCGCTCGTCAGGCCCATCACCACGCCCACCATGCCGGCAATCATGACCAGTGCCACGCCCGTGAAGCTCAGCGGCCTCGCCCGCACCCTGCACGGGCGCAGCGTCCGCACCGTCGCCTCCGGGCCGTGATCCGGGGGCAGCCCCGCAGCCGCGGCCTTGTCGGCCCGGGCGGGCTTCGCACCCGCAGCCTCCGGCACGCGGTTGATGTCCCCGCAGTGCGGGCAGGCGACCTTGGTCCCCGCCGTCTTGTTCTCGAGTTCGAGCTCCCGCTCGCAGTTGTCGCAGTGGATCGTGATCATCGGGCTCCCCTTGGACGCGGGTCGGGTTGCAACGACCGCCCCCAGGCACTTGTTCGGTATCGGCCCTCCCGCGCTTCGCGCACGAGAAAGGGCGAACCCTGCGGGCCCGCCCTCGTTGGTAATCAGGCTCGGGCCACGCCTCAGGCGTTCCAGTGCCGAAGCTCGGGACCGGTGTACGCCACCCGCGGGCGGATCAGGCGGTTGTTGGCGTGCTGCTCGCTCACGTGCGCACACCACCCGGACATCCGGCTGGCGACGAAGATCGGCGTGTACTGCGGCACCGGGATCCCCATCGTGAAGTACGTCATCCCGCACGGGAAATCGACGTTGGGGAAGATGTGCTTCTGCTCTTCCATGATCTTCTGCACCGCCTCGCCCAGCTCGAAGAGCCTCACAAACTCCTCGCCCCGCGCCTCCGCGGCCTTGCGACCAAGCGCGTGCAGGATCGGCGCCCGGTGGTCACCGTTTTTGTACACCCGGTGCCCGAAGCCCATGAGCTTGCGCTTGGTGGCGAACGCGTTGTCCATCCACGCCTGGATCTTGCCCGTGTCGTTCTCGGGGCCGATGTCCTCACGGATCTCCGCGAGCATCTCCATCGCGGCCTCGTTCGCCCCGCCGTGCAGCGGGCCCTTGAGCGCCGCGATCGCGCCCGTGATCGCCCCGTGCATGTCGCTCAGCGTGCCCGCGATCACCCGGCTGGTAAACGTGCTGGCGTTGAAGTCGTGCTCGGCGTACAGCACCAGGCTCACGTCCATCACCTTGACGGCCTCGGGGGTCGGCTTCTCGCCGGTCATCATCCACAGCAGGTTCGCCGCGTGGCTCAGCGCGTCGTCGGGCTGGACGAACTCCCGCCCGTCGATCGCGTTCTGCATGTGCCCGATGATCGTCGGCGTCTTGGCCAGCAGCCGGACTGATTTGCGCAGGTTCGCCTCGGGCGTGATGTCCTGGCACTCCGGGTCCAGGTGCCCCAACATGGACACCGCCGTGCGGAGAATGTCCATCGGCACCGCGTACTTGTCGTTCACCAGCTCGCCCGAGGTCTTGAGGAACTCACGAACCGCCTCGGGCAGACCCCGCTCGCTGATGAGATGTTTGTTGAACGCCGCGAGCTGGTCGCTGGTCGGCTTTTCGCTGTTGAGCAGCAGGTACGCGACCTCCTCGAAGCTCGCGTGGGCGGCCAGGTCCGCGATCTCGTACCCGCGGTAGATCAGGGCGGTCTGCTCGACCTTGCAGATCGCGGTCTCGCCCGCGATGACGCCCTCAAGGCCCTTGGCCATCGTGGGGGGGGTGGGGGTGCTGGTGCTCATCGGTCCTCCTTCTAGCGTGGAAGGCATCCTAGGAGGGCTTGGGCTGTTGGGCGGGCGCGGGCTCAGTCTCGCGCCGCCAGCCGCATTCGGGACAGCCGGAGCGGTAGTCGTGGGCGAGGTCGTAGGCGCAACGGGGGCAGCGCCCGCGATTGAATCGATAGACGCGTCTCGGCATCCCAATGAGGTAACGCGTCAGGGGGATCGCGGTCGCAAAAAAGATCGTGTTTGCGAGAATGCCACGCCAAAGTGGGCAGTATGGCAACACAAGCGGCGGATTCGGAAATGTTGTTTTGGTGAGCGTGATTCCGCCGCTGACGGCATACTTTGTTCTGCTCACAGGGGTGGGACCAAACACTTCGTTGATCTCGTGGGACAAGCAGAGGAACGGCAACCCGAAGGCATGGTCAGTGCCACGGTATGGCTCGCCAGTCTGGAGAATAGACTCGCCAACTTCAGCTCGTGAAAGCGCCCCCCAGCGCTCCGCTGGCTCGAGTGAGAAGGCCCACCACAACCCAAAGTGAAGTCTTGTACGCGGTGGCTGAGGGCGTGATGGCAGATGTGCATCCGAAACTGCGGGTCCCCATGTGCGCAGCATTAATCCCAATGACCGAGACTCTCGATAGGTGAGCTGGGAGTAGTCGGGCCATCGCCGATACCACCGGCCCTTCAGTCTCAGTTGCTTCCCCTGAAGTACACGAAGCCCTGCGGGCATGCTTTCTGCATCGAACTGTTCAACACGTGTCGAATATCCGAAGGGGAAGTTCTGCCAAGAGAGCGCGATCCCCAAAGCCATCACCCAACTGAGACAGGCGCCAGCAATAAGTAGCAAGATTATCCTGCGTAGCTTCGACATGACTGGCTACATCGCCGGAAACTCCCACGCCGTCCCCGGCGTGTATCCCACCAGCTCGTACAGCTCGTCCCGCGTCTGCATCCCGCCCAGGAACCCCTCGACCGAGCCGGTCTGCTTCAGCTCCGCCAGCGCCCGAGAGACGGCGCCCATCGCGACACGCAGCGTCGTGACCGGGAAAATCACCAGGTCGTAGCCCATCTCGCCGAAGCGGCTCAGCGGGATGATCGGCGTCTTGCCGAACTCCGTCATGTTCGCCAGCAGGTACGGGCCCCCAGAATCACGCCTGTCAGAGCCGGGAGCGCGAGCGACCCGGGCGGTTCCAGCCCCGCTGGCTTTCGCCCCGGGTCGCTGGCGCTCCCGGCTCGGTCTGAGCGCCTCCGCGAACCGCGCGAACTCGTCCTCGCTGTGCAGGCCCTCGGGGAAGATCATGCTCGCCCCGGCGCCGACGTACGCCTTCGCCCGCTCGATCGCCGCGTCGAAGCCCTCGACGCCCTTGGCGTCGGTGCGGGCGCAGATGATGAACTCGCCGCCCGAGCAGTCTTGGCTCGCCTTGGTCGCCCATTCCAGGCGGCTGACGCACTGCTCGACCGGGATCAGCTTTTTGCCGTCCAGGTGCCCGCAGCGCTTGGGGAAGACCTGGTCCTCCAGGTGCAGCCCCGCGGCGCCCGCCCGGTGGTACTCGATCACGGTACGACGTACCATCTCCTCCTCGCCAAACCCCGTATCCGCGTCGGCGATCACGGGCAGGCCCGAGCCGTCGCAGACTTCTCGCACCACGCGGGCGAAGTGCTCGAGCGTCAGAATGCCCACATCCGGCACACCCGCGGCCACGCTCGTCGCCCCGCCCGAGACGTAGCACGCCTCGAAGCCCGCCTGGCGAACCGCCCGGGCGACCAGCGCGTTGAACGCGCCCGGCGCCGCGACGACGCCCTTGTCCATCAGCTCACGGAGACGACGGCCGGGGTGGGTGCTCATGAAGCACTTTAGCCCGTGCCAGTGGTCTCAAGCCTCGATCGCCCTCAGGACCGTCCGCGCCAGGGCCAGGTGATGGTCGTCGTGGTCGGCGAAGAACTGGCACGTGTCCACGACCCGCTTCTGCACGCCCAGGCGCCCGTGCCACGCGGACCGACCGAAGAAGTCCCGCGGGTACGCCTCCAGGCGGTCAATGGTCTTCCCACGCTCGGCTCGGACAGCGGCCAGAACGTCGTCGATCGCTCGGGCCTCGTGGTCGGTCTCGACCGTCCGGGCGTTGCCCATGTCCGCCGTGGGCAGCTCGTGCTCGCCCCGCTCGTACGCGTCGAGGCGCTGGTGGATCAGACGCTCGAGATCAGCGATATGCGCGATGTGGCGCTGGATCGTCCACCCGCCATCGACGGACCGGGTCAGCGTCTCGGTCGCGACGGAGCGTGCCAGTTCCTCGCACCTCGCGGGCGTGCCCCGCAGGCGTTCGAGGACCGCGGGGTAGAGCTGGGTCGGCGAATCGAACCGCCAACGCCTGAAGAGCCACGGCGTGAGAATCTGCTCTGGCATGGGAAGCCCTCCCGTATGCGTGATCGTAGAGGCTGCGCCGAGCTTGTGGTCGAGACGCCCCGGCGGGTAGCATCGGGCCATGAACACACGCGCCCGATCCGTTGCCGTCGTCCTTGGCCTCCTCGCCGCGGGTTTATCCGGCGCCTGCTCCACCCAGCGCGTCGCCAGCGAGGGCCAGACCTTCCACACCGGCGCCGAGACGATCGACCAGGACCGCCGTCTGGGGCGGGTCTATATCTCGCAGCAGCCCAGCCCCGAGGCTCTGCGTGAGTTCGCGGGCATGGGGGGGACGACGGTAATCAACCTCCGCCAGAACTCGGAGATGGACAAGTACGTCGGCTACCGCGAGGGCCGCCTCGCCCGGAACCTCGGGCTGGACTACGTCCACATCCCCCTGGGCGCCTCCACGCTGACCCGCGACCAGGTCGATCAGGTCTCGGACGCGATCGAGTCCACCCAGGGCCCGGTCCTGATGCACTGCGCCTCGGGCACGCGGGCCTCGGCGATGCTCGCGACACACCTCAACACCCGCGAGGGCATGTCACTGGGCGAGGCGATGCACGTCGCGGCGCCCCTCGGGCTTGACGACAAGGGCACGATGATCAACGCCGTGCTCCGGGTCATGCTCGACGAGGTCGGCGCCGTCACCAACGCGGTAGCGCCCGAGCGTATGCGCACCGACGTGGACACACTGTGCTCGTTCGGCACCCGCCACACGCTCTCGGACACCCAGAGCGACACCCGCGGCATCGGCGCCGCCCGGCGCTGGCTCAAACGCGAGTTCGAGTCCATCGCCGCCGCCAGCGGCAGGACGGGCGACGAGGCGATGCGGGTCTGGTTCGACACGCACCGCGTCGAGGCGGACGGGAGGCGGATCTTCGAGGATGTCGATGTCGTCAATGTCGTCTGCGAGATCCCGGGCTCGATGCCCGAGGCGCGTGAACGCCTGTACTACGTCATCGCCCACTACGACTCGCGCAATCTCGACGCCAACGACGCGACGGGGGACGCCCCCGGCGCCAACGATGACGCGTCGGGCGTCTCGCTGTGTCTCGAGCTCGCCCGCGTGCTGTCCACGCAGCGACTCGACGCGACGATTGTCCTCATGCCCGTCGCGGGCGAGGAGCAGGGGCTCTACGGCTCCCGCCTGCACGCCAAGGCCCTCGCCGATGCGGGCAAGAACGTCGCCGCGTGCCTGAGCAGCGACGTGGTGGGGGACCCGACCGGCCCGGACGGGCGCGAGGCCCGAGACCAGATCAGACTTTTCTCTGAGGGTCTGCCCGCAAACCTGTTCCAAGGCGAGGATGAGGCTCTCAACAAGCTCGCCTCCATCCGGCGATACGCGACCGAGAGCGACTCACCCAGCCGCCAGATCGCCCGAGCCATCGACGAGGTCGCGAGAATCCACGACCTGCCCGTCAAGCCCATGCTTGTCTACCGCCCCGACCGCTTCCTGCGCGGTGGTGACCACACGGGCTTTAACGAGGCCGGGCTCCCGGCGGTTCGCTTCTGCGAGGTCTACGAGACGTACGAGCGGCAGCACGAGAACGTGCGCACGGAAGACGGAACCCGTTACGGTGACGAGCCCCAGTTCGTGGATGAGTACTACCTCGCCGACGTGACCCGCCTCAACGCCGCGGCGTTGATGCACATGGCCAACGCCCCCAGCTCACCGGGCAATACGCGAGTTCTCGTCGCGAGCCTGGCCAACGACACGACGCTGCGGTGGGACGCGTGCCCCGAGACCGACGTCGCGGGGTACGAGATCGTCTGGCGCGAGACAACGTCGCCCGTCTGGCAGCACAGCAAGGATGTGGGCGCCGTCACGGAGGGAACGGTTGACCTGAGCAAGGACAACTGGGCCTTTGGCCTGCGGGCGTACGACCGGGACGGGTACCGGAGCCCGGTCTCCATCCCCCGCGCGGCCCGGGAGTAACCCACCTCAATCCGGGATCGTGATCACGCCCCGCAGGTAGGTCACGCCCTTGCCCGAGAGCGTCACGCGGTCGCCGTGCAGCTCGCACGCCAGCTCGCCCTCGCGGGCCGAGACCTGGTGGGCCGAGAGGGTGTCGCGCCCGAGCCGCTTGGCCCAGTACGGCGTCAGGGCGCAGTGGGCCGAGCCGCAGACGGGGTCCTCATCGACGCCCGCGTTGGGGGCGAAGAAGCGGGACACGAAGTCGTGCTTGGTCCCGGGCGCCGTGACGATGACGCCCTCCGCGTCAACCCTGCGCAGCGCCGCCATGTCCGGGGCGAGTTCCAGCACGTCTCGTTTGTTCTCGAACACGCACAGCAGCTTCGGGCCCGCGGTCCAGACTTCTGCGGGTCGCCGTCCAAGCGCATGCTCGAGCTGGGCTGTTGTCTCACCCGCTCCCAGCGTGTACACGGGCAGGTCCAGGCGGATGAGCTCGCCCTCGCGCGTGACGCTGAGCACGCCGCTCTGGCGCGTCGAGAACCGGACCGAATCGCCCGCGTGCCCCAGCTCGTGGAACAGCGCGAACGCGGCCGCCAGCGTCGCGTGCCCGCACAGCGGCGCCTCGATCGTGGGCGTGAACCAGCGCAGCTCGTAGTGGGCGCCCGCCTCCGCCGCGGGCACGATGTACGCGGTCTCGGAGAGGTTGTTCTCGAGCGCGATCTGCTGGAGCGACACGTCGGGCAGCCACGAATCCAGCGGCACGACCGCCGCGGGGTTGCCCCGGAAGACCTCGGACGTGAACGCGTCGATCTGAAAGATTCGCAGTTCCATGGTCCGAGATCCTATGGGTGTTCGGCACGGGGGTTCCGCCGCGGACCGCCCTTGCATAGAATGATTCGAACCATCACGCCCTCCCTCGCGCCGCGGGCATCCGAGCGCCCCGGCCGCCGCAGGGAAGCACGAGGATCGATCGATGCCGTATTACACCCAGCTCGGCAGCTTCCCCCGCACCCGGCACACCCAGTTCCGACGCCCCGACGGCGCCCTCTACTCCGAAGAGCTCTTTGGCACCGAGGGTTTCGTCGGACCCACCAGCACCCTCTACCACATCCACCCCCCGACGCAGGTCTCCGGCTGGAAGACGCTCTACGCCACCAAGCCCGAGTACGTCGAGCAGGATGTCATGCGCATGCGCCACGCCAAGACGCAGGGCATGAAGCCCGAGGGCGACGCCGTGACCGGGCGGATCGTGCTCTACGGCAACGCCGACGTCGAGATGGCCATCTGCACCCCCGCCGAGCAGATGCCCTACCACTTCAAGAACGGGCAGGGCGACGAGTGCCTGTTCTTCCACTACGGATCGGGCACCGCCTACACGATGTTCGGCGCCGTGAAGTTTGGCAAGAAGGACTACCTCGTCATGCCCAAGGGCACGATTTACAAGATCGATTTCGACGAGCGCCCCGACGACGGGTCCGACACCGAGGAGTTCAACGGCTACTCGAAGGACGAGATGCCTTTCGGAAAGTTCGTCGCGTTCGAGACGTGCAACGCGAGCCACATCCTGCCCCCGCCCCGGTATCTCTCCAAGCAGACGAGCCAGTTCCTGGAGCACGCGCCGTACTGCGAGCGCGACCTGCACCCGCCGACCGAGCCGCTGACCTTCGACGAGACGGGCGAGTTCGAGGTCCGCATCAAGGCCCGAGACCAGATCCACAGCTACGTCTACCCCTACCACCCGCTGGACGTCGTCGGCTGGGATGGCTGCTACTACCCGTACACCTTCAACATCGACGACTTCGCCCCGATCGTCGGCAAGGTGCACATGCCCCCGCCGATCCACCAGACGTTCGAGGCGCACAACTTCGTGATCTGCTCGTTCTGCCCGCGGATGCTCGACTTCCATCCCGAGGCGATCCCGGTGCCGTACAACCACAGCAACATCGACTCGGACGAGATCCTGTACTACGTCGAGGGCAACTACAAGGCCCGGCGCGGGATCGAGTCGGGCTCGATCAGCGTCCACCCGCAGGGCATCCCGCACGGCCCGCACCCGGGCACGGTCGAGGCCTCGCTGGGCGCCAAGTTCACGAGCGAGCTGGCCGTCATGTGCGACACCTTCCGCCCGATGTTCCCCACCAAGGCGGCGCTGGGGATCGACGACGAGCAGTACCCCGAGTCCTGGCGCCAGGACCATTTCGCCCCGGGCGAGGTGCGTTCGGCCAAGGACCAGGAAGAGACCAAGGTCAACGGCCAGCGCGTGAAGACGGCCGACACCTGGGAGTGAGTTCACCAACCGACGGAGCTTGAGATGTTGAAGCCAGCCGCAGCCGTTGTTCTTTCCCTGCTTCCTCTCTGCGCCCACGCGGCGCCGGAGGTGGTCGCAAGCGTTCCGATGTCTGATGTGGACGTGCCCGCCGCCGGCGCGTCGGTCATGGTCACCTTCTCGGGCGTCTCGGCGCCCGTGACGGGGCTGGCGCTCTCGGGCCTGTGGACGGGCGTGGTCCGCGACAACGGCGGGGGCTCCTTCCCCTGGTCCGCCGAGTTCACCATGACCGCCCAGGCGCCCGGCGGGGCCTCCGCGTCCTCGCCCGCGCCGTGGTTCGGCGAGATCTCCATCGCCGACTATCCGCTGGCCGACGGGTTCACGGGGCTGCCGAATGTTGACGGCAACGGCGCCTGGACCCTCGCCTTCGACTCGGGCGCGCCGGCTCCGTATGTCGCGGGCGTTCGCGACGGACAGGTCCACCTTCTGGGCGCCGGCCCGGACATCACGTACGAGTACACCGAGTCCACGGACCAGGGCCACAGCTGGAACCGCCCGTTCTCCATCGTCGGCGTCTCGGGCCTTGGCCCGATGGACTACCACGCGCTGACGTTCACCGTCTCCCGCTCGGGCCTGTACGACTTTACCAGCGTCCTGGCCTCGGGCGACGACCACTTCACGATCCTCTATAAGGGCGCCTTCGACGACACCCTGCCCATCGCCAACATCCACGACTACGGGCTGGGCAACGGCTTCTCGCCCTTCGACATCCCCGAGGGCACGAGCGCGTTCAGCCAGCTGCTCTTCGAGGGGACGACGTACATCTGGGTCACCAGCCAGTGGGCCAGCTTCCGCCCGCACGGCCTGTTCACCAACACGATCCACGGGCCCGGCGAGGTTCTCGTCGCGGGCGCCGGGTGCAACGAGGCGGACCTGGCCGAGCCGCTGGGCTCGCTGGACTTCTCCGATGTCGTCGCGTTCCTGAGCGCCTTCGCGGCGATGTCGCCCGAGGCGGACCTGGCCGAGCCCGTGGGTTTGTTCGACTTCTCCGACGTAGTCGCGTTCCTGAGCTCGTTCGGCGCGGGGTGTCCCTAGGCGTTCTCGATCGCCTCGACCTGGCCCTTGAGCTCTTCCAGATAGGGCTTGCCCACGGGCGTACCAAACCGCGTGACGAACCAGATCAGCGCCCGCACGGGCCACGAGATGCCCATCCCGCGCATGTCGATCGACTGGACGAGGCGCGTGCCGTCGCCCTTGGGCTCGAGCGTGTAGCGGATGTCCACGCTGCCCTCGAGCCTCTCGTCGAGCATGCGGTAGCGGTAGACGAGCAGGCCCGGGGGCGAGGCCTCAAGCGCCTCGGCCTCGCACCGGCTGCCCGTTCCCGACATCACGAACTCCATCTCGAACCGCTCACCGGTCCGGACCGGGCCTTCGGCGTCCCGGTCGATCGCGACGATCTTCGGGTTCCACGCCGACTCCATCACCGGGTCGGCGACGAACATCCAGACCCGCTCGGGCGGGGCGTCGATCGTGATTCTGGAGCGCATCGTGCTCATGCGTGCATGATCGGTCGTTAGGCGTCGTAGCTGTATTTGGGCGCCCAGTCCCCCGCGCCGCCGTCGAGCAGGTCGAACAGCGGCCAGGGCGAACAGAAGTCATCGCCCGGCCCGAACGGCGCCGAGCCGGTGCGGACGATCGAGCCGTCCGCGAGCTTTCGGAATGCCGAGACGCCGGGCCAGGGCTCGCCCTCGGGCGACGCGAAGCCCATGTCCCTGGCAAAGCTCGACCCCGCGCCCGAGATCACGGGGTAGTTCCACCCGCGCGAGTCCGCGAACGCTCGGGCCGTCGCGGGATCATCGTTGGAGCAGAGCGCGAACGCGGCGCGGTCCTGCAGGTGCGGGGCGAAGCCCGTAAAGCCGTCGGCCCACAGGGTGCAGTACGCGCACCCCTTGCCCATGTTGTGCACAACGAGCAGATCCTCCCTGCCATCGAACAGCTCGGAGAGGCGCACGCCCGAGCCGTCGGCATTGCGAAGCTCATAGTCCGGCGCCGGTTCGGGCGGCGCAGATCGCCGGGCCTTGCTCAGTTCGCCTTTGAGCTTCTGGATCTGCTTCTGGATCCGCTCAATCTCTTCGGTGTGCGTGTCGCTCATCGTATTTGTCTCCTGGTGTGTCAAGCACATTCTACCGAGCCCGCGCGGTTCCCCGCCCGCAGAACCGGCGCAGACCCACCCGCGGCGCCCGCGCAGGCGGCGCAACGCGCACAGGGGGTCCCCCGGGGCGCCTCATTCTCCGCTGTCGGCTGGTCGCATTTACGCGGCGGTGTACGTTCGAGTGTCGGGCGACAGCAGGCCGTCCGGTGAGAGAAACAAACAAAGAGATGGAGAGAGAGACATGAGTACCAAGCTTACCAAGGGTATCGTTGCACTTACGCTTTCCGCCGGCATGATCGGCTTCGCCTCAACCGCCAACGCCGATGTGCTCGGCTTCGAGGCGGGCCAGCTCGGCGCCGCCGGCGTCACCGCGGTCAACAACGCACCGATCACCGATCAGTTCGCGGCCACCTTCGGTGTCGCGTTCAGCATCGTTGACCCGTTCACCATGGAAACCCGGAACACCCTCCCCCTTCTGACGCAGGTGGGCCCGAACTTCGACGGCACCTACCCAAACCACGACGACGGCTTCCTCAGCCAGATCAACGACACCTTCGACGAGGCTCGCCCGGGCTTTGAGGAAGAGCTCGGCGAGTGGTTCCTCCGCACCAAGAGCCCCATGGACGCCAACCCGGGCTCCCTGCTCATGAGCATGACCGACGGCCCCGTTGACTTCGTCACCGGACAGATCTGGGACATCGACGGCAACCTGGCCGAGTCCGCGGGCGCCGCGATCGGCACCGAGCAGTGGCGTGTCGTCGCCCTCGACTCCGACGGCTTTGAGCTCGACGCGATCGTCTCGCCCGTCGGCGACACCCCCGATCCCATCGCCAACCCCTACGAGTCCGCCCCCTGGACCTGGACGTTCGACCATGCCGATGCCGACATCTTCGCGGTCCGCATCGACTTCATCGGAACGCGTGTGGCGGGCGCCGGCCTTGGCTTCGACAACTTCTCGACCGTCCCGACCCCGGGTGTCGCCACCCTCTTGGGCCTGGGCGCCCTGACGCTGACCAAGCGTCGCCGCAAGACGGCCTGAGCCACTCTTCGCTTCTCTCGCATGCTGCACGGGCGGCGCACCTCAATGGTGCGTCGCCCGTTTCAATGCGCTGTCAGCACTCGTTCGCTCAGGCGGACTCGGCCGCGTTCTTGCTCTGGGGCGCCTCATCGACGAACCCCTGGAGCTTGCGAGAGCGGACCGGGTGCTGCAGCTTCCGGATCGCCTTGGCCTCGACCTGACGCACACGCTCACGCGTCACCTTGAAGATCCGCCCGACCTCCTCGAGGGTGTAGGTATACCCGTCCCCGATGCCGTAGCGGAGCTTAATGATCTCCCGCTCGCGGTAGGTCAGCGTTTTGAGCACCTGCTCGATGCGGCTCTTGAGCATGTCCTGGGCCGCGGCCTCGTCGGGCGCGGCCTGGTTGCTGTCCTCGATGAAGTCGCCGAAGTACGAGTCCTCGCTCTCGCCAACCGGGCGGTCCAGGCTCACCGGGTGGCGGGAGATCTTCATGACCCGGCGTGTCTCGCTCAGGCTCATCCCCGCCCGCTCGCCCAGCTCCTCCATCGTCGGCTCGATGCCCGTCTCCTGCAGCGCCGCCTTCTGGATGTTGCGCAGCTTGGTCATCGTCTCGATCATGTGCACCGGGATGCGGATGGTCCGGGCGTGGTCCGCGATGGCGCGGGTGATGGCCTGGCGGATCCACCACGTCGCGTAGGTGCTGAACTTATACCCGCGCTTGTACTCGTACTTGTCCACCGCGCGCATCAGGCCCGTGTTGCCCTCCTGGATCACGTCCAGGAAGCTCAGCCCCCGGTTGCGGTACTTCTTTGCGATCGACACGACCAGGCGCAGGTTGCCGCCCGAGAGGTCACGCTTGGCCTGCTCGTACTCCCAGTAGACGGTCCCGATGTTCTGGACCCGGGCCGAGAGTTCCGCGGGATCTTCCATCACCAGGCGGCGCAGCCCGTCCAGTTCCTCACGCATCACATCAACATCGTCGCTGTCGTACTTCTTGGGATACCGCTCGGCGTGCGTGATCTTCTTGGCCAAGTCCTCCATCTTCGTGCTGATGGACTTGAGCTTGCGCATCAGCGGCACGATCCGCCCCGTCCGCAGGCACAGCTCCTCGGTCAGCGCCGCGATGCGACGCCGCCTGGACTCCATCTGCTTGACGATCGCGTTGCGCTTGGCCGTGCCCGCGGCGCCCTTGGGCTGGGCGCACGCCTCGTCCCACGCCTCTCGGTTCTTCTTCAGCAGCGTCTCGATCGTCGGCAGGTTCGCCGGGATCCGCGCCGCGAGGATGTCCTTGTGGTTCTCCTCGGCCGTCGAGATCCGCATCGTCCGGTCGAAGGGCAGCTCACCCCGATTGACCATCCGCAGGATATCGACCGCCTGGGCGACGATGTAGTCACACTCCAGGCAGCGACGACGGAAGATCATCCGCGTCGTCTCGATCTTCTTGGCCAGGCGGATCTCCTCCTCGCGCGTCAGCAGCGGGATCGAGCCCATCTGGGTGAGGTACATCCGCACGGGATCATCGATCCGCCGGTTGGCCCCGTCCTCGGCCGCGGCCTCCTCCAGCTCTCGCTGCACCGTTTCGGCGTCCATCGACGCCGCCTCGGCCACGTCCGCCTCCGCCTGATCGCTCAGACCCGCGGCGTGGTGGGGGGCGTTGAGGCGCACCTGCATCTGCTCGGTCGTGTCCCGCTCGCCCCCGGCGACGCTCATCGCCCGGAACCGCTTGGGCAGGACGTTGGGCTCGTTGGCGGCCGCGTTGGTCCGGCTGTTGCGCGACTTGCTCGCCCGGTACACCCGCGCCCGGTACGACATCTCGTCGATCAGTTCGATGCCGAAGCGGTCGATCAGCACGAGCAGCTCATCGACGCGTTTGGGATCGACCCACTCATCGGGGAGTGTGTTGTTGAGCTCTTCGTAGCTGAGCCAGCCGCGCTTCTCGCCCATGCGGAGCAGCTCGTTCAATGCCGGGTGGAGGTTGCTGATCACATACGTCTCCTGCACCGAGTCCTTGGTGGTCCCGCGCTGGCCCAGAACGGGCAGCCGGGGAGATCATTGGCCTGATTCAGTCCCCGAGCAGCTTGGCCGCAGGGTTCTTTCCGTGTTGCTGATGGAGCCGCCCGAGGGCGAGCAGCTCCGCGAGATCGTCCGAGTCGTTCGAGACCCCGCCCGCGGGGGTGCTACCGCTGTCCGGTCCTTCGGGTTCCGACGCGCCACTGGGGCGCGACATCTCCTGGATTTTTAGTCGCTCCAGACACTGGCGCCAGTAGTCGTTGAAGCGCTCGCCCTTGCCCCCCGTCTGAACACTGACGATGCGCTCAAGCTCGACCGCCGCGGACTGCGCCTCGCCCGTCTCAAGCTCGCCCAGCACGTCCGCCAGCGACGGGCGACGCCCGTCCTCGTCGAGCAGGTGCACCGCGTCGGCGACCGCCCGGAGGGCTTCATTCTCAAACAATGGTGCTGCGAGTAGGTCCCGCTCGTCGTGCCCGATCGCCATCCACACCTTCGGATCACACAGCACGCTGCCCAGCACCGACTCACGGGCGCCCAGCGAACGCCCGAGCGTGTCCTTCGTCTCGATCTGGGTCTCGGGGCGAGCCATCCGCCGCCCGCCCGGGATCGCCTCGCGGACGGTCTCCTCGTCCACGCCCGCGATCTGCGCGAGCTTGCGGAGGATCAGCTTCCGACGCAGCGGGCGAAGTCGATCAAGACCCAGCTCGATGAGCCGCCCCATCTCCTCGCCCAGCACGCGCGACGTCTCGGCGATCCCCGCGCCCGCCAGCCTGGCCCGCAGCCGCCCGAACCGGAAATCGAGCAGGTCCTGGGCGTCATTGACCATCGCGGTGAACGTCTCGACGCCACCTTCTGATCGAAGCAGTTCGTCCGGGTCCTTCGCGTCGCCCTCGCCCCGCGCGACGCGGATGTCGATCTCCTCGCTGAAGAGCACCTCCAGCGCCCGGTCGGCCGCCCGCTGCCCCGCGTCGTCCGCGTCGAACAGCAGCACCACCGCGTCGCACAGCCGGCGCAGCACCGCGGCGTGCTGGGTCGTCAGGGCCGTGCCCAGCGTGCCCACGACGTTCGTGATCCCCGCCTGGTGGCAGGCGATGACGTCGGTGTACCCCTCGACGATGATCGCGAGCCCCTCCTTCTGGATGGAGCGGGCCG
Organism: Phycisphaerales bacterium; assembly: GCA_029260375.1. Lineage (GTDB taxonomy): Bacteria > Planctomycetota > Phycisphaerae > Phycisphaerales > UBA1924 > JAJRXR01. The sequence continues at coordinate 56,890 of JAJDDI010000009.1, read as the reverse complement.
CCTGGTGCAGGCCGAAGAGGGTCTTGGACTTGTTGAAGACGGGCGTCTCGGGGCTGTTGAGGTACTTGGGCTCGTCCTCGTCGTTGAGGCGACGGGCGCCAAAGGCGATGACGCGTCCGGTCGGGTGCTCGTGGATGGGGAAGATGAGGCGGTTGCGCAGCGCGTCGTAGGCGTCGCCGTTGTCCTTGGGCTTGATGAGCCCGGCGCCCAGGAAGTGGGCTTCGCTGAGGCCCTTGCCCCGGACGACCTGCAGCAGCCCGTCCCAGCGATCGACGCTGGCGCCGATGGCGAACGCCTCGATCATCTCGGGGCTGAGCGATCGCCGCTCCACAACCTGCCTCGCCAGCACGCCGTGCTCGGGGTGGGTGAGGATGGCCCGGAAGAAGCCCGTCGCGACCCGGTTGGCCTCGATGAGCTCCTGGCGGCTGATCTCGCTCTGGCCCGAACCGCTCTGGCCCTGGGGCTTGCGCCGCGTCAGCTCGATCCCGGCCCGCTCGCCCAGGAACTCGAGCGCCTCGCGGAACTCCATGCTGTGATACCGCTGGACGAACGTGAACACGTCCCCCCCGGCGCCGCAGACGAAGCAGTGGAAGATCTGCTTGTGGGGCACGACGCTCATCGACGGGTTGTGGTCGTCGTGGAAGGGGCAGAGGCAGGCGTACTCGCGACCCTTGGCCTTGAGCGAGAGATGCTCGCCGATAACAGAGACGATGTCCGACGCGTCACGAACGCGCTGGCGATCATCCGGGCCGTCCTGGCCGAACTGTCCCTGGCCGAAGCTCATCGTCCCCGACACGTCCTTCCCGATGCGCACGCGATGACAAACAAGCCCTGTGAGGACCCGTCGCCCCGACGCGTGATGTCTGTCTCGCCCGTTGGCATGCTGAAGCGAGTATGTCTCAACGGCCCATCCCAGGGGGGCCGACCCTCAACCGACACGAGAAGCACGGTGAAGAAACCGGAGTGTCGCTGCGGGTCGTTCGCTCATCAGTGTGTTGATCGCCCGGGTGTGCGGCCTGAAACCGCCCCGTGATCCGCTCGCTGAGCGACGCCTGTCAGTCTGGAGAAACCCTAGCACGTGGGCCGGATGAATCAACCGATCTGCCCGATCAGCCCGCACGAACCGCACATCCGCGCCCCTGGGGCGTCCGGGAAGTGGGGCGGGTCTGAATCTCGGTCCTGAAACGCCTCCCACGCCCCTCCGTAGGAACGGATACAACCCCATCATGGAGCGTTGGCGGATGAGCTATAGAGGAAGAGTCCAGGGCGTCGGCTTCCGGGCGACGTGCCGCTCCATCGCCCGTGGGTACGACATCAGCGGCTGGGTCCGCAACGAGCCAGACGCCTCGGTCACGCTCGAGGCCCAGGGCGAGCGGGATGAACTCACTCGATTCACGCAGGCGGTCGAGACCCGCCTGATGGATAATATCGCGGACGTGACACGCACCGCCCTTGCCTGCGAAGAGTTGGCGGGATCCGGGCTTGAGATCAGACGCGAGGGGGAATGATGGATACGACACCAGCGCCCGTTGCGGCCCCCGATCGCATCGTGACGCTCGATGTCATCCGGGGCTTTGCCCTGCTGGGCATCCTCGGCCCCAACATCCTCGCTTTCGCCTGGCCCAGCTCCACGCAGTTCGCGCCGGAGATCATGGGGTTTACCCTCGAGCTGACCTCGGGCGCCGAGCCGCACGAGCGGGCCAACGAGCTTGGGCACCGCATCGTCCAGATTGTCTTCCACGGGAAGATGATGTTCTTGTTCTCGCTGCTCTTCGGCGCCGGCGTGCTGATGTACGCCCGGAAGTTCGATCGCAAGCAGGACGACGCGTCTGGGCGTCCCAGGCTGAGCAAGGGCGCCGGGCTGTGGTACACGCGTTGCGCCTGGCTGCTGGGCATCGGGCTGTTGCACGCGTTCGGGCTGTGGTACGGCGACATCCTCGTCTGGTACGCCATCGCGGGTCTCGGCATCGTCTGGTGGGTCCGGCGTCTCCGCCCGGGGTGGCAGTTCGGCCTCGGGGCTGGGCTGTACCTGCTCGGGACGGGTCTGCTCACCGGGTTCATGCTCCTGGGCATGGTCTTTCAGGGCGGCGAAGCGATGCTCGGCGATTACCCGGGTGAGCTCGCCGCGTACACGGGGTCGTACCTGGACGGCCTCAAGATTCGTGCTGGCCAGCTCCTGTTCACATACATCTTTCTCCTACCCATGGGCTTTGGCTTCTCCGTCACCGGGCTGATGACCCTCGGCATGGCGCTCACCAAGACGGGCGTTCTCACGGGTGAACGCAGCGACCGGTTCTACCTGGCGATGGGGGCTCTGGGCCTGACCGTCGGGCTCACACTCACGATCGCGTTCCTGGCGCTGCTTGATCAAGCGGTCGAGTTGCCCGGGTTCATCTTCTTGGGCGCTGGCCAGCTCGTGGGCATCCCGACCGCCCTTGGCTACGCCTCGGTGCTGATCCTGCTGGTGCGGCGCGGCTGGCTCCGCCCGGTCACTGCGGCCCTGGCCAGTGTCGGGCGCATGGCGCTGAGCAACTACCTACTCCAAACGATCCTCTGCACCACCCTCTTCTACGGGTACGCCCTCGGGCTCTTCGGGCGCGTCCAGTACCCGCAGCTCTGGCTCGTCGTCGCCGGCGTGTGGACCGTGAACATCGTGTTCAGTCTGCTCTGGCTCAGGGCCTTCCGCTTCGGCCCGGCCGAGTGGGTCTGGCGCAGCCTGACCTACCTCCGCCCGCAGCCGATGCTCCGCGCGGCGCCCCCGACCGATTCCCCCTGAACCCGGGCGATCCGGGCGTTGTGTCAGTTGATGTGGACAGGTCGTCGGAAACCGCGATCTGTTCGGGGTTGGCTCTATGCTGGCGACGACCGCAAGGAGTGCGCACGGATGCCATCGAGCTACAAGGTCTTGTGTACCGACTTCTATGTGAACCAGAAGATGAGCGTGAAGCTCGATCTTCCGCGATCCCGAGAGACCGTGCTCGACCTGTTCGAGCGCGTCCGGCGCGAGTTCCCCGAGATGGGCTCGTTCAAGCGGTACAAGGACGAGCTGGCGCTCGAGAGCCCGCAGGACAGCGTCCCGCACCGCTGGCTGGCCATCCGGTCCAACAGCATCCGCTCGGGCGTGGTCAACCCGCAGAACGAGGAGGAGGCCTACGGGCTCCACCGGTGCGTGCTCGACGTCACGCCGTACTACCTGAGCATCAGCCCGCTCGACCTGGAGTTCGTGGAGCTGTTGTACGGGTTCGATCTGGCCGCGGGCGGGAATCACGACGCGATCGTGGCCCAGGCGCTCGTGGGCCAGTCGCCGATGGCCTCGCTGGTGGACGTGCCGGGCGCCGTCGCGGTGGATTGCCAGCCGCTCATCGGCCTCACGCTGGGGCTCGGCTCCGAGACCGAGGCGCACTTCGAGGTCAAGACCCGATCGCAGGCGGGCGCCCGCGAGGTTGAGCGGCGGGACGAGCCCATCAGCGTCTACCTCACGCTCCGCCAGCACGACCCCGTCTCGGACCTGCGCGAGCTGCCCGACCGGTTCGACCGCCTGTCCAAGCGAGGGCAGGAGCTGGTCGATGAGCGGGTGCTGCCCGCGCTGCTCACGCCCCTGCGCGAGGCGATCGCCTCGAACAACCTCTAGCCTGGCGCGACGGGTCGAGACGGGCAATCGGGGTGCGGTAGAATCACCCCGGCGTGCAGGAACTCTGGATCAAACATGGGCTGGTGCTGGCGCAGAGCCGTCAGTCTCCGCCGACCGAGCTGTGGCTCTGGGTCGGCGCCCTGATCATCGCCTCGCTGGTGTTCGGCGTGGTCGTGCTCGCGATGCGCCGGCGCCTGTTCAACGCCTCGGACGTCTCCGTCTCGCCAGGGTCGATGCTCGACCAGCTCCGGGCCATGCGCGAGCGGGGCGAGATCAGCCGGGCGGAGTACGACTCCGCCCGCGCATCCATCGCCGCCCGGGCGGCGGGCAAGGCGCCCCCGCCCAGACCCAACGCCGAGCGGGGCCCGGTCGCCCCGGACGGGTCCGTCGCCGCCAAGCCCGGGTTTGACCTGACGGGTGAGCGACTGCCGGGGCGCCATGAGCCGGGCCCTGAGCCCGAGTCGTCTGAAGAAAGCGCCCCGCCCAAGCCCGGTGAGGACCCGGCGGGCTGAGACATGTGGGGCATCTGGGGGGTCTATGCCGACTGAAGGGGCCTGGGATGGGTCAGTGTGCGGATCGTGATCCACAAGACATGGTTGAGGGGCAAGACGGGCGGTAGGCTCAGGGTGAGATCGACCGGCTCGGTGGCATGGGTGGTTCGTGCCAACACCGGATTCGACGGGTCTGGGTGTGGGCGTCGAGCCCGGCCAGGAGTCGGTCGATAGCTTGCGGGCGCCACAACGGCTCGCGGAAACTTCGAGGTGAGTATGTCGAAGAGTTGGCAGGACGAGAACGTGGGAGCTGAGCCGGTTGCCGCGGGGCGTGACACTGGATCCGATTCCGGTGATTCCGGTTCGGGCGGTTCCGACGGCGGTGATTCCGGGGGCGGAGGCGCCTCGGGCTCCGGCGGCGGGGGCAGCGGCTTCCGTGGACGTAAGGTCACCACCTGCTCGTTCTGCGGCAAGACCTCCCGCGAGGTCGGACCCATGGTCGAAGGACCCAGCGAGGTCTACATCTGCTCCAACTGCGTCGATCTCTGCCAGAACATCTTCAAGCAGGAACGCCGGCGGGTGAGCTCGATCTCCAGCGCCCTTCAGGAGATCCCGTCTCCGCGTGAGATCGTCGAGTTCATGAGCGAATACGTCATCGGCCAGGAGCTGGCCAAGCGGTCGCTCTCGGTCGCCGTGCACACGCACTACAAGCGTCTGCTCCACGCCGAGAGCGACGACGCGAACAACATCGAGCTCGACAAGTCCAACATTCTGCTCATCGGTCCCACGGGCTCGGGCAAGACGCTGCTCGCCCGCACCATGGCCCGCATGCTCAAGGTCCCGTTTGCCATCGGAGACGCGACCACGCTCACCGAGGCGGGGTACGTCGGCGAGGACGTCGAGAACCTGCTGCTCAAGCTGCTCCAGGCCGCGGACTTCGATGTCGAGGCCGCACAGCGCGGCATTATCTACATCGACGAGGTGGACAAGGTCGGCAAGACCTCCTCCAACGTCTCGATCACCCGTGATGTCTCGGGCGAGGGCGTGCAGCAGTCCCTGCTCAAGATGCTCGAGGGCACGGTCGCCAATGTCCCCCCCCAGGGCGGGCGTAAGCACCCCGAGCAGCAGTACATCCAGTTCGACACCCGCAACGTTCTGTTCATCTGCGGCGGCACGTTCGTCGGGCTCGAGGAGATCATCCGCAGGCGCGTCGGGCAGACCCGCATCGGCTTCGCGGGCCTCTCCACGGACGGCGCGGGCGAGAAGGTCCAGCAGATCAAGCGCGAAGAACTCCTCGCGCAGGTCACCAACGAGGACGTGGTCGAGTACGGGATGATCCCCGAGCTCGTCGGGCGCCTGCCCGTCATCACGCCCCTGATGCCGCTGCCCAACACGGCGCTGGTCAAGATCCTCACCGAGCCCAAGAACGCGCTCATCCGTCAGTATCAGCACATGTTCGGGCTCGAGGGTGCGAAGCTGACCTTTACGGACGACGCGCTCGACGAGATCGCCGCCCTCGCGGCCAAGCGGGCCACCGGCGCCCGGGCGCTGCGGGCTGTGATGGAAGAGATCATGCTCAACCTGACGTTCGACCTGCCCGACCTGGACAACGAGGGCGTCGAGTACGTGATCGACGCCGCCGCCGTGCGGAACAAGCCCAAGCTCGAGCAGCTCCGCGTCAAGCGGGCCAACTCCGCCTGATTCGGGCTCCATCTTTGTACAACAGCGCCCCGGGCCGATGGTCCGGGGCGTTTGTCGTTTGGTCCGCGTGCGATCAGTTCAGCTCGGTGGTCACCCTGGCGACCTGCCCGCCGACCTCGATCTCGGTCAGCAGGTGCACCCGCACGTCCGCGTCGAGCAGCGGGCGGATGAGCTTGGGCTCGGTCGTCACCAGGTGCAGCACCGGTTCCGATTCGGAGGCCGGGTCCGCGCTGGGCGCTGCCAGCGTCGGCTCCGCCCGCAGCAGCAGGGGCAGGTGCTCGCGCGCCCAGGCGCTCGTCGAGATCAGCGTGTCAACCGGCTGCGACGGATCGGTCCCGGACCGCGCGATCAGGTGCAGGCGCCCCGCCTCGTCGGTCGCCAGTTCCACACGCCCGGCCTTCGGGCAGCGCGTCTCAAGCAGCGTGAGGCCCGGGATGATCGAACTCATCGGCGCCGGCCTGGCGTGCTCGGACCGCGTTGCAGCCGTCGCGTGCTCCCGAGCGGGCAGGGCCGGGGCGTCGGCGGGCGAATGACGCGCCGCAGGGGTGGCGGTGGGGGTGGACGCGGGGTGTGCCGGCGGGCCCTTCTCGGAGGCCAGACGCAGGCACGGGGCGTCCGCCGTCAGCGGGGTTGTTCCGGAGATGAGTGTCAAGAGTGTCTCCAGGCTCTCGCCGGGCTCGCCGCGGAACAGAGCCGCGGACCCGACCGCGCCGATGCGCGGTACCCGGGCCGAGACCTGGACCGGGCGCTGCAGGAACGCGCGGGCGGCCCGCTCGAGCTTTTCGCCCGCGACGAGCGCTTCCTCACTGTTGGCGCCCATGATCGCCAGGCACAGCGCCGGGCCCTCGTCCTCGTCAAGGCGCCGGTCCCAGTCCGCCGCGAGCGACTTCATCAGGCGGTACGACGCGACAACCGCCGCCTCGTCCGCTCCCGTCAGCACGGTGATCTCGTCCAGGTCGTCGCGGGCGATGAGCGTGGGCTCGTCGGTCTCCTCGACCCGAACAATCCAGTGGGCAGTGCGCCCGCGGGCGTCGGCGATCGCGTCGCGGATGTTCGTGTGCTCGTCGCCATGACGTACGCCGGCGCCGACGAGCTCGAGCGTCGTCGCGTCGGGCGAGACGCGCAGCAGGGCCACCGGCGCCTGCGTCGCGTCGGCGACCGAGCCCGCGTACTGACGCACCCATATCGACGCGCGCACGGGCAGGTGCCCGAGGACCACCGCCTCGAGGCGCGGCGTCCGGGCGGCCGCGCCCCGCGGCGTGGGCGCCCGGACGGGGACGGGGTCGGTCCCGGTCGATCGCGGCTGGGGGTCGCGTGCATCGCCCGTGGGCGCCAGCGGCGTGTCGCCCAGGAACAGGTCCGCCAGCGCGTCGAACTCATCGCCAGGCGTGGGGCGTGCGGTCGCGGGGAGGTACTCGGAATGCTCGGTGTAATCGGCGCCGTCCATCAGTGTCTCGCTTCGCTGCGTTCCGCGCCGGCACGGGCCGGGACGCGGACTACGCTGTTTGGTTCACCGCTGCTGTTCAGGGCGCACCCGCCCGCGTACGGATCGACGGACCAGCGCCCATCGATCACGAGCCGGTACTGGTACTCGCCCGGGCTCATGGGGATCTCGAGCTCGTACACACCTCGGTCCGGGTTGCGGCGCATCTCGTGCCGATCGCCCTGCCACCCGTTGAAGTCGCCCGCGATGCAGACTCGATCGCCCAGCGCCAAGGGCAGCACGAACAGCACGCCCCGCGCCGTCGGGCGGGAGCCCAGCAGCGCCCGGGCGCCGGCGTCGAGCGGACGGGCCGGCTCGGGGGTGGACTCGACCAGTGTCAGGGGCGTGACCGGGGCGGGCGTGGCAGCCATGGCCGCGAATGAGGATTCAGCGGGGGGGCGAGTAGGCGCCGCGTTCACGCTCGCGACCGTTCGAAGCGCATCGAGGCGTTGCGAGACGCTGAGCGGACTCGTCTCGCCGGCCCGCTTCATCTCACGCACCCGGGCTGTGAGCTCGTCCAGGCGGGAGGGCGGTGGCCCGGCGGGCTCGGTCCGGCTGAGCACAGCCTGCTGGGCATGGGGCATGACGGTCACGTTCGCCGGGCGTTCGATCGGACGGATCAACTCGTCGTCGCCCTCGTGGAACTCGGTCTTGTCGATCCGCGCGTGCTCCTCGAGCCACTCGCACAGCGACGTGTAGTCCTCGGCTCCCGTTGAGTCCGGTGCGTGGTCGATCACGGGGCGTCCCACGCTCGCGGCCTCGCGCAGGGCCGCGTCGGCGCGGATGATCGTGGGGATCAGCAGGCCCCCGAACTTGGACCGCATCTCGTCGAGCAGGTCGCGGGAGATCGGGACCGAGGCGTCGTGCAGGGTCGGGAGCAGTCGCGCCCGGTTCCGCACGCCCAGGCGCCGACCGATCGAACGCATGGTTTTGACCTGCTTCTCGGCGCCCTTGAGCGCGAAATAGCTCGTCTCGACCGGCACGATCAGCTCGCGGGCCGCGACCAGCGCGTTGTAGGTCAGCAGCCCGATCGAGGGCGGGCAGTCGATCAGGCAGATATCAAACACCCGCTCGGGCTCGTCGCTCTCGCCCGTCTCGGTGTGGGCTCGGCTCAGCCGGTCGATCACCGACGCGAGGCGGTGATCCTTGTCGGGCGCGTCGGACAGACCGCCCCGGCTCGACTCGAGCCCCGCCAGCCGCATCCGGCTGGGAAGCAGATCCAGCCCCCGTGTCACCCGCCAGAGCAGCTGGCCCCGGTCGAGGCGGGCGTCGGACGGCGCCAGCAGCGCGTCGGCCACGTCACGCTCGATCTGTTCCTCGGGAACGCCCAGGCCCGCGGCACAGTGCGACTGAGGGTCAAGGTCGACCAGCAGCGTCCGGAACCCGCGCCGGGCGAAGACCGCCGCGAGATTGATCGCGCTGGTGGTCTTCCCGCAACCGCCCTTCTGGTTGATGATCGCGATCGTCCGCACGGGCCGGGCCTCGCTGCCCCGTCGGGCACTGAACGTGATCGCCGCCGGGTCCGATCGCGGCGGGCGATGGCGAACCGACGGCTTGAGGCCTTATCGGGCCGCCCCGCTCGATCGCTCCAGAACCCGCTTTGCCCGGTGGTTGGGCGCGCCCGTCAGGCCCGATCAGGGGGCGCCGATCGCCGCCAGCCCGGCGCGGACCGCGCCCGGCTCGGGGTCTTGCACGACCCGGGCCTGACCGACGCCGGTGGGCACGATCAGGCGCAGGCGCCCGCCGACGGTCTTCTTGTCGTCGATCATCGCGCCCATCAGTTCCGCCGCTGGCGGCAGGCCCTGGGCGCCCGTGGGCAGGCCCAGACGATCCAGCAGCGCCACGACCCGGCGTGTCAGCGAGCCATCGACCATGGCGAGCTTCTCGCCCGCCGCGAGGGCGGCGACGAGCCCGATCGAGACCGCCTCGCCGTGCTGAAGACCGGGATCGTCCGATCCCCGCTTGCGCACGCCCCCGAGCGTCTCGATCGCGTGCGCGAAGGTGTGCCCCAGGTTGAGCAGCGCCCGCCCCCCGTCCGCGGCGGTCTCCCGCTCGTCTCCCGCGACCACCCGCGCCTTGAGTGTCACGCTCTTCCCGACGAGCTGGGCCAGCGCGTCGGGGTCGTGGGCGAGGATCGCGTCGGCGCTGGACTCGGTCCACGCCAGCAGGTCCTCGGAGCCGGCGATCATCGCATGCTTTACGCACTCGCCCAGCCCGGCACGGAAGACGCGCGGCTCAAGCGACGCGAGCATGTCCGTGTCGGCAACAACGAGTCGGGGCTGGTGGAACGCCCCGACGAAGTTCTTGAGCAGGCGTTGACGCCCGCCGAGGCTGGCCGAGAGGTTCACGCCCGTCTTGCCCCCGACGGAGGCGTCCACCATCGAGAGCAGGGTGCTGGGGCACTGGATCACGGGAACGCCGCGCCGGTACGTCGCGGCGACAAACCCCGCCAGATCGCCCACGATCCCGCCGCCCAGGGCGATCACGGGGTCGTTGCGTTCAAGACGCGCCTCGGCCGCCGAGGCCAGCAGTCGCTCGTATGTCTCGAGCGACTTCACACGCTCGGTCGGGTTCACACGGGCCTGCGTCAGCGTGATCCCGGCGCCCTCAAGGTGAAGGACCACCCGCTCGACAGCCGGCGCGGGGATGCCCTCGTCGATCACGAGCAGCGCCCGCTGGGGCGCCGAGCCCAGAACCTGAGCAAGGTGTGACGCCAGCGAGCTGAGTGCTCCCGCGCCAACGCGCACGTCATAGGCACGCTCGCCCAGCTCGACCCGGACCACCGAACTCACGACGCGCCGGTCCCGGGAGGGGCGCGGTCGGGCAGGTCCACCCGCGGCGCCTCACCCCAGAGCATCTCAAGGTCGTAGTGCGCCCGCATGTTCGGCTCGAAGAGGTGGACGACCACATCGACAAAGTCCGCCAGCTGCCAGGCGCCGCGCTCGTCGATGTGCTTGCGGTACCGGGGGAAGCCGCGCTCCTCGCCGATGTCGCTGGCGTTTCGCAGGGCCGCGTTCATCTGGCGTTCGGACGTGCCCGTGCCGATGATGATGTAGTCCGTGACGGGCGAGGTCTTGCTCACGTCGAGCACGAGCACGTCCTCGCACTTGTCGTCGACGAGCGAGAGCGCCGCGTCGATCGCGAAGGCGCGGGTTTTGGCCGGGTCGCCCGTGGTGTGCGCCGCGAAGCGAGCCGGGTCGTTGAGTGTGGTTTCTATGTTCTCCATCACCCAGAGGGTATCGCCCCGGGAACGGGCCATCCGATCAATCTGGGTCGGAGCGATCGCTCGGGCGCCTCGCCAGGACCCACGTGATCTCCCGGTCCGGGGACCGGGCGTGGTCGATCTCCGCGTCCCTGCACGTCGTCCGGACCCGCATCTCGGTGGTCTCGACGGGGGCGCTCGTGTCGCCGGATTGCGTGCTTCGGCAGGCCAGCAGGCCCCCCGGGGCGACGACGCGCCAGAGTTCCTTCAGGTCCGCGTCCTCGCCGCCCGTGCCGGGCTCGGGCGCCCGGTGGGCGATCACGGCGTCGAAGGCGCCGTCGGTCTCGCCGTCGAGCGTCTCGATCCCGCCCAGCTCGAACCCGAGATTCGCCCTCCGGTACCGACGCCTCGCGTACCGGATCGACTCCCGGTCGGTCCCCACACTCACGACCCCGCCCGAGGGTCCGACCAGTTCGCTCAGCAGGGCGGATCCCCCGCCCGTGGCGCACCCGACCTCGAACACGCGCCAGCCGGGGCGGATAAGCGGGCGGAGCACGCCGATGGACTCCGCCCGCGAGCAAGGGGCCAGATCCGCAAAGACCCGGTGGCGCGTCGCGTGGATGGCCATCGGCGCCGGAGCGTCCGGACCCGGGAAGCGGACGTCGTAGATCTTCTCCCCCTCGCCGTGCCTGCCCAGGGAACGTCGCAGCGGCGTGCGCGTGCGTTCCTTGTACCGGACATCATCAACCCGCAAGGTCTGGCGCACGCGGAACACCGAGGCGAGCCAGGAGACGACAGCGCGCTGGGCGGAATCGATGCGCAGGCGCGCCGCCGGTCGCCGGTCGCCCCCGTGCGTCGGCGCCAGGCTCGGGCGGGTCACCGGCACGATCGGTCGCTCCGCTGGCGCTCCCCGAACAGCGGGAGCGTCTCGAGCATCAAGGGCGCCGGAAGCGGGGGCGCCGCGCCGAGCGCTGCCGAGATCGGGATCCACCCGGTCGATCGGTGCTGGTCCGTGACCGTCGTCTCGTAGTGCTCGCCCAGATGCGCCGCAGAGGCCCGCTCCGGCGTGTTGCACTGGCGCGAAAGGTGCAGCAGCACGACCCGCTCCCGTGGCACGATCCGTTTGACGGTTCTGGCGCACTGCTCGTTGCTCAGGTGCCCCGAGCCGCCCATGATCCTCGCCTTGAGAAACCCCGGGCGGGGCGATTCGCGCTGCAGCACCGGGCAATAGTTCGACTCGATCGCCAGCGTGCTCACGCCGTGCAGGCGCGTCACCAGCTCGTCGGTCGGACGCCCCACGTCCGTCGCGAACCCGAGCGAGGCGTTCTCGCCTCCGTCAAAGTCAAACCTGAACGCGGCGACGCCGAGCTGATCGTGCGACAGCAGAGCCGCATCGACGCGGGCCCCGCTGATATGGATCGTGTCGTCGAAGTACTCGGTTCGCTGCGGGGGCGTCGCGATCGAGGCCAGGCGCTTCGCGTGGCGCTCGTGCACCAGGAGTGTTGCGCGCAGGTCGCCCACACCCCGGTCCAGCTCGCGCATCCAGCCCGCGTGGAAGTGGTCCGAGTCGAGGTGGGTGAGCAGAATCTCGTCGATGCTCCGCAGCGGCGTCCCGCGTTGGGCCAGCAGGCGGCGCGTCCGCCTCGGGCTCAGCCCCGCATCGATCAGCGTGCCCCGTACGCCCCGCTCGCTCCGGCGCAGCAGCACGGAGCAGTTGCCCGACGAGCCCGACGCGAGCACGCACAGCGCCGCCGGGGTCGCGTCGGTCAGCGTCGGGAAGGCCGGTGTGGGCATCGGTCCATCGATCCTTTCGCTCACGCCAGCATGTCGCCTTCGAAGGAGTCACGCCTGGCGGTTCGCAGCCCGGGCGCGAGTCCTCGCTTGGCGTTCTCGGCGAAGCTCGCCATTTCCAGCAGCGCCGGGAACCGACCCTCGCCGCGTGCCCGCAGCTCCGCGATGAGATCCTGCCTGGCCATCCCCGTCCGGACCAGGTCCCGGTACGCGTCGCGGACCGCCTGGATTTCGAGCCGGTCCATCCCGGCGCGTCGCATCCCCACGAGGTTCACGCCCGCGATCCGGTTGCGCAGGATTGCCGTGCAGAACGGGAGCATGTCCATCGTGAGCACCACGCCTCCCGAGACCATGCCCAGGCGCCCGATGTGACAGTGCTGATGCACCGCGGCGTTGCCCGAGATGTTGACGTTGTCCTCAACGACGACGTGCCCCGCCAGCAGGCACCCGTTGATCAGGTTCACGTCGTTGCCCACCCGCGCGTCGTGCCCGACGTGGCTGGCGCACATCATGAAGATCCGGTCGCCCACGCTCGTGGGCGTGTGATCGTTGGTCGCCGCGTGGACGGTCGCGTACTCGCGGATGATGCCCGCCTCACCCACGACGAAGCCGGCGGTCACGTCCTCGGGCCCAATCTTCCGGTCCTGCGCCGATCCCCCGAGCCTCACGAACGGGTGGACGATGGTCCCCGCCCCGATCTGGCCCGGCCCATCGATGCACACGTGCGAGATCAGGCGGACGCCATCGCCCAGAGTGACCGGTCCGCGGACGATGCAGTACGCGCCGATCTCCACGCCGTCGCCCAGCTGGGCCTCGTCGGACACGATGGCGGTGGGGTGAACACTGGTCGAGGTCATCGTCATGCCGCAACTGTAGGGGGCGTACAGTGCGCCCCGTGGACGATCCGATCATCAGGGTGACCGACCTGGGACGCATGGACTACGCCCGGGCCTACGAGCGGCAGGCCGCGCTCAACGAGGCAGTCCTCGCCCGACGCGACGAGCCCGGCTCCTCCCCGGGCGAGCTGCTCTTCGTCGAGCACGACCCGGTCATCACGCTCACCCGCCGACCCGCGGCCGCGGAGCACGTGCTGGCATCAGAAGAACTCCTGGCCCATCGGGGCGTCGCCCTGACCCAGACCAACCGGGGCGGGGACGTGACCTACCACGGCCCGGGCCAGCTCGTCGCCTACCCCATCCTCGACCTCAAGCGCCTCCGCCTGGGTATCCACGATCACGTCCGTCTGCTCGAGGCCAGCGTCATCGACGCCCTGGGCGCCTTCGGGGTGCAGGGCTCACGCGACCCCGAAGCCACCGGCGTCTGGGTCGAGCACGGGGGCGCCAACGCCAAGATCTGCGCCATCGGCATCCGCGTCCGGCGGTGGGTCACCATGCACGGGCTCGCGATCAACGTCCGCCCGGACCTCTCGCACTTCGACCTGATCGTGCCATGCGGCCTGCACGGGCGCGCGGTCACCAGCCTCGACCGCGTCCTAGGCGACGCGGCGCCGAGCATGGATCAGGTCAAGGACGAGCTCGCCCGCGCGATCAACGCACGCCTGCGAGATCACGGCGCCGGCGGTTCCGTTGCCTGATCCGCGGCCTCGCCGGCGTCCTGCGCCGCGTCGTTGACCGCGTCCTCGGCGTTCGCCTCGGGCTCGCTCCCCGGCTCGGGCAGGCCCAGCTCCGCCCGGACCATCGGCGTCAGATCGTTTCGATCCGAACCGACGGCCATCGGGCGGGCAAGGATCTCCTGTGTCACGGCTGTCAGCGTCGGCGCCTCGCCGATCTCGGCGCTCGCGCGGTTCGCGATGACGTGCGAGAACCCTTCACGCTCCGCGACGACGCTCGTCGCCGCCCGCACCATCGCGTACGTCTCCTTCGCCTGGTCCGCGCTCAACTGCTGGAAGCGCTCGAGCGACGACTGCTGGAACTGCTGCAGCTCCGCCTGCTTGGCCTGCATGGTGTTGTAGATCTGCTGGCCCTGCGGGTCGCCAGGCTGCATGCTCTGCAGCTGCTGCGACATGAACTGCAGCTGGGCCTGCATGTCCCGCATCTGCCCGACGAGCTCCGTCTCCAGCTCCATGCGCGGGTCGGCGTACGTGCCGGTCCGGAGCACATCTTCGACGAGGGTCAGCACGTCGGCACTCGCCAGCCGCTGGCCCGAATCCTGGGCGGGGACGGCACGCAGGCCGAGAACCAGCGTCAGCACACCGACGCCAAGCAGAAGAAGCACGACTCGATCCAAAGTACGCATGGGGACTCCCGTCTGCGCCTGGGCGCAATCAGCGAATGAGGTGTTGGCCGCCACACGCAGCCGGGGTGACAAGTCTAGAGCCACTCGACCGCCCGGGGCCTGTATCCTCTGCCGGACCCAATGATCAGCCCCGGAGACCCCCATGCGGGACCAACGACTCGACAGGCTCGCCGACGTGCTCGTTCGCTACTCAACGAGGGTCCGCAAGGGCGATCTCGTTGGCATCGCCGCGGACCCGATCGCCATGCCCGCGGTCGAGGCCGTGTTCGAGGCGGTACTCAAGGCCGGGGGGCATCCGTTCTGGCGCCCCGCGGCACACTCGCTCGACGAGCTGCTGCTCGAGCACGGGTCCGACGAGCAGATCGCCCACCTCAACCCGCTGCGGATCGACTTCGTCGAGAAGGTCGATGTGCAGATCGGGTTCTGGTCTGAGACGAACACCAAGGCGAGCAGCCGGATCGATCCCGCCCGCTCCGCCGCGGCCAGACAGACCTACAAGCCCGTGATGAAGCGGTTCATGGATCGTGTCGCCGACGGGTCCCTCCGCTGGGTCGGCACGCTCATGCCCACACAGGCCTCGGCGCAGGACGCCGAGATGAGCCTCTCGCAGTACGAGAAGTTCGTCTTCGAGGCGGGCCTGCTGCACCTGGACGACCCCGCCGCGGCGTGGGGAAAGCTCCGTCAGTCGCAGCAGCGCGTCTGCGACTTCCTTCAGCCCAGGAAGGAGCTCCACTTCCGGGCGCCCGCAAACGACGATCACGACGGCACGGACCTGCGCGTTCCCGTCGCCGGCGGCACGTGGATCAACTGCTTCGGCGACCAGAACTTCCCCGACGGCGAGGTCTTCACCGGTCCCCAGGGCGCCGATGGGCACGTCAACTACACATTCCCCTGCGTCTACGACGGGCGCGAGGTCGAGGGCGTGCGACTGGTCTTCAAGGGCGGGCGCGTCGTGGACGCGAGCGCCAGGAAGAACGAGGCGTACCTCTTCGCGATGCTTGACCAGGACGAGGGGGCGCGCAGCCTTGGCGAGATCGCCATCGGAACCAACTACGCGATCAGGGAGTTCTCCAAGAACACACTCTTCGACGAGAAGATCGGCGGCACGTTCCACGCCGCGGTCGGCGCGGGCTACCCCGAGAGCGGCAACACCAACGATTCCGCGCTGCACTGGGACATGGTCTGCGACCTGCGTCGGGGTGGTTCGATCTGCGCCGACGGCGAGGTCTTCCATGAGGCGGGGCGCTTCAAGCAGGCCGGCTGGCCCGGGTCTACGTAAGATGTTCCGTGCATTCTTTTTCGGGTTTTATGCGTTGCGCGGTTGACACCGCCCGATGAACGCGTATCTTCCGAATCACGGCGGGGTGTTCACCCCGCATCACGAGTCCCAAGCACACGCGAAAGGAGCGGCCGATGAACGACCACACGATCCAAACCTCCGCCCCGCTCGCGTTTGTTCGCGCCATGGAACTGGGTCTGTACCCGTCCAAGGACGCTGATACCAACGACAGCACGAGGCCCCCGATGCGGTAGCCGAGCCGAAATCCCGTGATTTCCGCAGGCCCCGGGGGTGTTCCCCCGGGGCCTGTTTCGTTTTGCCCTGACCCACCTTTGCACACCCAACAAAGGAGCGCTATCCATGCGCGCACACGAAATGACCGAGCTGATGGGGGCGTCGATGTCCCTGGCGATGTTCCTTCTCACACGCCGGCGTCCCGCCGGGCGAGCGCCGGGCGAGCAGACCGGCGGGCGGCGCTGCGCCGCGCTGCGGCAGTCCCCCCGCGAGCGCGCCCGGCGCGGGCTCGCGCTCCCCAGCGAGTGGGGGACGCACGAACGCAGCCCGCCGGAGATGTGATGACGATGAGAAGTGGTCAGGCGTCCGGCGGGAGTCGGCGCCTGGCCATCTTCTTTGCGCTCTCCGACGCCAGGTCCGTCCCGCACTCGGGGCAGATCGTCTGTGATCCGAGCCCCGTCATGTCGTACCCGCAGATCGCGCAGCGGAAATCCGGTGTGATCGCGACCCCATCCCCGTGCACGGCGCCCGCGATGTACTGGATCGCGCCCTGAGCCCGCTCCAGACTCTCACGAGGCACCCGCACCTCGATGGGCCTGGGCGTTCGCGTGGGCAGAAGCGATGCCCGCGGCACGCTGAGATCACTCGGGATCTGGCGCAGCTTGAGCCCGTAACGGATCAGCGCCGCCTCGTCGTGCGTGTCGCAGGTTGTCAGCACGACCATCTCAAAGCTGGGAGGCGTGGATTTGCTCATGCCATTCAGAGTTCCTCGATTAGTGTGGCGATCAACTCATAGAGCGCGTAGCCCACGCATGAAACGGGGAGCATGAGGAGTACGAGCAGGCCGAGCATGGCGCCGGGATTCCGTAGCAGGCTGTGATCTCCAGGGGGCGGGTCGATCAGGAAGCTACGACGTACGCCTCCCAAAGCCTCAAGATCAGTTCCACACTCTGGGCAGATCGCGGATACGGCGCCGGTCATGTCGTACCTACAGATCACGCAACGATTTTTGGTGTCAACCGCGAGATCGCCGATCATCGCCTGTTCGAGTATCGCCCGAGCGTTGTCGTAATCACCCTCCAGCACCAGCACCTCGATCGTGAACTGACTGCTACCGGGCACGATCTGCGAGGCGATGGTTTCGAAGCCTGCGACCCGAACTCGGTATCCCGCGTTCTCAATCGCCTGAGCAATGATGTGGGCGGTCGCCTCATTCGTCGCCCTCCCGAGGCGGACGGCGTGGCCCGGGTCATTTGCTGGAGTGTCTGGTTGATATTCCAAGGCAGGATTCTATATCGCTGTCTCTTTCGGGCGAACAATCAGCCATCAGCGACCTCGAGCACATCCCCGTCCTCTTCGAGGAGACCCTTGCCGCCCTCGCCCCCGAGCCCGGGCAGACCCTGATCGACTGCACCGCGGGCCTAGGCGGGCACGCCGCGGGCGTCGCCCGGGTGCTCGGGCCGACGGGCACGGTGGTCCTCAACGACCTGGACGCGGGCAACCTGGCCCGGGCCGAGGCCAGCGTCCGGGGGGGCCTGAACCCCTCCGACCCAACAGCCGCGTCGGTCCTGGCAGTCCACGACGGCTTCGCCCGCCTGCCCCGCACGCTGGCCAAACAGGGGATCAGCGGGGACATGCTCCTGGCCGATCTCGGGTTCGCCTCCCCACAGGTTGACGACCCTGCCCGGGGCCTGAGCTTCCGGCGCGAAGGCCCGCTGGACATGCGTCTGGACCCGACATCCCCCGTCACGGCGGGCGAACTGGTCAACACCCTGCCCGAGCGCGAGCTGGCCGACCTGATCTGGCGGTTCGGCGAGGACCGCAACGCCCGGCGCATCGCGCGGAAAGTTGTCGAGGCTAGGGGCGAAGGGCCGATTGACACCACGACGCGCCTGGGCGAGATCGTGCGCTCGGCCTGCCCCTTCCCGGGGCGGGGCGGGGGCTCGCGGATCGACCCGGCGACTCGGACCTTCCAGGCCCTGCGGATCGCCGTCAACGACGAGATCGGCAGCCTGGACTCGCTGCTCGCCAGCGTGGTCCGTGCCGCGAGGGACGTGTCGTCGGGTGTCGGGTCGTGGCTCAAGCCGGGAGCGCGTGTGGTGTTCATCTCCTTTCACAGTCTTGAGGACAGGCCCGTGAAGCGCGCCTTCGCGTCGATGTGTGAGGACTGGCACGCGACGGCGCTGACGCGCAAGCCGGTTCGTCCGGGCCAGGACGAGTGCGAGCGCAACCCGAGGGCCAGGTCGGCCAAGCTCCGCGCGATCGCGATCGGCGGGGGATAAGCGGTGGGCGGATCGGGGTGAGAGCCCCGGCGCCAGATTCGAGCGTGTACGCTCACGCCCCCCAAGGACGGGGGACGAAACTGACTTCTCGCCGGCGCCCGCGGAGCGGTGTGTCGGGCGACCGGACGCAAGGACGCGCCGCCGTGACCCGAGAGAATAAGCTCGCGCTCATCGTTGGATTCTCGGTCATCCTCGTCGTGGGGGTGCTCGTCAGCGATCACTTCTCCAAGGCCCGCCAGGCCCAGCTACGCGATCTCAACGAGCAGGAGATCGGCAGCGTCGGCGTCAGCCGCGCCAGCGAGTTCATACCGACCGAGCCGCTGGTCTCGGATGAGACGACGCCCATCGCTGCCAGGCCCGCGACCACCGCGCCAGCGTTTACCAACACCCCGTGGAGCGACCCGCGCCCCTCGACCGGGCTCATCAACGACGCCCTGGCGGCCAGCGATCGGACCACGCGTGACCGATCGATCCCGGAGCGCGAGTCGCCCGTCGCGGATCGCTCCTTCCAGGACACGCCGTTGCTCATCGAGCAGGGCAGCCCGAGCCTGAACGACGACGCGATCGCCCTGGGCGGGCCGCGGGCCAACAACCAGAACCTGATCAACGCCGGGCGCGATCGGGGCGTCAACTTCGTGCCCCTGGCCCAGCCGGCGAGCATCGCTCCCTATCCGGCCCGTGATACCACGAGAACGACCGAACGCTCGCTCCAGGCTGAGCCCGCGCTCCCCACGCCCTGGGAGTACCACGTCCGCGAGAACGACTCGCTCTACTCGATCGCCCAGAAGCAACTCGGCTCGGGCGGGCGCTGGCAGGAGATCCGCGATCTGAACAAGGACCGCCTGTCCAACGGCAGCGTGCTCCGCATCGGGCTGCGTCTGCGCATGCCCGCGGACGCCAAACGCCCGACGAGCATCGACGCGACGCCAAGGCCCATCGCCGATGCCAGGACCGAGCGTCGCGAGCCGACCCCGCGCAAGGCGAGCGAGTACACCGTCGAGCCGGGCGACACGCTGGGCCAGATCAGCCAGCGCCTGCTGGGCACGGTCAGGCGGATGGACGAGATCATCACGCTCAACTCGGACAAGATCTCGGACGCCGACGAGATCCGCGTGGGCATGACCCTGCGGATCCCCGCGAGCTGATCGCAGCCAGGAGTTCGGCGTGTTCGCAAAGCTGTGCGTCCTGATTCTCGTGTTCGGGTCCTGCTCCGGCGGGGTGCTGGCGATGCGCCAGTCACGCCTCCAGGCGGCCCACGAGCTGGCCGAGTCCCGCCTGCGTGTGCGCGAGCACGAGCAGCGCCTCCGCGAGCTCCGGGCCCAGATCGCGGCCCTCTCGAACCCCGAGACCGTGCGCGCCATGACCGAGCGATCCATCAACGCCCCGCTCCGCCCCAGCCAGGACGGGCTGATCCACCTCGAGGCGCCGCAGTACTACGGCGAAACGCACGAGGCGATGGCGCCAGCGCTCCGGCCGCTCGACGGCGGGCCCCTGCCATGACCGGTGCGTCACCCTCCCGTGTCGACGCGGTCACCCGCCTGTTCGCCGTCGGCGCCACGCTGTTGTTCGCGGTGCTGATCGGTCGGATCGTCCAGCTCCAGGTCGCCCCCGGCGCCCGTCTTGCGGCGCACGTCGCCAGCCGCACGAGCGGGACCCCGCTTGAGTCCTCCCGGGGCGACCTGCTCGACCGACGCGGGCGGGCGCTCTCGACCTCGCTCTACGGCTACCGCGTGATCGTCGATCCCGAACGCCTGCCCCAGGACCCGGGCGCCGTCATCGTCGCGCTCAGCGAGTCGCTTGGGCTCGAGCCCGACGCAGTGGGCGCCAAAGTCATGAGCCGCATGATCGTCAACGACCAGCGCCGCGCCGCCGCCCCGACCGGCGAGAGTCGGCCGCTCGACGACCTGATCAGAGCGGTCGAGCGTCGCCTCGGCATCAAGAACGCCGCGCCCAACGAGCCCGTCGCCCCACCCGAGCAGTCCGCTTCCGCGCTCGTTCGGTACATCCCCATCGGCAGCGAGATGAATCTCGCCCAGGCCCACGCGATCGAGGCGATGAACCTCCCGGGCGTCTGGCTCGAGCGCCGCCCGATGCGTGAGTACCCGGGCGGGCTTGCCGCGGCGTCGATCGTGGGTAAGGCCGGGCTGCGTGACGCGTCCCTCGACCAGATGGGGCTCATGGGCGCCGAGAAGCTGCTCGACGAACGCCTCCGCGAGTCCGACGGGCGAGCCCGCTATGTCCGCGACGCGTGGGGTCGCCCGCTCTGGGTTGAGCGCGGCGCCTGGAACGCGGGAAACTCGGGCGAGTCCGTCAGGCTCTCGCTCGATCTGGAGCTGCAGCGCATCGCGATCGAAGAGCTGCGCCGGGGCGTCGAGGAGGCCGACGCCACCGGCGGGCGATTGGTTATGCTCAACCCCAGCACGGGCGAGGTCCTGGCGATGGCCGACCTGCTGCGCGAAGTCCCCGACGCCAAGCCCTTCCCGTGGCTCGAGAAGGACGAGACCACCGGCGAGTGGACCTCGCCCCACGGCGAGCTCCCGCGCGACGAACGCGACCGACCGCGCTACATCACCTCGATCGAAGACCCGCGCCGTGACATCCACCCCGCCCTCGGGCGCAACCGCTGCGTCGAGGACCTCTACGAACCGGGCTCAACCTTTAAGCCATTCGTCTGGTCCGCCGGCTGGGAGGCGGGCCTCATCGACGGCGACGAGATCCTCAAGCACGAGTTCAACCTCTACAAGACCCAGTGCGGGCGCACGGTCGAGGACGTCACATTCCGACACGAGCTGAGCTGGCACGACGTGCTCAAGTTCTCGTCCAACATCGGCATGGCCAAGCTCTCCGAGCGCATGAGCGAGAAGCAGCTCCAGAACGCCGTCGCCCGGTTCGGGTTCGGCACGAGGACCGACCTGGGCCTGCCCGGCGAGTCCACGGGCATCGTGACCAGCGCCAAGGACTGGACGCTGTACTCGCAAACGTACGTCTCGATCGGGCACGAGATCGGCGTGACCCCGGTGCAGATGGTCCGCGCGTTCAGCGCCTTCGCCCGCTCGGGCGAGCTGGCCGGCACGCTGCCCCGCCTCACGCTCGTCGCCGACGAGGGCGACGCCTCACGCGCGGGCATCATCGTCCGCGTGCTCCCGCCCGAGGTCGCGGTATTGGCCCGCTCGGGCATGCTGGGCGTGGCCGAGCGCCTCGACGAGAAACTCAAGCGTAAACACCCGGACGAGCCCGAGCCCCGCTACAGCATGTTCGGAAAGTCCGGCACCGCCCAGATCCCCTGCGTGCCCCCGCCTGGCAAGAAGCGTCCGCGCGGCGCCGGCGGCTACTACCAGAGCCAGTACAACTCCAGCTTCATCGCCGCCGCCCCCGCGCAGCACCCCGAGATCGTCGTCCTCGTCGTCATCGACGACCCCGGCCCGTCGCGCGTCCGCGTGCGCGAGCACTACGGCTCGTCCGTCGCCGGCCCAGTCGTCCGGCGCGTGACCGATCGTGCCCTGACCTACATGGGCGTGCCGTCGGATCGAGCCGATGAGGTCGCGATCAGCGACTGACTGGTGATCGTCCCGCGATCACCGCGTTGCGCGCCCCGGCCCGCGCGATGTCCCGCACGAACCGCTGGTACGAGGCATCCAGCCCGACGATCGGGTCCCCGTCCTGCGGGTTCCCGAAGTACGAACGCAGCACGTCGAGGTCGCGCCCCTTGCCGGGGCCGAGCGACCCCGCGGCGGCGTCGCGCAGCAGGCGGGCCAGCGCTGGGGCGTGTCGCCCCTGCTCGCCCTCGTGCAGGAAGTGAATCAACGCCCAGAGCTGCGCGTAGTACGTCAGGATCTCCGACGACCCGCGCCGGATCTGACGCTGCGGCGTCGTGGTCAGCAGCTCCTGGAGCGACAGCAACCGCTGCGTGCTCACCGACTCGCGCAAGCGGTCGAACCGCTCGGGGTTGGACCAGGGCAGGAACACCGCCCGGTCGGGCTGCGCCGGGTCCCAGCGGAAGCCCTCCATGTACGTCGCGACGCCCTCGTCGAGCCACACGGGCATCGTGCCCGCGAACGTGGACTGCGCGTACTGGTGCCAGCCCTCGTGCGCCGCAATCAGAAGCGAGTCCCGCGGCCCGATGTCGAAGTACACCCCGCGCCCGCCGGCGGCGAACCCGCCCCGCACGATCCGCAGGTAGGGCCCCGCCCGCTCGCCCAGCAGGCGGCGCGTCAGCCGCTCCCACTGCGGGCGCGTGGGCATCATGTACGTCTCCATCGGCGCCCGGGGCAGCGGCAGCGCCGCCAGCTCGCTGCGGTAGTGTGTCAGCGCCGCGTCAAGAAACGCCGGCAGGCGCGCGATCGTCAGCGAGTCCGGGCTTGTCGTGTAGATCCGGAACGATCGCGTCGTGATCGCCCGCCCCCTGATCCCCTCGAACGTCCACGCCTCGACATGCAGCACCGCGTCCCTGGGCGGTATCACCCCGGTCTCCGCAACGCCCGGCGCCGGCGTACGCGGCTGATCCGTGGCGCAGCCAGCTGCCGCAAACGCAAGACCCACCGTAAGACACAACCCGATCGCCCGCCTCATCCCAGCCCCTCGAGCGTGCGTTCCACGGCCGCGAGCTCGTCCTGCAGCCCGCTCAACTCATCACGCGTTTGCTGCACCAGATGCGCCGGCGCCTTGTCCACGTACCCGGGGTTCGACAGGCGACCCTGCATCCCGCCGATGGACTTGCTCAACTCCTGCTTCCGCTTGGTCAACCGCTCACGCTCGGCGCCCGCGTCCACGGCGTCCGCCAGGTTCGACAGCCGCAGCTCGCTCGACTCGAACGTGAACACCGCCCCCTCGTCCGAGGCGTCGGTCGTGATGCCCTCAAGCCCCGCGAGCGTGCGCACGAGGTCCGCAACCGCTTCAAGCCTTGCCCCCAGCTCGCCCGGCGCGTGCAGCGTGACCTTCCGCCTGGGCTCAACCTTATGGGCCGCCCGTGTCTCGTTGATCGTGCGCACCAGCGAACGCACCCATTCGAACTCGGTCTCGCTGGCCTCGTCGCGCACGCCGGCGTCAACCTCGGGCCAGCCCGACTGACAGAGTGTCTCGTCGGACTTGGTGCTCGCGAACCCCACGCCCTCGATGCTGGCCATCGGCACATCGCGCAGGCGTTCGTGGATCGCCTCGCTCACAAAGGGCGTGATCGGGTGCAGCAGCCGAAGAATCACCTCGAGCGAGATTCGCAGCGTCGCCCGGGTGCCCGCGTCGTCGGCGACCTGGGGCTTGATCGCCTCCAGATACCAGTCGCAGAAGTCCCGCCAGAGCAGGTCGTACATCGCCTGGGTGTACGTCGAGAACTGGTAGGTGCTGATCGCGTCGTTGATCTCTCGCACCGCGCTTTCAAGGCGCGAGAGCATCCAACGGTCCGCGAGCGTGAGGTCGGCGGGGGAGAAGGGGGAAGAGACAGGCGGGACGCCTGTCCCACCGGAGTGAGCGGAGGAGAGCATCGAGAGCGTGAACCGAGCGGCGTTCCAGAGCTTATTACAAAAATTCCGCCCCTCGTCGAACTTGGGCGAGGTGTTCGTGCCCGTCGCCGGATCGTGGACCACGGGCATGCGCACGTCCTGCGTCTGCGTGATCATCTTGGCGAGTGTGAACCGCATCGCGTCGGCGCCGTGCGAGGCGATGATGTCGAACGGGTCCACGCCGTTGCCCAAAGACTTGGACATCTTGCGTCCCTCGCCGTCCTGGATCATGGCGTGGATGAACACGTCGTGGAAGGGGATTGGCCCCCCTCCGTCCCTCGTGGCACGGGCGTCCCGCCCGTGATCTCCTTTCTCTACTGCTTCTTGGTTGCCTGTTGCTTTGTGTCCGTTTTTTCATGTTGGTGGGGTGTTTTATCCGGGCGGCACGCCCGTGCCACGAGGGTCGGGAGAGAGGAAGTAGCGGTTGAACATGACCATCCGCGAGACCCACAAAGTAATAATCTCGCGGGCCGTGGTGAGGACGGAGGTCGGGTTGAAGGCCTGGAGCAGGTCGGCCGTGTCGTCGGGCGCGTCGGGATCGAGCGAGCCGGCGGTCGCCGGGTCGGGCCACCCCATCGTCGAGTGCGGCCAGAGCGCGGAGGAGAACCAGGTGTCAAGGACGTCGGGGTCTTGAATAAACGTGTTCGACTCAAGTAACGCAATTGCGTCGGAGTCTTCAGGGTCTCGGACGCACACAAACACCATGCCTTCCTCTAAATCGACAGAGGGTGAGCTGGGATCAATTCGACCCTCGACATGGACCCGGCCATCTACTTCAAGTTGCTCAAGTTCCTTATAGAACGCGATGTTTTTGTCGAGTTGTTTGCCCGAGGTGCCAGAATCCGGCTGCTCACCTCGGTTACCTGTGCGAATGAACGCTGTACTTGTTTGCCACACCGGGATCCGGTGCCCCCACCAGAGCTGGCGGCTGATGCACCAGTCGCGCAGGTTGTCGTGCCAGGTCTCGTAGGTCTTGGCGTAGCGCTCGGGGTAGAAGCGCATGGCGCCGTCGGCGTCTGAACTCCCAGCCCTCGTGGCACGGGCGTCCCGCCCGTGATCTCCTCCCCCTCTTTCTTCCTCTCTCCTCGTGTACGGATACAACCCCGGCTTCTCCGCCAGCCGGGCCTCGACCGGGTTGTTCTGAACGTACCGCAACGTCTCGTCGTACTCGCGCGCATCGCGGATGATCCGGTCGTGGTACTCGTCCTGCCACAGCGGTCCGCTGGCGACCCGGCGTTTCTGGATTTCGTGCGCGGTGTAGCTCTTGATCGAGTGGATGATCTCCTGGAGTGGCCACCACTCGTCGTCCCGTTTGAGAGGGGTCAGGATCAGATGGACATGGTCGGGCATGACCGTCGCGATCCCGGTGATGTGCCGTTCATCCTGGAAGTGGAAGCACGCGTCGAGAACCAGTGCTCGCTCCTCTGGGCTGAGCTCTCCGGACTTGACACGGAAGGTGACGTGGTAGGTCTGGCCCCCGAGTTGCCAGTGGGGGAGGTTCCGGGTGTGGGTGGTGAGGGCTTGGGGGATGGAGGTGGAAGGGGGAGCAGGAGGAGTCACGGGCGGGACGCCCGTGCCACGAGGGGACGGAGTGGACTCGGGCCAGTCGGCCAGTGACGCCTCCGTCCGCTGCTCGGGAACCAGCGCCCGCTGCGCGCTGCCGCGCAGCCTGTCGTCCGTCACCTTGCAGTACCACTGATCGCTCAGGTACGGCTCGATGGGTACGTGGCTGCGGTAAGAGTGCCCGACCGTGTGCCGGTGGGGGACGATTCTTTCAAAGAGACTCCCCTCGACCCCCTCGGCGACCGACCTCGCCTTGAACTCCTCGATCACAAGCTTCCGCGCGTCCTCGCGTGACTTGCCGATGAACATCTGCGCGTCGCCCACGTCCTCCCAGCCGTGCTGGTCGGAGATGCTCGCGTCGGGCGCCATGACGTTGATGACTTCCAGGTCGTGTCGCTTGCCCAGCTGCTCGTCGTTGGGGTCGTGCGCGGGCGTGACCTTCAGGAAGCCCGTGGACATCTCGGCCTTCGCGTCGCCCTCCTCGCCGCCGTACCTGACGGGCAGGACCACGTAGTCGTCCTCGACGATCGGGATCACACGCCCGACGATGGGCAGCTCGCATCTGAACCCGCGGACCGCCTTGGCACGCGGGTCCTTCGGATTGACCGCGACGGCGGTGTCGCCCAGGTACGTCTCTGGGCGCGTTGTCGCGACGGTGATCCACGCCTGCTCGTCGCCCGGGTGGTTCTCCGCCCCGGGGTAGCCCCGCGTCGCCAGCTCGCCCCAGGTCACGGGGCTGTGGTTGCCCGGCTCGGTCTGGTGCACGAGCGGGTAGCGCAGGTAATAGAAGGCGCCGTCGATTTCTTCGTTCTCGACCTCGTCGTCGGCCAGCGCCGTTTGCGTGACCGGGTCCCAGTTGACCAGGCGCTTACCCCTATAAATCAGCCCGTCACGGAACAAGCGGAAGAAGGCCTCGCGGACCGCGCGGGCGCAGATGTCGTCCATGGTGAAGCGGTACCGCCGCCAGTCGGCGCCGCAGCCCATCGCCTCGGACTGACGCTTGATCGTCTCCGAGTACTCGTCCTTCCAGGCGAGGACGAGGTCGATGAACTGTTCGCGCCCGTTCTCGCCGGCGAGTTCCTTTTTCTTGTAGTCGGCCAGCGCGGGCTTGCCCTCGCTCCGGAGGCGTTTGTCCACGACGGTCTGGGTGGCGATGCCGGCGTGGTCGGCGCCGGGCATCCAGAGGGCCTCGAAACCCTTCATGCGGTGCGCACGGATCAGGATGTCCTGGATCGTGCCGTTGAGCGCGTGACCGAGGTGCAGCGCCGCCGTGACGTTGGGGGGCGGCATGAGGATGCAGTAGGGCTTGGCCTCGCCGTTCAGGACCCGCTTGGGGTCGGCCTCGAAGGCCTTGGCCTGGACCCAGCGGTCCCAGATCCGCGGCTCGTGCTCGTCGGGGCGGTACTGTTTGGGCAGGGTTGTTGCGGTCGAATCGGGCATTGTTCGGGCTCCGCCGTGTGGGCGTGCGAGTGTAGTCGGGCCGATAGAGGCGGTGATATGAGAAGCATGATCACAGAGCAGAACAGACGGGGCGGGGCCGCGATGATCGCGGTCGGGGTGTTGGTCGTTCTGGTCGCCGGCGGGCTGGTGACACTGGCGCTGATGCGGGCGGTCGGGGGTGAGCCCGAATCGCCCGCGGACCGGTCCGACAGCCCGAGCGTGGCAACAGAGGCGGACATCGAGCGTCTGCTCGAGTCCGTCCAGGTGTACGTCCGCAGCGGCGAGCGGAGCAAGGCCCACGCCATCCTCGAATCGGCGGTGGGGCAGTACCCCGACGATCAGGACCTGCGCCTCGCGTACGGGCAGTTGCTGATGCAGGACGAGCGGTGGGGCGAGGCCTTCGTCCAGTACGACGCGGCCGCCCTGAGCGGACCGATCACGGCGGAGGAACACTTCGCCGCCGGCACCTTCGCCAGCGCGGTGAATCGGTACGAGGACGCGGCCCGCCACTACGACATGGCCCAGCGGGCGGACGCGGCCAACGCGGTCTACCCGCTCTACCTCGCCCAGATGCAGCTCAAGCTCGGGCTCAAGAGCGAGGCGACGGCCAGCCTGGTGCGCGCGAGCGTGCTCGACGAGTCCAACGCGCTGATCTGGGGTTCCATGGCGAGCATCTCACTGAGCGAGAACAAGATCAACATGGCGCTGCAGCACATCGCGCGGGCACGCGAGCTCGAGCCCGATTCGCGCGACTGGCGCCTGATCGAGGCCAGGGCGATGAAGCGGTCGGGGCGGGCCGAGGACGCGATCGGCGTGCTGCTGGGCCTGGGCGACGCGCTGCTGACCGACGACGAGGCGCTGCGAACGATGAGCGAATGCCACGGCATGCTCGGCGAGCCCGCAGAATCGCTGGCGCTCTATGAGCAGGCGATGGCGCAGCGTCCGGCATTGTCGATGCTCGTGTACGAGGCCGCGGTCTGGGCCGAACGCAGCGATCGCCCAGAGCGGGCGTTAGAACTCGCCAAGCGAGCCGTGATGATGGGGCACGAGCACGCGGGCGCCCTGGTCGAGCGCCTGGAGGCGGTCGTCCGCGTGGACGACTGATCAGCCCGTGGGCGGGCCCAGGTCGTCGCTCGCCGGCGACGGGTCCTCAGGCACGGCGCGCCGTCCGGCCTCTTCCCAGGGATCGGGCGTGGGAGCCGTCGGGCGGGGCCGGTTTCTCGCCCGTGCCAGACGGTTGCGTCGCAGCACGAGCAGCAGCGTGAGCCCCGTGACGAGAATCACGCCCAGCAGCGCGACGATCAGAATCAGGTTGAAGCTGTCGCGGACGAGCTGCGGGTCGGGACTGTCTGGCGCGGTGGTCACGAGCTTGAGCACGGGCGTCATGCGTGAAGTCTACCGGCGCCAGTTGGGACTAGGCGCCGCTGTCGGGGGTGGGGGACCCGCCCGGCTCGGCGGGCGCCGGCGCGGACCGGATCGAGACGCCCGTGAGCGTGACCTCCGACCCCCGCCGGATCATGCCCGCGTTGTGCCCTGCGGCGTGGAGGAGATCGAGCAGCTCGTCGTCGGAGATGGTGTTGATCTGCGGCGTCGCGGGGGTGGTGGCCTCGGAGAATGAGATGTGACGCAGGGCCATCGTCGCCGGGCCTGGGGCGGGAGGGGTCTTGTCGGCGATCACGGGTTCTGTCGGCGATTCCGGGGCGGGGCGTTGGAGCATCACGAACACTCCGGCGCCCAGCGCGATCAGCGGGAGGGCGATCACGCCAGCCTGAATCGCGCGCCGACGGCGGCGCCTGGCGCGGACGGCGCCCTGGAGATTGCTGAGCATGGCCTCGCGCCGGGCCTGTCCTTGGGGAGAGAGCTGGTCGGTATTCATCGTTCGTTTCTCCTGGCGGCCTCGGCGAGTCTGGCGATGGCCCGCCGGATCCGCCCGTGAGCGCTGGCGCCCGTGATCCCCTCGCTGGCGCCCGCCTCGGCGAGCGTGGTTGACTGAGCGAACTTCAAACGAAGCAGCGAGCGGTCGGTCGCGGGGAGCTTGGCGAGTTCTGTCCGCAGCCACTGGATGCGTTCGTCGAGCGGCTGGGCGCCCTCGGGCGCGTCTCCGGCGCGGGCGAGTTCCCGCGCCCGTCGCCGGCGCTCGGCGCGGAGGTGGTCGAGCGCCGCGGTGTGCACAACCCGGCGCATCCAGGCGTTGAGGTGTTCTTCCGTGGAGATGGGCTTCATGGACCTGGCCGCCTTGAGCATGGCGTCCTGGACGACGTCGAGGCAGAACGATTCATCGCGTCGGGTCAGGTCGCGGGCCATCGCGTAGGCCGGCTCGAACCAGTCGTTGTAGAGCAGCGCGAAGGCCTGTTCGTCGCCGCGGGCGATGGCGTGGGTGAGCCGGCGCACGCCGACGTCGCGCGGGACATCCGCGCGAGCGTCGGTGTTCGTGGGGCGTTGGTGTGGCACGCGTCGGGGCGTCCTGATCGCGAGCGCGCGATCATGGCCCCTTGGACATGGCAGCGACGATGCGACTGACAACGCGGTGTCCCTCCTCGTCGGCATGGACCTCGATGGAGGTCGCCGAACCGTCCTTCCCGGACTCTACGGAGCGGATGTGCCCGGAGATGCTGTCGATGGCCCCCAGGATGTCCAGGATCCGGGCGTGGGCGCGAACGTCGGGGGTGGTGTATGTGCGTGTTTCGACCTCGGATCGGGCATCGCCCTCGCCCATGAGAGCCGCGAACTCGTCGGACACGGCCTGGAGGCGGGCCCGGGCGCCCTCGAGTCGCGAGCTGGTGATCCTCAGCTCGCCGTCGGCCTCCCGCAAGGCCGACGGCGGGATCATCTCCTGCTCGACAAGCCGGTTCGTCTCGATCAGGTCCTGGGCGAGCAGATCACGCTTGATCTCGAGTTCCTCGACGTCCGCGCGGCGTTCGATCAGCCGGGCTCGGAGTGGGCTGATCTGCAGAGCGCGTTTCTGACTCTCGCGCAGGCGGTTCGCCTTGTTGTCCTGCATCCTCAGGATGACATCGTTGACCGCATCGATCTGAGCGTCGGTGCCGCGGGCGATGAGCAGCATGGTGTCCTCGTGGAGCTTGATCTCCGCCTTCTGTGGGCTCTGGTCGAGATCGAGCGCAAGGTCGACCGCGTGGAGCAGGTCGCGGGTCTGCGCCGGCCCCTCTGCGGCGCCGCCCAGTGAGAATATCTCGATCCGTGTGGGCTTGGCGCCTCGGGCGCCGTGGATACCGCCCCTATCGCGGACGCGCTGGCTCGCGTTGATCACAAACGCGGGCTCGGGGCGGTAGCCCTCAGGAACGGTGGGGGAGTGGGCGTCGATCATGTCGATGCCGCGGACGTACTCCGTCATGGAGCCGTCGTCGTTCATCTCCACCCACGCGCCGCGCTGGGGCACCGCGACCTCGAGGGCGGTCCCGACGCTGACGTTGCGGAGCTTGACCTTGGGCACGGGCAGGCTGGCCGCCTCGTTGCGGAAGATCACGTTGATGGGCGAGGCGCTGCTGGCCCGCAGGGCCTCGACGTACGCCTCCATCGTCCCGCCCGGGAAGTCCACGTTCACGCCCACGCTCGGCTGCGTCTGGGCGCTGTCGGTCTGGGCGAGCGACGAGCTTGGGACGGCGCCCAACAGGGCGAGAGCGGTGATCAGGGCGGCGGCGAGGGGGCGGTGAGCCATCGTGGATACTCCTCGTGGGTGGTTCACGGGGAGAACGCCGCCGGGGTGGACGGTTGGCGCGGGGCGGGGCTTCTTTCTGGCGCCCCGGCTAGACTCCTGCCGCACCACGGAGAAGGCCCCGCATGTACCTGGAAGCACACCACAACGTCATCAGCGACCTCGAGGCGCGGATTTTGACGATCCGCGACTCTCTTTGACTACGACACCAAGCTCGAGCGGCTCGCGGATCTCGAAGGGCAGATGGGCGCCCCGGACCTCTGGGACAACCAGGAGCACGCCAAGAAGGTCGTCGCCCAGCTGAAATCCACCAAGGCGCAGGTCGCGGCGCTGCGTGAGGTCATCTCGGACTTCGAGGAGGCCAAGCTCGCCTACGAGATGAGCCGCGAGGAGGGTGACCAGGACCTGCTCACCGAGGCCGACGAGCAGCTCTTCAAGCTGTTGCGCCGGATGGACAAGGTCGAGATGCAGTCGCTCCTGGGCGGCAAGCACGACTTCCGCGATTGCTTCCTCACCATCTCCGCCGGCGACGGCGGCACCGAGGCCAACGACTGGGCCGACATGCTCCTGCGCATGTACCTCTACTTCTGTGAGAAGCAGGGGTGGAAGCTCGAAGAGCTCAGCAAGTCGTTCGGCGCCGAGGTGGGGATCGACAACGTCACCCTCCACGTCAAGGGCCCGTTCTCCTTCGGCATGCTCGCCTGCGAGCGCGGCACGCACCGCCTGGCCCGCGTCAGCCCGTTCAACTCGCAGGGCAAGCGCCAGACCAGCTTCGCGACCGTGGACGTCACGCCCGAGTTCGAGGAGCTCGAGGTCGAGATCCCGGACCGGGACCTGGACATCGTCGTCTTCGCGCGCTCCAGCGGCCCGGGCGGGCAGAACGTCAACAAGGTCGCGTCGGCCGTCCGCATCACGCACAAGCCGACCGGTCTGCAGGTGGTCTCTAGCACGCACAAGGAGATGCCGCAGAACCGCAAGCAGGCGCTGTCGATCCTGCAGGCCAAGATCGAGCAGATGGCCGAGGAGGAGCGCGAGCGCGAGATCACCGAGGCCGCGGGCGGGAAGATCGAGCAGCGCGGCTGGGGCACGCAGATCCGCAGCTATGTCTTGTACGACAACCGCGTGAAGGACCACCGGACGAACTTCGAGAACGGCAACCCGCAGACGGTGCTCGACGGGGATCTGGGCGGGTTCATCGACGCGGAGCTGAAGCGGAGGCGGTCGGAGAAGGGGTAAGCTGGGTCATGCTGTCTGGGCTTCCACGATCCGGCGGGCGTGATCCAGCGCGTCGTCGAGATTGTCGAACATGTTCTCAACGCCGATTTTCTTGTCCAGCCCGGCCCGGACCAACTCGAACAGCGGTTGGGCGTGTACGCCGCCCAGGAGCAGCACCGTCCCCTGCCGCCTGCACTTGCCGATGAACTCGTCGAGCGCGTGCAGCCCGGTCGCGTCGATGTGCGGCACATAGCGCATCCGGAGGATAAAGACCTTCGGCGGGCGTTCGAGGCGGTGCAGCGTGTCGTGCAGCTTGTCCACCACGCCGAAGAAAAACGGGCCGTTGACCTCGAAGACCTCTACCTCTGGCGGCACGGACTTCTCGGCCAGACGCCCGGGGTCCTTGGGGTCCGGGGTGTCCAGCTCCTGTCCCAGCTCGATGCTGCTCCGGAGCCCCTTGATCGCGCTGACATCGGCCATCCGCTTCATGAACAGGAAGGCGGCCAGGACCATCCCGAAGCCGACACCCAGCGTCAGGTCGGTCAGCACGGTGAGGCTGAAGGTGGTGAGCAGGACGAGGATGTCCGGACGCGGGGCGCGGAGCAGGGTGCGGAAGTGCCCCAGTTCACTGATGTCCCAGGAGACGAGAATGAGCAGGGCGGCCAGCGTCGGCAGCGGGACCGACTTGGCCAGCGGGGCGAGGGCCACCATGAAGAGCAGAACTCCGAGTGCGTGGATCACGCCCGCCATCGGCGTGCGCCCGCCGTTCTTGATGTTCGCCGCGGTGCGCGCGATGGCGCCGGTGGCGGGGAGCCCGAAAAACAGGGCGCTGCCCATGTTGGCCAGCCCCTGCGCGACGAGTTCCTGATCGGAACGGTGCCGGTAGCCGGTCATGCCGTCGGCGACCACCGCCGAGAGCAGGCTCTCGACGGCGCAGAGGACCGCGATGGTGAGCGCCGCGGGGAGCAGCTCACGGATGAGATCCAGCGACAGCGGCGGGAGAATCGGGGTCGGGAGCGTGCGCGGGATCCCTCCGAAGCGGGTGCCGATCGTCTCGATGATCGGGCGCGTGTGCACGCCGTCGAAGGCCGCCTCCCGGCTGGCCCAGCCCATTACCGCGACGAACGCGGAACCGAGCACGACGGCGACGATGGCGCCGGGGATCCGGGGGAGCAGCCGCCGCATCACCAGCAGCACCGCCAGGGAGCCCAGGCCGACCCCCGTGGCGTGCCAGTTGATGGTGCGCAGGTGAGCCCCGAGCACTTGCAGGCGCGGGATGAAGTCCACGGGCAACGGAGCGGTCTGGCCATCGGGCGAGAGGACCGTCAGCCCAAGAAAGTCCTTGAGTTGCGAGGCGAAGATGGTGACGGCGATGCCGGTCATGAATCCCGTGGTGACGGGGTAGGGGATGAACTTGATCATGGCGCCGAAGCGAAAGATCCCCATGAGGACGAGGAACACCCCGGCCATGAGGGTCGCGGTGGTGAGTCCGATGAACCCGTGGGCCGAGGCGATGCCGAAGACGATGGGGATGAACGCGGCGGTTGGGCCGCCGATCTGGACGCGCGAGCCGCCGAACAGCGAGATGATCAGCCCCGCGACGACGACCGTGAAGAGCCCGACAGCGGGGGGCGTCAGCCACGGGTGGATCATGACCATCTGCTCGGCCACGCTCTGCGGGATGCTGGCGATGCCCAGCGCCATCGCCAGCGGCATGGCGATGATCGTGACCGAGGCGCCCGCCCCGAGGTCGGCCAGGAGGTCCTTCGACCGGTAGCCGCTGCGGAGGCAGGAGATCATCTTCGGGGTGAACCGGGACAGGTCTGTTTGGGTTGGCATGCGTGCTCCGGCCTTGGCTGGGCAAGGGGAGAACGATAGCCGGATCCAGAAAAAATCAAGCGCGGATCCGGGGGGCGGGGTGGCGGCCCTGCGTCGGGCGATCAGCGGCGGTCGCGGAACATCCGCATCGGCCGCGGCCCCTGGCAGCAGCCGATGGGGCGAGCCTCGTCGTCGGCGCAGCCGCAGGACGCGTCGGGCTTGCTCTTGGGTCGGCTCTCACCGCCGGAGAGCACCGTCAGCGTCGTCCCCACGGCGATCGCAACAAACGACAGCAGGAACACGATCGGCGGCACGTACACATCCAGCTCCGCGACGAGCACCACGAACCCGACCGACAACACCACCATCATCACGAACGCGACGATCAGGCGCTTGCCCAGCGCGACGGCCTGCTTCTTCTCGTCATTCTCGCGCGACGCCGCGGCGCGGGCGCGGTCCATCAGGTCGTCCGGCCCGATCATCGGGCGCGGACCGTCCAGACTCGGACCCGACACCCGCAGGTCGTACGCCCGGGGGCTGGTCTGGTTGTCGCTGGACTGTGTCATCGCGCGGATTCCCTTCCTCAATGTATACGGGATCTGGGCGGTGTTTCTTCCATGCGATTCAGGTAAGCGATCGCCAACCGGGATGAGGGGCAGGAACGAGCAATTTCCAGAGCCGTCGGGCATACGAATAGATGTAGCAACACCGAATCATCTATGCATTTCAGTGCTGCGACTCTTTTTCAGCAATCAGTATTCTGAGGCGGGCGTTCAATTCGCCCCCCTTTTGCCCACGATGAATGATGGCATGGCAATTGGGACAGATCGCGCCCACAGCGTCCGGCCTGTCGTATTGAAGACCGTCAATGTGGTGCACTTCCAAAATGGGTCTCTCTAATCTGTCCTTTGGTGCGGTCCACTCGCACAACTCGCAACGTCCATTGCTGCGACGAAGGGCAATAGCGGGGACAAAGTGGTTGCGAGGTTTGCGAATGGAACCCAGTTTTGGATTGCCGGGCACCCAAGCAGTTGCTTTTGCTCTGAGTTCATCATCTGGGGATTGGCTAAATAGGTCCCAACTCGTAGCAGCTATCGGTGTCGCAAGTAGCCGGTCCAGTTCCTTGGCTTGTTCGTCCGTGAGTTCGCGAACTGATCCAATATCAAGTGTGAGCAAGTTGTGATTGCGAAAGAGCGGGTGTTCAGCCAGTACGTCGCGAGATAGAAAGGTGTCGCTGTCATGAATAGTCTGGACTTCAAACTCAACGTGTGGTTTCGTTGAATCCCGCTTCTCGGCGATGGCTTCTGGGCGCCAGAACCGTAGATCGTTTTCGTTGTCGCGCCCATTCGGCAGAAAGCGGACAACCCGTCCCCTCGCGTAGATCCCTGCGGATCCGAACAGGCTCTGGGTCTTGTTCATCCACGCGAACACCGGTTCGCCGGCGAGCATCTTGGGACCGCATTCCTGTGACCACCATTGCGGATTCTTGACGGCGCGTATGTAATCGAGGTGATGGAGGTAATCTTCGCCGCCCTTTAGGACCCATCCTGCCATGTTACACCAATAATGTTGCGGGATTCTCGAGCAGGTTCTTGACCGTGTTCAGGTACTGCGCGGCCATCGCCCCGTCCACGACGCGGTGATCCGACGACAGGGTCATCGACATCTCCGTCCCGACGACGATCTCCGCCTGCCCGTCCTCGCCCTCCTCGATGAAGGGCTTCTGGATCGCGCGACCCACGGCCAGGATGCACACGTTGGGCGGGTTGATGATCGCCGTGAAGTGGTCCACGCCGAACATGCCCAGGTTGGAGATGGTGAACGTCGAGTCGGCCATCTCCTGGACGCTCAGGCCCTTCTCGCGGGCCTTCTTGGCCAGCCGCTTGGTGTCGGTGGAGATCTGGCGCAGGCCGGTGCGGTCGGCGTCGCGGATGGTCGCGACGACGAGCCCGCCGCCGCGTTCCTCGGGCAGCGCAACGGCGACACCGATATTCACGTGCTGGTGGAGCTGGATCGACGGGCCCTGGTCCACCCATGAGCTGTTGACGAACGGGTGCTCGTGCATCGCCGTGGCGCAGGCGCGGACGAGGAAGTCGTTGACGCTGAGCTTGACGCCCTGGGGCACGAGCTGCTCGTTGAGCTGGGCCCGGAGCGACTCGAGCGCGTCCATGCGGGCGCTCACGGTCACCTGGTAGTGGGGGATCGTCGTCTTGGACTCGACGAGGCGCTTGGCGATCGTCGCCCGCATGTTGCTCAGCGGGACGAGCTTGTCCTCGAGCGCGCCGCCGGAGATCATCGTCGGCGCCGGAGGGGCCGAGACGGCGCCCGCGACGAGCTGCGTGGGCGCCCCGCCCGTGGGCGCGCTCGTGCGGAGCGTCGCCCCGCCCGACGCGGCCTCGACGTCCGCCTTGACGATCCGCCCCGAAGGCCCCGTGCCCGAGAGCGAGCCCAGGTCCACGCCCTGCTCTTGTGCGATCTTGCGCGCCAGGGGCGATGCGAAGACCCGCTCGGCGTCGGATGTGGCGCCGTCGGAGCTTGTTGATGGGCTGGGTGTGCTCGTGGTTGTTGCGGGCGGGTCGGCGACGGCGGTCCCGCCCCCGGAATCGTCCGACGAACCCCGGCTCGCGCTGCTGGTGCTCGACTTGGAACCGGCGCCCGCGGCCGCGTCCTCGGCGGACTCCCCGTCCTCCGCCAGGATGATGATCGCCTGACCGATGGGAACGTTCTCGCCCTCGGCGGCGACGAGCTTGGCGACCACGCCGTCGTCGAAGGACTCGAGCTCCATCGTCGCCTTGTCGGTCTCGATGTCGGCGATGACATCGCCCGAGGAGACGGTGTCGCCCTCCTTGACGTGCCACGTCACGACGGTGCCCTGCTCCATAGTGTCAGAGAGGCGCGGCATGGTGATCTCGATGGGCATGGCTCGTCCTTCGGGCAGCGGGCGTGTTCGTCGTCCGTGATTCTAACCGGTTCCCGCGCGGGTTTAGCCCCGGGCCGCGAGCAGGGCGGCGGTCGTGTCGTACAGCGCGTCGGCCACCCGGTGGGCGCCGCTCCTGACCGTGTCATCGGGCCAATCCGCCGTAGTCTCCACCGGCGCCCCCGGGCAGGCGAAGTCGTGGGCGATGACGTGGACCCCGATCCCCGACAGGATGCGCCGGACCTCGGGCAGGCCGCGGATCCCGCCCAGACGCCCCCCGGACGTGGCCATCAGCCCCGCGACCTGGCCCCGGTAGCAGGCCAGCGGGCCCTGGTCGTCGGCGCGCCGCGAACACCAGTCGATGGCGTTTTTGAGCGCAGGCGAGAGCGACCCGTTGTACTCCGGGCTGGCGATGAGCAGCGCGTCGCTGGCCAGCATCAGGTCCTGGAGCTTGACGACCGGCTCGGGCATCGACTCGCCCTTGGCCTTGAGGGCGGTCTCCATGTCCTCGTCGAACATCGGGAGCTTCAGATCGCGGAGCTGGATTTCTGTCACGTCGGCGCCGCGCTCCTGCAGGCGCCCGCACGCGACGAGCAGCAGCCGCCGGTTGATGGACCGAGCCCGCATGGACCCGGTGAATGCGAGAACCTTCATCGTGAGCTCCGAACGGGTTTAGGCCATCACCCGGCGCACGCCCTCGGCGATCCGCTC
This sequence comes from Phycisphaerales bacterium, assembly GCA_029260375.1. GTDB lineage: Bacteria > Planctomycetota > Phycisphaerae > Phycisphaerales > UBA1924 > JAJRXR01. Next base: position 19,708 of record JAJDDI010000009.1, on the reverse strand, counting down.
CGGGTTTGGCAGGTAGTCGTACTCAAGGTGCTTGGCGTACGGCGTGGGCACGTCCCGCGTGTTGACCCGCGCCGGCGGCGCGTCGAGCCAGTCGAACGCGTGCTCGGTGATCTGTGTGATCACCTCGCTGGAGATCCCCGCGAAGGGCCACGACTGATCCACCACGAGCACCCGGTTGGTCTTCTTCACACTCTCGATAATGGAATCAATATCCAGCGGGCGGATCGTTCGCATGTCAAGCACCTCGACGTTGATCCCCTCCCCCGCGAGCGCCTCGGCGGCCTCGACGCAGAAGTTCACCGGGCGCCCGAACGAAACCAAGGTGCACGCGTCGCCCTCGATGACCCGGCGGGCACGCCCGAACGGGATGTAGTACTCCTCGTCGGGCACGTGGGCCTTGTCGCCGAGCATGCGCTCGGACTCGAGGAAGAAGACCGGGTCCGGGTCGCAGATCGCGGTCTTGAGCAGGCCCTTGGCGTCGTACGGGTTGCTGGGGATGGCCATCTTCATGCCCGGCACGTTGGCGTAGAGCCCTTCCACGCACCAGGAGTGTGTGGAGCCGAGCTGCCCACCGGCGCCGTCGTTGCCCCGGAAGACGATCGGGCAGCCCCATTGCCCGCCCGACATGTAGAGCATCTTGGGCGCGTTGTTCAGGATCGGGTCCGCCGCGACGAGCGAGAACGACCAGCTCATGAACTCGACGATGGGCCTGAGCCCCGCCATCGCGGCGCCGATGCACGCGCCCGCGAACCCGTTCTCGCTGATCGGGCTGTCGATAATCCGCTTGGGCCCGAACTCGTCGAGCATGCCCTGCGAGATCTTGTAGGCGCCGTTGTACTCGGCCACCTCCTCGCCGATGAGAAACACACGCTTGTCCTTGCGCATCTCCTCGGACATGGCCTCCCGCAGCGCCTCGCGGTACTGGATCACCCGGTCGCCCTCGCGGCTGGGGAGCTGGTCCTCGCTGACGAACTCGGGCAGGGTCCATTCTCCCACGGCGGGGTGGATGGGCGTCTCGATCATGGGGGGGGTGTCAAGGGTGGTCATGGCGTGGGCTCTTCAGGAAGGGGATCTTCGGGGGGCTCGGGGAGGATGGCTTCGAGCTGTTCTCGGAGCGTGGGTGCGTGCTTTGTCACTATGAGCCAGAGCAGGTCATGACGGATGCTGCCGTAGTTGTGGGCGATGACGTGCCGCTGGTTGATGATGCCTTTCCAGTTGATCTGGGGATGAAGGTCTCGGGTCTCTTTCGTGACATTGTTCGCCATCTCGCCGACGATCTCGATGCAGCGTTCGACACCCCGCTGAAGCAGCAGTTCGCTGTGGATATCCGCCTCGGTCTTGGCGCGTGTGATCTCGGCAAGCTCGCCCAGGGCCTTGTGCATGGACCACATAAACGCGCCGTCATCGTGGTCAGGGTTAGGCGGCATACACCACCCGCCTCGTCGTGATCGCCCGGTGACGGATGAACGGGTTGACGATGCACCGGCGCTCGACAAGATCGATCCTTCTCCCGCCGAACATGGCGCTGAGCTCGTCCATCATGTCGGGCCAGTCGAAGTAGTCCCACGTTTCGTCCGGGGCGAACACCACCATCACGTCCACGTCCGATTCGGGTCCGAAGTCCTCTCGCAGCACCGACCCGAACAGCGACAGCTCCACGATCTTCCACCGCTTGCAGAAGCTGGCGAGCTGGTCGGTTGGGATATCGAGGTTGGGTATGGGCATTTGTTGTTGCGGAAAGTTTCAGTTGGGGAAACCGGGTGGCATAGATCCCGTGTTTGGGAGCGGCGATATCTTGCCGATAATGCTGAGGAAGAGTAATACGCCCATGAAGACAGGGAGAAAAAGAGGCAATACAAATCCGATCAAGGGTCGCGCGGAACTGAATGTGTTCCAGAGTGCATTTCTATTCGGCAGCTCTCTTGCGGTGATGTTCACGGGATGATTTGGAGCGTTCTCCTTGAGGTAGTCCATCGCGAATGCGAGCCGATCATTGGCACGCCAGAGCGGGAGGAGTAGCAACGAGAGAATGGTCGTGCCGCTAAACAGCACTGCGATCTGTAGTTCGGTCGTCTTTGCCAAAACGGCTCCCGTCACACTCACTGAGAAGAAGAGCACCGCTGTGTTGAGACGGCTGTTGAAGACAGTCTCGGCGTGGCGGCGTGATTCATTCCAGGCCTTCAGAGAAGCTGCGCTTAAGGGCTTCGCCGTTTTTTTGGATACATTGGACTTCTTGGCCATCTGTATGTCCTTGCAGCTCCGCTACAGCAGCGGATTCCGCGCCCCGTGCCGGTAGTCCTCCGTTGGGCTCAGGTTTGGCTGGGGGTTGGCGTAGACGTCCGTGGACAGCTCGCTCGCGTCGGGCTCGGGCGCCTGCTCGGCGTACTCGACCGCCTCGCGAACGATGCCCTTGATTTTCTTCTGCATCGCCTTCCAGTCGTCCTCGCTCATGCACGACCGCTCGTTCATCAGGTGATCCAGCAGGTTCGCGATCGAGTCGCGGTCCTTGAACTGCTCCACCTCGTCCTTGCTCCGGTACTTCTGCGGGTCGGACATCGAGTGGCCCTGGTAGCGGTACGTCTTGAGATCGACGAACGCGGGCTTCTGCATCTCGCGGCACTCGTCGGCCAGCGGCTTGAAGTGGTCGTACAGGTTCAGGATCGACAGCCCGTCCACCTCCAGCGACTTCATGTCGTATCCCAGCGCCCGGCTCACGAGGTTGTGGGGGTTGGCGGAGTGGCGCTCGATCGCGGTGCCCATCGAGTACCCGTTGTTCTCGATGATGTAGATCACGGGCAGCGAGAACAGCGCGGCCAGGTTGAGCGCTTCATGAAAGGCCCCCTGATCGATGGCGCCGTCGCCCAGGTAGCACAGGGCGACCTTCTTGGGCCCGGTCTCGAGCACCTCCCACTCGTAGCGGGCGGCGAAGGCCAGCCCGGCGCCGAGGGGTGTCTGGGCGCCGACGATCCCGTGCCCGCCGAAGAGGTTGTTGGGCTTGTCGAACATGTGCATCGACCCGCCCTTGCCCTTGGCGCAGCCGGTGACCTTGCCGAACATCTCGGCCATGCAGGCCCTGGGGTCCATGCCGCGGGCCAGGGCGTGCCCGTGGTCGCGGTAGGCCAGCACGACCGGGTCGTGGTGCTCGACGCTGTTGATCGTGCCCACGGCGCAGGCTTCCTGCCCGGAGTAGATGTGGCAGAACCCGCCGATCTTGGCCTGCTGGTAGGCCTGCATCGTCCGGGCCTCGAACTCCCGGATGAGCTGCATGTCGTAGAGCCACTTCTTGAGCGTCTCGTCGGGCAGCTTGGTGGAGGGCCCGTCCTTCACGGCGGCGGGCTTGGAAGGGGCGTGGGAGGTCATCGTCGGCTCCGTGGATGCGGGTCGGCGGCGGATTCGGGCTTCTCAGCGATCGGGCGTCGGGGACGCCTCGGGGAGTCTAGGCGATCTCCGCCCCGCTCTCGGCCTTCGCCCGCCTTCCATGGAGCGCAGACGAAAGCGGCGCCCCCCGGGTGGGGACGCCGCCGGTTGGGCTCAAGATTCCCGGCCGCCTCAGTTCTCGCGCTGGGCGGTCGCCTTGCGGGCGCTCCGCTGCGACTGGAGCAGCACCAGGGCGGTCTCGACCTGAAGGTCGATGCCGTCGGTCAGCAGCGTCTCCGGGTCGGGCCTGTCGGCGTCGGCGATGATCTCCCCGTTCTCGTCGAGCGGGAGGACATCGGCCTCACGCCGGAGGAGGATCGACGCCGTGATCTGCTCGGGGAGCATCTGGACCTCGAGGTCCGGGTCGATGCCCCACTCCGTGGCGCCGGGGCGCTTGTGGATCATGCGGGGCGAGTCGATCCGGTAGTACTGCGTGGTGAGCTTCATCGCCGCCTGCCCGCCTGAGAGCGGGTAGACGTTCTGCACCGAGCCCTTGCCGAAGCTCCGCTGCCCGATGACGAGCGCCTGGAGCTTGCCCTGATGGGCCGCGGCCTGGACGGCGCCCGAGACAATCTCGGAGGCCGAGGCCGACCCCTCGTTGATGAGCACGACCACCGGGATGTCCGCCAGCGAGCGGGCCGGGTCGATCGGGCGGGCGAGCTGGGGGGCGCTGGCGGGCATGCCGTCGGCGTCCTCGGTGCGGACGATCAGGCCGCGATCGACGAACCGGTTGGAGATCTGCACGGCCTGGTCGAGCAGGCCCCCGGGGTTGAAGCGGAGATCGAGCACGAGCGCGTCGAGCCCTTCCTGACGCATGGCGCGGATGGCGCTGTCGAAGTCCTGCGTGGTCTTCTCGGTGAAGCCCGTCAGGCGGACGTAGCCCACGCCCTCGTCCACGAACCAGTCCCAGTCCTCGTCGCCGGCGCCGGTCTTGGACCAGCCCTTGACCGTCGGCAGGTCGATGCGCTTGCGCACCAGCGAGAAGTCGATCGTCTCGGCCTCATCAGTCTCGCCGTTGCGCTCAACAGTCAGCGTGACCTTGGTGTTGGCCGGGCCGGTGATGACCTCGACGGCCTGGTCGAGCGTGAAGCCGATGGTCGAGAACCCGTCCACCTTTTTGATGACGTCGTCCGATCGGACGCCCGCGCGCTGGGCGGGGGTGCCCTCGAGGGGGGTGACGACCTTGATGTTCTGGAGCTCGTCGAGCTGGATCTGGATGCCCACGCCGATGAACTCACCCTGGGTGGAGCGCCGGAAGCGGGCCAGCTCGTCGGGCCAGATGATGGCGGAGTAGGGGTCGAGCTGCTCGAGGGCGCCGTTGCCAAACTCGTGGAGCAGAGCGGTCTTGAGCACGCCCACCGTCTGGGTGTTGGCGTCGAGCAGGTCGTCGATCACCGTGCGCATCCGCAGGGTGCCCACGTGCGGGGCGTTCTGGATCGAGTCGCGGATCTCGCTGATCGAGCGGAGGAACCGCTCACGCTTGTCGTTGTCGTCCAGGCCCGGGAAGACATCGTGCAGGTCGTCGGTGGTCGCCATGGTCGTGACGGCGTCGAGCCCGCTGGAGAGCATCTGGGCCAGGTTCACGCCGTCGGGGCGGTTGTTGCTGGAGCGCTCGACGTAGCGGATCGCCGCGTTCTGGAGGGCGCGGTAGATCATCATCTCGTCGATGCCTTCGAGCTTCTCGTGGAAGTCATCGCCGTAGCGGTTGTAGGGGGGGTACGGGTCCTCGCCCTCGGCCAGGCGTCGGTTGTTGCGCAGCTCCCACAGACGCTCGGGGGCGTACATGCGGATCATCGTCAGCCGCTTGTTCAGGCGGTCAACGTCCCCCTTGAATCGCTGGTCGGTGTCGAGGATCGACGACAGGCGGTAGAACAGCTCATTGGCGATGAGCCAGTCGGACTGGGCCTCCGCGGCGCGGGCGGCGCTCTCGGCGCGCTGCAGCAGCGGGCTGATGCGCGGGTCCGCGAAGAACGTGTCCTCGTCGTTCATCAGCAGCTGCAAGCCGACGGCGGCGGTGAGCGCCTCGCTGAGCCCGATGTCGCCCTCCCCCTCGGCGAGCTTCTCGTCGAGCTGAGCGGAGGCCTCGGCGATCCGCTCCGCACGCGAGATGTCACGCTTGGCCACGTTCTGCTCGAACCGATCCACGACGCTCTGGAGCTCGGAGTTCTCGCCCGGGGAGGGCAGCTTGGAGAGCAGCTCGTTCAGAGCCTGATCGTCGTTGGAGCCGGCGGCCGACCACACCCGGGTGGACCAGTCGGCCACGGACGCGAGCTGCACATCCTCCTGGGCCATCGCGCCCGACGACGCGAGGGTGAGCAGACCGACCGCGGTCGCCCGGGAAATCGTCCGTGTGAGGCCTCGCGTTGAACGCATCATGCTCGCTCCGTGCTTTGGATACACCCGCAGTTCACTATCACAGTGCCAACCACGGGGGATCGGTCCATCTTCCCGTTTCGACCACCTACCCGGAGGAAGGTGAGCCAACGACTCGGCGTCGGGCATCGGGCTCCGAATCGGGGGTGTTGTGCCGGTATTCCATCCAGGCGACCGCCCGATCCCTGCCCGATATCCGCCCGGGTCGAAGGTCATACGTCTGAGGATCGCCGAAGTTTCCCTCGTCGGGCCCCAAGGCGCCAGCCCGCGAAACCAATCAAAACACTAACAAAAATCACCGTGACCATGGTCGCCGATTCCACACGGAAGCCGCTCGCGCCGGCAACAGCGATCGCGAGCAGCCCGCAGACCGGGCCAAGCACGTACCCGCTCCCGATCAACGCCTCGTGCGTCCCGCCCGCATCGACCGACGCGGACCCGACGGTCATGGCGTAGTAGATCGCCGCGGCGTAGATCATCGACGCGCCCAGCCCGAACACCGCCAGGCCGCTCAGGAGCACGCCCACGCCCGCTCGATCGCTCATGTACGACCCGGCGGCGAGCTCGGGCGCCCCGACGGCCATAGCAAACCCGCACGCCAGCAGCACAGCGCCGGCTGCGGGCATCCATCGGCGACCGTGCCACGCGTCCCAGCGTTCGAACACGGTGAACCCGGTCAGGCGGGCCACCAGATACACGCTCGCCGCCGCCGGCTTCCAGGAAACATCCACACCCAGACGCGCCAGCGCGCTGGGCAGCTGCGGAATCAGCGCCGACGCATAGATGTAGCTCACCGGCAGCAGCACCCGGACGAGGCGGAGCAGATCGAAGTACACCCGAGGGTGGGCGGCGGTCTCTCGATCACGCGTCCTTGCCTCGATGGCGGGGTCGCTGGGGAGCTTGAGAAGCAGCGGGAGGGTTGCCAGGTGCGCCGCGCCCAGCCCCGCGAGAAAGCCCAGGGGCGCCGATCGGACCATCGGACCCATCACGAGCAGCGCGGCAACCGTGGCGCTGGCCCAGGCGATGTTGAACCGCCCGGTGGCCGAGCGCATCCCCCGGCCAGACCGACCACCCGAGACGTACGACTCGGTCATGGGCCAGAGCAGGCCCGTCGCGCCCGCGTAGTTCGCCATCAGCAGCCACAGCGACCAGGGCGCCGGAGACCCACCCCCACCCCGGGTCAGCAGCGGGATCACGCAAGAAACCGAGATCGCCAGCACGGAGCAGGCGAGCAGGGTGCGGGTGGAGAGCCAGGGCGCCAGTTCCGCGGCGCGCCGCAGCAGCGGGCCCACGCCCGCGGCGCTGACGATGTAGATCGCGCCGAACATCGTCGCCAGGGCGTAGTTGGAGGGGCGCCCGTACCCGAGGGAGGACTCGGTCAAAAAGTAGACGCCGTGGGTGATCGCGCCCGTTCCGAGACTCGAAACGAACACAAAGACCAGCAGGGGCGTCAGAGGGGCTGGCGAACCGGCGGCTGGGGTGTGGAGCGGCGGTGTCGTTGCCATGGGCGAGGGACGATCGTAGACTCCCGCGTCCACGCGGCGCCCGTAGCTCAACTGGATAGAGCGCTGGCCTCCGAAGCCAGAGGTTTTGGGTTCGAATCCCGACGGGCGTATTACCAAGGTTGTCTGGCGTCCTCGTGAGAGCGCGTCGCCCGATGGCCTGTGGGAGGAACACGAATGAAGCGGCTGGGTCTGACGAGCGTGATTCTGGCCTCGATGCTGTCCACCGGCGCGTTCGCCCAGGATTCCCCGCCTGCGAGTGAACCACCAACGGAGGCCTCGCAGGTCGATCCCGCGTCACTCCCCACGGCGGACGAGATCTTCGAGAAGCACATCGAGGCCATCGGCGGGCGCGAGGCGATCTTCGCCCAGACCTCGCGGCGCATCAGCGGCGTCTACGAGGGTCCGCCCTTCGCGTTCCCCGTCCGCCTGACGCTCTGGCAGGACGCGCCCGATCGGTTCCACCTGCGTCTGGCCGAGCCCGCCGGGGCGACGATGGACATCGGCTACGACGGCCAGACGGGCTGGCGCCAGGTCTCGGGGAGCAACGCCGCGGAGATGACCGGTCAGGACCTGGCCGAGCTCCGCCAGACCGCGGACTTCTTCGGGGAGTCCAACTACAAGCAGCGGTACACCACCCGCCAGACCGTGGGCGCCGCGACGCTCGCGGGTCGTTCGGTGTACGTCGTGGGGGTGGTCACCCCCGACAAACGCGATATGTACGTCATGTTCGATATGGAGACCGGGCTATTCACGGGAACCCGCACCAAGTTCGTGGACCCGGCGGGCGCCACCCGCGAGATGATCTCGATCGTCTCGGAGTACGAGGACGCCGGCGGGGTGCTCTATCCGCGGCGTATCGAGCAGCTCATCGGCGGGCTCGAGGAGCGGATCACGTACGTCTACCGCAAGGTCGAGGTGGACGCCGAGCCCGACGGGCACGTCTACACGATGCCGACGACCGACTGATCCCCGCGAGCGGGCGTCTACTCACCCCTTGGGGCAGTGGACGCCGAACCGCGTGCAGATCGGGTGCTCGTGCGCCTTGGTTCCCCGAGCCGGGCAGGCCCGCCGCCCGTGCCAGATCAGGCAGTGGCTCAGCCGACACCACTGCGCTCGTGGGAACAGCGCGACGAGCTTTCTCTCGATCTTCTTCGGGTCGTCGCGTTCGTGCTCCTCGATGAGGTCGAACCGCCATGCCAGCCGCATGATGTGCGTGTCCACGACGAACCCGTCGTTGATGCCGAAGGCGTTGCCGAGCACCACGTTGGCGGTCTTGCGGGCGACGCCCCGGAGCTTGAGCAGCTCGTCCATGGTCGAGGGGACCTCGCCCGCGTGGTCCTTGACGAGGGCGGACATCGCCGCGTGGACGCTCTTGGCCTTTGAGCGGAAGAACCCGAGCGTCTTGATGTAGGGCTCGATCTTCGCCGGTGATGACCTCGCGTAGTCCGCCGGTGTCGGGAAGGCCCTGAACAGCCCCGGCGTCGCCTTGTTGACGCCCACATCCGTCGTCTGGGCCGAGAGGATCGTCGCGATGAGCAGCTCGTGCGGGGACGTGTACTCAAGCTCGCAGTAGGCGTCGGGGTAGGCCTCGGTCAACGCCTTGGCGAGGCGCTGGGCGCGTCGTTTCTGCGGCTCGGTGACCTCGGGTACCTCAAACGGCAGATCCTTGAGCCCGCGCGGGTTGGTCGGCGAGCGGTGCTCGGATCGTGCGGCGCTGACGCTCCCGCTCATGACGATCGCACCCTCGGTTTCGGGGAGCGTTTCTGAATCGGGCGATCGGTCGTCGGCGCGCCCGTGACCGACCACACGCCCGAGACGAACACGATCAGCACCAGGCCTGCGAGCACGCTGTGGGTCCGGGTCGCCGTCGGGTGGTCGGCGATGAACGCCCCGCGGGCCGCGTCGGCCTCCTCGTTCTCGCCCGCGCTCGCGTGCTGGTAGAACGTCTCCAGGTTCTGGGCCATACGGGGCGAGAGGATCAGCAGCGAGTAGCTCAGCATCGTGATCGCGCCCAAGACCGAGATGATCCGGATCGCGCCAAGCGGTCTGCGGACCGGGTGACGGAACCGGGCGATGAGCAGCACGAGCGTCCCCAGACAGAGCACGCCCCCGGCGAACTGCATCACGTCGCCAGCGAGGAACACCTTGTTCTGGATGTACCCCGCCAGCAGGTTTGCGTGGTCGCCCTGGTAGTTCGCGAACGCGCCGAGCCTGGGCTCGAGCTCCGGCGTCGTGCCGAAGATGATCGCGGCCACCACCCCGCCCATCACCAGCCCGCAGAGCCAGACCGCCACGCCCAGCAGGTGCGCCGATTCCACAAGTCTGTGCCCGGTGGAGCGGGTCTGCGTGTCGTCCATTCCCGATCGTAGAGGGGCGCCTCGCCCGGGGCGTGCGGGGCGGGTACAACTTGGTCTGTGCTTGAGCCGATCCCACTCAGCGTATCTCTCGCGGGGCTGGACCCGTCGCCGGGCCTGCCCTGGAGCGGGTCACCGCGGGCGCCGATCGCGTGGGCAAGCGGGCTGGGCATTGGCGTCGTCCGCCTCGACGGCGCCGCGCCGGGCCTCCGGGCGCGCGAGCTGGATCGGGGCGCTCGGCGTGACCTGGCGGGCCTGCTCTCACGCAGCGAGCTGAGGCTGTCGGGCATCGACCTCTGGGTCCCCGAGCGCCACTTCCGCGAGCCCGAGCATGTCGATCGCGCCGTCTCGGTCTGCGTTGAGACCATCGCACTCGCGGGCGAGCTCGCGGGGATCCCGAGCCTCACGACACCGCTTAGCGTGAGCGTGCAGCTCCCGAGCGAGCCCGGGAGCGGCGTTGTCGCCGCGATCGAACTCGCCGCGGAGCGCGAGGGCGTGAAGGTCGCCGACCACGGCGCCTCGGCGCCCGGGCGAACAGGCCAGATCGGCGTCGGGCTCGACCCCGCCAGCGTGCTGCTTCGCGCCGAAGATCCTGCGGCGCTCGCGGCGAGCACGACGATCGTCTCCGCCCGGCTCTCCGATTCGGACGACGCCGGTCGCTGCCGCGTCGGCGAGCGGGGGCGCCTGGACGCGCGGGCCTATGCCGCCTCGCTCTCGGTGGGGGGGTACGCCGGCGACGTCGTCATCGACCTGCGCGGGCTCGTGGCGCAGGACGACGCCGCACGATCGGCGATGGAGCACTGGCGCTCGGCGACGTCGCTGCCGGGCTGAAAGGCGCCGGCACGAGGTCCTTCCGCAGGTACAGCGGGTGCTTTGGCGCTCCCGCGTTGGTCAGCCCAAGGCAGACGGGCTGGCAGATCGGCGCGAGCATCTCGGCGACCTGATTCCCCCGACCCAGCAGGGCGCCGTGCGTTCCCCAGCCCACGACCAGAAGGTCCGCCCGGCGCGCGGCGGCTCGGATCGCCCGGTCGTTGCCCGGGCCGATGGGCTCCTGATGCTCGCGCAGTCCCTTCGGATCGGTCGAGCGCAGCGAGAAGATGTTGACCACCTCCATCGCGCAGAAACCCCAGCGCTGCGCGTAGCCCAGGCAGCGCGTCAGCGTCGGGTCGAGCTTGTACTCGTCGGCGGTGGAGGGGTTGAGCAGGCAGAAGCACGCCCGCCGCCCGCCCGGCGCCCAGCGCCGGTGGAGCGTGTAGCGGTAGGTTCTCGTCTCGTCAAAGGTGGCGCGCCCGATCATGGGCTCAGGGTAACGGGCTACGCCCCGCCCGTCAGCCGAGCTCGCTGAGCTCGTCGTCCGGGATCATCGCGTTGGTATGGACCTTCTGCACGTCCTCGTTGTCCTCGAGCGCGTCGATCAGGTTCATCAGCTTGCGGGCGTCGTCGCCGCGGACCTCGACCTGGTCGCCCGGGATCTTGGCGATCTCCGCCTCCTCGACCGGGATCCCCGCGGCCTCGAGCGTGTCCTTGACGAGCATGAAGTTCGCTGGCGAGGTCAGCACCGTCCAGCAGCCCGGCTCCTCGGGAGTCGAGTCCTCCGGCGGCTCCACGTCGTCGGCCCCCGCTTCGAGCGCCTTCATCATCAGCTCGTCCTCGCCGATCTTGCCCACCGGGATGAGGACGCGCCCCTTGGTCTCGAACATGAACGCGACGGCGCCCGAGTTGCCCAGGTTGCCCCCGCCCTTATTGAAGATGTTGCGGATCTCCGAGACCGTCCGGTTCTTGTTGTCCGTCAGGGCGTCAACGATGACCGCCGTTCCCCCCGGGGCGAAGCCCTCGTACACGACCTCGGACCAATCCTCACCCGCCCCGGCGCCGGCGCCCTTCTCGATGGCGCGCTTGATCGTGTCCTTGGGCATGTTGGCGTACTTCGCCTCGTCGATCGCGTACCGCAGCCCCAGGTTGGTGTCCGGGTCGGGCCCGCCGGCACGCGCCGCGGCCATGATGGCCTTGGAACACTTGGACCAGATCTTGCCTTTCTTGTTGTCCTGGCGCTCTTTCCGGTGACGGATGTTCGCCCATTTGCTGTGTCCGGCCATCTGAGGCGGTCCTCTCTGCTGCGTCTGGAACGGGCGCCGATCAGGCCCGCACGGATTGTTGCTTGCTCAGCCGCCCGGGTCCTGCGCCGGCGCCTCGCCCACGATCGGGGCGATCGGGGGCGCTTCCCCCACCTGGACCGCCCGGAGCTTGCGCCGGACCGAGCGGAGCCGCGATTCGAGCCGATCCAACGCCCCGCGGGCGCCCTGTTCGCGCCGTATCAGGCGGGTCTGTTCGAGCGCGATCGTCTCGGCGTCGAGCCACGCCTCGCTGGCCTCATCGGTCTGCCCGCTGCGCCAGAGGGCGTCACCCAGGTGGTCGTGCAGGGTTGCGTTCTCGCGATCGTTCTCGTCCTGAAGCTCGATCGCCCGGCGCAGCAGCGTGATCGCCCCGGGCTCGCCCTCGGGCGTGTCCTGCAGCCGCCCCAGCTTGTACCTGGCCCACGCGAGCGAGTCGGTCACGTTCGGGCTCTGCGGCAGCGACTCGTACGCCCGGGCGATGAGCGCCTCGCCGCCAGGCACGTCCGAGCCCCGGTCCACGATCATGTAGCCCAGGTCGTTGTTGGACCAGGCGTGCGTCGGATCGAACTCGAGCGCCAGGCGGTACGCGGACTCGGAGAGCTCGTCTCGCCCGAGGAACGCCGCGATGGAGGCGATCTGGTAGGCCAGCTCCGCCCGCTGCGACCCGATCGTGTCCAGCGGCGTGTCGGGCTCGGGGCGCAGCAGGCGCGCGCCGGGTTCGAGCAGGCCCCGCTCGTCGAGCCGCTCGATCATCGCCCGGGCGTCACCAGCCTCGCCCACCTGGGCCGCGACCGTGATCGCGTCGGAGAACAGCTCCTCGTCGAGGTACCCCTCGCGCACCGCGCCCAGCGTCGTGAGTTCAACGGCGTCCGACACCCGGTGGGCGGAGAGCAGCGTCTGCGCTGCGACGCGGTACGCATCCGCCGCCCGCTCGGGTGAGACCGCGATAGACGCCTCGCACACGCGCTGAATCGTACCGACGTCGTTCTCGGGGCCCATCGCGGTCAGCGCGATGCGGGCGTTGTGCAGGGACCAGGGCAGCGGGCCGGCCAGCTCGATCGTCAGCTCGAGGATGCCAAGTACCGGGCGCCCGAGCGCCGCGATCGGGGCTTCCTCGGTCGCGCTGGCGCCGAAGACACCCACCGCGACCGACGCGATCCGGACGAGCCTGGCCCGCTGCGCGGGCGTGAGCGTCACGCCCGACGGCAGGCCGCGCGTAAGCGTAATCAGCGCGTCGCCCAGCTCGGGCTCGCGGATCTGCACCTCGGCGAGTTCCAGCGAGTCATCGATCGAGAGCGTCGGGTGATCCAGACGGGCCAGGGCGTGGGCCGTCGCCTCGTCGGCTCTGTCGTTGTCGCGCATGAGGCGTTCACGCAGACGGGCCATCACGGGCGACGCCGCGTGCTCTTCGCAGGAATCGAGTACCCGCATCGCCTCGTCAAACCGGTCTTCCGCGGCCAGCAGCCGGGCCAGCGCCCCGCTTGGCGCCGGAGCGCCGGGGCGGACGGCAATGAGCTGCTGGAGCCACGCGATGGCGGACCCGGTCAGCGCCGGATCATCCTGGCGGGCCCAGATCTGGTGCAGCATCTCGAACGCCCCGCGCTCGTCGGGGTTGCGCTCCGCCATCGTCCTGAGTCGTTGCTGGGCTTCGTCGAGGATCCCGGAGTTGGCGAGCTCCTGGGCGCCCAGCAGCGAGGCGTAGACCCCGTCCGGCGCCCGCTCGCGCAGGGCCCGGAGCACACGTGTGTGCTGCGCGGTATCGGCGAGTGGGCCGTTGGGCCCGTAGAGCGCCAGCCGGGCCCCGAGCACACGCTCGTCGTACGGGTCGAGCTCGCCTCCCATCTCCAGATAGAGTTCTGCGTCGCGCGGGCGCTCGAGCTGGATCGCCAGCTCGGCCAACTCCAGCAGCAGCGACAGATCGAGCTGATCCTCCGTCGGGAGCCGCTCGGCGATCTCGCTCGCCGCCTCGAACCGGTGTCCCGCCCGGAGCGAGCGAACCAGCGAAGCGCTCGGCGGAGCATCGCCGAGCTCGTCCAGTGCCGCGTGGACGATATCCCACCGCCCGACCTCGGCGCCCGTCTCGATGCGCGCCAGACTGAACACGCCGGCGGGAGCGTCGGTGATCCCGCCCAGCTGCGCCAGCGCGTCGCGCGCCCGTCGGAGCTGGAGGTCGATCCCGCTCCGAAGCAGCCCGGCGGACCACGTGTCCGGGATCGAACCGGCGGCATCCCGGATTTTCGCCGGTGTTGTCGGTCCGCTCAGCAGCGCCGCGGCGATCATGCGGTACAGCTCCGGGCGACGCTCGACGCCCCGGGCCGCGAGGGCGGCCCGCTCAGCCAGCCCGATCCGCTCGCTCCCGAGCAGCGCACGGGCAATCCGGTCGTTGTAGGTCCGCCCCAGCAGTTCGGGGAGCAGGATCTTGATGGCCTGCGTATCGGAGGACAGCTCCGCGGCCGCGATGAGCAGCGACGCGCGCGTCGAGGGAACGCGCGGCGCCAGATCTTCGCTGGTCTGCCGCAGCGCCGCAACCAGCGCAGGCCTCACCTCCGGGCTTGAGCCCAGTGTTCGGATCAGCGCGGACTCCGCGCCGCTGGGCGGACGCCCCGTCCGGGCGATGTCCCTGAGTGCGATCGCGGCGCCCTCGCTGGGGCGTCCCGAACGAACCAGCACCGCCATCTGTCTGATCCCGAACTCGGCGTCGCCAGATCCGCCCTTGCCCGCGAGCGCGTACGCGTCGAGCGCGGCGTCTGGATCGATCTCGCGCAGGGCCTCGCCCACGCTCGCCCAGAGCGCCTCGCGCCTGCCGAGCAGGCGAACCAGATCCGAGCGGAGCAGCAGCTCACCCGACGGCTTCGGCGGATCCGTCAGAGCCTGGGTCAGCGCCTCGGCGCCGGCCCGCTTCCAGCCCAGCTCCAGCATCGACCGGCCCAGCGCACCAAGCGCGACGGGGCGGACGGAGGCGTCCAGACCGGCGAGGCCGGATTCGATCGCCCTCGCCAGCGCTCGGGCACTGGCGTCGTGCTCGCCCCGGTCGCCCGCGACGAGCCCCGCGATCACCAGCGTCAACGGGTCCGCAGCGCCGAGGCTCAGGGCGGATTCCGCCGCCTCCGACGCGTCGATACGTCGGTTGAGCGCGACCAGCGCTCGGACGCGCGCACTCTGGATCTCGGCGTCGCCCGGATCGATCTCGATCGCCCGGTTGAGCTGTTCAAGGGCGCCCGCCGCGTCGCCCGCCACAAGCATGGCGGACGCGCTCGTAAGCAGGAACGCGCCCGCTTCCCGGTCCTCTGCGCCCACGTCGGACGCGGGCGGCGCCCAAGGCGCGGGCATGGACGCGAGCGCCGCGAGCGCCCCATCCAGCGGCGCGGTCGCCCGATCGTCGGCGGGCTCGCTCGCGACGGGCGCCTCGACGCCCAGGATCGCCCAGATGGGGTCGCCAGCGTCGATGTGTCGAGGCGACGTGCGCTCCCGCAGCGCGAGCCCGTCGAGCCCGGTGGAGCCGGCGTCCGGCACGCGCTCCGAAGCGACGGAGGGTTGCGCCGAGTTCTCCGCGTTCCCGGTCTGCTCATGCGAGCCCGGCGAAGCGCAGGCCTGGAGCCAGGGGAGAACCAGCGCCCCAAAGATGCTCATGTGTAGTCGAGGGCGCCGAGCGGCGCCGGCGCCACTCACGGGGCGCTCGTGCGCGATCTCGACGCGCGGGCGCCCTTGGTCCGGCTCGCGGGCGACGACGCGTTCCGCCCGCTTCCCTTGGACTGCTTCGGGGACTTGGCGCCCGCGCACTCGAGCAGGAGGTACGCCGGCGCCGCCTGGCCCGCACGGAAGTGCCGCTCCAGTCGCGACGCGACCGAGTCCGCGGGCTCCTCGGCGTCGCACACGCCCGAGTCCGCCAGGATCCCGACCAGCCGGTTGTCGATCGGAAACGTGTGAGCGCCCAGCCCCAGCAGCGTGACCCGGGACGCGACAAACGGCGTCATGCCCTCGAGCGAATCGAGCACCGCACGGCTGTCACGCTTGGCCATCTCATCCAGCGACGCGAGCGAGAGCGCGTGCTCCCGCTTAAACACCGCGTTGAGCGAGGCCCGCAGACGCTGGCAACGCTCGGGCGCGAGCGGGTACCGCTTGGGGAGCAGCTCCTCGACCTCGTCGCTCATCCCGATCCGCGTCTCGTTGTAGTCCACGTACTCGTTCTGGACCGCCTCCAGCGCCGCGCCAGCAAGCCTCGGGCCCGCCTCCCACAGCAGGAACGCGTACACCATCTCGTGCACGATCGGGTCGGCGCCCTCGGGCGCGGGCGGCGTCGCGCCGACGCCCGGCGTGTCCGGGTGCTCGCCGGCAAGACGCTTGATCAACGCGTCCAGCTTCTTGGCCTGGGCGGCTGCGCTCACGGGCTCACCTCTTCCTGGGTGGTCTGATCGCCGGGCTCGGGCTCGTCCGTGGACGGGTTGTCTTTGAACTCCGCCCGGGCCTTGGCCAGCAGCTCCATCACCTCGGCCTGCTTCTTGAGCCCGTCGTCAAGCTTGAACACGAGCCTGGGCATCTCGCGGATGTGGATCTGGTCCATCACCTTCCGGCGGATGTGCGCCGTCGCGTCCTTGAGCCCGTGCATCGTCAGATTCTCGTGCTCCTGCGGGTAGATCGAGACCTTCACGTTGCACAGCTTCAGGTCCTGCGACAGCTCAAGCTCCGTGACGGAGATCAGCCCGCGGATCCTCGGATCGGCCAGGCCCCGCGCGAGCGTGTTCTCGATCGCGCGCTGCAGCACGGCGCTGAGCCGCTTGTTGCGCATGTTGGGTTCGGCGGGGCTCAATGCTGCTCCTGGCTGCCGGCGCGGGCGAGCAACTCGCTGGCGAGCGCGTCCTGATCGAGCTCGTCCTCGGGCGGCGTCGCGAGGGCCTGGCCGTGGATGATTTCACGCCGAGTCGCGCCCAGCTCCGCGTCGGTCATGGACCGGAGCTTGGCGTCGATGCTGTCGAGCACCTTGCCGATGCGGGCGCCGTCGGACCCGGCGAGCGTGATGCCCATCACCGCCAGGTTGAGCGTGTCCAGGGCGTCAACCTCCGCGACCGAGACCAGGTGCTCGCGGTGGAGGCGATCGCGCAGGGACTTGACCACCCGGCGTTTGTCCTTGAGGGACTCGGCGCCGGGGATGTGCAGCTCGAACTGGAGAACTCCTACGACCATATCCGGATCTGGCGCCTCGCCCTAGAGCGTGCGCTTGACCTCAATCTGCTTGTAGCACTCGAGCACGTCGCCTTCCTTGATGTCGTCGTAGCCGACGATCTTCATGCCGCACTCCATGTTGTTCTTGACTTCCTTGACGTCGTCCTTGAACCGCTTGAGCTGCTCGAGCCGCCGGTCGTTCTCGACGACGACACCATCGCGGGTGACACGGACGAGCGCGTCGCGCTCGATTGCGCCGTCCGTGACGTAGCAGCCCGCGATCCAGCCGACCTTGGTGACCTTGAACACCTTGCGGACCTCGGCGTGCCCCAGGACCTCCTGGCGGAGTTCCGGCGCCAGCAGACCCTCGGCGGCCTTCTTCATGTCCTCCACGATGTCGTAGATCACCTGGTAGTTGCGGATCTCCACGCCCTTACGCTCCGCCAGCGAGCGCCCCTTGGCGTTGGCGATGACGTTGAACCCGATGATGATCGCGTTGGACGCGTCGGCCAGCAGGATGTCCGACTCGGTCACCCCGCCCACCGCGTTGTGGATCACGCGGACCTTGACCTCGTCGCCCGAGACCTTCTCGATCTCGTTCTTGAGCACGTCCATCGACCCCTGCACGTCCGCCTTGAGGACGATCCGGATCTCCTTGAGCTGCATCTCCGCCATCTGGTCGAACATGCGGTCCAGCGTGAGCTTCGGCTGCGAGAGCTGCTTCTCTCGCTCCGAGTGGCGGCGCTGCTCGGCGGCCTGCTCCGCCTTCTTGAGCGTATCCACGCAGTAGAACTTGTCGCCCGCGTCGGGCAGCACGTCGATGCCCGAGATCTGCACCGGCATCGGGGGCAGGGCGGACTTGATCCGCTTGCCGTGATCGTCGGTGATGTCACGCACCCGACCGAAGGCGCGACCGGCAACGATGAAATCGCCAACCTTCAGCTCGCCGTCCTGGAGCAGGACGTTCGCGACGTTGCCGCGTCCCTCCTCCGGGCGGGCCTCGATGACGGTGCCCCGCGCGGGCCCGTCGAAGTCGGCCTTGAGCTCGAGCACCTGGGCCTGCAGGTCGAGGATCTCGAGCAGGCTGTCGATGCCCTCGCCCGTCTCGGCGCTGGTGCGGACAACCTCGGTCTCTCCGCCCCAGTCCACCGGGTTGAGCTCGTGCTCGGCGAGCTGGCCCAGGATCCGCTGGATGTTGCTGTCTGTCGCCTGCGACTTGTCGATCTTGTTGAGCGCCACGACGATGGGCACGCCCGCCGCCTTGGAGTGGCTGATCGATTCGATGGTCTGGGGCATGACGCCGTCGTCGGCCGCGACGACCAGGACCACGATGTCCGTGACGTTGGCGCCGCGCGAGCGCATCTCGGTGAACGCCTCGTGGCCCGGCGTGTCAATGAACACGACCTGCTTGGTGTCATCGCCAAGAGAGACGGGCACGCGGAACGCGCTCGTGGCCTGGGTGATGCCGCCCGCCTCGCCCTGGGCGACCTTGGCGTTGCGGATGCGGTCGAGCAGCGAGGTCTTGCCGTGGTCCACGTGACCCAGGATGGTCACGACCGGGCCGCGGTCACGCTGGTCCACGACCTCGCGCGCGGCGAACTCCTCGGACACCTTCTCCTCGGCGGTCTTGGCCTCGACCACCTCGAGCTCGATGTCGTACTCCATCATGATCTCCTGGGCCTTCTCGGCCTCGATCGGAGAGTTGATGGTCGCCATCACGCCCTGCATGAACAGCTGCTTGACGATCTCGGCGCCCTTGACGCCCGTCGCGCCCGAGAGATCCTTGATCGTGAACGGCTCGGCGATCGATACCTTGCCCCCGCCCTGCTGGGCCGCGTTTGCCGGGCGGTCCGCCTGCGACTGCCGCTGGAGCTGCTGGCGGCGTTGCTTGAGGTAGCCGCCCGAGCGCTGCAGGCGCATCTCGCGCTCGGCGATGTCCGCCTCGGTGAAGCCCGCGCCCTCCATCCCGCCGCGTCCACGACGGCGAGCGGGCACGCCCGCTCCGGCGCCTCCGCCGCCCGGGGCAGCCGGGCCGCCCGTTCGACGCCGATTCCCACGGTCTCGCCCGCTCCCGGGGCCCTCCGCCGGGCCGCTGAAGCCGGGGCCGGGCCCGCCCGGGCGAGGCGCCCGTCGGCGGGGGGCCTCGATCGCCTCGGCCGCCTCGATCCGGACCACCTTCGGACCCGACAGCTTCACCTGCTGCTTCTTGTCGAGCTGGCGACCGACCGGCGCGACAACCGTCGGGCGCTCTGGAACGTTCATCGCCGGCCTGGTCGGGGTAGGGGAGCCGACCATCGGAGGCTCAGCGGCGTCCTTCGTGTTGCTCGTGTCAGCGTCGGCGCCCACCACATCCGCGGTGTCCGCCGGAGCTCTCGCCGCGGGCGAAGCAGCCTCGGTCGGCGGTGGCGCCGCGGTGGGGGCGGCGCTGTCGACCTGCACGGGTCGCAGGACCGGCTTGGCAGCCGGCTTCGCGCTGGTCTTGGCCTCGACCTCGACCGAGCCGTTGGTCTGGCTTGTCGCTTTCGTGGGCTTGGCGGCCTTGCGGGCCTTGTCCACGTCCACCTTCTCCGCGGTCTCGACGGCGGTGTGCGCCACCTCGTCGCCCTCGCCTCCCGACGAGAACCAGTCGTTGATCGAGACCTCAAGACCCACGGAGACCGTGGACATGTGGTTCTTGATCACGTCCTGTGGGACGCCCTCGGCGTGGCACTTCTCCACGATGACCTTGGACTTCACACCCAGCTGCTTCGCGATTTCAAAGACTCGTTTGGCCAACCGATCCTCC
>JAJDDI010000008.1 GCA_029260375.1 Phycisphaerales bacterium | reverse complement strand
TTGAGGATCGGGATCAGATCATCGAACGCCTTGCGGCAGTGCAGCACGATGGGCAGCTCCAGCCCGTCTCGCTTCCACAGCTCGAGGTGCGCCAGCTGATCCGCCAGCACCTCGCGCTGGAGTGCCGCGGGGGGATGGTCGTAGTGGTTGTCGAGGCCGAGCTCGCCGATGGCGACGCACTTGGGGTGCTCGGCCACGCGCCGGATCTTGGCCCAGTCGTGCGGGCCCTTGTCGGCGTACAGCGGGTGGACCCCCGCCGAGCACCAGACCCGCTCGTGCGACTCGGCGACCCGCAGCGCGTGCTCCACGTCCTGCGAGCTGGTCGAGATCGTGATCGCGCCCGTCACCCCCGCCAGGCGGGCCTGCTCCATCACCTCGTCGATGCGCCCGGCGAAGTCGGGGAAGGTCAGATGGCAGTGGGTGTCGATCACGCTGGGTGAATATACGCCCGGGCAATCCGGTAAACTCTCGCCATGCGGACGCCGCTCGTCATTCTGGTCCTCCTGGCGCTCGGGGCGGCGGCCGGGCCCGCCCGCTCGCTGGGCGACGATGGCGCCCGGTTCGAGCGGTGGTACCGCGTCGAGCGGGACGGCGAGGCGATTGGATGGATGTGCCTGAACGAGCGCACGCTGGACGGGCATGTCGCGACCCTTTCGGTCTACAAAGAGCGAACGCTCGCGTTCGGACAGGAACGCCCGTACACGGTCGTCGGCGAGGTGTGGGAAACGCCAGCGGGCGTTGTGTCCGGCGCGACGCGCCACGTCCTCTCGGACGGTTCGAAACCGGTCGAGCGGTACGGCGCCGATCGGTTCGATAGCGCGCTCGGACCCTCCGGCGCCGCGCAGTTCATCGCCGCCCGCCTCGCCGCGGGCGCCCAGCGGATCTCGATCCGGCGCGTCGCCCCGCTGGCGCCCGAACGCGCTGAGACGCTCACGCTCACCGGCATCACCCCCTGCTCGCTGCGGATCGGCGACCGCGACATCGAGGGATTTGGCGCTGACTGGGGCGACGGCGGGCGCCTGGTGCTCGACGCGCGGGGGTATCCGATCCGGGCCGAGTTCGACGAGGGGGCGCGCCGGATCGTGTTCCGCGCGACCAGCCGCGAAGAGGCGATCGCCCCCTTCGACCCGAGCGAGAGCGTGGTAAGCGCGCTCGTGCCCATCACGACCGCCCAGCGCCGGTCCGGTGACGCTCGCTTCCGGGTCGAGCGCCTCGACGGGCGCGAATGGGATCTTCCCTCCCAGATCGGGCGCCAGCGCAACGAGCCCATCGGATCGGAGTTGCTCGTGGGCTTTGGCTCGTCCGAGGCCCAG
Organism: Phycisphaerales bacterium; assembly: GCA_029260375.1. Classification (GTDB taxonomy): domain Bacteria; phylum Planctomycetota; class Phycisphaerae; order Phycisphaerales; family UBA1924; genus JAJRXR01. The sequence goes on along the minus strand of JAJDDI010000008.1, from coordinate 31,278 downwards.
GAGCGTGACCAACTCGGCGCCAGCTCGCTCGCCCAGACACGCCTGATCAACTTCGACAGCCTCCCCCGCGGCATCGCCCCGGACCCCGCGCCCGAGAACGCGCCGGCCAAGGACCGGGCCTGTGAGCTAGAGCGGTGGGTTGCCCAACGCCTGGAGACCCGGAGCTTTGCGGTGCGCCTTGGCGACGCCGCGACGGCCGCGGAACGCCGCGAGGGCGACTGCACCGAGCACGCGGTGCTGCTCGCGGCGCTGCTCAGGCGCGGGGGCATCCCGGCCCGCGTTGTCGGGGGGCTCATCGCCATCGAGCACGACGGGCGCCCGCACATGACCCAGCACCTCTGGGTTCAGGCGCTGCTCGAGACCGACGAGGGCGGCGTGTGGGAGGACCTGGACTCGACGCTCGGGGTGGGCGCGGAGGCGCCCATCCGCATCGCCCTCGGCGCCACCGGCGTAACGGACGAATCGGTCGAAGACCTTGTCCGCCGCCTCGGCTCGCTCGCCGGGCTGCTCCGCGTCGAGGCGCTCACCCCGGAATAGCATCGCCCGATGACGCAACCCGACACCTCCCCGCCACCCCCGATCCCGACGCGCGACCCCGCGGCCCACAAGGGCACAAGCGGGACCGTGCTGATCGTGGGAGGAGCCGCAGGATCAGCTGCGGATGATCGGCTGCGGATGATCGGCGCCCCGGCGCTGGCCGGTCGCGCCGCGATCCGCGCCGGCGCGGGCCTGGTCCGAATCGCCGCCCCCGAGCCCGTGCTCAGCGCCATCCTCACCGACCTCAACGAGGCCACGGGCGTCCCGCTCGCCTGCGACGCCTCGGGCGCCCTGCTCGCCCACGAGGCCGCCTCGGCCCTGGACCAGCAGTTCGACCACCGCGCGTGCCTGGGCGTCGGCCCCGGCCTCGGCGCCGGCGACGGGGTCGCCGCCATCGTCCTGCGCTGTCTCGGGCAGACCGAGACGCCCGTCGTGCTCGACGCCGACGGGCTCAACGCGCTCGCGTCAATGGCGCACTACCCGGGCGAGATCCGCGCCCCGTGCGTGCTCACCCCCCACCCGGGCGAGTTCAGACGCCTCGCGGCCCCGCTGGGGATCTCGCTCGATCCGACCGACGCCGCGCAGCGCCCCGACGCGTGCGCCGAGCTGGCCCGCCGCCTGGGCGCGGTCGTCGTGCTCAAGGGCAAGGGGAGCGTCGTCTCGGACGGGCAGCGGGTATGGGTGTGCGCACGCGGGGCGCCCTGCCTGGCGACCGGAGGCACGGGCGACGTGCTCACCGGGCTGCTCGCGGCGATGATCGCGCAGTTCGTGTCCCCTGCGCCCGCCGCGATCGGGGGGATTGCCATGCCCAGGCCCGCGGACAAGCCGCTGGACCTTTATGACGCGGCGCGGGTCGCGGTAGAGGCCCACGCCATCGCGGGCGAGCGCTGGAGCGAGTCACACCACGCCTCGGCGGGCCTGCTGGCGACCGAGCTGGCCGACCTGCTGCCCGGGGTGCTCGAGACGATGCGAACGGGTTAGCGTTTGTCGCGCCCCCGGGCGCCGTCGGGCGTGTGCATGCCGAAGATGCCGATCCGGCGGAACCCCTGATCGACGATGCCGTCGCCGTGGTAGAGCGGGGTGGTGAGTTCCGGGCCGTCGAGGCGTTCGGCGTGCCCATCCACGAACGCAAGCCCGACCCCCTTCCTGCTGGCGCCGGCGGCGCCCAGGCCCAGGGGAATGAGGAAGTCGTGCAGCGGATTGAACTCGATGAGCCAGGCCTTGTCGGCGGGATAACGCGTCTGGGTCACGCGGACCCCGCCCCAGAGCGAGGTGTCTCGGTCGGGGATGTTGACCCAATAGCGGGGATGGGCGAGGTAGCTGCTGGTCATGCGGTAGGTGATCGACGTCCCTCGGAGGCGGTCGGCCGGGTGGACGAACGCGTGGCTGAACACCGCGCCGTCGTAGTACGCGTCGGCGAGGGCGAACTGCCAGAGTTCGGTCACGTCGAAGTACTCCGCCTCAACGACGACGCCGCCGCCCCGGAAGACATTCAGCGTCGCCTGGGGGTCCACGGGGTAGGGCGAGTAGTCGTCCCAGTCCGAGGCGTACATCGAGAAGACGCCCGCGTGCTGGCGCATGTTGCTCAGCGAGACGGCGTCCTGCGCGCCCTGACGCACCTTCCCCAGCGAGGGAAGCAGGAGCACAACGAGCAGGGCGATGATGCCGATGACCAGGACCGTTTCGATGAGCGTGAACGCGGACGTTCGGCGGGCGCCGCCCGACGAGCGGTACCCGGCGGGCTCGGCGCCCGCGCGCTGCCCACCGGCCGGGCGGGTGGTGGAGAGCCACGCGCCGAGCACCACGATGCTGACGGCGTTGATCCCGATGAGCTTCGGCAGGCCCGCGTCGAGCCTCGCGCGCTTGGCGAGTACGCCGAAGCAGCCGCAATCGGGAACAGGGTGGATCAGAAACTGGGCGACGGAGACGGAGCCGAGCGCCAGGGCAAGAACAAGCGTCGCCGCCACAACACGTCGGCGGCGGTAGGCGATGAACCAGAGCCCCGCGAGCATCCCCTCGACCGCCGGAACGCCCAGCGCCAGGGGCGGGGCGGCCCAGTCCGGGATGAGCGTCCAGGCGTCGAGGTGCGTCTGGAAGCGGTCGAGTTCGATCAGCTTGGCGACACCCGCCACGCCGAAGACGATGAACACCGCCCAGGCGGCGAGGTGGATCGCCCGCTTGGCTCCGGTTGTGGCGTCCATGGCTTAGGCGGGCGGGCCGGTGCGGCCGCAGTGGAAGCCACTGGTGACATTGCCGTCGACTGTCAGATTGCAGTTGTCGTCCACAGTGCAGAAGCCTTGCGCGTCTCTGGTCTTGAACGTGATATAGCACGAGAACGATACCGCGACTTTGGCTGTCATCCCGGTGTCTTGTCCACCGGATGTCGTTGTGACCGCCTCGGTGTTATAGGCGACCGTCCCCTGACATGAATCGGAGATATCGCACGTCCATCCGACCTGGGTACAGGAGTCTTCTTGTGGAATAGAGATGTAACAGTTGCCCGCAAGCGCCGCCGCACCGAGCAAGAGCCCAATGCAACCGCTCATACGCGTCAAGACAGTGCTTGTCATATCGATCCCCTTATGCTCTCTTCGACCTTAACCACACGTACACCAGCCCGGCAAAGAGACCGGCCAACGCGATCCATCCCATCACCCGTGTGACACTTACGCCCCTGTCTTGGCGGACGTCCGCGATCGGCGCTGTCTCGCCGTCGATCGTGACCGTCCGCCTGCCGGGACGATGGTCCTTGATCGAACGAAACGTGACAGGACCGCGTACCGGATCGCTGGCGTCCGAAGTCGGGACCCGGGTCAACTCGCGGACACGTTCATCCTCGCGCAGCGGGCGGAAGGCGACGATCCTGAACGACTGCACAAACTCATCATCCGGCCCGAACTGCGAATATTCGGTGGCGACCCAGCCGGTGGGCGACATCGCTTCGCGCCGCCAACCCGAGAAGCTCATGCGACCGAGGGGCTTGCCGTCTGCCCCGGCGAGGCGGGTCGGGGTCCGCTCAACGAGCAGACGGGGGCTGTCGGGCGAAACGACGCCCTCGTAGGAGATGATGCGATCGCCGTCCGCCGAGCGCGCCTCGGCGGTCCATCGCCCGTCCGGCCTGAGATGAGCGGGTCCAACGGGTTCGAACCCCAAGGGAGAGTGCGCCGCCAACCCGGTCGTCCAGGACACCCACAAGATGGGGATGTGCGAAACAAGTACAGATGGATTCGACCCTTCGGGGATGCGCCGCGGGTCAACAACGGCAAGCGTCCTCGAGGTCATGGACCAGGCCGCCTTGGATTCGTCCGACCACGCCGCGTCGTGGTACTCGATAGCGAACCCAGGCTTGTCTCGTGCGAGCCGCCAGAGGCCCTCGGATTCCCACCAGAGGCGGATCCGCTGCTCGGCGTCGGGGGCTCTCTCGCCCGGCCCGACCTGGATGTTGGCGGGATTGGTCTTGAAGGCGAGTTCCAGGTAGATCCCGTCGGGCAGCCCCTCGACCGACTTGGCCTCTTCCCATTGCTCGAGAAAGAGCGAGCCGTCCTGGGCGGCAAGCGACGCCGGCATGAGCGCGCCGAGGAGCAGGGCCAGAAGCGCCACGTCGGTTCTCATGGCGGGAGAGTACAAGCTCGGGGGGGGGGGGCAACCCCGCGCGCGGGAAAGGTAAGATTTGTTTCATACCACGCGTCACCGAGTATCCCCCGGACGGGTGGGCGGGGTCCGGGGGGGTGGGGGATGCGGCGGGGTTAGTCCTGCTGGCGGGGCGCCGCGGACGTGACCATGCGGATGGTCGGGGTGTCCAGGTCGTCGCCGATGGCCAGGTCCTGGAGGTCGATGGGCAGGATGGTCATGTCCAGCGTTGCGCGCCGGAGCCGGGGCCCGACCTCGTACTCGAGGATGAAGGTCAGATCCGCCAGGTTCTCGAGCAGGGGGAACTCCTGGGTGGAAACCGCCGCCCCGCCGCTCATGCTCGTCTGGACGTACCAGAGCACGAACGGCCCGGTCTCGGCGGTACCCGCGCGCCGCTCGAGGCGGATGACCTCCTGCGTTCCCGCGGCGACGTCTTCGTTGGAGACGAACTCCAGCCAGTCGCTCTCGAGCTCGGGCGTGATGATCGGGTTGACGGGGTAGGGCCCGAAGCTCGAGCCCGTGCGGATCATCGCGGTGACACGCTGCACGACGATGCGGGCGACAACATGGGTCGAGGCGGACTCGGTGGTCTGCTTGTAGCTCTTGAACGAGGTGTCGAGCGCCGCGAGCGTCGCCGTGAGAAGCGTGGCCGTGATCGTCAGGGCGATGAGCACCTCGACGAGGCTGAAGGCGCGTCGGGCGGGAGTGCGTGTCATGTCGTTTCTCACAGCCCGCCCTCGCGGTAGGTGCCGGCCTGGGACCGGATCTGGATGGGGAGGCGGATGCCCGAGGGCAGGATCATGTTGGGATCGTGCCGGAGGATGACGCGCCCGTACCCGTAGAACGGGACGATCACCCCGCCCGCGGCCTGCGCGGCGATGGGGTCGGCGTCGTGGGGCAGGTCTGGGATGCCGTCGTACGCGGGCAGATCCCAGCCGACGATCTTGACACCGCCGACCTCGGGGAGGGTGTTGGGGTCGAGAGATTCGAAGTCGCCGTCGTCGGGTCCGAAGTAGCCGAGGGTGGCGTTGAAGCCCGCGGGGTTACCGATTGGGTTGCCAAAGACGTCCTGCAGGGCGCCCTCGCCGTACACGGGGGCGTACGTGAGCAGGAGGGCGCCGTTGATGGTGGTGTTGCCACGGGCGTCGAGGACGCCGGCCACGATCGCGCCGTTGAGGTTGACGTTCTGGTCCGGGGGCGAGTTGAACGAGCCGATGTCCACCGAGTAGTTGGGGAGCATCATCGAGCTTTTGGCGATCTCCGCCAGGTCATCGTCGTCGGGATTGTAGAAGCCGTCGTCGGGCAGTTCCGGGTGGACGGTCGTGAACCGGGTCTTGCCCGTGAACTGGAGCTTGTTGCGGACCTGGGTGTAGACCTGTGGCGTGTCGGAGATGATGGACCCGACGAACAGGCAGTCGTGGTAGCGGATGTTGTTGGAGAAGAGCTTGGTGTCGGTAACGCGCTTGCCGTCGATGACCAGCGGCTCGGGCAGGGAGGCGTAATCGGCCACGGAGTAGGAGACGATCTCCGAGTCGAGCACGTCGCCCTTGTCCAGCGGGCTGGTCGAGCGGAGCAGAATCTGGTCCGGGGGGATCGCGGTATCGGGGAGCCCGTCGTAGGCCTCGTCGGGGTCCTCGCCCCCGCTGTCGCCCCAGGCGGTGCGGGGGTAGAGCGGCTCGGGATCGCCGCCATCGACCTGGCGTTTGCCGAAGACGGTCCAGTGCGGGTGGGTGTTGCTGGTGTAGGTGTGGACCCAGGTCACGCCGACGAAGGTGCAGTCGTCGAACAGCGCGTTGAGCCCGAGTGGGATCTGGACGTTGCGGAAGACGAAGTTACGGAAGACGGGGCGGTAGTACCAGTCGGCGAACGCGGGCGAGTTGAACGGCGCCTTCTCGGAGTACGCGTCGGCGCTGTTGTCGGGCATGCCGTCGTAGTCCGCGTCGTCCCACACCGCCTCGAACCACGGGGCGTCCGCCGCTCCGGAGTTCTGGGCGATGGTCCACGTCGCGAGATCAACCGTCGATACGCCCAGCTGCGACGCGACCTGGTCCCAGAACGGGTCGCCGTCGGCGGCGGACTGGAGCGCGGTCTCGGTGGCCGAGAAGCTGTCGGCGGTGATCAGGGGCACCTCGTCCTCGTCGGCGTTGAACGTCAGCGGGGACTCGCCGGTCGCCGGGTTGATCGGGCCCTGGAGCCTGAGCGCGTAGTCGCCCTGCTCGGTCGCCCAGTCGGACTCGCTCACGGTAAACATCAGGCGACCGCTGACCTTGGAGTACTGGTCGAGCACGTCGATGTACCCGTCGCGCCAGCCCAGCTCGACGTCCGCGTAGGCGCTGTGGAAGACGTCGTAGTCGAGAGGATTCTCGGTCTCCGGGTCGTAGAAGGTGTCGTTGTCCGCGTCGTCCCAGCCCGAGACGCCGTTGCGGTTGCGGTCGATGTGGGCCGAGTCGATCAGCAGCGCCAGGTCCTCGTCGTCGGTGAACTCGGGGCTCGCACCCGCGGCGCCCGCGAGCGTGCCCGCGATGAGGGCGTTCGAGAGCGTGACCCGCCCATCGCCGTTGGCGTCGTAGTGGCGGATGAAGACATCGAACTCATCGACGTAGCCGTCCTGGGTCACGTCGTTGAACGCGCCGTCGGGGGTGGTATCGCCGTCGAAGTCCTGGTCGGCGGGCACGCCCGCCCCCTCGATCGGGTGCCCGACGCGGAGGCGGTTATCGCCGTCCACGTCGCTGGCGAGCAGGGCGTCGAACAGGAGCTGGAGCTTCGTGTCCAGGCTCGCGTCGATGCCCTCGAAATCGCTCTTGAGAACCAGCGGGTCGCCGTTGTTGAAGGCAACGTCCTCGAACCGGGCGCCGAGGTTGCCCTCGACGAGCACGTTCTTGCCGATCATGATGCGGCTGGGACTGATGATGGCCTGATCGACGCTCTTGACGAGGCGGTAGTCGCGGGAGATGGTGCGCCGGATGGGCTGGCCCGAGCGCATGTCATCGAAGACGATGCCGTCCACGATGATCCGGATGCTCTGCCCGTCGGCCAGGGGGGCGTAGCGGATCTGGTAGGCCGGTGGCAGCGCGCCGCCGCTGGGCGCTTCGAGCGCGATCGCCGGGGTGTAGACCCAGTTGGCCGAGCGGTACACGGACGTGTCGGCGCCCGACGGGGCGCTGGCGACGGCAGGCTCGTCGATGTACTCGCCTCCGGTCACGATGTTGGCGTCCGCAAAGTGATGGTTGACCAGCGCCTGCATCACGCCCGAGGGCAGCGAGCCCTCGCTGTAGCCGCTGGGGGGGGGCATCACCGTGTGGTCGCCGATCGTGCCCGCGTCGCCGTCCCACAGAGCGGTCGTCATCGTCGCGTTGATATCGCTCTCCGACACGATGAACCGCCCCGCGGCCTCGCTCAAGCGCGCCTCGGCGATCGCCATGCCCGTCTCCGCGGCGCTCATGGCGCGCATCACCCGCAGGTGGGTCGCCGCCGTGCGCACGTTGCCGGTGCTCGCCACGCCCATCGCGGCCACGAGCGAGCCGAAGATGATCAGGAACATCATCGCCAGCACCGATGCCACACCCCGGCGCGACGCGAAAGTCGCTCGCAGCCTGAGGCGGCGTGTCGATCGGTTGGACTTGCTCATCACGTTCTCTCCTCCGAACCCCGGGCTCAAGGCACGATCCAGGTCACGCGCGCCACCTCTTCCGCCTCGAGGGCGCCGGCACGCTGGTAGGTCACGATCACCGTCATCCGGACCGGGAACTCATCGACGTCACGCCCCTCGAAGTCGCCCGCGGCGGGTTCGACGTAGTCGTCGGCCAGCACGACCGACGTGTCGAACGGGTCAACCTTCTCGACGACCACGGTCTGGCGCCAGCCGAACATGGGGGCCTCGACCCCGCCGTCCATCACGATCGAACCGCTGACATCGATCTCCGGGACGACCTCGCCGAACGCGTTGATGGGTCCGGGCAGGTCGCCGTCGTCGAAGCCGTTGGTCCCGACGTACGAGAAGGTGATGCCGTCGAAATCGTCCAGGTCGTCGAAGTCAACCAGGCCAAACTCCGCGGCGTTGGGCCCCCACCCGGAGAGGACCGAGCCGCCCCCGCCGTCGTCGTCGAGCGACAGGCCCACGACCGGGTCGTGCTTGGGCAGGTTGCGGGTCATCTCACGGATCTCGTTGGCCAGGAAGGTCCCGCTGGCGGCGTGCGACGACCAGGTGTTGGTCTTGATGAACGCCTGCTGCGCATCGACCATCGCCAGGATCCCGACGCCGACGATCACCGTCGCCAGCGCCGCCTCGATGAGCGTGAAGCCCGGGGCGGCGCCAGCTGTGGTTCTCGGGCGTGAGCGTTGACGCATCGCGATACCTCCGTTCAGACCTCTCGCGCGGAGCCGGCCTGCACCCGAAGCATCGGTTACTGAACGATCTGGCTCATCTTGAAGATGGGGAGGATGATGGCCATCGCGATAAACCCGACGATCGATCCCATGATGATGATCATGATGGGCTCGATCATTCCGGTAACCGCCTTGATGTGATCACGCAACGTCTTGGCGTAGTACACCGAGATCTCGTCGAGCACCTCGCCCAGCTTGCCCGACTCCTCGCCCGCGGCGATCATCTGGCTCACCGCCCGGGGCAGCAGCGTGGTCTCCTGCAGCGGCGCCGCGATCTTCTTGCCCTGCTTGACCGAGTCGTGCACCTTCCGCCACATCGCGGTGTAGAGCTGGTTCCCCGAGATGTCCCCGGTGATGGTCAGCGTGTCGAGCATGGGCACGCCCGCGTTGATGAGCTGCCCCATGGTCTGGAGCGAGCGGGAGATGAACAGCGCGCGGAACATACCGCGGAGGACCGGCGCCGTGAGCTTCATCTTGTCGATCCAGAACCGCCCGAGCTCGGTCCGCGTGCCGGCATACCCGAGCCCCCCCAGGACGGCAATGCCGCCCAGCAGGAAGGGCCACTGCGCGACCATGAACTGGCTCACGCCCATGAGGAAGTTGGTCGCCCACGGCAGGACGTCCTCCTTGCCCTCGAAAACCGTGTAGAACTTGGGAAGGACGAACGTCATCAGGAACACGGTGACCGTGATGGCCAGCCCGCCGATGATCGCGGGGTAGATCGACGCGCCGATGACCATCTTGCGCGTCTCTTGCTGCTGGGCGATGTACCCCGCGATCCGGTCGAGCATCTCGGAGAACGAGCCCGACATCTCGGACGCCCGCACCATGTTGATGTAGAGCGTCCCGAAGAGCTTGGGGTGGGCCGCCAGGGCGTCGGAGAACTGCTTGCCGCCCTCGACGTCCTCCCTGAGCTGGATGATGACCCGCTTGAACATCTTGTGCTCGGTCTGGTCGCCGATGCCCTCGAGCGCGGCACGCAGGTTGATGCCCGCGCGGATCATCACCGCGAGCTGCGTCGTGAAGTCGAGCACGTTCTTCTGCGTGGGCTTGCGCTGGTTGATGGTGGCGAACGCCTTGCCGATCCCCTGCGCGGCGCTGACGCTCTGGCGCTCCGCCTGGACCGACATGACGTGGGCGCCCTGGTTGCGCAGGATCGCCGAAGCGGTCTGAGCGCTCTCCGCGGCCATGACACCCGAATGAACCCGCCCGTCCGCCGTCCGGATCTGGTACTTGTACGCGCCCATGCGTTCGTGTCCTCTCTGGTCTTAGGCGACCAGCTGCTTCTCGAGCTTGTCGGGGTGAACGGCCTGCGCGATCGCGTCTTCCTTCGAGATCAGCCCGTTGAAGTACAGCTCCGCGATCGACGAGTCCAGCGAGCACATCCCGATCGCCCGGTTCGTCTCGATGACGTTCGGGATCTCGTAGATCTTGTTCTCACGCACCAGGTTCCGCACCGCGGGGGTACACAGCAGCGTCTCCACCGCGGGCACCATGCCCGGGCGATCGCTGCGGGTGAACAGCGTCTGGCTGATCACCGCCTGCAGCGTGGACGAGAGCATCGAGCGGATCTGGTTCTGCTGCCCGCCCGGGTACATGTCGATGATTCGAGACACGGTCTGCGAGGCGTTGACCGTGTGGAGCGTCGAGAGCACGAGGTGCCCCGTCTCCGCCGCGGAGATCGCCAAAGACGACGTCTCGAGGTCACGCATCTCGCCCACCAGGATGATGTCCGGATCCTGACGCAGCGCGTGCTTGAGCCCCGACGAGAACGCGGGCATGTCGCGCCCCAGCTCCCGCTGCTCGATGATGCACTGATCCGACTCGAAGAGGTACTCCACCGGGTCCTCAAGCGTGATGATGTGCTTGCGGTACCGCTCGTTCATCGCCTGGATCATCGCGGCAAGCGTCGTGGACTTGCCCGAGCCCGTGTCGCCCGTGACCAGCACCAGCCCGCGGGGCAGGTACGTCAGCCGCGCGATCACCTCGGGCAGACCCAGGTCCGCCAGCGGCGGCACCTTGGTCTTGATCATTCTCATCGCCAGCCCGACCGTGCCCTGCTGCATGTGCGCGTTCACGCGGTAACGGGCCAGCCCGTCCACCATGTACGAGAAGTCCGCGTCCTTGTTGGTTCGGAAGCTCGTCTTGACCTCATCGCCGACCATCGACTCGAACATGCTCATCGTCTCATCCGGAGTGAGCAAGGGCATGTCCAGCGAGGTCATCACCTGGTGCACCCGCATCATCGGCGGCTGACCCGCGACCAGGTGGATGTCGGAGGCGTCGGCGTCGTAGGCGGCCTGCAGGATCGCGTCGATGTCCACGGGTGGGCTCCTGGCTCTCGGGGCGCCCGCACTCCACCGCTCGGCGGACGGGCGGCGCCCGATCGCTCATCGGGCCGACCCTCGCCAGGATCAAGGCCCAGCCCAGCCGATCCTCCCGATCGCCCCCGCAGCGAGCGCCCTCCCCACGCAACCGCGCCAGCCCGCGTAACCCGGACAGCCCGCAGCCCGCGTGTGAACCTACGCGCGAGCCCCCGCGACCAACGCCTCACGCGCCGCCACCGCCAGCTCGTCGCACCGCTCGTTCTCGGCGTGCCCCTTGTGCCCCCGGATCCAGTGGAACCGGATCTCGTGGTCCCGCGTCAGCCCGTCGAGCCGCTCCCACAGGTCCCGGTTCTTCACCGGCTTCTTGTCGGCGGTCTTCCATCCCCGCTTCTTCCACCCCGCCATCCAGCTCTCGAGCCCCTTGAGCACGTACTGCGAATCGCTCGTCAGGTCCACGCTCGAAGGCCGCTCCAGCGCCGAGAGCCCCTCGATCACCGCCATCAGCTCCATCCGGTTGTTCGTCGTGTTGGGCTCGGCGCCGGACCGCTCCCGCACGCTGCCCGACACGGGGTGGCGGAGCAGATACCCCCAGCCCCCGGGGCCGGGGTTGCCCGAGCAGGCGCCGTCGGTGAACAGTTCTACGTGCGGGGCTTTCGTCGGCTCGCTCATCGCTGCGAGCATAGCCCGCGCGATGCTACGATCGGGGCATGACCAGCGCCAGCACGGACGCGAGGCCCGACGTGAGCACTTCCAACGGGGACCGCCGCGTCATCCGTGTCGAGGTCCGCCCGGCGCCCGGCGTGGGCGACCCCCGGGCACGCTCGCTCGTCCACGACGCCAACGCCCTCGGCTACCAGCTCGCCTCGGCCCGGACCACCCGCGTCTATCTCATCGAGTCCTCGATGGGCGACTGGGACGCCGAAACAATCCGCTCGCGCCTGCTCGAGGACCCCGTCACCGAGCGCGCCGCGCCGGGCGTGTCCCCACCCGAACCCGGGTACGCCCTCATCGAGGTTCACCCGCTCCCGGGCGTCATGGACCCCACCGCCCAGACGGTTCAGGACGCCATCCGCGAGCTCGTGGGCGCCGACGCCAGGGTCTCCACCGGCTGGCGCTACGACCTCACGGGCATCGACCAGGACCAGGCCCGCCAGATGGCCCGCCGCCTCCTGGCCAACCCCGTCGTGCAGGCCATCCACACGCAGGCCCACTGGCCCGAGTCGTTCCCCGTCGGACACGAGCACGCCTTCGAGGTCGCCCGCATCCCGATCCGCGATCTGGACGACGCGGGGCTCGAGACGCTCAGCCGCGACGGGCATCTGTTCCTCTCGCTCGACGAGATGCGCGCCATCCGCGACGAGTACCGCACGCTTGAGCGCGAGCCCACCGACATCGAGCTCGAAACCCTCGCCCAGACCTGGTCCGAGCACTGCGTCCACAAAACGCTCAAAAGCACGATCAGATACACAGAGACGGAGACACGAAGAGACGGAGAGACCAGGATTGAGTGGGCCAACCGTCCGGGGCACGAGGTCAACGCGGACGGGTCCGTCACCATCCACAACCTGCTCAAGTCCACCGTCGCCGCCGCGACGCACGAGCTGATCGCCGAGGGCGTGGACTGGACGCTCTCGGTCTTCGTCGATAACGCGGGCATCATCGAGTTTGACGAGGAATACGCCGTCTGCGTCAAGGTCGAGACGCACAACCACCCCAGCGCCATCGAGCCCTACGGCGGCGCCGCGACGGGCATCGGCGGCTGCATCCGCGACATCATCGGCACCGGCATGGCCGCCAAGCCCATCGCCAGCACCGACGTCTTCTGCGTCGCCAGCCCCGGGCTCGACGCCGTGCCCACCGGCTGCCTCCACCCCAAGCGCATCCTCACCGAGGTCGTCGCCGGCGTCCGCGACTACGGCAACCGCATGGGCATCCCCACCGTCAACGGCGCCGTCTGGTTCGACGACCGCTACGTCGGCAACCCCCTCGTCTTCTGCGGCTGCATCGGCCTCATGCCCCGCGGCAAGGACGACGCCTTTATCTCGGGCGACGCCCAACCCGGCGACCGCATCATCGCCCTGGGCGGGCGCACCGGGCGCGACGGCATCCACGGCGCCACCTTCTCCAGCGCCGAGCTGACCGACACCCACGCCGACGAGTTCAGCCACGCCGTGCAGATCGGCAACGCGATCGAAGAAAAGCGCGTCCTCGACGCCATCCTCCGCGCCCGCGACTTTGAGGGCGGCCCCCTCTTCACCGCGATCACCGACTGCGGCGCCGGGGGCTTCAGCTCCGCCGTGGGCGAGATGGGCGAGAAGATCGGCGCCAGCGTCAACCTCGAACGCGCGCCCCTCAAGTACGACGGCCTGACCTACGACGAGATCTGGATCAGCGAGGCCCAGGAGCGCATGGTCCTGAGCGTCCCCGCCGACCGCGTCGAGGCGCTCCAGCAGATCTGCGACGAGGAGCACGTCGAGCTGGCCGACCTGGGACACTTCGGGACGCAGGCCAGCGAGCTCATCCTCAACTTCCACGAGCACGAGGTCGGGCGCCTGCCCATGGCCTTCCTCCACGACGGCATCCCGACGCCCACCCGAGAAGCCTTGTGGGATGGTGGATCGGGACTGAGAGACGAAGAGACGAAGAGACGCAGAGACGAAGTATCGGCGAGTCGCGTTCGGGGAAGTGACGACAGCACTTCGTCTCTCCGTTCCTCCGTCTCTCCGTCTCTCGCCAACTCGCCCTCCGCCCTCGAAGCCCTCACCACCTTGCTCGCCCACCCCAACATCGCCAGCAAGCACTGGATCGTCCGCCAGTACGACCACGAGGTGCAGGGCGCCACCGCCATCCGCCCGCTCGTGGGCCCGCTCGGGCGAGGCCCGGGCGACGCCTCCGTCGTCGAGCCGCGCCCGGGGACCGGGCGCGGGCGCGCCATCGCCTGCGGCCTCTCCACCGGCATCGGCGACCCCGACCTCGACGGCGACCCCTACCTCATGGCCATCGCCGCCATCGACGAGTGCGTACGCAACCTCGTCTGTGTCGGCGCCGACCCCGACCGCACCGCCATCCTCGACAACTTCTGCTGGCCCAGCTGCAATCGCCCGGACAACCTGGCCACGCTCGTCCGCGCCGCCGAGGGCTGCTACGACGCCGCCAAGGCCTACCGAACCCCGTTCGTCTCGGGCAAGGACTCGCTCAACAACCAGTTCACCATCCCGGGCGAGGGGGGCGACGCCGGACGCACAATCCAGATCCCCCCCACCCTGCTCATCAGCGGCATCGGCATCGTGACCGATGTTGACCGCTGCGTCACCATGGACATCAAGGCGCCCGGCAACGAGCTGTACATCGTCGAGCCCTGGCAGGGCGACAGCGCCCTCAACCCGATGCGTCTGGGCGGCTCGCATTACCAGCGTCTGTTCGGCCTCCCCGCCGACGCGACCCCCGACAAGGCCAACGCCTTCGACCCGGCCCAGATCCCCGCGGTCGATCTGACGCAGTGCCCGCAGACCGCCCGCGCCGTCGCGCAGGCGATCACCGGGGGTCTCATCGCGTCCTGCCACGACTGCTCGGACGGCGGACCGCTCGTCGCGCTGGCTGAGATGCTCATTGCCGGCTCGACCGAATCGGACCCCATCGGAGCGTGGTACTCGAACCGGGCCGCGACGGCGCGGCTGTTCTCCGAGCGCCCGGGCTGCTACGTGCTCGAGGTCCGCCCGCAGCACGCCGAGGCGTTCCGATCGCTCATGACCAAACTCAGCGCGGGCTGGACGTGGGTCGGGCAGACAACCGCGACCGGGCGCCTCAAGCTGCGCGGCCCCTCGGATGAGTCGGTCGATGTCGAGCAGCTGGCCACCGCCTGGCGGGCGCCGCTGGACTGGTAGCCGGCGCGCTCACGCGGCCTGTGGGTCCTGCTCGCCCGCGGTACTCAGCAGCTGGTCCACCCACTTGGGCAGCTCCGAGCACAGTTCCACCTTGCGGACAAACGCCGTCGCGCCCGCCTGCATGCAGAGTTCGATGTCCTCCGCCTCATCCGAGGCGGTCATGATGACGAACGGCACGTCCGTCATCGCCGACGACGCCCGCGCTGTCAGGAGCAGCTCGATCCCGGTCTCGCCCGGCAGTCCGAGGTCCGCGACGATGAGGTCCGGAGCGGGCGAAGCGCCCGAATCGATCTGGGCGAGCCGCTTGGCCGCGCCCGAGCCAGTGGAGAGCCACTCCACGCGCGCCCGCCCGTTGCGACCCAGCACGGTCTTGAGCAGCGTCGCCGCGAGCGCATCGTCCTCGACGAGCAGGATCATCAGCTCCTCCCCCGCGACGCCCGGCCCCACCGGAACGCTGGCCAGATCATCCCGGTGTCCTTTGGCGCCCGCAGGAGCCTCGCCAAGCCGGTCCACGTCTCGCAGGCGCCCGAAGACCTTCACCCGGTTCCTGCCGGCGTTCTTCGCGGCGTAGACCGCCTCATCCGCCTCAAGCACCAGCTTCTCGGCAGAGTGGATCCGCGCCCGGTCCGCCGCGTCCATCGCGGAGACTCCGACGCTGACCGTCACCGAAAGCTCGTCGGGGACGCCATCAACGCCCGACAGATCGAACGCGGACGCCTCGATCGTGGCCCTGATCTGCTCGCCGATCTCCCCGCCCTCGTCCGCGCCGACCCCGGGCAGGATGACGGCGAACTCCTCGCCCCCGTACCGGCACGTCTGCCCGCGATCGCCCACCGTGCTGCGCACCCGGCGCGCCAGCTCGATGAGCACCGCGTCACCCGCGGCGTGCCCGTGCGTGTCGTTGACGCTCTTGAAGCGGTCGGCGTCCATGAAGAGCACGCACAGATCAGCGTTCTCGCGCTGCACCGGCCCGAACGCGTCGCTCAAGAGCCGGTCGAACTCGGCGCGGTTGGAGATCCCCGTCAGCCCGTCGGTGGAGGCCTTCTGGGCCATCTGATCGGCCTGACGCTGCGTCTCCATCTGCAGCTCGAAGCTGCGATCGCTCGCCTGACTCATGATCATCTTGATGTTGGGCTCCTTGCCCACATCCACGTTGAACAGCTTGGCGAGCGTGGCCGTTCCCGACGCAATCGACTCGAGAACCGGCTCGATGTCCCCCCGGTAGTTGAACCACTCGCTTGCCTTATCGCCCAGCTCGCGCGCCTTCGCCTTCGACCCCCCGTTGGCCAACGCCCCGGCCGCGATGCACCCGAGCGCGACGATACGCGCCAGCGCCAGACCGTTGCCGACGGCCCTTTCGCCGTTGTGGTGAAACGCGATCGCGTTGGCGATCTCCGCGGGGAGGCTCCACTTGGTCGCCAGCGCCTTCCCGGCCTCCGCGTGCGTGAGGCCCAGACACCGCCTCTCGATCTGACACAGATCGACACGCTCGGGTCCCGCCTCCTTCAGCACCTGCTCGTACCGGTCCCCGAGCGATACGAACATCGCGAGCATGCCCACATCCTGGAACAGCCCGCCGGTGAACGCGTCGTCGGGCTCGGCGGCTCCCGTGAGGATCGCCAGCTCTCGCGACGCCACGGCGCCGTGCAGCGACGCTCGCCAGTGCGCCGTCAGATCAAACTCCGAGTCGGTTCCAACCGTGTGGGTCGACTCGACAAGGCTGAATCCCAGCACGAGCGACTTGACCGTGTTGAGCCCCAGATACATCAGCGCCCGCTCGATCGAACCGCACGGCTTGGCCAGCCCGTAATAGCTCGAGTTGACCGTCCTGAGCACCTTGACCGCCAGGCCCTGGTCCTGCTTCACCAGCACCGAGATGTCACCAACATTGGCGTCAGGATCCCGCGTCAACTCCAGCAGATGCACCGCCACCGACGGCAACGTGGGGAGAGACGGACACCCCAGAACCTGATCCAGTACGTCGTTCGACATGGTCCTGCCGCTCCCAAAGCCCCAGAGATGGGCGCTCAATGACCCGCTCGATCTATCGATGGGGTATTCGCCCCCGGCTTCTATCGGGGAGCAACGCAGCAGACTGGAGTGGTGAACCCCCTCGGTTTGCTGGGGATGCGGCACAGACAGACCCCGATTCCCGGGAATCCACGGATATGCACAAGGCAAGCGGTTGCCCTAACGGAGATTGAACTCCTTGAGCTTCCGGTAAAGCGTCCGCTCCCCGATGCCCAGCAGCTTTGCGGCCTGCTCTCGGTTGCCCCCCGTCAGCCGCAGCGTCTCCCGGATCGCCCGCTTCTCGAGCTGCTCCAGGCTGGCCCCCGCGAGCGACCCCCCCCCGGGTTCGGGGGTCTCGTCCTGATCGGCCCGGATCTCCTCGGGGATGTGCTCAACGCCCAGCACGGGCAGCGCCTCGCCCCCGCTCTCGCCCGAGGCCGTCACGACCATATTCTGCACGATGTTGAGCAGCTGGCGCACATTCCCCGGCCAGGCGAAGCTCGTCAGCCGCATCAGCGCCGCGTCCGTCACACCGGGCACCGGGCGCCCCGGCGCCGCCTCCTCGCTGTACTTGGCGATCGCGTGACGCACGATCCGCGGGATGTCGTCGCGCCGGTCCCGCAGCGGCGGAAGATGAATATGGCTCGCGTTGATCCGGAAGAAAAGGTCCTCGCGGAACGCGCCCTGCCCGACCATCGCCTTCAGGTCCCGATTGGTCGCGCTGACAAACCGGACGTCCGTCTTGCGCTGCTCGTTGGACCCGAGGCGCACCAGCTCGCCCGACTCGAGCACACGCAGCAGCTTGGCCTGCATCGTCAGGGGCATGTCACCGATCTCGTCTAGGAACAACGTCCCGCCGTCGGCGTACTCGAACACGCCCTCGCGATCCTTGTCGGCGCCCGTGAACGCGCCGCGCACGTGCCCGAACAGCTGGTCCTCGAGCAGGCTCTCGCTCTGCCCGGCGCAGTTGAACGCGACGAACCGCTTGCCCGCCCGCGGCGACGCCTTGTGCAGCGCCTCGGCGATCAGCTCCTTGCCCGTCCCGCTCTCGCCCGTGATCAACACGCTGATCGTGCTCGGCGCCACCGTCGTCACCGCCTTGAGGATCTTGCGCATCGGCTCCGAGCCCGCCACGATCCCCTCGAACCCGTCGTGCTGCACCAGCTCGCCCAGCCCGCCCGACTCGTGACGCAATGTCACTGCCTCCGCCGCGCGGTTCACCAGCGAGCGGAACAGCTCCAGGTCCAGCGGCTTCTCGATGAAATCGAACGCCCCGTGCTTGAACGCCGCCCGGGCCGTGGGCACGTCCCCGTGCGCCGTGACCATGATCGCCTCGGCCTCGGGCTGCAGCCGCTGCGCCGCCTCAAGCACCCTCATCCCCGCGTCCGACCCGTCGCCCGCCGTCCCCTCCTGCCCCGCGGACCCGGGCATCCGCAGGTCCGTCACGATCACGTCGAACGACCCGCCCCGGAGCTCCTCCATCGCGCTCTCGACCGAGCCGACGATGGTGCACACGTGCCCCGGGCGGCGCAGCGCGTCGGCCATCACGTCCGCGTGCTCCGACTCGTCCTCGACGATCAGCACCTGGGCGCCGATCGGTTTGCTCAACTTCTTCGTGCTGCTCATGGGCCCTGAGTCTACCCGCCCGTCCCGCCCCCACCGCCGACCCGACCCCCGTCGAACCCCGCCCCCAGACCACGCGCCGCGCCCGCCGGAGACAGATCTCGGGCCAGGGCGCACAGCGCGATCGCCAGCGCATCGGCGACATCCGCGGGCCTGGGCGCCTCGGCCAGCCCGAAGACGCGCCGGACCCCCTCCTGCATCTGCGCCTTGGTCGCGCGCCCCGAGCCGGTCAGCGACTTCTTCACCGCCGCGGGCTTGAGCTCGACCAGCCCCAGCCCCGCCCTGCGGATGGTCAGCAGCATCACCCCGCGGGCGTGGGCCATCTTCACCGCCGTGTTCACGTGGTCGCTGTGCACGAACAACCCCTCGACCGCGACCGCCTCGGGCCTCACCCGCTCGAGCAGGTCGATCAGGTCACGCTCCAGCTCGAGCAGCCGGCGCGGGATCGACTCGGAGGGGTCGTCCGCGTCCGACGCGTCGAGCCGGATCACCCCCGCCTCGACGATCGTGGGCGCCACCAGCGTGCCCTCGATGCACGCGTAACCGGTGATGCGGAGGCCGGGATCGATGCCGAGGATGCGCACGCGACGAGTCTACCGGTCCGCGCGTGAGTAGTGCTGGGCGTGGTGCAGAATCGTCTTGGCGATGATGTCGCACTCCAGGTTCACCGTGTCGCCCTCGCCCAGCCCACCCAGCGTGGTCAGCTCCAGCGTCGTAGGGATCAGCGTCACCTCGAACCACGCCTCGCCCGGGCTCAGCGCCGCAATCGTCAGCGAGACGCCCTCGACACAGACTGAGCCCTTGGGCGTGACGAACTCCATCAGCTCCGCCGGCGCCCCGATCCGAACCCGGTACTCCCCGTCCCGATTCACACCCACCACCCGCCCCACGCCGTCCACGTGCCCCTGGACGATGTGCCCGCCCAGCAGCGTCGCGGGCGTCGCCGAGCGTTCGAGGTTCACCCGCGTCCCCACCCCCAGGGCGCCCAGCGTGGTCTTGCTCAGCGTCTCGGGGATCGCGTCGAACAGCAGCGGCTCGTCAGGAGCCGGGGCCTTGACCAGCGTCAGACAGCACCCGTTGATCGATATCGACTCGCCCGCCTCGAACCGGGGTCGCCACGCCCCCGGATCGATCTCCAGACGCAGATTCCCCCCGGCGCCATCAGCCCCGACCACCCGTCCCACCGCCTGGACCAGACCCGTGAACATGGAATGAGTCTTTCGCCCCCAGGGCGGGGGTCAAGCGGTGGAGAGCTTGACCGGGGGCACGGGCGCCTCGATACTCCGCTGCGGGCGTTGTCTGGCGTCCGTCCCGCCACCCATGCGGGCCAGCCGCGGCCAGACCGCGACCTGCCCCGCCCACCGGAGATAGCCTGGGATGCTCAGAGCCGATCTGCTTGCCGCCACTCTCGCCACGTCGCTCGTCCTCGGGTGTGAGTCCACGCCCAACGCCGGCGCCTCGGGCGGAGGATCCTCGGCGCCCGTCGGAACCCTAAGCAGCAACCCCGAGAGCCCCACGGGCGGGGTGGTCACCGACGCCGATGGCTTCCGCATCGTCCACGACGACTGGGCCCACCTGGGCTACCAGTGGGACTGGAGCTCCAAGCCCTTCATCTCGCCCCGCGGGCGCGTCACCGACCTCACCCCCGCCGGCGACCTGCTCATCGCCCAGGAATCCGGCTCGAGCCTCTCCGTCCTCGAGTCCCGCTCCGGGCGCATGCTCTGGACCAGCCAGCTCGGCAGCCGCTTCACCAAGTTCGTCGGCTCCGTCCGCGACAACGATCTCATCCTCACCTCCTCGGCCGCCGAGCTCTTCGAGCTGGGCGCCACCTCCGGCAACCTCGTCGCCAAGAGCCCCTTCAAGTTCCTGGTGGACACCACCCCCGTGCTCGTGGGCAACTTCGCCATCTACGCGTCCGGCTCGGGCAAGCTCATGGCCCACAACCGCGACGCGGGCGTCTTCGCCTGGGCCTACGCCCTCGACGGCCCCATCGTCGCCCCGCCCGTGCTCATCGGCGACGAGATCCTCGGCGCCGTCTCCGGCGGCGGCGACGTCATCTTCCTCAACCCCTACTCCGGCGCCTCCGTCGGGCGCGCCAAAATCTCCGGCGGCGTCTCCTCCACCCCCGTCACCGACACCGATCGCATGTACGTCGGCAGCCTCGATCAGTCCGTCTACGCCTTCGACGCCGTTGGCGGCGCCATCGCCTGGCGCGTCCGCACCGAGTACCCCGTCACCGCCCAGCCCGCGCTCCACGACGGCGCCCTCTACGTCACCCTTGAGGCCCACGGGCTCACCGCCTTCGACACCATCGACGGCTCCCTGCTCTGGCGCAACGACAAAGTCCGCGGCGAGGTCATCGGCCTCCGCGACGGTGAGCTCGTCGTCTGGGACGGCAACGACCTCGCTCTCGTCGATCCCGAGCGCGGCGACGTCATCCGCAGGCACAGCTTCCCGGGCGCCGTCATGCTCAAGACCGACGCCTTTGTTGACGGCGCTATCTACATCGTCGGGCGATCGGGCGTCATCGTCCGCTTCGTCCCCCGCTCCTGAACACCCGAGACCGACCCCCGATGCCCGACACGATTGATCTGGTCCCTGTCCGGCGCGCCCTGCTCTCGGTCAGCGACAAGACCGACCTCGTCCCCTTCGCCAAGGCCCTGGCCAGCGCGGGCTGCGAGATCATCTCCACCGGCGGCACCGCCAAGGCCCTCACCGAGGCCGGCGTCCCCGTCCGCTCTATCGACGGCCTCACCGGCTTCCCCGAGATGATGGACGGACGCGTCAAGACGCTCCACCCCAACGTCCACGGCGGTCTCCTCGCCCTGCGCGACAACCCCCACCACGTCGCCTCCATGAACGAGCACCAGATCGAGCCCATCGATCTCGTCTGCGTGAACCTCTACCCCTTCGAGTCCACCATCACCCGCCCGGGCGTGACACAATCCGAAGCCATCGAGCAGATCGACATCGGCGGACCCAGCATGATCCGCTCGGGCGCCAAGAACGCACGCTGGGTCGCGGTCGTCACCTCACCCGCGCAGTATGACCGCGTCGTGTCCGACCTCAACGCCAACGACGGCTCTACCAGCCTGACCACCCGCACCCAGCTCGCCAGCGCCGCCTTTGCCCGCACCAGCGAGTACGACGCCGCCATCTCCGCCTACCTGGCCCGCACCAGCCCCGTCGCCTTCCCCCCCACCCTCCGCCAGACCT
Source organism: Phycisphaerales bacterium (assembly GCA_029260375.1). Taxonomy (GTDB): domain Bacteria; phylum Planctomycetota; class Phycisphaerae; order Phycisphaerales; family UBA1924; genus JAJRXR01. Next base: position 9,665 of record JAJDDI010000008.1, on the reverse strand, counting down.
ACACCAAGGTCAGCGACCTGCGCTACGGCGAGAACCCCCACCAGCACGCCGCGCTCTACCGCGATCCCACCTCCGTCGGCCCCACCATCGTCAACGCCCGTGTCCAAGGCGCCAAGGAACTCAGCTACAACAACATACTCGACGCCAGCGCCGCCCTCGAGTGCGTCAAGGCCCTCACCCGCCTCGACAACGCCCGTGTCGCCGCCTGCGTCGTCAAGCACACCAACCCCTGCGGCCTGGCCCTGGCCTCCGACGCCAACACCGCCATCACCCAGGCGATCGCGGGCGACCCGCTCGCCGCCTACGGCGGCATTCTTGCGCTCAACCGCGACATCGACGCGACCATCGCCCGCACGATCATCGAGAGCGGCCCGTTCTTCGAGGTCGTCATCGCCCCGGAGATCGACGACGCCGGCGCCAATGTGTTGCAGGGCAAGTGGAAGAACATCCGCACGCTCAGCGTCGGGAACAAAGCCCCCAGCAGCGCCCGCAAGCTCGAGAGCAAGTCCATCCCCGGCGGCGTGCTCGTGCAGGACCGCGACGTCCGCACGCCCAAGCCCGCCGAGTGGACCCACGCCGCAGGCCCCAAGCCCGACGAGCAAACCCTCGCCGACGCCGCGTTCCTCGTCTGCGCCGTGCGCGCGCTCTCGAGCAACGCCATCGCCATCGGCGGGCGCACGGACGCGGGCGGTGTCCGCCTCTTCGGCGCCGGCGCCGGGCAGATGGACCGCGTCGCCGCATGCCGCCACGCCATCGCCAAGGCTCAGGAAGCCTTGGCGTCCTGCGCCGCGCCCATCGCCGCCTCCGACGCCTTCTTCCCCTTCCCCGACGGCCCCGAGCTGCTCATCGACGCCGGGGTCAAGACCATCGTCCACCCCGGCGGCTCCATGCGCGACCAGGAGACCCTGGACCTGTGCAACGCCCGCGGGGTCACCTGCCTGACCACGGGCGTCCGCCACTTCCGCCACTGATCCTGAAATCCCCCCCCCGCCCCTCCCAAGCAGGGGTATCGCCCCGCGTTCTTGTGCGAGGGGCCAGTCTTTCGTAGCCTGAACGTATCCACAACGCGGGGGACGATCTCGATGAGCACCCAGACCCTGACACTCGCCAGCCTCGACAACGAGGTCCTGCCGATTCTCTTTATCGCGCTCCTGGGCGCCATCATCCTGACGGCAATCGTTTTCTCGAACATCCGTCGCGCCCTGGAGACGCGCGCAAAGGAGACCACCCGGCGCGAGATCGCGGCATACGTCGCCGAGGGCTCCATCTCCCCCGACGACGCGCGCAAGCTGCTCGCCACGGGCTCGGGCGAGGAGCTCGAAAAAAAGATCGGCGACGCCGTCGCGTGGGGCTCGATCTCCGCCAAGAAGGCCGAGGGCCTGCTCCGGGCCGCCCGCGACGGGCGCGCCGACGACGCGCCCGCCAACGTCTGACGCCCGCTTCCAGGTCGATAAAGATCGCGCCAAACCAGCGATTTCGCGCTCTGGATCGCTCGTAAGGGGCGATGCGCCAGTCTGTTGTTGTATATTGACGCCGAACAAACTACAACGGGCTGCGTACAGACGATGAACTGAACATGCGCCGCAGATCCAAACGCCAACCCAGCGGGCGCCGCTCCCGCTCAAGCAGGCAGGCTGAGCCCTCGGGACCAGCCAGGGGGTCGGTGTCGCCTGACGCCCTCCCCCGGTACGGCATCCCGGCCATGGACGGGCCCGAAGGCCTCGACGCGAAGGTTCTCGTCCTCAACAAGCTGTACGTCGCCGTCCGCGTCGTGACCGCCCGCCAGGCATTCTGCCTGCTCGCGCGAGAGACGGCCGAGGTCATCGACCACGACGAGGGCGTCTACTCGAACCACAACTTCGAGTCCTGGCTGGACGTCGCCGAGTTCAAAAAAGAGTTCGAGCCCGACAAGCACGACTGGATCAGCACCGTCCGTCTGGAGATCCCCGTCCCGCGGATCATCCGCCTGCTTGGCTACGACCGCCTCCCCGCCCAGGGCGTCAAGCTCAACCGACGCAACCTGTTCGCACGCGACCGCAACCGCTGCCAGTACTGCGCCAAGCTCTTCCCCACGAGTGAGCTGTCGCTCGACCACGTCGTCCCCCGCCGCCAGGGCGGGCCCGACACCTGGGAGAACCTCGTGTGCGCCTGCATCCGCTGCAACGCCCGCAAGGGCGGGCGGACGCCCGACGAGGCCAACATGAGGCTCATGACCAAGCCCGTCCAGCCCAAACGCAACCCGCTGGTCACCGTCCGCCTCGGGCACGAGAAGTACGCCAGCTGGAAGGCCTTCCTGGACGAGGCGTACTGGTCCGCCGAGCTGCGATAATCCGTGTCGTGCCACGGACCCGTCTTCGGATTCGTGGCACGAACAAGACCAACCCCTAGGCGACCAGCGCCCCGGCGGACGCGTTGGCCTTTCGCGCCAGATCGAAGTCTTTCTTCGTGATCCCGCCCGCGTCGTGCGTCGAGAGCGTCAGGGTGACCTTGTTGTAGCGGATGAGGATGTCGGGGTGGTGCTGGGCCGCCTCCGCGGCCTCGGCGACCTCGTTCACGAAGCGGATGGACTGCACAAAGTCGTCGAACTGGTAAGTCCGCACGATCTCGCCGCCGACCTCCGACCACTTGGGAAAGTTGGCCAGCTCGGCCTGGATCTGCTCGTCGCTCAGCTTGTCCATCGGTCCTGCCTCCACAGTCAAACAACATCCGTCGGTCCGTCGACGCCGGGGGGGAGTCTACCTTCAATCTCCCGATGGATCGCCCGCCCCGCACACCAGCCGACCCAAACCCCGCTCACGACGCGCCAGGGGTGATTCACACCACCCGCCTGGCGCCCTCACCCACGGGCGCGCTGCACCTGGGCAACGCGCGCACCTTCGTCGTCAACTGGGCGCTGGCGCGTCAACGCGGCTGGAAGATCGTCCTGCGCATCGAGGACCTCGACACCCCGCGCGTCAAGCCGGGCGCCATCGCCGAGACGATTGACCTGCTCACCTGGCTCGGGCTCGACTGGGACCAGGGCCCGACGATCCAGAGCGACGACCTCACGCCCTACACCCAGGCCATGCGCTCGCTCGCCTCGCGCGGGCTCGCCTACCCCTGCGAACTGACACGCACGCAGATCGAACAGGCCGCCAGCGCCCCCAACGAGGGCGACACCGAGACACCGTTCCCCCGCTCGCTGCGCCCGCCGGTCCAGGCCCAGGACTTCGAGGACACGGGGACCAACTGGCGACTCGCCGTCGAACAGGGCCGCGTCGCGTTCACCGACGCGCTCGCCGGCCCGCAGTCCTTGGACCCCGCGCGCGAGATCGGCGACTTCGTCATCTGGACCAAGCGCCGCTGCCCCGCGTACCAGCTCGCCGTCGTGGTGGACGACGACGCCCAGGGCGTCACCCAGATCGTCCGCGGCGACGACCTGCTCCCCTCCGCCGCACGCCAGCTCGTCCTGTCCCGCGCCCTGAACCTCGCCCCAGAGCCGACCTACACCCACCTCCCGCTGGTCCGGGGATCCGACGGGCGCCGCCTGGCCAAACGCCACGGCGACACCCGCCTGACCCACTACCGCGACCGCGGCGTCACCCCGCAGCGCGTCCTGGGCCTGCTCGCGTCCTGGTCGGGCGTCTGCGAGAAGCCCGAGCCCATGACCGCCCGGGCGTTTCTCGACGCGTTCTCGCTCGATACGATGCCCCGGACCGACGTGACGTTCACCCCGGAGAATGACGCATGGCTGCTGGCCTGAGACGACTCACGCTCACGATGACCCTGGCCCTGATCGCGCTGGCCCAGGCCGGGTGCACGCAGCCGACCACCCCGCCCGGCTTCGAGCGCGTCACGCTCGACGGGCGGACCTACACCCTCGAGATCGTGGCCGATAACGAGTCACGCACCAAGGGCCTGGGCGACCGCACCCATCTCGACGAGGACAAGGGCATGCTCTTCGTCTTCCCGAACTCGACCAAGCGTCACTTCGTCATGCGCGACTGCTACATCGATATCGACATTATTTATCTGGACGCCGACGCCCGGATCATGGCGATGCACAAGATGGTCGTCGAAGAGCCCCGGCGCGAGGACGAGACCGAACAGGCGTACAACGAACGCCTCAGGCGGTACTCCAGCCGGTTCGATTCCCAGTTTGTTATCGAACTCGCCGGGGGCCAACTGGACCACCTGAACCTCGAAGACGGCCAACAGGTCAAGCTCGACGTGGCCCGTCTCAGGTCGCTCGCCAAGTAGGTCGATAGGGCCATACGCCCCCTTTCCGGGGATGCCCGGCCCAGCCGGGGGGCGGGATGGAGCCCGCGTGCCGACTACGACCCCAGATCCGAAGCAAGATCCGAAGCAAGACCCGAAGCAAGACCCGAAGCTGATCCTCGCCGCCCCCAGCACAACGCTGGCCCGCGTGCAGGACTATGTCCAGACCATGGTCGAGGCCTGGCCCGGGCGCGAGCGACCCACGATCGAGCCGCGCGCCCTGACCGAGATCATCGGCGCCCTGGGCGGCGTCCGCCCGCCGCGCGGCGTCGTCATCGCCGCCATGAGCCCCGACGACGCCAGCATGTTTGCCTACCAGCTCGCCGACCTGGCCCAGACCTCCATGACCCCCGTCGTCCTCCTCCTCCACCCCGACGACGAACGCCTCCCCCGCCTGGCCGCCGACGAACGCCTCGTCGTCGAGGCCTGGGACGCCCAGCCCGCGTACCTCGCCGCCGTCATCCGCACGCTGGCGCGACGCGAGAAGGTCATCCAACGCCTCGACCAGGACCTCCGCCTGACCATGGCCTCGCTCCGCGGCGCCGAGACCGAGATGGAACGCATGCAAGAAGAACTCCAGCTCGCCGCGACGGTGCAGCGCGAGTTCATCCCCAAGCACCCACCGCACGTCGACGGCCTCAACCTGGGCGTCGTCTTCCGACCCGCCGGCTACGTCTCGGGCGACATCTTCGAGTTCACCGTCCTCGACGACGAGCACGTGGGCTTCTTCCTGGGCGACGCCGTCGGGCACGGCGTCCCCGCCGCCCTGCTCACCCTCGTCATCGCAAAGAGCCTGCGCAAGCTCGACCGTGTGGACGGAGACTTCACCATCGTCCCCCCCGCCGAGGCGCTGCGAAGGCTCAACATGGAGCTCACCGACCGCCCGGGCGCGGGACACCGCTTCGCCACCGCCGTCTACGGCATCATCAACACGTCCACCCGGAAGGTCACCCTCGCCGGCGCCGGGCACCCCGCCCCCATGGTCCTGCGCGAGGGCCAGAGCGTCGTCGAACGCATCGAGACCGAGGGGCCACTGCTGGGCGTCTTCCCCCAGGCCGAGTTCAACCAGGTCAGCTTCTTCCTGGGCGAGCGCGACTCGCTGCTTATCTACTCCGACGGCTTCGAGACCGTCTACCACGAATCGGGCGCCAACAACGCGGCCCTCAAGCTCCCCACGCAGCTCCACCTCGAACGCCTCGCCGGCCTGGCCAAGGGCAGCTGGGACCCCGAGCAGGTGCGCGACGCCTTCGACCTGTTCGAGCGCGAGCTCGACGAACAGGCCGGCTCGCTGCACCAGGGCGACGACCTGACGGCGATGCTCATCGCCCCGTGCGAGATGGCCGCCAGCGCCGCCGCCTGACCCCGCTCACCCGCGCCGCGAGCGCAGCACCTCGTCCGTATCGACCAGCCCGTCCCTGAGGCGGATCACCCGCTCGCAGCGCTCCGCGATCGAGTCGTCGTGCGTGACCATGATGATGGTCATCCCCTCGCTGTGCAGGCTCTCGAACAGCGACAGGATCGCCTCGCCCGTCTTGGAGTCCAGGTTGCCCGTCGGCTCGTCGGCCATCAGCACCACCGGGTCCGTCGCCAGCGCCCGCGCGATCGCCACGCGCTGCTGCTGCCCGCCCGACAGCTCGCTCGGGCGGTGCCCGATCCGGTCCCCCAGCTCCACCAGGTCCAGCTTCTCCCTGGCCCGCGCCAGACGCTCCGCCTTGGGCACGTCCTGGTAGAACAGCGGCACGGAGACGTTCTCCTCCACCGTCAGCTGCGGGATCAGGTTGAACGCCTGGAACACGAACCCGATCTTCTTGCCCCGGAAAGCGCTCAGCGCCTCGTCGCTCAGCTCCTGGGCGGGTGTGTCGTCGAGCAGGTACTCGCCCGCGGTCGGGCGGTCCAGGCACCCGAGGATGTTCATCAGCGTGGACTTGCCCGAGCCCGAGGCGCCCATGATCGCGACGTACTGCCCCGCGGGGATGATCAGGTCCACCTCGCGCAGCGCCTTCACCATGACCGAGCCGTCGGGCTTGAAGTACGTCTTGCTCACCCCGCGCAGCTCCGCGACGGGGCGGGGCGAGCCGCTCGGCTCGGGCGTGTCTCGGGTGGGCGCGGGCATCGTGGTCATCATCTACTCTACCGCCGGGACCCTCCCCGGGCTGCTCCCGGAGGACAGGACGGCGCGCCCCGAACCCGGCATTCTGCGACGATGCCCGCGATGGACATCTGGCCGACGCTCTTCAACATCCTCGTGCTCCTCTCGGCCGCGCTCGTCCTGGGCGTCATCTGCGAGCGCCTGCGCCAGAGCCCGATCCTCGGGTACCTGGTCGCGGGGACGCTCCTGGGCCCCAACGCCCTGGCCGTGATCTCCGACACGCAAGAGGTCGCCGCCCTGGCCGAGCTGGGCGTCGCCCTGCTGCTCTTCACGATCGGTCTGGAGTTCTCCATCGGGCGCCTGCGCCGGTTCGGCCCCGCGGCGCTGTTCGGCGGGGCGGGCCAGATCCTGCTCACGATCGGCGCGGGGTTCGGGCTCTCGCTGGCATTCGGGCTCTCGCCGGGCCCCGCCTTTGCCATCGGGGCCGTCGTGGCGCTCAGCAGCACGGCCGTAGTCCTGCGGATCCTGGTCGCCCGCGCCCAGATCGAGAGCGTGCACGGGCGTCACGTGCTGGGCGTCCTGCTCGTCCAGGACATCGCGGTCGTGCCGCTCGTTCTGCTCGTCACCGCCTTCGGCTCGGGCGGCGACACCGCCAGCGTCGCGATGGACATTCTCCGAACGATCATGTGGGCGGGCGTGATGGCCGCCACCTTCTACGTCCTGTTCAACATCGTGGTCCCACGTGTGCTGCTCCTCGAATCGCTCCAGCAGAACCGAGACCTGCCGATCCTTCTCGCGATCGTCACCGGTCTCGGCGCCGCGTGGGGCGCCCACCAGATGGGGCTCTCGCCCGCGCTCGGCGCGTTCGTCGCGGGCGTGCTGCTCGCCGGGTCCCCCTTCGCGACACAGATCCGCGCCGACATCGCCTCCATCCGCACGCTCCTGGTCACGCTCTTCTTCAGCTCGATCGGGATGGTCGGCGACCCGGTCTGGCTGATCGATCACCTGCCCGACGTGATGGCGCTCGTGGGGGCGATCGTCGTCGGCAAGGCGCTGATCGTCTGGGGCGTGCTGCGCGCCTTCGGGCTGCCCCACGCCCACGCGCTGGCCGCCGGGCTCTGCCTCGGGCAGGTCGGCGAGTTCTCCTTCGTCCTGGCGGAGACGGCCCGGGGACCGCTGATCGGAGACGACCTGTTCAAGCTCATCATCTCGGCCACGATCGTCACGCTCTTCCTCACGCCCTACCTCGTCGCGGGCGGACCCCGGGCCAGCACGGCCCTTATCGCGCTGCTCGAACGCCTCAGAGTCCTCTCCCCCTCGACGCTTCAGGCGCCCGAGGGCGATCCGACATCGACACCCCGCGTGCTGATCGTTGGCTACGGCCCGACGGGCCAGATTCTCGCCCGCAGCGCCCAGCGCCTGGGCGAACGCCCGGTCGTGATCGACGTCAACCCGAAGGGCGTGCGCGCCGCCGCGCGCGAGGGCCTGCACGCCCAGCTGGGCGACGCGCGACACACGGACGTCCTCGAGCACGCGGGTGTGACGCACGCCAAGGTTGCCGTGGTAACCATCCCGGACACGGAGGCGTGCCACGCCGTCGCCGCCCGGATCAGCGCGATGTCGCCGTCAACGCACGTAATCGCGCGGGCACGCTACAGCCAGAGCCGCAAGGAACTCTCCGCTGTCGCGGACGAAGTGATCGACGAGGAGCTGAGCGTGGCGATGCGCCTCTCGGCGCGGATGCGGGCGAGGATGCGGGCCGCCCCACCCGGCGAGGGGGCCTAAGGCGCCGGTGTCACCCGCCGGGCGTTTCAGACGCCCTTGCCCGCGTCGTCGAGCTGCAGCCCGGCCAGCGCCGTCAGCGTGTCGGGCGCGAAGGTGAAGACCTTGTCCAGACCCGTCACCAGCATCACGGACCAGACCTCGTCCGAGACGCCACAGATCCGCAGCTGGCGGGATCTCTCCCCCAGCACCTTCTGCAGACGCAAGAGCTGGGCGATGTTCGAGCTGTTGACGTAGCTCACGGCGCGGAAGTCAAGCACCGCGTGCGGCGCCTCGGACGCCGCGGCGTCGTTGATCTTGTCGATCACCGTCGCCAACTCCTCAGAGAGCGCCGGCTCGTCGGACAGGTTCGCCAGCAGGATGTTGTCAGACCACTCGATCGCCATCACCTTCTCCGATACCCGGGTTCACTCGCGCGAGTGTACGCCCGGGGACCCGCTCATGTTCCGCCTCAGGCCTCCGCCTGCCCGGCGCTCTCGCCGCTGTCGCCCCCGACGGCCTCGCCCTCGGGGGCCTCCTCCTCCGCCACACGGGCCGCGGTGATCACCGCGTCCTCGTCCTTGAGCCCCACGACCCGAACGCCCTGGGCGCCACGCCCGTACCGCGAGATCGAGTCCGCGTTCATCCGCACCAGCTGCCCGTTGCGGCTGATCACCACGACATCGTCCGTTTCCACGACACCGATCGCCGCGACCGTGCGCCCGTTGCGCGCTGTTTGCTTGATATCGGCCCGTCCCTTCCCGCCCCGTGACTGAGACCGGGCCTTCCCGGACTCGGGCTGGACCCGGTACTCGTCCACCAGCGTCCGCTTGCCGTACCCGTTCTCGGTCACCGTCAGCAGGCACAGGCCCCGCTCCAGGGCCCCGGGGTCGGTCTCGAACTCGTTGTGCGACCCGTCGTCGGCGAGCATGGGCACCTGCACCACCCCCACCACCTCGTTGCCAGCTCGCAGGTCGATGCCCTTCACGCCCGCCGCCGAACGCCCCATCAGGCGGACATCCTGCTCGTTGAACCGGATCGCCATGCCCTCGCCCGTCACCAGCAGCAGGTCGTCCGACCCGCTGGTCAGCACCACCGTCAGCAGCTCGTCGTCTTCCTTCAGGCCCACCGCGATCAGCCCGCTCTTGCGAACGTTCTGGTAGTCCTTGAGCGACGTCCGCTTCACGATGCCGTGCTTGGAGACGAACGTCAGGAACCGGCTGCCCGACTCGAAGTTCTTCACCGCCAGGAACGCGCACGTGCGCTCCTCGGGCTTGAGGTCGATCGAGTTGACGATCGCCCGCCCCTTGCTCGTGCGACTCATCTCGGGCAGCTCGTAGACCTTGATCTTGAACACCCGCCCCGTGTCGGTGAAGCACAGCATGTCGTCGTGCGTCGAGGCCACGAACAGGTGCTCGATGAAGTCCTCGTCCTTGCTCGTGCTCGCGCGGATGCCCTTGCCCCCGCGCCCCTGCGCCTGGTACGTCGCCAGCGGCACCCGCTTGGCGTACCCCGCGTGCGAGATCGTGACCGCCATGTCCTCCTCGCGGATCAGCGC
>JAJDDI010000007.1 GCA_029260375.1 Phycisphaerales bacterium | reverse complement strand
CGGATCGCCCGGGCACGACAACAACACCGGCGAGGCTCACGTCTTCGACACAACAGCCTTGCAGCACACGGGAACACTCGTCAATTTGGACGGGCAGCCGTTCGACAACTTTGGGCACGCCGTCGCCATCGGGGGCTTCGGCGCGCTGATCGGCGCCTTCAACGCACCTGACGCCAGCGGAGGCTCCGGCGCCGGCGCCTCATACCTCTACGATCCGGGCTCCGAAGAACAGATCGACGAGTTCGCCCCCAGCCTGGAGGGCGACTTCTTCGGGACCTCGGTCGCCGTGGATGCCGCCCCCATACGCGCCGGCATGAACCTCGCCGTTGTCGGCGCTCCTGGCGACGACGATGCCAACTTCGGCGCCGGCGCCGCATACGTCATCAACGCCATGACCGGCGACATCGTCACCAAGCTCACCGCCAGCGACGCGTGGTTCTTCGACCGCTTCGGCTCGGCGGTGTCCATCAGTGGTCGCCACGTCGTCGTCGGCGCGCCGTTCACGGATTCGGCCGGGGACAACAGCGGCGCGGCCTACCTCTACCGCTTCGACCTGCCCTGCAACGCCGCCGACCTCGCCCAGCCGTTCGGCGTGCTGGACTTCGACGATGTGCTGGCGTTCCTGGTCGCGTTCGGCGCGATGGACCCCGCGGCGGACCTGGCGCCCGCCCCGGGCGTGTTCGACTTCGATGATGTCCTCGTGTTCCTGGTCGCGTTCGGCGCTGGCGCCTGCCCGTAAGCAGCCGGTCCACGCCCGCTGAACAGAGGGGTCGGGAACCGGCGCGCCGACGGTAGTCTGGGGGCAGCTCCCAGGAGAACACCCATGCGCCCCATTTGCAGGTCTCGATTGCTCCGCCCTGTCGCCGCGGCGGCGCTGTGCGTCAGCGCCCCCGCCCTGGCCCAGTGGTCCACCGATCCCGGATCGCCGCTGGTGGTCGGACCGGCGGCCGGCCTGTTCGCCCCGCGCCAGTCGATGGTCACGACCGACGACGGCGCCGTGTGGGTTGCGTGGCAGAACAGCTTCTGCGTCGGGGACGTCCGCCTCCAGCGGATCGCGCCCGACGCCTCGCTGCTGGCGCCCGGGGGCATCGCGACGCACGCCGACGAGACCTGCGGGCTTGTCCTGCCCCCGCTGCTGCTGCCCAGCGGGAACAGCGTGCTTGTGGACCGGGCGTACGCGGGACTGCACGAGGAGCCGGTGCGAGCGTTCGACGAGTCTGGCGTCTCGGCCTGGCCCGCAGACTTCTCGATCGCCGACCCGAGCCGCCTCGAGCTCGCGGCGGCGCTCGCGGGCGGCGACGTCCTCGTGGTCTCGCACCTGGGGACCACGATCCGCGCCGACCGTCTCGACGCGTCGGGCGTCCCGGTCTGGGCGAAGCCCTCGACCTTCGGCAGCGAGACCGGCTCTAGCCTCCGTGTCTTCGGTGTCGCGCCCGATTCATCGGGTGGGGCGTACGTCGTCTGGGACTCCTCGTCGTTCGCGTACACCCGTCTGATCCGGATGCAGCGCCTCGACGCGCAGGGCAAGCCCGCCTGGCCCGTGTCCGTGCGCCTCATGACTTTCCCTCCCGACGTGACCAGCTCGCGTCACACCGATCCTGTTGCGGTCGCCGACGATCAGGGCGGGGCGATCGTCTTTTTCGCCCAGGGGTTCGAGACCGCGTTCGGCCCGGCGGCGCTGCTCATGCAGCGCGTTGGACCCGACGGCGACCTCGCGTTCTCGCTCGACGGACACCGCGTCTCGCTCAGCCCACAACGCCAGTTCGATCCGATCGTCCACAAGGACGCCGTGACGGGCGAGTTCCTGCTCGTCTGGCGCGAGGGTCTGCTCGATGACCAGTGGATCATCGCCCAGCGCGTCAACCTCGCGGGCGACCGGCTCTGGGGCGACCAGGGCGTGCCTATCGCGCCGATCACCCAGAGCGACGCGTTCGACGCGGCGTGGGCCGGCGGCACGCTCTCGATCGCCATCGCCAGCGCCGAGGGTGTCACGCTGCACTCGCTTGACGCCGATGGCTCGGCCGACCCGTCCCCGGTTGTTGTGGGGACCGGCGCCGCGCCGATCTCGGTGCGCCTCTCGCCTTCGGGCGATGGGCTGGTCGTCTCGTGGCAGGCGGATCTCGAGGGTCTCGATGACGCCATCGTCGCCCAGCGCGTGAACCCCGGCGGGCGCCTGGGCGATCCCGCGTGCAACGCGGGCGATCTCGCGGCCCCGTTCGGTGCACTGGATTTCTCGGATGCGGTCGCGTTCCTGTCGGCGTTCGGAACGATGGATCTCGTGGCGGACCTGGCCACGCCTTTCGGATCGCTGGACTTCTCCGATGTGACAGCGTTTCTCGTATCGTTCGCCGCCGGCTGCCCGTAGGACGCTCGACAAATCTCGAAACTCATGAAGGACGCCCACCCCCGATCTCGGCTGGCTGGTGAGGGCCCGACGAAGGTCCCTCCCAACCGGAAGGGGCGGACCGATGAGCGCGAAGCGATCTGTGGTGCTGGCTGTGGTGGGTATCGGGACGCTCGTGGGAGCGGCCCGGAGCGACGTGCTGCGGGTTGACGACGATGCGGCCCCGGGTGGGGACGGCAGCTCCTGGTCCCGCGCGTACGACTCGCTGACCGACGCGCTGGGCGCAGCGAGTTCGGGCGACCAGCTCTGGGTGGCCAAGGGTGTCTACGTCCCGACCACACCCGCCGGGCGTGACGCGACGTTCACCATCCCCGACGGCGTGGGCGTGTACGGCGGGTTCGCGGGCGGCGAGAGCAGCCTGGCGCAGCGAGGCGACCCGCTCGACCCCGGGGCGACCCTCAGCGGCAACGGGGTGTCGTACCACGTCGTGACGATCCTCAACGCGGGCCCGAGCACGGTGCTCGACGGGTTCTTCATCATCCGCGGCCTGGCGGATGCTGGCGGCGGATTCCGGGATCGGGGGGCTGGCGTCTTCGCCGACGACTCGGCCCCGACGCTGCGGAACCTCGTGATCACGGACTGCCACGCGAACATCCGAGGAGGCGCCATCGCGCTCGAGGGGACGAGCGCCAACTTCGCGACGATCTCCGACTGCCAGATCATCGAGAACACGACCAACTCGAGCGGTGGCGGCGTCAGCACCGAGGTCCCGAGCACGATCAACCGGTGCGACTTTGTATCGAACGCGTCGGGCGCCGGGGGCGCGCTGCGACTCGCGGGCGTAGGCGTTCACTCGGTGTTTGACTGCGAGTTCCGGTCCAACACGGCGAGCGTTGGCGTCGGCGGCGCCGTGTCGGTGCTCATGACCGCGCCCGGGGCCATCTCGGTCTTTGACGGGTGCGACTTCCGCTCGAACTCTGGCCCCCAGGCCGGCGCCATCGGCTATCTCTTCGACGGCGACCACACCGTCCGCGAGAGCCGGTTCATCGGCAACGAGTCAACGAGCGTCGGCGCCAACGCCCTCCGCTTCGATACCGGCGAGAACTCCCAGCTCACGATCGAGAACAGTCTCTTCTCCGGCAATGACGGCGACGGCAACGGCGCGATCAACAACGACAGCGACGGCGTGCTCCGCCTGATCAACTCCACCGTGGTCAACAACCACAGCACCACCGTGGGCGGGGGCGTCTTCTGCCCCGATGGCGACACCCGCATCGACAACTCCATCCTCTGGGGCAACGACGGCGCCTCGTCGGGCGGGCAGGACGACAACCTCTGGACAAACCTTGTGGGCACGGTCGCCCTCAACCGATCGATCGTCCAGTCGCTGGGCCTGGGCGACCCGGCGCCCGCGGGCGTGGGGAATCTCTCGGCCGATCCGGTGTTCGTCGATGCCGACGGGCCCGACAACAACCCCGGCACCGCCGACGACAACGTCCGCCTCATGCCCGGCTCGCCCGCGATCGACCGCGGGAACAACCTCCTGCTGAGCCCCTTCGCCTCGGACGACTACTACGCCGGCTCGCGCTTTGTCGACGACACGGGTACACCCGACAACGGCGTGGGCGACGGGGCCAACCCCATCGTGGACCTGGGCTGCGCCGAGTTCCAGGGCATGACGCCGCTGGATCCCTGCAATGTCGCGGACCTGGCCGAGCCCTTCGGCGTGCTCGACTTCGCCGACGTGCTCGCGTTCCTCAGCGCGTTCGGCGCGATGACCCCCGCCGCGGATCTCGCCTCACCGTTCGGGACGTACGACTTCGCCGATGTGCTCGCGTTCCTGAGCGCGTTCGGGGCCGGGTGTCCGTGAACACGGTTCTCGGACGCGGCTCTTGATGCAAGGATTGGGCGTTGGTTACGCTGGTCTCCGGCGTGGACGCCCCGCGCCCAACCCCAGGGAGAGACCGCCATGACACACCGTGCTGTGACACCGCTCGCGCTCACACTGGCCGCCGGAATCGCGCACGCCGCCCCGCCCAGGGTGATCTATTCCGAGATCCCGGGCGACCCCACCGCCGTCTGCCCGGGCACGGGCGGCAAAGAGTTCACCGGCCTTCTCGAGCTGCACACCAGCTTCGACGGCAACTGGTGGATCTTCAAGGGCTTCATCGACGACCCCGAGAACGACGTTATCGTCTACGGCGACGGGACCGATGGCGCCAACGGCGCGCTCGCCGCCTGGGAAGCCATGCCCACAGGCCTCGGTGACGGCACAAGCCACAACTTCCTCGACTCCTCCTGCGGCATCAACGACAGCGGCGAGTACGCCTACGGCTCACGACTCGACGGCGCCACCTCCCTCACCGACGAGATCATCCTCGCCTCCAACGACGTCGGCGGCGAGTCCGTCGCCTTCCGCGAGTCCGACCCCGCGCCGGGCCTGGCCGACCCCGGGGGCGCGGGCGACGAGATCTTTGGCAACTCGCTCAACTCACCCAGCCGCCTCAACGACGGCACGGTCTGTGTCAAGGCGGACCAGATCGAGAACATCCTGTCCTCGCACGAGTCCGCCTGCTACATCGGCGCCGTCCCCGTCGCCCAGGAGGGCGAGATGAGCGCTGGCGATGACACATACGGCGGGTTCTCCGCCCTGGGCGGCAACTACTTCGACACCTCCGCCAGCGGGCTCGACTGGATCGTCGAGGCCGACGTCGATCCCAGCCCCCTGGCCAGCGTCGAGGCCGTCGTCGTCAACGGGAACGTCCAGATCCAGGACGGCGACACGCTCCCCGGCGCCGCGGCCGCCGTGGACGGGGTCTTTGGCGTTCGCATGACCGGCGCCGGCAACTGGGTCGCCCGGGGCGATGTCGTCGGCGACGACGACTGGGTCGCGATCAACCTCGCCGCCCGCGGCGCGTTCTACATCCACACGGGCGACCCCATCACCACCGGCTCCGCCGAGACCTGGGGCGCCTCTGTCGGCGGCGTCAACGCCAGCTCCGACGGCAGCTACATCATCTCGGGCAACACCTCCAACCCCGACACCGACCTGGACAACGTCATGGTCCTCAACTCCGAGACGGTCATCCTCCGCGAGGGCGATCCCGTTGACCTGGACGGCAACGGCGTCGCCGACGACGACGTCGAGGTCAACTCCTTCTCGCCCAACGACCTGGCCATCAACCCCGACGGCGACGTCATCGCCTTCATCACCCTCCGCCAAACCTCCACCGGCACGACGCTCGGCGACGCCTTCATCGTCATCGACGTCGAGACCGGCGGCCCCTGCAGCGCCGCCGACCTGGCCGAGCCCTTCGGCCAACTCGACTTCTCCGACGTCACCGCCTTCCTCGTTGCCTTCAGCAACATGGAAGCCGCAGCGGATCTCGCGGCCCCCACGGGCCAGTGGGACTTCTCCGATGTGGTCGCCTTCCTGGGCCTCTTCGCCGCGGGCTGCCCGTAGCCCATCCCGGGGAGACCGCCCACCCGCGGTCTCCCCGCTTTCTCGAGATTCGTGACGGGCGCCCCCCTCGGATCTCGGCTCTCTCTTGCGGCCCGGCCGTTTCCGTGCTGCCGCCCAAGGGAGATGATCATGAATCCGATCCGTAAAACCACCGCCGTCGCTGTTCTGGCCGGCTTTGCCGCCTCTGCCAGCGCCCAGACCGCGTACACCTGGGGCGCCGCCGGGAGCGGGTTCTGGGACGACGCCCTGAACTGGTCGCCCAGCTCCGGCTTCCCGGACCTGGACGGGGATACCGCCACGCTCGGCATCGGCGGCGCATACACCGTTGATCTCGACCGAAACGTTGACGTCACGTCTATCGACATTTCCAACCCGGACGCGCTGCTCGAGATCCGCAGCGGCAACAGCGCATCCGTCTATGACCGCGTCACCAACGACGGCGCGATCGTCGTCAACAGCAACGCCAACGTCTTTAACGCCAGTCTTGCGTTCACGCTCAGCGATACCGCGCCCGTCGCCGGCTTCACGCTCGATGGCGTGGGCCGCGTCGTCCTGGGCGCCGTCGGCGACTTCCCAGACGCGCAGGTCTCCGCTGACGACGTCGTGCTCACCCACGCCGCCTCGCACACCATCGAGGGCGTCGGCCAGATCACGGGCGATGTTGTCAACAACGGGCTCATCACCGCCAACGTCCCCGCGTCGATCGGCATCCGCATCCAGGACACCATCGACCAGTCCGGCGGGGGCACTCTCGCCGCCGACGGCGCCAACATCGTGCTCAACACCGCCACCGTCATCGGCGGCGACATCACCACCTCCGCCGGCGGAACTCTCACGCTCGTGAACACGCCCTCGGTGTTCACCGGCAACCCGCAGGTCTCGGGCTCGATCGCGATCCCCGGGAGCGGCGTCACCCTCGAACTCGCAAGCAACATCACCGTCGACGGCGACATCCTTATCAACAGCACCGCCCAGGTCTTCAACAGCGCCATCCGCTTCACCGACTCGGTCACGCTCTCGGGCGTCGCCGACATCCTCATGGTCACCGCCAGCAGCGACACCAACGACGCCAAGATCGAGGCCGCCGCCACCTTCACCGGCACGCTCGGTCCGGACATCGACATCCACGGCGCCGGGCGACTGACGGGAAGCCTTGTCCTCCAGGGCTCGCTCGACGCCGACAGCCCCGCCGAGCTGCTCGAGATCTTCGACACCGTCACCGTCGCCCCGGGCGCCATCATCCGCGCCACCGGCGGCGAGCTGGGCCTCAACTCCGCGAACATCGTCAACGCCAACCTGGCCTCGTCGGCCGGCGGGCGCGTCCGCACGACCAGCGCCCTCAGCCTCCTCGACGGCCCCGCCGTCAACAGCGGCACGCTCGCCGTTCTCGGAGGCGGCCACACGATCGAGGCCAACAGCTCGATCCAGAACGATGGCGTCATCCAGCTCAACCCGGACCTGACCGTCTTCAACAGCACCCTGCTGCTCTCGGGCGCGCCCAGCATCTCGGGCAGCGGCCAGATCCAGATGTCCCTGGCCAGCGGCGACACCAACGACGCCAAGATCGAGGCCGCCGTGGGTATCACCGCGGTGATCGGAGCGGGCCAGATCATCACCGGCGCCGGGCGATTCGTGGGTGATTTCATGAGCGACGCCCGCATCGAGGCGACGTCCGAGATCTACCCCCTGGAGCTGCGGGGCAGCGTGACGCAGGCGTCGGGCGTCATCGCCGCCGACAACGCGGCTTTCGCGCTCGTCAACGCCAGCGTCACCGGCGGCACGTTCGAGACGAGCAACGCCGGCGTCGTCACCGCCGCCTCCGGCGCCGACAACGCCATCGCCGACCTGACCAACACCGGCGACCTCGGCATCGACGGCACGGGCAGCACCCTCACCGCCTCGGGCGCCATCGTCAACAACGGGCGCATCCTCATCAACCGAACAGCCCAGGTCTTCAACGCCACCCTCGCGCTGAGCCACGCCGCCAGCATCACCGGGACCGGCGAGATCAACCTGGCTTCCCCCAGCGACTTCGCCGACGCCAGGATCAACGTCCCGGCGGGCTCCGCCACGATCGGCCCCGGCCAGACCCTCACTGGTGAGGGGCGGACCGTGGGCAATCTCAACATCCTCGGCACGATCGCCCCTGGGTCCGGCGCCGGTCAGATCCAGTGCAACTCGGGCACGATCACTCTCGGCGCGACCTCGACGTTGGAGGTCGAACTCGCCGCCGCCGATGGGGGGTCTCACGATCGAATCATCGGCAGCGCCGACCATGTCCTCGCTGGCGATCTGATGATCTCAGAGATCGACGGGTACATCCCCGTCGTTGGTGACGAGTTCGTCCTGATCGACGCCGCCAGCGTCACGGGCAAGTTTGACAGCGCAACATTCCCCGCAACGCTGCCCAACCGTGTCTACCGCGTCTTCTACGAGAGCGACCGCGTCCTGCTCGTCTACACCTGTGACGGCGACTTCGCCCCGCCCTACGACGTGCTCGACTTCTCCGACGTGCTCGCCTTTCTCACGGCGTTTAGCACGGGCGACTCGCTCGTCGACCTCGCCCCGCCCTTCGGTGTCTTCGATTTCTCCGATGTCATCGCCTTCCTGACCGCCTTCGGCGCGGGCTGCCCGTGACCGACTGACCAAGACCGTCCGGCCCCCTTGAGGAGGGGGGAGTGAGGGGTTCGCTCGTGCGTCCGTCAAGGGCGTACGCGGCGAACCTCTTTTCTTGGATGAGACGATCTGGACGCGCTCGTGGGATCGTGGAGTCGCCGGCGCAAAAACAGAGCCAGCAGCCCAAGGACGCCGCCTCTCTCCAAACGTCGTCACGGAGCTGCTGGTCTTGTCGTTCGCTTGAGAACCCCCCTTCCGAGGGGATAGCCAAGGGCCGCTCTCTCTCCGGTCACGAACGTCAATCCAACGTATCGAAGAGCCCGATCGCACACAACCACACCGAACCCCTGCTGCGCAGAATTTGCCGTTTGCTCGTCTACGGCGACTCGGAAGAAGAGGCCGGAAGTCGTCGTAAATACAGACGAAGAACGTACTTAGCCACACCTTGCTCGGCCAGCAGCCCCACGCCGGCATTCTCGATCTCGCCTTGCAGCCCTTCGGACTCCGGGCTCCCTTTATCCACACGGATGAGGATCAGATCCCACCCCTCGGGCGGGGGGACCGCCCCGTTCCAGGGGGTCCACCGAATCGAGACCTTGTCCCCATAGCCCGCGTCCTGGAGCACCCGGCGAATCTCGCCCAGCACCTCCGGGCGGGCTTCCACGGCGTCGTCGGCCACGAGCACCGCCGGCAGGGGCGCCCCCCCGCTCTCGATCGCGCGCACCAGCGCCTGCCCCATCAGCCGACCCGCGTCCCGCCCGCTCGAGGCCCGCACCCCCGCCTCGCGCGAGCCGATGTAGACCCATCCCGCCCCCACAAGCACGAACACCCACACCGCCGGGCGCCCGAGAAGCATGAGCCGTGCGATCCGCGCGCGAAGGGGGGTGAACGCGCCATCGCGGAACGCCCCGCGCAGCGCGTACGACGCCAGCGGCGTGATCAGCACGATCCCGCCCATCGCGTACCTCGGATTCGTCACCCCGAAGCCCAGCCACACCGCCATCGCCAGCACCCACGCCCACGCCAGGATCCGCGCGCACGCGAGCATCTCGCCCTCGCGCTCGCCGGCCTCGCCCTCGCGCCGCGCGTCCGGGCCCCACGGCAGCAGCAGCGCCAGCGACGCGGGCATCGCGTACAGGAACACCGTCGGCGCCAGCAACGCAAGCCCCTTGAGATCGCCCGACCACACGTGCGTGCCCGCCGCCTCGCGGATCGCGCCCTCATCACCCAATGCCCACGCCACCGCGGCAAACACACCCGCGATCACCAGACCGCCCACGCACAGCCCCAGCCAGAGCCACGGCGAGACCAGCGGGCGCCAGCCCCTGCGGACGATGATCGCGCCGCCGATCACGCCGATGAGCACGGGCGCCCCCGCCGGCCCCTTGCTCAGGGCCGCGACGATGACGCCCAGCGCGAGAACGAGCGCCATCCGCGGTTGGGGGCGTGCCGGCTTGGACCTGAGCAGGTCCACGCACGCCAGAGCGGCAAGCTGCATCCCCAGTGCGTGCAGGGCCTCGATCTCGGCGCTTCGGGCGCTCTCCCACATCACGGGCGCCAGCGCCTGCGCCAGCCCCGCGCCCAGGCCCCAGCGCGCCCCGAACCAGCGTCGCCCGAAGGCGAGGGCGACGAGCGCCATGATGGTCGCGCTCGTCGCGGATACCGCCCGGGCCGCAAACTCGGTCTGCCCCAGCAGCATCGAGCTCACGCCCACCGCCCAGCTCATGCCCGGGGGCTTGCGCAGGTAGGGCATCCCGAACATGCGTGGGGTGAGCCAGTCCCCCGAGTCGAGCATCTCCCACGCGGGGATGACGCGGTGGGCCTCGGTCATCGCCAGCCCGCCGCGCCCGAGCAGGGGCCACAACACCGCGGCGCACGCGAGCAGCACGAGCGCGTACTGGATCCAGCATCGTTCGTGCAGTCGGGCCATGCCGGGGCGAGCCTATCCCGTCAGGGCGAGGCGGGCGGGGAGGTGGGGGGGGTCGGCCCGTCGTAGGGGATCGCCTCGCCCGTCTCCAGGCTGCGCCGGATCTGCTCGCCCCAGGTCTCGAGCATCTCACGCAGGTGCGGGTTGTCCTTCGGGTCGTGCCTGAACTGCTGGGCCTCGAGCATCGCGTCGTCGAGGCTGGTCCCCTCGATGAGCATGCGGTAGAAGGCGACGGCCGCCCCGGTGCGCTGGGCCCCCGCGGCGCAGTGAACGAGGACCGGACCCCGCTCCGGGTCGGTCATCACCCGCAGGGCCTTGACGTACTCGTTGGGGTCGCCCCGGGCGTCGCCAAAGAGGCGGAGGCTGACGCGCTGCACGCCCAGGGCGTCGAGGGTTTGCTGCTCGCGCCGCTCGCCGGGCGAGCCCGGGTGGTGGGCGCCCAGGTCCACGACGGTGCGCACGCCCTCCTCCTTCGCGATTTTCTCGAACGCCCCCGGGGTCAGGTCGCCGGCTCGGTAGAGCTGGCCCTCGCGCACGACGCCGAAGTTCTTTGGCATGAGGTTGGGTTGGATCAGGTGGACCCACGCCAGCGCGCCCAGCGCCACCACGCCCACGATGACGATGGCGTTGCGCACAAACCGGGGCCAGGACCACGCGGCGGGGCCGGCCCGCGGTTCGGGATGGGTGGTGGGGGTGTTCATGGGCAAGACGATTCGGCATATGATTTGCTTGTGAACACGCCCGAGTCCAGCCCGCGCCGAGCAGGATCTCCGTACCCGGAGGCCGTGGACCGTCTGATGGAGGAGCTGGGGCGCCTCCCGGGCATCGGACGCCGGTCCGCCGAGCGGCTCGCGTTCCACCTGCTCAAGGGGGATGAGCCCAGCGCGATGAGGCTGGCCAGGGCGATCGAGGACGTCAAAAAGACGGTTCGTCACTGTCAGCATTGCTTCACGCTCTGCGACGGTGAGCTTTGCCAGATCTGCGCCGATCCCAGGCGCGAGCGCCAGCGGGTGCTCGTCGTCGAGCAGCCCAAGGACCTGATCGCCCTTGAGCAAACGGGCATGTACAGGGGCCTGTACCACGTGCTGATGGGGCGCCTGGCCCCGCTCGACGGCGTTGGGCCCGACTCGCTCACCATCGACCGACTGCTCGAACGCATCGACCAGCCCGAGCGTTTCGCCCCGCCCGGGGGCGAGGGCGAGGCGATCACGGAGGTGATCCTGGGCCTGAACCCGACGCTGGAGGGTGACGGGACGGCGCTGTACCTGGCCGACGCGCTCAAGGGGCGGGGCGTCGCGATCAGCCGCCTGGCGCGCGGGCTGCCCACGGGCTGGTCGCTCGAGTACGCGAACAAGGCGGTGCTGGGCGACGCGATCACGGGGAGGCAGAGCCTGGAGGGCTGAGCGACACGGATGCGTTTCGAAACCTCCCAACACATGAAGCTCGGCCAGCAGATGAAGCTGGCGCCGCGGATGATCCAGTCGATGGAGATCCTGCAGATGCCCCTCGCCGAGCTGGAGGAGCGCATCGAGCAGGAGCTCGAGACCAACCCCACGCTGGAGCTGCTCGACCAGGCGCCCGAGGAGGGCGCGGGCGAGCACGAGGACGGGGGCGGGCCAGAGACTCCCGCCGACGCGAACGACACCACCCGCGACGACAACGAGCTGGTCCTCGACACGACCGACGACTTCGCCCGCCTCGACGACTACGGCGAGGCCAACCCCGAGGCCGTCGAGAACGAGTTCAGCGAGTCGCGCTCCGACTCCGACTCGCCGTTTGATCGGCGCCTGGAGCCGGGCGAACGCCGCCAGCAGAACAGCGGTGAGCGCGACGCCAAGACCGACGCGATGGCCAACATCAGCGCCCGCGGCCCGTCGATGCGCGAGCAGCTGCTCGACCAGTGGAGGATGGTTGATGTTGACGAGCGCCTCCGCCCCGTCGGGGCGCTGGTCATCGAGGCGCTCGACGACGACGGGTACCTGCGACAGGAGCTGGCGAGCGTCGGGCAGGACGAGAAGCAGCCGCCCACGCCCGAGTTGCTGGAGATGGCGCTCGGGGCGGTGCAGGTGCTGCTCGACCCGCCGGGCGTCGCGGCCCGCGACGCGCGAGAGTGCCTGCTGCTGCAGATCGACGCCCAGTCGGACCGCCCGTCGGAATCCCGGATCGCCGACGCGGACGACCTGGCCCTGGCGCGGGTGATCGCGGACAAGGGGCTCGATGATCTTGCCAAGAACCGCCTGCCCAAGATCGCGCAGGCGACGGGGCTGGACATGGACCAGATCAAGCGGGGCGTGGAGACGCTGCGCCGCCTGTCGCTGGCGCCGGCAAGGGCGCTCTCGACCGAGGGCGCCGAGCCGATCATCCCCGACGCGATCGTGGAGTACGACGAGGAGGGCGACCGCTACGTCGCGTACCTGAGCGACTCGCGGGCGTCGAACCTGCGGATCAACCGCGAGTACGCGATCATGGCCAAGGACCGCGCCGCGCCCAAGCGAGACCGGGAGTTCCTCAAGAAGAATCTCTCCAACGCGCAGTGGCTGCTCGACGCCGTCGAGCAGCGCCGCTCCACGCTGATGCGGGTGATCAATGTCGTGATCGCCGAGCAGCGCGAGTTCTTTGATTACGGCCCCGAGGCGCTGAGGCCCCTGCCCATGACGCAGGTGGCCGAGCAGCTCGGCGTGCACGTGGCGACGGTCTCGCGGGCGGTGGCGGACAAGCACCTGCTCTCGCCGCGGGGCGTGGTCCCGCTGCGTGGGTTCTTCACGGGCGGGCTGGTGACCGAGTCGGGCGAGGAGGTCAGCTCCAACGCCGTGCGGGCGGCGCTGCAGGAGATCCTCGACAGCGAGGACAAGGCCAAGCCACTGTCGGATGAAGCGCTCTCCGCGGCCCTCAAGGACCGGGGCTACGAAATCGCCAGGCGGACGGTCGCCAAGTACCGCGGGCAGATGGATGTGCCGAGTGCGAGGATGCGCAA
This sequence comes from Phycisphaerales bacterium, assembly GCA_029260375.1. Classification (GTDB taxonomy): domain Bacteria; phylum Planctomycetota; class Phycisphaerae; order Phycisphaerales; family UBA1924; genus JAJRXR01. Next base: position 8,440 of record JAJDDI010000007.1, on the reverse strand, counting down.
GCAGTTCTGAGGCCGGCTACTTCGTCCCCGCCAGCTTGCGCACGGTGAAGTCAAAGTTCCGCACCATCGCGGCGTGCATCGCGTAGACGATGATGCCGTACACGCAGGCGCTGATCCCGCCGCCGATCATCAGGGCGATGCGGGCCTGGGTCAGCCCGCTGGTGGAGGCGCTGACCGCCTCGGCCATCGCGTCGCTGGGGTAGACGCCCGCGTAGATGGCGGTGGCGGGTCCGAGGGCGCCCAGCGCCGGGCCGAAGAGTGGGATCGAGAGGGCGGACTGCCAGGCGCACAGCCCGATCATGCCGCCGACGACGCCGACGACGCCGACGGTCGCGATGACCGAGGCGATGGCGCCCTTGCTCTTGAGCGACCAGTGCAGGCCGATCATGACGCAGAACGCCTCGAACGGGATGAACACGAGCGGGGCGATCAGCGCGATCTCGGGGAGGACCAGCGGGAACTCGACGGGCGCGGGCCTGGCGCGCCCGAACGCGATCATCTCGGTCACGCTCACGCCCGCGGGGTTGCCCAGCCCGCCCGCGAGCACGTACAGCCCGGCGGCGGCGAGCGTGCCGATCGGGACGGCCAGCAGCGGGAGCAGGTACGCGATGAGCCCGCGCAGCTTGCCCGTGAGGTAGGCGCCGGGGGTGATGGGGGTGGTGAGGATGAGGTCGAGGGTGCCGTCCTCGCGTTCGCGGCTGATGGCCGTGGCGGCCATGTTGATCGCCACGAGCGTGATCACGGCCAGCTCCGTCCACGTCGCGCTGGCGAGAATGAAGCGGAACTCGGCGCTGGTCAGCGAGCCCACGTGGTACGCGACGACCAGCCCCAGCCCGAGCAGCAGGCCCACGACCACGAACGACCAGCGGGCGACGGTGCGCCCGAGCGTCGCGTTGCGGCTGGCCGCCTCGCGCCAGGCGATCGGGTTGGTCCACACGCTGCGGGGCGGGCGGAACTCGGACCCGCTGGCGCCCAGGCCCATCACGCGCCGGTGCCAGGGGATGCCCGAGCGCCCCTGCCCGATGGTCTGCAGACCGCCCATGCGCACGGTCAGGGAGCTGGCCCCGACGAGGAAGACGCTGATGGCGGCGCTCAGGGCGCAGAACGTGGTGATGGGCCGTTCGAGAAAGATTGCCGCGAGCCCGGCATACGTGCCGACCTCGGCGCGGGGGTAGGACGACGGGCTGAGCAGCGCCTGCAGGGCGAGGAACGGGTTGATCCCGGTCATCCAGGTGACGCCCTCGCCCCGGGGGCCGCTGCCGCGCCCGGAGCCGGTCAGCCACGAGTCGATGGCGATGGTGATGCCCAGGTAGGTGATGACCGAGACGTAGAAGGCGAAGACCGCGCGCCGACCGACGAGCCGGCTGACGGCCAGACTGATCGCGATCGTGCCCACGAGCAGGGCGGCGCACGCCGCGATGAGGTAGCTCGTGAAGATCGATTCGCCCGGCACGCCCCCGAAGTACTGCGTGAGCGCGAACAGGGGGAGGCTGGCGCCGAGCAGGGCGAGGACGAAGAAGAGCCGCCCGAGCAGGTTGCCCAGGACGATCTGGAGCTGGCCCAGCGGGGTGGTGAGCAGGATGTCCCAGGTCGAGGCGTCGGACTCCTGGGCGATAGCCCCGGCCATGAACACCGGAGCCAGGACGCAGATCAACCCGATCTGGAGGTAGGCGATGCCGGTGAAGCTGGTGGCCCCGGCGGCGGCCAGGTCGCGGAAGCTCATGTCCCCCGGGCTGGTCTGGAAGACCAGCAGCCACAGCAGGACCACGATCAGGACGGCCAGATATCCGGCCCGGACATAAAGGTGTTTGGAGCGCCGGGACGCGTTCTGGACCAGTCGAACCGCGATCGGGTTCGTGGGGCCGAGGTTGAGGAGCCAGCGGAGGGCTTGGGGCATCGTGCGGGATGCTACTCGCGTCGAGAAGGGGCTCAAGGCGGGCGGCGGAGGGTCAGGGTGAAAATCGATGGGGGCCAGAGGGAGTTGTGGACCCAAACACAGTACAATCAAGTGGCCGATCGTGAATTTGCCACCGAATATGCAAGTAATTCGAACTCACCCATTGAATGCCCTGGGCCGCGGTGGTAATTTCCCTCAGATGAGATGGGTTGTGTAATCGCCCGGAGGGGAGATTGCCTTTACCCACACGAATCGACAGCGGATCCTGCTCCACCCCGCCGGTGAGGTGTCCGCTTTGAAAGTTCTTGCTTGAGGTGGGGGACTTGGATTCGGGGTGTTTCCCGGATTCGGCAGAGAGAAGATTAGGGAGACTTAGAGATGAAGACTGCAATCACCGTCGCCGCCCTCGGCGCCATCGCTGGCCTGGCTTCTGGCCAGACCGTCATCAACTTCAACAACGCCGGCGTTGACGGCGCTGCCCCGAACTCGTTCACGATCACCCAGTCCGACCACGGCGCCCTCACCGGCATCAGCTGGGACCTGAACTACGACTCCTTCGGTATCTCCTGGGGTTCCGAGATCAACATCACCCTGACCCACCTGGCCTCGGGCTTCACCTTCTCGTTCGACGGCTCGGACGCGAACTTCGCTGACCTCGGCCCCAACGACGTGCTCTTCGGCTGGGGCGACACCGGCGGCGTGTTCAACTCCGCCGGCGCTGTTGCCGCTTCCGGCCCCAACGACACCTTCGGTGACTGGCGCGTCACCCTCTCCGACGAGTTCGATGACGGTGGCCAGGACGGTGTCCTCAACGGCACCATCACCATCAACAAGATCCCCGCCCCGTCAGCCCTCGCGCTGCTGGGCATGGGCGGCCTCGTTGCCGGCCGTCGTCGTCGCTAATCGCTCTGCGATGATGCAATGACTCAACTCCGACCGGCCCCGGCTGCACGCCGGGGCCGGTCTTTTTCATTGACGCTCGGTCAAGAAGCGGGGAAGATCGCATCAGCGCCTCACACGGAACCGTGAGACGCGTCTTGGGGAATGAACATGCTCGGCCTCCCACCGTCCCGTGTCTGTTTGGTCGTGGCGCTCTCCGCCGCTGGCGTCCAGGCTCAGGTCGCGGGATTCGCTCGCGGCTCGAACGGGCGCGTGAGGTGCCTGACCCCCATGCCCCAGCCCCCCGCGCCGTTCACAGAAGAGGCCGCCATCCGCGGGCTCGACTTCATCGTCGCCGAGACCACGACCGGCAACGCCGGTTACGGCGGGGCGTCGTTTATCGATCTCGACGGCGACGGCGATCCCGACATCGTCTCGACCGGGCGCAGCGGAGGGCTGCTCGGGATCTACGAGAACGACGGGACGGGGTACTTCATCGATCGGTCCGCGACCGCGAGCACCATCCTGCTGCCCAAGGGCGGGGGGGTAGTCGGCGCGGACTATGACGCCGACGGCGACATGGACCTGTTCATCACACAGGTCCTCGCCGCCGACGCGATGCTCCGCAACGATGGAAACTTCGTGTTCACCGATGTCACCGCGACCGCAGGGGTGGCTGGCGAACTCGGGGCCGGCGACGGCGCCACGTGGGGCGACTACGACGGCGACGGCTGGCTCGACCTCTTCGTCTCCAACCGGACCGGGTCCAGATTTCCAGACTTCTCTATCTCCAAAGTCCCAAACCGGCTGTACCGCAACCAGGGCGACGGCACGTTTGTTGACGTGGCGCCGGCGCTCGGGGTGGACGGCGGCGGATCGCCCACGCTCACCGCCGCCTTTGTCGACTTTGACCTGGACGGTGACGCCGACCACTACGTGGGCAACGACAAGGGCACCGGTTGCGTGCAATTCACCAACAAGCTCTATGAGAACGTGGGCGGCACGTTCGTCGACATCACCGTCGCATCGAACACCGAGTCCTGCACCGACACCATGGGCATCGGCATCGGCGATTTCGACGGCAACGGCTGGCCCGATCTCTACTGCACCAACACCCCGCCCGCACCCGGGCACGCGCTCATGCTCAACAACGGGGACAAGACCTTCGACTGGGTCGCGGCCGAGGTGGGTGTGACGGGCAACCAGCTCGGCTGGGGATGTCTGTTCTTCGATCACGACAACGACGGCGACCTGGCCCTGTACGTCACCCACAGCAACAACGCCGCGAACCACATGTACGACTGGTCCGAATCCTGGCCCGTGCCCGAGATCGGCGCGCAGATGGGCGTTGACAACATCGGGCGCTCGTACAACGTGTCCGCGGCCGACATCGACGCCGATGGGGATATCGACCTGCTGGTCCAGGATCTCTTCGGCCCGCTCCTGCTGTACATCAACAACGAGGGCAGCCGGCGCCACTGGGTCCGCTTCCGCGTTGTCGGTGAGAACCCGAACCACGACGCCATCGGCTCCGTCGTCCGCTGCTTCGTTCAGGGTGAGATGCAGGTCAGCGAGGTTCTCGCGGGCGGCAACAACTACCGCACGCAGAACGAGCTCGTGCAGCACTTCGGTCTCGATGGGTCCTGCATGGTCGATAGTGTCGGCGTGCAATGGGCCGACGGTCAGCAACGCACCATCCACAGCTATCCCGCCGACCAGACCTGGAGCATCTTTCCGCCATCGATGCTGGGTGATTGGGACGGCGACGGGCGTGTAGGCGACCACGATGTCAACGCCATGATCTCCGCGTTCGGGCAGGTCAGGCCCGGGCACGAGATGCTGGACATGAACGGCGACGGCCTTGTGAACGCCTCTGATCTGAGACTCCAACTCCAACTCCACCGACGCGATTCGCGCATTCCGAACTGACCCTTCGGCGCACGCGAGAAGAATCCCCACCGCGAGAGAGAAATCACGAATGCGATCGACCCCACACTTCACCGCGATAGCCGCTCTCTGCGGCATCTGTGGCTCCGCAGGCGCCCAGTCATTCAGCTTCGCCAGCGCTCCTCCCGCGAGGCACTCGGGCGCCGATTGCCCGCGCTTTCTGGCCGGGGCGCCGCGCCCGTTCACCCAGGAGGCGGTCGAGCGCGGGGTGGTGTACCCGGTCGGGTTCAGCTCGGGCTTCTCCATCGGTCTCGGGTCGGGCGCATTTGTGGACCTGGATCTCGATGGCGATCCCGATATCGTCGCCATCGGACGCGAGGACGGGCTTGTCGGCTTCTTCGAAAACGACGGGGCCGGCTTCTTTACCGATCGGTCCGCGGCGTCTGGGGCTCCCATGCTGCCCGAGGCGGGCGCCGTTTGTGCGGCTGACTACGACGCCGATGGCGACCTGGACCTCTTTATCAACAACGTCAATCTCGACGACACGCTCTTGCGGAACGACGGCGGGTTCTTCTTTACGGACGTGACCGTCCAGGCGGGGGTCGGCGGGGGTCTCGGGTCTGGGGGAGGCTCGACGTGGGGCGACATCAACGGCGACGGCTGGCTCGACCTCTACGTCTCGAACCGAACCGGCACGCCGTTCTTTGATTCGCCCCTCGAGTACACCGATGTTCGCAACCGCCTGTACCTGAACCTGGGTGACGGCACGTTCGTCGACATCGCCCCGAACCTCGGGGTCGATGAGGACGCGTTCACCCTCACGTCCGCCTTCTTCGACTACGACCGAGACGGCGACACGGACCTGTACGTCGGCAACGATATCAGCGCCCTCTGCAAGCAATGGTCCAACACCCTCTACGAGAATGTCGGCGGAGCATTCGTCGATGTCACCGCGTTCAGCGGAACCGAGTCCTGCACCGACACGATGGGCATCGGTGTCGGCGACTTCGATGGCAACCTCTACCCCGATCTCTACTGCACAAACACCCCGCAAGCCCCGGGGAACACGCTCATGCTCAACAACGCCGACGGGACGTTCAGTTCGGTCTCCGTTGCGGCGGGGACCGACTCGTTCGCGCTGGGCTGGGGCTGCCTTTTCTTTGACCATGACAACGACACGCGCCAGGCCATTTTCGTGTGCAATCGCGGGGCGCCGAACCGTCTCTACGATTTCCGCGAGCCGTGGCCCTGTGAGGACATCGCCCAGGCCATGAACGTGGACCACGTGGGGTCCACGTACAACGTTTCCACAGCGGACATCGACGCCGACGGCGATCTTGACCTGCTCGTTCAAGACATATCCGACAACCTGCGCCTGTACATTAACCATGAAGGCGAGCGCCGCCCGTGGATCCGCCTCCGGGTTGTCGGCGAGGCTCCCAACCGGCACGCCGTGGGCGCTCTCCTCCGCGTCGAGACCCCGAGCAAAGCGCAGATCTCAGAAGTTCTCATCGGGGGCAACAACTACCGCTCACAGAATGAACTCGTGCAGCACTTCGGGCTCGGCGAACACTGCAGGACCACCCAGGTCCACGTCCGGTGGCCCGACGGACAGGAACGCACACTCTTCGGGTACGAAGGCGACGCCGTTTGGTCGATCTTTCCCCCGTCGATGCTCGGCGATAGCGACTTTGACGGATGCTTGACCATGGTGGACCTCTGGTCCATGCTCGCAAGCGTCGGTCCCGTCCGCCCGGGCAGCGAGATCCACGACATCGACGGCGACGGGCGCGTCGGCGCCAACGACTGGCGACTGCTCCTGGTCCGCGTCGGCATCGAGCGGTAGTCCGCGCTGCGCCGACTCAAAAATCAAAGCGGCCCGCGCCGTGTGGCGCGGGCCGTTGTGGTTTCGGGATGGGCCTGGCCTTACGGGGTTGGCGCCACGCTCTCGACGGGCGCCTTGCCCGAGTCGTCGTTGGACGCCGGGGCCTTGTCCTGCGCGGCGAACGAGAGGTTGTCCTCCTCGCCGATCCGCGTGACCCGGATGACCTCCTTGTTGTGGAGCTCGCCCGAGAGCAGCATCTCGGACAGGGGGTCCTCGATGTAGGAGCCGATCGCCCGGCGCAGCGGCCTGGCGCCGAAGTCGGGGTTGTACCCCTTCTCGATCAGGAAGTCCTTGGCCAGCTGGTCCGTCTCGAGCACGAAGCCCTGGTCACGCAGTCGCTGCGACACCTTCTCGATCTCGTACTCGACGATCTCGATCAGGTCGGCCTTGGTCAGCGGCTTGAAGACGATGACCTCGTCGAGGCGGTTGATGAACTCGGGGCGGAAGAACCGCTCGATCTCCTTCATCAGGATCGACTTGATGTTGCTGAAGTCACGCTCGCCGTCGCGCTGCTGGAAGCCGAAGCTCGCGCCCCCCTTGATCAGGTCCGCGCCGATGTTCGACGTCATGATCAGGACGGTGTTGCGGAAGTCCACGTGACGCCCGAACGAGTCGGTCAGGCGGCCCTCTTCCATGATCTGCAGCAGCATGTTGAACACGTCCGGGTGCGCCTTCTCGACCTCGTCGAGCAGGACGACCGAGTACGGGCGACGGCGGATCTGCTCGGTGAGCTGCCCGCCCTCCTCGTAGCCGACGTACCCGGGAGGGGCGCCGACCAGACGGCTGACGGTGTGCTTCTCCATGTACTCGGACATGTCCAGGTGCACCATCGCGTCGGAGTTGCCGAACATGAACTCCGCGAGCGCCTTGCTCAGCAGCGTCTTGCCCACGCCCGAGGGGCCGACGAAGATGAAGCTGCCCATGGGGCGCTTGGGGTCCTTGAGCCCGGCGCGGGCGCGACGGATGGCCTTGGACACGGCCTTGATCGCGTCGTCCTGGCTGATGACCTTCTTGTGCAGCTCGTCCTCGAGCTTGAGCAGGCGCTGGGCCTCCTCCTTCTCGAGCTTCTGGAGCGGGACGCCCGTCATCTTGGAGACGACCTCCGCGATGACCTCCTCGTCCACCACGCCGTCGACCTCCTGGGCCTTGGCGCGCCACTCCTTCTGGATCTCTTCCTTCTGCTTGCGCAGCTTCTCGGCCTGATCGCGCAGCTCCGCGGCCTTCTCGTAGTCGGCCGCCTTGACCGCCTCGTCCTTCTCGATCGACAGGCGCTCGATGTCGCCCTCGATCTCGGCCAGGTTCGGCGGCTTGCTCATGCTCTTGATCCGCACCCGCGCCCCCGCCTCGTCGATCACGTCGATCGACTTGTCGGGCTGCACACGACCGGTGATGTAGCGACCGGACAGCTCGACCGCCGCGGCGACCGCCCCGTCCGTGATCCGGACGCGGTGGTGCTCCTCGTACTTGTCGCGCAGGCCCTTGAGGATCTCGATCGCCTGCTCGTTGCTGGGCGGGTCGACCGCGATGGACTGGAAGCGACGGGCCAGGGCCGCGTCCTTCTCGATGTACTTGCGGTACTCATCGAACGTGGTGGCGCCGATGCACTGGATCTCGCCGCGGGCCAGGGCGGGCTTGAGCACGTTGGACGCGTCGATCGCGCCCTCGGCCCCGCCGGCGCCCACCAGCGTGTGCAGCTCGTCGATGAACAGGATCACGTTCTTGGCGCGACGAACCTCGTTCATCACGGCCTTGATCCGCTCCTCGAACTGGCCGCGGTACTTCGTGCCCGCGACCATCATCGCCAGGTCGAGCACGACCAGGCGCTTCTCGTGCAGGATCTCGGGCACGTCGCCCGCGATGATCCGCTGCGCCAGGCCCTCGACGATCGCGGT
>JAJDDI010000006.1 GCA_029260375.1 Phycisphaerales bacterium | reverse complement strand
GGCGATGGTCGAGGGGATGCGCCGGATCGCGGGCGAGAAGGCCAGCGTGAAGGACCCCGAGACGATCGGGCAGACGGCCGAGCGGCTGGGCCTGAAGCTGGACTACGACTTCAACGGCGAGGCGTACGCGACGGTCTCGGGGCAGAACAGCAACAACTCGGTCCGGATCCCGGACGCGTTCTTCGACAGCGTCGATAACGGCGAGCGGTGGGGGACGACGTTCCGCACGACGGGCGAGGCGGCGATCTCGTTCGACGCGACGAAGCTGTGGGGCGACATGTGCTACGCCGCGTGGCGGTGCGCCGATCCGGGCGTGCAGTTCGACACGACGATCAACGCGTGGCACACGTGCCCGAGCGGGGGTCGGATCAATGCGAGCAACCCGTGCAGCGAGTACATGTTCCTGGACAACACGGCGTGCAACCTGGCGTCGCTGAACGTGCTCAAGTTCTACAACAGCGAGACGCGTGAGTTTGATGTCGAGCGGTTCGAGCACGGGGTGGACCTGTGGACGATGGTGCTGGAGATCAGCGTGCTGATGGCGGCCTTCCCGAGCCGGGAGATCGCGGAGCTGAGCTACAAGTACCGGACGCTGGGCCTGGGGTACGCGAACCTGGGCGCGATGCTGATGCAGGGCGGGACGCCGTACGACTCGGAGGAGGGGCGGGCGGTGTGCGCGTGCCTGACGGCGATCCTGACCGGGCGTTCGTACCGCCAGTCGGCGTTGATGGCCAAGGAGCACGGGGCCTTCCCGGGGTACGAGGCGGACAAGGACAACATGCTCCGCGTCATCCGCAACCACCGGCGGGCGGCCCGGGGCGTGAGCCGCGAGAGCAGCGAGTACGAGAGCCTGCGGATCCGCCCGGTCCCGATCGACCACGCCCTGGTCAAGGGTGGGCGGGTGAAGATCGCCAACGCGGAGGGCCTGCTGCTCCGCGCGACCACCGCGTGGGACGACGCGTTGTCGCTGGGTGAGAAGCACGGGTACCGCAACGCGCAGACGACCGTGATCGCGCCCACGGGCACGATCGGGCTGCTGATGGATTGTGATACCACGGGCGTGGAGCCGGACTTCGCGCTGGTCAAGTTCAAAAAGCTGGCCGGTGGCGGGTACTTCAAGATCGCCAACGCCTCGGTCCGCCCGGCGCTGACGGCGCTGGGGTACAGCAAGGACCAGGCCGACGACATCATGCGCTTCCTGCTGGGCACGCTTGATCTTGACGCCGCGATGCCCTGCGACGAGGGGGCGACGCTGGGCGAGTGGCTGCTTGACAAGGGGCTCAACGGCGACGATCTGTCGCGGATCAAGGACGCGCTGCCGGGCGTGTTCGAGCTGAGCCAGGCGTTCAACGCGTGGTCGCTGGGCGACGAGGCGCTCGATCGCCTCGGCGTTGACGCGGGCAAGGCCAAGGCGGACCCGAGGTTCAACCTGCTGCGTCAGCTCGGGCTGAGCGTGGGGCAGATCGCGGAGCTCAACGAGACGATCTGCGGCACGCAGACGATCGAGGGGGCGCCGCACTTCCGCGATGAGCACCTGCCCGTGTTCGACTGCGCCAGCACGTGCGGCAAGCGCGGGACGCGGCTGATCTCGGGCGAGGGGCACATCCGGATGATGGGGGCGGCCCAGCCGTTCATCTCCGGGGCGATCTCCAAGACGATCAACCTGCCCAACGACGCGAGCGTGGAGTCGATCGGCGAGTGCTACCGCCTGAGCTGGGAGCTGGGGCTCAAGGCCAACGCGCTGTACCGCGACGGGTGCAAGCTGTCGCAGCCGCTGTCCACGTCGTCATCGGACGCGGGCGAGGACGCGCCGGAAGAGCGCAAGCTCGCCGAGCCGGCGGACAAGGCGCTCGAGACCAAGCCCGCGGGCAAGCCGCGCCCGCAGGCGGTGCGTCGTCGCCTGAGCGACACACGCCGCTCGCTGACGCACAAGTTCAACGTCGCGGGTCACGAGGGGTACCTGACCGTCGGGCTGTTCGACGACGGCAAGCCCGGCGAGCTGTTCATCACGATGGCCAAGGAAGGGTCCACGATCGGCGGGCTGATGGACTCGCTGGGCACGTCCACGTCGGTGTCGCTGCAGTACGGCGTGCCGCTCGAGTCGCTCGTCCGCAAGTTCACGCACCAGCGGTTCGAGCCGGCGGGCATGACCGCCAACCGCGAGATCCCGTTCGCCAAGAGCCTGGTGGACTACATCTTCCGCTGGCTGGGCATGGAGTTCATCCCCGGCTTCCGCGAGGCCAACGCCCCGCAGCGTTCTGAGAACGACACACAGGAATCCCCCGCCCCGGCGCGCCTCAAGAGCGCGGAATCTGAGGCGGGCTCACACGGAGTTAACCGTTGGAAGACCTCACGCGATATCAACGCTACGGGCGGCGACGCCCGGGGGACGATGCCCGGAGCCTCGGGCGGAGCGGCGCACGGCGCAGCGCCCCAGGACGCCCTGGTGATCGTCAGTCAGACCGTCGCCATGCAGCACTCGACGCTCTCGGTCGCGCTCGAGTCGGCGGGGGATGCCCCGCCCTGCGATGTCTGCGGCACGATCACCGTGCGATCGGGCACGTGCTACAAGTGCCTCAACTGCGGCGCGTCGATGGGGTGCAGCTGAGCAGGGACGCGGCGTCGGCGCGCCGGCGCTGAACGACCGCACGCGATGAACAAGGCGCCGTACGCGGCGCGGGAGGTGATGCGGCGAGAACATTCCGGAGGGACGCGGCGGGCGGTCTGATCGCCCGGCGGACCCCGCGAGAGAGCGGGCGAAAAGGGTCGGCGACGGATGGAACTGTCGCCGGGACGGGGCACGCACGGTGGTGTCCCCCGCCCTTCGCTCCGCCCAGACGAGGCGAACGCCCCTTGTGGGCAAGGAACGTCCGAGTCTTGGCGTCGTCCGCACTCTCGCTTGGTCGGCCCCGACAGGCCGCCCGCGGCCCCCGGATTTCAGGTTCTCGCGAGCAGTCATGGAGCACACAACCCGGGGCTCAGCACCGCTGAGCCCTGGTCTGTCCGTGAGAGCGGCAGACCACTGCCAGAGCCGGAGGCTCCCATCCCTGCCTCCCACTTGCTTCCGGCTCTGCGCCTCCCAGCCCCCGGGTGCGTCCACCACCGCCCGGGGGTGTTTTTGTGCGCG
>JAJDDI010000005.1 GCA_029260375.1 Phycisphaerales bacterium | reverse complement strand
CACGAACGGGCACAGCAGGTCAACGACCTTGATGCCCGTCGGCAGGATCTCCGTCTTCGGGTTCAGCTGGCTGAACTCGGGAGCCTCACGGTGGATCGGGCTCCGCTGCACACCCTCGAGCGCCGGCTTCTTGTCGATCGGGTCGCCCAGCAGGTTGAACACCCGCCCCAGCACCTTCTCACCCACGGGCACGGACACGGGCTGCCCCGTGTCCGTCGTCGCCATGCCCCGGGTCATGCCGTCGGTCGAGCCCAGCGACACCGCCCGGACCTGCCCGCCGCCCAGGTGCTGCTGCACCTCCCCGTAGAGCGTGTGCGTCGCGCCGTCCTGCTGCCACTGCACCGTGATCGCGTTGTAGATCTCCGGGAGCGCACTCTCGGGGAAATGCGCGTCGAACGTGGAGCCGATGACCTGCGTCACTCTGCCTTGCGTGCCTGCCGCCATACCAAGACCTCGCTCTGTGCGTAAGAGGGGTGAATATTCCGGTCCCGCAGGATCGCCTCCTGTAGGGTCGCAACTGTAGGTATCGCCCCCCGCCCGGACCATCATCCGGCGCCCAGCGAGATCCCGCTCACGGCCCCTTCCGCTCGGCCGCCCGCTCTTGCCACACCCGGGCCTCCTCGTACCGCCCAAGCCCCGCCAGCACGCTCGCCGCCCGCTCGGCCAGCACCGCGTTCCGATCCGAGATCTCCGCCGCCTCCACCAGCGCCGCGGCCCCCTCCTCCGTCCGCCCCACCGCCAGCAGCGTCCCCGCATAATCATGCTTCAGCGTCCCCGACCCCGGGCGGGCCTCGCTCGCCCGGCGCATCGCCTCGAGCCCCCGCTCGACCAGCTCCGGGCGCTGGCTCTGCATGCCGATCTCCACCAGCGTCCGCCCCAGCGACGACGCCTCCCAGGGCTTGTCGCTCACCTTCTCACTCGCCTCGGCGATCAACGCCCCACCCCGGTCCAGCTCCTGGATCCCCAGCAGCAGCCGTCCCGCCTGCGTCATCACCCCCGGCTCGTGCCCCGCCGGGCCCGCGAGCACCCCGTCGATGATCGCCGTCGCCTCGCTGACCCGACCCAGCGGGATCAGCAGCCCCGCACTGCCCAGCCTCGTCTCCGGCGACGACCGCGTATGCGCCGCCGCCTCCTGCGCCATCGCCACCGCCTCGTCCACCCGCTGCGCCTGCGCCAGCAGCGTCGCTGCCCGGACCGCGACCCCCGGCTCGCCCACCCTCGACCCGAGCGCCAGCCGCCCCGCCTCCCTCGCCAGCTCCGCGCCCGCCTCCGCGTCCCCGATCGCCACCCGGTAGCCCGCCTCGCTCATCAGCCGCTCGGGCTCGTTCTCGTAGCGCTCTCGCGCCTCGTCCCACAACGCCTCGGCCTCCGCCGCCCGCCCCTGACTCATCGCCAGCTGCGCCAACCGCCCGCGCACCCCGTGCAGCTCGCCGTGCGCATCCAGCGCCGAGGTGTCCAGCTCGATCAGCTCGTCCCGCCCCCCGCCCGAGGCCCGGATCACCTGCCCCATCTGGCTGATGAGCGATCCCGTCGGACGCCCGTGCGCCAGCACGTACGCCAGCTGCTCCCGCGCCACCTCGTGCTCACCCAGCACCGCGTGCAAATAGGCTCTCCGCACGCGCCGCTCCGGATCGAGCGTCCACCCCCACCCCCCGTCGCGCACGCTCCCCGCCCGGTCGTACCACGCCAGCGCCTCCCGCGCGCTCCGCTCGTCCGCCGCGGACGCCTGGTACTCCGGGCGCAGCGTCGTGACGAACTGCACGTCCATCGGCGTGTACAGCATGTCCCCCCGCCAGCGCATGTACCGCGCCTGCAGCCCCCAGCCCACAACGCCAACAAGCACGACCATCAGCGCCAGGTACGCCCACCCCAGCGCCTTCACCCGCCCCTTGAGCTTGAGCTTCAGCCCATAGATCCGCGCGTTCTCGCCCCGCAGCAGGCGCCACGCCGTCAACGCCAGGAACACCCCGATCCCCGCCAGCGCCCCCGCCATCAGCATCGGGATCTGGTCCAGCATCCCCCGCGTCGCGATAAACACCAGCAGCAGGACCGCGATCATCACAAACTCGCCGGGCCAGCTCAGGTCGTACCGCCGCTCGCGCGCCGCCTTGGCTTTCTTCGCGCTCTCGGGCGCCCGGGGCTTGGCGCCGATCGCCGGCTTGCCGATGCCCAGGTACAGCGCGTCGTTGGGGCACGCGCTGATGCAGTCCATGCACTTCATGCACCCCGGGTCCACGACCATCCCGAAGTCACGCACCTCCTCGTGCACACGGACATTGCTCGTGCACACCGCCGTGCAGTGCCCGCAATGCGCACACGCGTCCGTCACGCGGATGCGCACGGGCGCGACCTTGTCCACCGGCGCAAAGAACCCGCCGTACGGGCACCCATAGGTACAAAACCCCTTGGCCCCCAGGAAGTACACCGTCGCGAAGCCCACCACCAAGAGAAACGGGATCGCGATGTACCACTCCGGGAACGTCTCCCAGAAGTCCTCGACGATCATCCCGCTCGACAGCTGCCGCACCGGCTCGACCGGGCGCAGCCACACCGGCCACGCCACATCCATCGCCGCCAACGCCGGCGCGATCACCCCCCGCTTGAACGCCGGCCACACGAACATGTAAATCGCCAGCGCCAACGGCGCCAGCACCAGCAGCCGCGACCGGAACGGCTTCGGGCGAACCCCGATCTTCTTCATCCCCCACCCGCACAGGTCCTGCAGCGCCACCACGTGGCACCCCCACCCGCAGAAGAACCGCCCGAACACCAGCGTGCCCAGCAACGCGATCGCGAAGAACACGAACCCCGCGTTCACGCTCCCCCGCTCGAGCGTCTCCATCGACTCGCTCGGCTCCACCGGCGACACCGTGCTCCCCGTGATCAGCCAGTGCGCCACGTGCACCCCGATCGCCAGGTGCACCGCGATAAGCACCCCAGCCCGCCACCGCCCCATCCCCGAGTGCGGCAGCTTCTCGGGCTTGGCCCCCGAAGCGCAATCGATCACCGGCAGCGACACCCTCCGCCCCCCGCCCTCCGTGCTTACTACGGCGCTCATGCCAACACTGTATCACCCCCGCGCCCAACGCCTTGCGCCCCTTCTTGCGCCCTCCCGCCATTGCCCAGGCGCCCCCAATGCCCGATACTCGACCCATGCCCACACCCCCCCCACGAATCCGTCGCCTCACCCTGCTCATCACGCTCGCGCTCTGCCCCGCGCTCGCCCTCTCCCAGAGCCCCGACCTGCCCGACACCCCCGCCGGGCGCGCCGCGGCCGCCTGGTTCGACGCCGTCCGCTCGGGCAACCCCGACCAGCTCCGCGACCTCATCGAGAACCACTTCGACCCCGACTTCCGCGACCGCGTCGGCACCGACCAGCACCTCGCCAAGCACACCGCCCTCGCCTCCGCCGGGATCAACGCCCCGCACGCCGTCGCCCGCGCGACCGACCACGACATCACCCTCTACCTCCGCGACGGCGGCGTCTGGGGCGAACTCCGCATCAGCGTCAACCCACAGCCCCCCCACGCCATCACGGGCGTCGGGGTCCGTCCGTCTCAGGGACCACCCGAACTCCAAGCACGCCCCACCTCCATGAAAGCGTTCACCGAGGAGACGACCGAGTTCCTCGACGGGCTCCGTGACGCCGGTCGCTTTGACGGCGCCGTCTTGGTCGCCACCGTTGACGGGATCGATCCCGATGAGGGACTGGCCTGGCTCGCGCCCGATGCCCCCCGCGACATCCCTGTCGACTTCGTGCTCGACGCGATCAAGCTCGCCGTCCCGCTCTCCGTCGTCCACAACACCTGGGACGAGCGTCAAACCCCGGCCGACCCGCTCGCGGTCCCCATCTTCAGTTCCCAACTCGAAGAACGCGCCCTCCTCGAGGAGATCGAGCTCACGCGCGCCGGTGGCACGCCAGAACAGCTCGCAAGAGCCTTCGGCCAGGCGCGCCACGCACGCCATCAGCAGTACCAGGACCTCGTTGACTCCATTTTTGCGGGCGACTCACCCGCACGGCTCGAATACCAGCGAGGTCTCGTCAACACCCTCGTCTTCGACCCACTCTGGATGATCGATTGCGAGGTCCCGTTCGGAGCAAAGGGCCGGATGAACCCCGCCGACCTCACACGCTTCGCCCGAGGGCTCATCGACCCCGAGTACATCCGCCCACGTCTCCTCACGGATGTCACCACCGGCGTCGGCCCCGACCTCGACCCATCCTCAAACGTCACCCGCCGACGCGCCATGGCCGGCATCGAAGAGCGCGTTGACAACGCCTCTGTCCGCTCCTTCTCGCTGCGCTCCGCGCAAGAGAACACCCACATCCTGTTCCGCTGCTACCCCCTCTCCAGGTGCGCCGTCGTCATCGTCGCCCAGGACGACAAGACCCTCGACCTCATCGACCGCCGCCTCTTCAACCGCCTCCCGGGCCTGGAACCAACCTCTGACGCCGACGATTGACCCCAGACCCCCCACCGGGGGGTAGGGAATCGCCGCCCGCGCTGGTACCCTGGGGCAATCCGGGAACGTTTGCTCGCCTTTCCGTTCGCTCAACGCACCCAAGGACCAGCATCATGGCGATCAACCGCAGCCTGCTCACCCTCCTCGCCGCCGGCGCCCTCGCCACGCCCGCCGCCCTCGCCGCCGAGGACCGAACACCGCTGGTCTCCAACCGAACCATGAAGGCCCTCCCCGTCGGTCACATCTACTACAACCCCGCCACCGGCGAACGGGTGATCACGCCGTTCGAGGACACAGCGCGTGATACCAACAACGCGCTGTGGATCAGCAACAACACCGACCCGTGCATCACCGGCGGGACGATCGGCGTCATCGATGACACGGACCTCGACGGGGACGGGGAGGGCGACCTGTTCGGTGGTGACTGCGACACCGGAACGTTCCCCTGCGAGGGATCGTGGCATAACTGGTGGGGGGATATAGCGTTCGACAGCGTGATCGACTGCGTAGTGACGATGTACGGCTCGTGCGTGCCGGACTTTGATCTGGACTCGAACTCAATCGGGGACGGCGTGGTCGGGTTCGATCTGATGCTGAGCTTCAGCGACAACGACGACGGCTTCGGATCTGACGGGCCCGGCATGTCCGGGCGCTCGTGCCTGCTGGAACTGACGGTGCCAACACTCCCCGGCCAGCTGCCGAGTCAGCTCCCGATCGAGTACTTCGCGGTCTATCGGTTGACCATCGACTTCGCAGATACCGCGCCGTCGATGATCTTCGAGCTGGGCGATTCGGACGGGGTTGACGACGCCGGGACCGGTATCTCTGGTGGGGCGATCTACGGCCACCCGACCGGTGTGGATAAGGACAGCGACGGGCTTGCCGATTTCTCGTTCGGGCTCCGGTTCGATCAGTCAACGCTGGACACGAGCGGGATACGCGGCGAGACGAAGGGGCCCAACGGGTATCTTGTCGTAGCCCCGAAACTCGGGAATCCCGGCGATCCCCCGCCGCACCCCGCCGACGCGACAGGCCTCTTCGATGCGGTCGATATCTACTCGACCGGGCCGAGTTGTCCGCCCGAGACCAGCCCCTATATCGGCACTTTCTCCTTCGGAGGGTTTTCCTGTGCAACCGGCACGCCGTTCTCTGGGGCGTGGCTCGAGTTGTACGGCCGCACCAACAGCCCCCAATGCCCCGCCGACCTCGACAACTCCGGCCCGCCCCTCGACTTCACCGACGTCCTCCTCTTCCTCACCGACTTCGCCGGACCCTGCACCGACGCCATCGGCAACTTCGACCACTCCACCGGCGGCTCGCCCAACAACTGCAACTTCAACGACGTCATCGCCTTCCTCACCAACTTCACCTCCCCACAGTGCGGCAACTGACCAACAGGAGACCGACCATGCGCCCCGCCCCCACCCTGCTCACCCTCCTCGCCGCCGGCGCCCTCGCCACGCCCGCGGCACTCGCCGCAGAGGAACGAACACCCCAGCTCTCCAACCGCACCATGAAGGCCTTCCCCGTCGGTCATATCTACTACAACCCCGCCACCGGCGAACGCGTCATCACCCCCTACGAGTCGCGCCCGCGCAGCTCCTCGGCGGACCTCTGGATCAACAACAACACCGACCCCTGCGCCACCGGCGGAACCGTCGGCATCATCGACGACCCCGTGATCGACGACGACAGCAAGTTCTTCCCATGTAACCCAGGCGGCACGTTCCCCTGCGAAGGAACCTGGAATCTCTGGTGGGGCGACATCCGCCACGATACTGTCATCGGATGCGTCGTCACCGCCTACGCCATCGACGCGCCTGACCTTGACCTCGACTCCGACTCCATCGGCGACGGCATCGTCGGCTACGACATGGCCCTCACCTTCTCCGACAACGACAACGGCTTCGGCGCCCACCTCCCCGGCATCTCCGGACGCTCATGCATACTCGACCTGACCATCACCACCCTCCCCGGCTCTGTCGGCGTCATCCCGCCGGGCTTCATTGCCGTCTATCTCCTCACGATTGACTTCACCGCCACGGCGCCATCGCTCATCTTCGAGCTGGGCGACACAGACGGATGTGACAACTCCGGCACAGGCCTCTCCGGCGCTGCGCTCTACGGCCCCGCCAACGGCTTCCCGAACACCTCAGGCCAGGACAAGGACGGTGACGGGCTCACCGATTTCTCCTACGCCATGCGCTTCGACCAATCGACCCTGGGAACCGACGGCACACCCGGCGTCTCAAAGGGGAACAACGGCTTCGTCGCCGTAGCCCCCAAGCTCGGCAACCCCGGCGACCTCCCCCCGCGTCCCGCAGATGCAACGGGCCTCTTCGACGCCCTTGACATCTACGAATCCGGCCCAAGCTGCCCGCCCGACTCCACACGCTTCCTCGGCACGTTCTTCTTCGGCGGCTTCACCTGCGCCCCGCCCACGCCCACCCCCCACGCCTCCGCCTACCTCGAGCTCTACGGCCCGTCCTGCGCCTGTCCGAACCAGTGCCGCGCCGATCTTGCCGAGCCGTTCTACGTGCTCAACTTCGACGACATCCTCGCGTTCCTCGTCGACTTCAACGCCGACTGCACCGACGCCATCGGCGACTTCGACTCCACCGGCGCCTGCGACTTCAACGACGTCATCGCCTTCCTCACCAACTTCACCTCACCCGAGTGCGGCAACTGACCACCCGCCGCGCACAAGAAAGACCCGCCGCCCCCGCGCCGGGCCTCCCGCCTCCCCAACCCCGCCCCCCTCTGCGCCGGGTCCTCCCCCTCTGCCCAGGCTCGTCCCCCTCCCTCTCCCCTCGGGGGAGAGGGCCGGGGTGAGGGGCTTCTTACTCTCCCCCTCCTCACCCGCCCCGGCGCCCGATGCCCGGTCCCTGCCGCCCCATTCCCCTACCATGCCCCTCAACTCCCGCAAGGACCCATCCCGATGAAGATCCACGAGTACCAGGGCCGCGACCTCCTCGCCTCCTTCGGCGTCCCCGTCCCCGCCGCCGCCGTCATCGACAACCTCGAGGCCGCCGCCACCACCTACAAGCAGGTCACCTCCGAAGCCGGAACAAACCTCGCCGTCGTCAAGGCCCAGGTCCACGCCGGCGGCCGCGGCAAGGCCGGCTTTGTGAAACTGGTTCGCTCACCGCAGGAAGCCGAGGACGCCGCCCGCTTCATGCTCTCCAACAAAATGGTCTCCGCCCAGACCGGCCCCGAAGGCCTCGAGGTCACCAAGCTCCTCATCGCCGCCGGCGTCGACATCGCCCACGAGTACTACCTCGCCATCACCACCGACCGCGCCACCCGCCGCCACACCCTCATCGCCTCCGCCGAGGGCGGCGTCGAGATCGAAAAAGTCGCACACGAAAACCCCGACGCCATCATCAAGGCCCCCCTCCACCCCCTCCTCGGCCTCCAGCCCTACCAGGCACGCGAGGTCGCCTTCCGCCTCGGCTTCCGCGGCAAGCAGATCAGCCAAGCCGTCAACATCATGCTCAACCTCTCCAAGCTCTTCCTCGCCAAGGACTGCTCCATCGCCGAGATCAACCCCCTCATCGTCACCCCTCCCTCCTCGAGTGGCACGGGCGTCCCGCCCGTGACTCCCACTTCTACTTCCCCCCACCCCGACGGCCAGGTCCTCGCCATCGACGCCAAGTTCAACTTCGACGACAACGCCCTCTTCCGACACAAAGACATCCAGGCCCTCTTCGACCCCACCGAAGAAAACCCCGCCGAACTCCGCGCCCAGAAGTTCGGCCTCTCCTACATCGCACTCGACGGCAACATCGGCTGCCTCGTCAACGGCGCCGGCCTCGCCATGGCCACCATGGACACCATCAAGCTCCACGGCGGCGAGCCCGCAAACTTCCTCGACGTCGGCGGCTCCGCCACCGAAGAGGCCGTCACCGAAGCATTCAAAATCATCCTCGCCGACCACGCCGTCAAGGGCATCATGGTCAACATCTTCGGCGGCATCATGCAGTGCGACATCATCGCCGCCGGCATCATCAACGCCGCCCGCGGCTACGAGAACGCCGACGGCTCCAAGGGCTTCAAGGTCCCCCTCGTCGTCCGCTTGGAGGGCACCAACGTCGACGCCGGACGCGAACTGCTCAAGAACGCCGCCAGCGACCTCCCCACCCTCCAGGCCGCGACCGACCTGGGCGACGCGGCGGAGAAGGTTGTCGCGGCGGTGGGATGAGCGATCAGTGTCCTGCCATCGATAACGGGCGCTGGCACAACTCCCGCCAGCGCCCTGTGATCGAGCGAGAACGCCTGAACGGAAACTAGTCCGCGTCCGCGCAGATGCAATAAACCTCCACCTCGTACTCGAATATCTGGAAGAGGTTGCTCGCCCATCTCACGCGCCAAGCGTTTCCCTCGGGGCGTGATTCCACCAGCGGAAATAGGGCGCTGATGTTGATGGCGGGAAGGTTCGTATTTCCAATGGACAGTATTCTCCCTCCGCCTCCTAACACGACCTTGCCGGGGGGGCATGGCGCTAGGCCGGGATCGTCAAACTGAGGTGCGTCCTCGTTCGGTATCAGGTTTCCGCCTGCGGCTAGGCCCGATACGACGACTGTGACTATTTCGTGCCCGGACAACCCACCGACCGGCCCGACCGCCGCCTTCGCCTCCGCGTCCGTGTACCGGTCATGCACCACCGGCTTCCACTGCCCATCAAGGGCGTCCCAGGTAAGCAGATCCCCGTCGCTCGGCGCCCCGTCATCGACCAGTCGCCCGCGGATCCGATCGGTGTCCAACGAACGCATTGAGAACGTTGCCGGACTGACCGGGATGCGGTCAGGGAAGACCTCGATCACCTGATCCTCGTACTGCACGAGCATCTGCATCCACCTCTGCTTCTGCGTGCGTCCGAACCCGGCCTGAGTCGGATTCTGCCCACCAAAGAGCCCGGGCCCGAAATCCATCGGGAAGGTGAACCAGCCGTCGGTCACCTTGGCGTTACCGAACTGCAAGTCGGTAAACCCGAACAACGGGGCCGTCTCATCGTCGTATAACAAGAACAGGAAGAACGTGATCCCAGTCTCCGGGGCCCCGACCCGAGTGAGGTGGTTGGTAAACGAGAATGCCGTCGATGTCGGCGGCCCCTGACTCTCCTGCGGATCCACCGCCTCACCGCCCAATCGCTGCTCGAACTCCCACACGCCTGCATAGTGATGCACAAGCTCCTGTCCGAGCACCTCATCATCATCGCGGAATCGCACCGTCCCCTGTGTCATTGCCGACGACACACAAACGCCCAGCACCACCGAGACAACACATGCTGCATTCATCATGGCTTGACTCCTTGGACCAAGTTTGTTCATCGGACGCCAGCCCGGAACGAAGAACGCTTATAACGCCTCGCATCGGACTCTCCACCACTCAAGATACCTAAGCAACCGAACTGATCTGGCGCTCATTCTTCGAAAAACCTACAAAAGCACAGATGTGTGTCATCTTGGCTAATTGCCGGGTGCCGTGGAGACGCCGTCCTCGGCTTCTCCACGATCTCGCCCAACAACCTCGGCGTCCGCCGTGCAGAAGCGGCAGACCGCGTCTGCACGCCACCCATTACACCGGGTCACACTCCAGTTCTCCCTCTCGCCGGGTGCCACGACTCGCGGCCCACCGCGCAGTCTTGCCCGGGCCGCGGCCGCGGAGACGCCGCCCTCAGCTCCGCCACGAGGCCGCCACACCGCCACACGTGCAGCACTGCGAATAAGCGAAGTACCCGCCTACGGCGTCCTTACCGCAAATGACTTCGGAAACGCTTGCGGCCCGTCCGATCTCATGTCGTACTTCTCGTTGTAGTAGTTGTACGCGGGCATGACCCAATGCACGAGAGCCATCTTGTCTCGGTGCCCCGTGTGCGAGTACAGATTCTCGAGTCCGATCGCGAGTGGCATGATCCGGCTGTCGATGAGTTCAGAGGGGCCGCCAGTCTCCCATTGCTGTCGGTACTCAGCGAGCGCCCGCGCGTCTAACTCGCCCTGCACACGCAGCCTCTCAATCTCAGCTTGAGCGCTTGCCGCAGCAGTAGAACCGGCAACATCTGTCGCAACTGCATGCGCGGTTCGCTGCGCCAACTGCCACGTTCCGACGCCCAACACCGTCAGGATACAGGCAACCGCAATGCTGTACGGCACAAGATCCCGCTTGGCGATGACGATGTACCGCTTGTCCAACTGCTGATCAATCAGATTCCTGACTTGCACGTCTTCCATTCTGGCCCCCTTCATAGAACTTGCAACAGGTACTCACCAGACCAAGATACAGAAACGCTCGCACCCATCGATTTCTTCCACTACTTCCCCCCCGCGCGCGCAACATCCAGCCCCTCCACCCCTTCCCCCTCGACACCCCCCCGCCGCCCGCCAACACTGGGCTCATGCGACTGACACACCCGCTCGCCGAGCCCGCGTCCGAACACCTCAACGCTTCCCACCCCCTTCTCCCCTTGGGGGAGCCCAACGACAACCCGGTGTCTGCGCAGCAGACGGATGAGGGGTCTCCGTCCTCTCCCCCGTCTACCGACCCGACCTCACGATCCGCCGACCTCCCGACCCGCCCGCCCGTCCTCGACGAGGACGGGCTCCTCTCCGACTACCTCGCCGCCGAACTCCCCCTCCTCGGCGTCGCCCGCAGGCACAACCTCACCCTCGACCAGCTCCTCGACTGGCTCGACCGCCCCCAGACCCAAGCGGCGCTCGCCCGCCTCAAACGCGCCAACGAGGCCCGGGCCGGTCACATCGCCGCCGACGCCAAACCCGCGGCCATCAGCACCCTGGCCAACGTCGCCATCAGCGCCGACCCAACCGAATCCCGCCGCGCCGCCACCGCCCTCCTCCGCGCCTCCCCCCTTCTCCCCCCGGGGGAGAAGGTGTCCGCGCAGCCGACGGATGAGGGACACAGCATCTCCTCCCCCACCCCGGCGGGGGAGGTGTCGAGCAACGCGAGACGGAGGGGGTCCCCCTCCCCCCTTCTCCCCCCGGGGGAGAAGGTGTCGGCGCAGCCGACGGATGAGGGGCGTCATCAGGAGCGGCGCCATCAGCCCGCCCACGCTCAGCAAACGCCCGCACAGCGCACGCCGCGCCCTTCCCCGTTTCTTCCTTCGATCTCCGCTCCGCGCCCAGTAGACTCGGCGCAGAGGAGAACCCGCCCATGCGAGCCACCACCGCCCTCGCCCTCGCCCTCGCCCCCCCAGCCCTCGCCGGCGACTGCGTCCCCGCCCCCAACGAAGCGTGCGACACCGCCATCGTCTTCACCACCGCCGACCTGCCCTACCTCGTCGCCGACGTCCTCGGCTGCACCAACGACCTCGTCGATCGCCCCTACTTCGACGTCTTCTTCCAGTACGACTGCACCACCACCGCCACGCACCGCATCGACATGTGCGGCACGACCGGCGACTCCTACATGCGCGTCTACGCCGACGCATGCAGCTTCCTCCAGTCCACCTTCTGGGTCGAGGACGACGACGCCTGCCCCGGCTCCCCCAGCACCCTCGACCCGCGCATCGACATCGTCCTCGAGGCCGGCCACTCCTACTGGATCGAGCTCGGCGCCTGGCGCGACGCCCCCCAGTTCCCCCCCAACGCGGGCGACCCCTACGCCCTCTCGGTCGTCATCCTCCCCGACTGCCCCGCCGACCTGGCGCCCGACGGCACGCTCGACTTCTCCGACGTCCTCGCCTTCCTCGAGGCCTTCGCCGCGGGCGACCCGATCGCCGACTTCGCCCCCGACGCCGAGCTCAACTTCTCCGACGTGATCGCCTTCCTGACCGCCTTCGCCGCCGGCTGCCCCTAACGCCCAGCCCCGCCCCAAAGGCGCCAAAAAAATTTGTTTCAAGAGCCCACTTGGCGCATTGACAGTTCCAAAATCGAATCTATTCTCTCCGCCAGATTGGACGACGGGCAGCACGCCGGACCCAAGTCCGGGTCGGCCGCCAGCGGAGTTCGCTGGACAAAGCCCACACGCCCAATCGCACGGAGGCCCCGCCAACCGCGGGGACCACACATGGCTGGCAAACCTTCCAAGCCGTCCTCCTCGACCAGCAAGCCCACGACCAAGCCGGGCAAGCCCAGCGGCAAGCCCAAGCGCAGCGCTCGCTAACGCGACGCTCCCCCCGCCCTGACCCGCGGGGATAACGCTCAATCCTCCCGCCGCCCCGGTCACCACCGGGGCGGCGGCCTTTCCAGCGCTTCACGCACGGCGCCTCGGCCCAGCGCGTCCGCTGGTTCCGCAAGGGCGACGAGGCGACACGTCCAGCGTCGCCAGCCCGCCGGCCCCACGCCCAAGAACCTCCCGGCTCACCCGCACAGACCGACTGCACCGTGCAGCTTCACGCGCCCGGGGGGGCGTGCGCCAAATCCTGCTGTGACGCGGTCTCCCGGATCTCAGGGTGTGTCCTTGGAGACCCTGAACCCAGCCCGGCGTCCATCGCCGGAACCCGGAGCCGCCCATGTCCGACGCGTCACCCCGCTGCTCACGACCCGTGTACGTCATCGCCGCCGTGCTGCTCGGCTCGCTCGGGGTTCATAACTTCCTGGCCAGGCGGAAGACGCCGGCGATGATCCAGCTGGCGATGGGCACGGTCGGGTGGCTGGTGCTGGTCCCGCCGTTCCTGGCGGCGATGTGGGCGTTGTACGAGGCGGTCACGGTCACGCAGGACGGCGACGGCGTCCCCTTCAACAGCGTGGATCTTGCCGAGGCGTTCGAGAAGGCGGACGCGCAGCGTCCCGAGGCGGTCAAGGCGGCGTAGGGCGGGGCATCGAGCGCGAGAAAGTAACGGCTTCGCACGCCGTCTGATAGGGTCTCCGTGCGCTTTCCGCGCACGGAGACTTTTTTCATGTCCGACATCAACGAGAACACGCTGATCATGGTGCTGCTGGCGATCTTCCTGCCGCCCGTCGCCGTGGCGCTGTAAGGATGGTCTGGGGCTGATGTTCGTGATCAGCATCGTGCTGACGCTGATGTTCGGGCTGCCGGGGATGATTTTCGCGCTGTGGCGGGTGCTGGCTTAGTGACGCGCATGCCCGCACTCGGGGCAGGGGGCGTCGCCGAGCCCGGCCAGGTCGTAGCCGCAGCCGCGGCAGACGCCGGGGCGTAACTTTGCGAGCTCCTCGCCTGGCACGCCCATGATGCCGACGCGGACGCCGTGTGATCGGAGCAGGTCCGTCGCGCGGGCGTTGAGGCTGGCGAGCAGGGCGAAGTTAAGCAGCGGGATGAAGAGCAGCAGCGCGACGACCCAGGTCATCGGGCTGCGCCCCCCGATCGCGATGGACAGGTTGACGGCGCGGGCGATGGTGAGCATCGTGACGACGACGTAGATCGCGAGCTTGGCGGCGGCCATCCACGCGGGCGCGTTGACGGGCGCGACGCACTGTGTCACGGTCACGATGAGCAGTGCGAGCACGTGCCAGAGCAGCATCCGCTGGGCGCGGGCGACCACCAGCGGGTCGGGCTCGGGCGGCGGGTGCGGATGGACGAATCCCGGGTCGTGGGCGGCGCCGCTGATCACGCTCTGTGAATCTTGATGCGGCTGGGGCATGGGCCCATCATCGTCGATCCGGCGGCGTGGCGCCGCGTATGATCGTCTGCGGACGACCCAGGAGAGACACGGATGCCCAAGCCGATCGCGATTGTACGCAAGCCCAGCACCTCCATGGGCGATTGCCTGCTGACCCACATGCAGCGCGAGCCGATTGACCACGAGCTGGCGCTGCGTCAGCACGCGGCGTACCGCGAGGCGCTGGCGCGCATCGGGTGCGAGGTCGTCGAGATCGACCCGGCCAACGACTGCCCGGACGCGGTGTTCGTCGAGGACCCGGTGGTCGTGGTCGATGAGCTGGGCGTGATCGCCCGCCCGGCGACGGACTCGCGCCGGCGGGAACGCCCGAGCATGGAGGCGGCGCTCAAGCCCTATCGAGAGCTGGCGCACATCACCTCGCCGGCGACGATCGAGGGCGGGGACGTGATCCGTGTCGGCAAGACGCTGTTCGTGGGGCGGGGCACGCGGACCAACGACCA
Source organism: Phycisphaerales bacterium (assembly GCA_029260375.1). Classification (GTDB taxonomy): domain Bacteria; phylum Planctomycetota; class Phycisphaerae; order Phycisphaerales; family UBA1924; genus JAJRXR01. The sequence goes on along the minus strand of JAJDDI010000005.1, from coordinate 29,695 downwards.
GGGTGTCGCGCAGTTGCGCAGCCACATCGGGCCGCTGGGCTACACGGTGATCCCCGTGCCGGTGACCGGCTGTTTGCACCTGAAGACCGGGGCGTGCTCGGTCGGCGGGGGTCGGGTGCTGGTCAACGCGGACTGGGTAGACACGAGCGCGTTCACGGGCGTGGAGCTGATCCCCGTGAGCTCGGATGAGCCGTGGTCGGCCAACGGCGTGCTGGTGGGCGACTCGATCGTCGTGCCCGCGGGGGCGCCCAAGACCGCTTCGATCCTGCGCGGGCTCGGGCTCGGGGTGCACGAGGTTGGGCTGAGCGAGATGCAGAAGGCCGAGGGGAGCGCGACGTGCCTGTGCGTGCTGCTGGATGAGCCCGGCTGAGTCGGTGGTTGGCGACAGGCGGGACGCCTGTCCCACCGGGTGGATCACGCGGCCTTGGACGGGCCGTCGATCGGGTCCCAGCAGATGCGCAGCAGGTTCTTGGCCTGGGTCGGGTCAACGAAGGCGAGGCCGGTCTCGAAGAGGCGGCGGCTGAGCTTTTTGGTCCAGACGACCTTGACGTCGAGCTGGCAGGTTCCCCAGGGGCTCTGGACGGTCATGGTGTGGACCTGGTCCGAGGGCTCGCCTGGGCTCTTCTTGGAATGGACGCAGAGCCCGCCCGCGCTGATATCGACGACGGCCCCGGCGCCGCAGGTCACCATGGTGGTGATGAAGCGGGGCTTGGTGCGGAGCCCGTTGCTGGTGAGGAGCTCGCCGGACTGGATCTTGCGGAGTGCTTCGAATCGGCTCATGGGCGATCTATCGACGTTGAGGATGGGTGAGATCACTCGTGGGGCGTCCGAATTGCGTCCCGCGGTTCCGTTTCGCACGGCGCGGGCTCGGTCCCCGTGCGGGGGGAGGGTTCTCGGACGCATCGGGTCGGCCTGCACGGGGGGCGAGATAGGATGAGGGCGATGGCGAGAAGCAAGCCGATCCACACGCCGCTGATCACGCCCCCGCCCAACGGGTCGGTGAGCACGGAGATCTTCCCGGCGATGGGGGAGGAGGCGATTTTCCGGATGATCCGGGACTTCTACGGGAAGCTCTCCGAGTCGTCGATCGGGCACATGTTCGCGGCTGATGCCGAGGGCTTGGCGGCGGAGGCGGAGAAGTCGGGGGCGTTCTTTGTGTTCCTGCTGGGGGGCCCGCCGCTGTATCAGCAGCGGTACGGTCCGCCGCGGATGCGGCAGCGGCACCTGGCGATCGAGATCGACGAGGCGGCACGGCAGGAGTGGCTGCGCTGCTTCGGGGACGTGCTCGAGGACGCGACGGAGCGGTACAACTTCCCGGCGGAGCACCTGGAGGGGTTTATCGAGTTCCTGGTGAAGTTCAGCGCGTGGATGGTGAACGCGGAGTAGCTGAAGGAGGCTGGCGATGCAGACGCGGACGTGGCTGTGCGGCGCAGTGTTTGGGTGCGGGCTGGTGATGGCGGTTCCGCCGGTGGCGCCGATGTCGGGGCCGGTGACGAGTGAGGAGATGATCGAACCAAGTGTGCGATCTGAGGTTGAGCATTCACGGGCATTGATTGTGGATGACCTGCTGCGACAGAAACGCGAGCTCGAGGAGACCATTCATCTGTTCAGTCGGGACCATCAGCCGGAAGGCGATGAGACCGAAGCCAGAAAGGCGGCGCTCGAAGCCGCGAAAGCGCGTCTCGAAAGGATGCGCCGAGAACGGTTCAGGACCAATGATGGGCGGATCATCGACGAGAAGGAGCACGCGGAGCTTCTCGAAAGGCAGGCAAACGAGGTCATGGACACCTTCCACACCGCCGCGAGCAAGGCGGACTTCGACGCGTACTTCGCGCTGATGCACGAGGACGGGACGTTCCTGGGCACCGACGCCACCGAGCGCTGGACCAAGGCGCAGTTCATGGACTACGCCCGCCGGTTCATGGTCGAGCAGGGCAAGGGGTGGACATACCACCCCCGCGACCGGCACGTGAGCTTTTCTGGCGATGTCGCGTGGTTCGATGAGCTGATCGACAACGAGAAGTACGGCACGCTGCGGGGGCAGGGGGTGCTGCGGCGGGTGGACGGGGCCTGGAAGATCGCGCAGTACAGCTACTCGTTCACGGTGCCCAACGACAGGGCGGCGGGGGTGGTGGCGCTGATCTTGGCGCAAGACGGGGACGGCACGCCCTGACTCCAGACAGGCGGGACGCCTGTCCCACCTCTGGTCGCTGTCTCCAGGCAGGCGGGACGCCTGCCCCACCTCTGGTCGGTGTTCTTTCACTGATGTGGCGACGGACGGGGCGGCGCCGCGCATCTCGGTCCTGAGCGGGCGGGGTCTGTTGTTGCGTGGACGCCCACAAGGAGCTGGTGATGAGCGCGATGCGTCGGCGGGCGTTTGGAGCAACCGAGGTCAAGATCGCCCTGGCGGCGGTGTTTCTGGTCGGGGCGGTGTCCGTCGCGGCGTGGCGGTTGGTGGGCAACTCGCGGCCCGTGACGAATCCCCGGAGCGACCTACCGGCGGGGCAGGCGGTGACCGGCGAGGGGGAGGCGGTCGAAACGAACTACACGAGGGTCCGTTCGGCGGATGACGTGGGCGTGGTCATGACGAGCTTTGCCGACGATGTTGGGCGCAGCGCTCGCTCGCTGGATCTGAGCGGGGGTGGCGACGCCCAGCGTGTGGCGTCTTCGGCGCGGGACGCGATCGAGCCGATGCTGCTGGGTGACTACGACGCGTTTGTCGCGGCGGTGCAGCGCCTTGGCGGGACGATCGATCCGGACGCGGAGGAGCGGTCACGGTTGTATGAGACGCTGGCGGGGTGGTTTGCGATGGGCGAGCCGGACCTGGACCGGGTCCGGGTGGCGGCGTACGCGGGGATGGGCGGGGGCGGGGGCGAGGCGCAGCCGCGGCGGGTGTCGCGGACGGTGGACGAGGACAGCGACGATCGCGGCGCGGGGGTGGCCCAGCGGCGGATGGCGATGCGCGCGGCGGGGAACTTCCCGGACGCGGACCCGGAGGCGGCGACGGGGCCGACACCCATCGAGGTGAGCGTGCCGATCCGCCCGAAGAAGGGGCCGCACAAGGGGGGCGAGGTGACGCTGGGGGTCGTGCTGACGTGGAACGCGGAGACGGGCGCGTGGCAGCCGGGGATGTACTCGATGACGACGCTGAGCGTGGGCGAGGGGGGGGAGGGGCCGTGAACCGTTGCGCAAAGAAGGCGTTCTCGCTGATCGAGCTGATGGTGGTGATCGGGATCATCGCGTTGATCCTGGCGATCGCGCTGCCGGCGCTGGGCGGGGCGCGGTCCACGGCGAAGCGGACGCTGGCGCTGGCCAACGTGCGCTCGACGCAGCAGCTTTTCGAGCAGTACGCGTCGGACAACGGGCGGTACCCGTTCCGGGCGGCGGGCGACCAGCCCGCGGGGCTCGATGAGCCGGTCGAGCCCAACGCGCTGACCTTCCCCTGGTACCCGGAGGGCGTCGTCATCGCGACAACGAATCACTTCGACCTGGCGACGATGTGGCCCGCGATCGTGACGCCGATTGACGAGTGGCCCGGGATCGCCGAGACGTGGGTCAGCCCCGGGCGTGAGTTCGAGCTGCCGGAGATCGAGGACCTGATGAACGGCGCCGAGATCGAGCCCGGCGAGATGTTCTCGATCGTGTACAGCAACTCGTTCGTGGCTCGGCCGACGCTGTGGATGGCCGACCGCGGGGAGACGGTGGACCGGATCGCGGAGCTGCGCCCGACGCGGGCGAGCGAGGTTCGGGCGCCGGCGAGCAAGGTGATGCTGTGGGACCGGCACCTGGCGTACCTGAGCGAGGAGCCCGAGCGCGTGGGCGAGCACTACCGGGAGATGACGCCCATGGCCTTCGCCGACGGGCACGGGGCGCTCAGGGATCCGACCGAGGCGAGCGAGGGCGTGGCGAATCCACTGAATGGAGGCGACGACACACGCCTGCACAACACGAGCCAGGGCGTGTACGGGATTGACTACGACTGAGCGGCGATGGCGCTGGCGATCTCGCTCAGGAACACGTCGCCGAAGTCGTCGAGTTTCTTGCGCCCGACGCCGTGAACGGACAGCATCTCGTTGTGTGACTCGGGCCTGAGGCGGGCCATGTCGCGGAGGGTGTTGTCGCTGAAGACGACGTAGGGGGGGACGGCGCGCTCCTGGGCGATGCCGCGGCGCAGGGTGCGGAGGCGTTCGAAGAGGTCGCGGTCCACACCCTCCCAGGAGGCGGTGTCGCGCTTTGAGGTCTTGGGCGCGGCGGCGGGCTGGATGAGGCGGACGGGGCGCGTCCCGGCGAGGAACTCGCGCGAGGCCTCGGTCAGGTGGATGACGGGTCGGTCGCCCGGGGCGCGGGCGAGGGCGCCCTGGTCGATGAGCTGGTTGACGAAGGCGTCGATGGTGTCGCGGGGCAGATCGGCGAGCAGCGAGTAAGTGCTGAGGCTGTCGTGCCCGTAGTCGAGGATGCGCTGGGTCTTGGCGCCGGCGAGGACCTCGACGAGGTGCTTGGCGCCGAAGCGGCCCCCGCCGGCGGCGTGGTTCTCGAAGCGGGCGACGCAGGAGATGATTTTCTTGGCGGTGGTTTCGGCGTCGTCGGCCTCTTTGAGTTCGCGGAGGCAGACGTCGCAGGCGCCGCAGCCGTCGGCGTCTTCGGGCGGGAGGTAGGTCTGTCCGAAGTGTTCGGAGAGGGCCTTGTGGCGGCAGTCCCCCCCCACCGCGATGCGGCGCATCTGGTTGAGCAGGTCGAGCTGGGCGCTCACGAAGCCGGGGTCGGGGGCGCCGTAGTCGCCGGGCATCTCGATGAGGCGGCGCCAGCGGGCGATGTCGGCGGCGGAGTGGAGCAGGACGCACTCGCCGGGGAGGCCGTCGCGCCCGGCGCGGCCTGTTTCTTGCTGGAAGGCCTCGACGGATCGGGGAAGGCAGGCGTGGATGACGCAGCGCACGTTGGAGCGGTCGATGCCCATGCCGAAGGCGACGGTGGCGCAGACGACGTTGACGCGTTCGGTGGTGAAGTCGCGTTCGACCTTGGAGCGTTTCTTGGGGGCGAGGCCGGCGTGGTAGGCGCGGGCCTCGATGCCGCGCTTGGTGAGCCCGTCGGCGAGCTTCTCCGTGTCTTTGCGGGAGAGGCAGTAGACGATGACGCCCTCCTCGCCCTCGCCCATGCCCGAGCCTCGATGGCGACCCGCGATCTCCATCACCTGGTCTTCGAGCTTGGCCCGGGGCAGGACGCGGTAGGTCAGGTTGGGGCGGTCGAACACGCCCACGAGGACCTCGGGCTCGCGCAGGGCGAGCTGGCTGATGATGTCCTCGCGGACGCGCGGGGTGGCGGTGGCGGTGAGGGCCTGGAGGGTGACGTTGGGCAATCGCTCGCGGATGCTGGCGAGCTGGCGGTACTCGGGGCGGAAGTCGTGCCCCAAGGCGCTGATGCAGTGGGCCTCGTCGATGGCGACGCAGGCGACGCCCGCGCGCTCGGCCATGGCGAGCAGGCCCGGGTTCATCAGGCGTTCGGGCGCGACGAAGAGCAGCTTGAGTTCGCCGGATTCGAAGGCGGACTCGATGGGGCGGAGTTCTGCGTTGCCAAGGCCCGAGTGCAGGGCCGCGGCGGGGACGCCGTTGGCGGTGAGCGAGGCGACCTGGTCGTTCATGAGCGAGATGAGGGGGCTGACGACGAGGGTGGGCTTGCCGGTGAGCAGGGGTGGGAGCTGGTAGCAGAGGCTCTTGCCCCCGCCGGTGGGGAGGACGACGAGCGAGTCTTGCCCGTCGAGGGCGGCGCGGATGGCGGGTTCCTGCAGGTCGCGGAGCTGGTCGTGCCCCCAGACCTCGCGCAGGACGGCGCGGATGGCGTCGGCGGACAGATCGGGCTGGGGGTCGGGCATCGGCGGAGCTTACGCGGGGGGACGGTCGCCCTCAACGCTGTCGGTTCGGTCCTCGCGCGACATCTGGCGGTGGAGGGCGACGAAGCCCAGCGCGGCGAGGACCACGAGCGCGGACGCGACGGCGAAGACCCAGGGCCCGGCGCCGGGTGAGAGGGTCTCGAAGAGCTGGTAGAGCGTGACGCCCATGAAGGGGGCGATGAGGCCGCGGAGGCCGGTGAGGGTAACGTGGACGGCCATGTACTGCGAGGCGCGGTCGTCGGGGGCGAAATCCAGGTGCCCCAGGTTCCAGGCCAGGGCGCCGCCGCCGAAGGCGAAGCCCTTGATGATGACGCCCGCGATGAGCAGCGGGAGCGAGACGTACATGCCCGCGCCGAAGACGAGGGCGGTGGAGAGGACGAAGAACCATGAATGGATCGACCGGAAGAACACGACGTGACGGTTGTCGAGCACGCGGGCCCAGATGGGGATGGACAGGGGCATGGCCAGCAGCGGGATGGAGTGGGTCAGGGCGATGCCGCGGTACTCGACGTGGAAGACGTCCTTGACCATGATGACGACGGGGGCCCAGGTCATCATGTTGCCCAGGCCCAGGAGCATCTGGGCGGTCATGTACTTGTCGTAGCGTTTGTCCTCGCGCAGGACGCGGACGAGAGAGGCGGGGTTGAAGCTCGGGCGCTCTCCCCGCGCGTGGCGCTGCTCGGCATGGAGCAGTCGGCGATGCCCCCGCACGCGGACACGGCTCCAGGACAGCACACCAACCAAGGCGGCAACGCTGCCCAAGGGGAGCAAGACGCGGTAGGCGCCCGCCCAATGCTGCATCGATTCACCGAGCCCGTAGCCGACGAGCGCGACAATCAGCACCTGGACGGTCGTGAGCTTGCCCGCGACGCGGGCGCGGGCGCCCTTGGGGTAGTTGACGCCCCAGACCGTGGAGCGGAGCGTGATGACCCCCGCGTAGCAGACGCGCGTGCTCAGGACCAGCGCGAGGAACATGAGCAGCCCGGCGGGCGTGCGCGGCGCCAGGGCGAGCATGGCGACCGAGGCGATCATGCCGAGCTGGAGGACGTTGATAAAGCGGACCTTGTCAACGCCGTGGGCCAGGCGGGCCCAGAGGAAGCTGACGACGTTGGCGAAGGCGGGGGCGGCGACGAGGCCGGCGACGACGTAGTTGAGGGTGGCCGCGTCCACGACCCCGTCGTAGGCGTTCTTGACGATGACGCCCGAGACGCCGCCCTCGACCGCGGCGAGCACGAGCGGGAAGAAGAACGCCGCGGTCAGCTCGCGCCGGTAGTTCATGCGGCTGAGCAGCGGCATGGAGCTGGGCAGGAAGGAGACGAAGACGTGGCGGGTCAGGGCGCCCGGGGCGCCGGTGATTCCACTCGTACGATCCTGCGGGGCGGTTGAAGCGTTGTCGGGCGGGGTCTCGAGTGGGGTCGGGGCGTGGGGCACGGGGCATCATTGGCCCTGGGTCGCGGGCATACGATTGGGCATGTCAACGACTGAGGACTATCTGCTCGGGACCGACAGCGTTGAGTCTGTGCGGTTGGGTGTGCAGCACCGGCTGTGGGCGAGGCAGGCCGCGGCGATCTGGGAGCGGGCGAGGATCGTCCCCGGGTCGCGCGTGCTGGACGTGGGCGCCGGACCCGGCTTTGCCAGCGCCGATCTGGCGCAGCTCGTCGGGCCGGGCGGGCGCGTGCTCGGGATCGAGGGCTCGCCCGAGTACTGCCAGCAGTTCCGCGAGCGGATGAAAGCCAACGGGCACGGGCACGCGAGCGTGATCCAGGGCGATATGCACTGCCTGAGTGACCTCGTCGCGGGTGAGCGCGGGTCGTTCGATGTCGCGTACGCGCGGTGGGTGCTGTGCTTCAGCCAGAACGTCGAGCCGGTGGTCAAGGGCGTGTACGAAGCGCTCGTCCCCGGCGGGCGGTTCGCCATCCAGGACTACTTCGCGTACTCGGGGATCAAGCTGGCGCCCAAGAGCGAGGCGTTCCAGCGCGGCATCGAGGCGACCTCGGCCTTCTGGGACAAGCACGGCGACCTGGACGTCATGGGCGACATGCCCCGCGTGCTGCGCGAGGCGGGCTTCGAGCTCGAGAGCTTCGAGGTGGTGCAGCGGATCGCCCGCCCCAACAACCAGATCTGGGCGTGGCCGACGATCTTCTGGCCCAGCTTCATCCCCCGGGTGATCGAGAGCGGGCGCCTGAGCGAGGCGGAGGGCGAGGCGTTCTTCGCGGCGTGGGACGAGGCGGGGAAAAACCCGGACGCGTTCCTGCTGCTGCCGCCGGTGTTCGAGGCAGTGGCGGTGAAGAAGTAGATTCGGGTTCAACGCGGAGGTCGCGGAGAGCCGCGGAGGGGGGAGTTGAGTTGAAGGCGCACGTCCTGGCTTAAACCCAGGAACACCGAGAGTCGCGGCCGCCTTTCGATCTTGGCGTCAAAGAATCGCCTCCCACAGCCTGATCCTCCGCGCCCTCCGCCCCCCTCCGCCCCTCCGCGTTCCCTCCCCTCCGCGGCCCCCTGCGGCCCTCCGCGGCGAACCTACGATCCAGACCTATGACCGACGTCCAGATCCGCAACTTCTCGATCATCGCCCACATCGACCACGGCAAGTCCACGCTGGCCGACCGGCTGCTGCAGGCGACGCACGCCGTGTCGGACCGGGAGGCCAAGGCCCAGCTCCTGGACTCGATGGACCTCGAGCGCGAGCGCGGCATCACCATCAAGGCCTCGTCGGTGACCGTCCCGCACGTCCACAAGGGTCAGCAGTACATGCTGAACTTCATCGACACCCCCGGGCACGTGGATTTTTCGTACGAGGTGTCCCGGGCGCTCAAGGCGTGTGAGGGGGCGATCCTGGTCGTGGACGCCTCGCAGGGGGTTGAGGCGCAGACGGTGGTCAACGCGTACCTGGCGATCGAGCAGGACCTGGAGATCATCCCGGTGCTCAACAAGATCGACCTGCCCGCGGCCCGGCCCGACGAGATCGCGATGGAGGTCGAGCAGGCGTTGGGCCTGCCCGCCGAGGACTGTATCAGCGTCTCGGCCAAGACCGGCCAGGGCATCCCGGAGCTGCTCGACGCGATCTGTGAGCGCCTGCCGTCGCCGCGCAAGCCCGTGACGGACAAGACGCGGGCGCTCATCTTCGACGCGATCTACGACGACTACCGGGGCGTGATCATCTACATCCGCGTGTTCGACGGCGTGCTTCGGGTCGGCGAGAAGATCCACATGATGGGACTGGGGCGCACGTTCCAGATCACCGAGCTGGGCAAGTACATGCCCAAGCCCGTGAAGGTCAAGGAACTCGGCCCGGGGGAGACGGGGTACCTCGTCGCGGCGATCAAGACGCTGGGCGATGTGCGCGTGGGCGACACCATCACCCGCGACCTGGACCCGGCGGACGAGGCGCTCGAGGGGTACGCCCCGCCCAACCAGATGGTCTTCTGCGACTTCTACCCCGCGACCAGCGACGACGGCAAGACGCCCGACTTCGAGGAGATGCGCGACGCGATGGACCGCCTCGCGCTCAACGACGCTTCATATACGTACCAGGCCGTGCACTCCGAGGCGTTGGGCTTCGGGTTCCGGTGCGGCTTCCTGGGCCTGCTGCACATGGACATCATCCAGGAGCGGCTGGAGCGCGAGGGCAAGCTGAGCGTCGTGCAGACGGCGCCAACGGTGTCGTACAAGGTCCTGCGCCGCACCAAGGGGGGCGAGACCGAGCTCATCGAGGTCCACAACCCGGGCGACCTGCCCGACCCCTCGACCATCCTTGAGATCCGCGAGCCGATCTGCCGCGTCGAGGTCATGACGCCCGTGGACAAGATCGGCGAGGTGATGAAGCTGTCGCTGGAGCGGCGCGGCACGTACAAGTCGCAGACGCACATTTCTGAAACCCGCCAGCTGCTGACGTTCGAGATCCCGCTGGCGGAGCTGATTTATGACTTCTACGACAAGCTCAAGGGGCTGACGTCGGGCTACGGCACGATGGACTACGAGATCAGCGGCTACCACGCGGACAACCTGGTGAAGGTGGACATCCTGATCACGGGCGAGCCGGTGGAGGCGCTGGCGCTGATCGCGCACAAGGACCGGGCCGCGGCGCGCGGCAAGCTGCTGCTGGGGCGCCTGCGCAAGGTGATCGACCGGCACAACTTCGAGATCCCGCTGCAGGCGGCCATCGGCGGGAAGATCATCGCCCGCGAGACGATCAAGGCCTTCCGCAAGGACGTAACGGCCAAGTGCTACGGCGGGGACGTGAGCCGCAAGCGCAAGCTGCTGGACAAGCAGAAGAAGGGCAAGGAGAAGATGAAGTCCATCGGCTCCGTGAACATCCCGCAGAAGGCGTTTATGGCGGTGTTGGATTCGGGGGAGTGACCCCCCGTCTGGGGGGTAATGATTACTTCAAGTATTCTCGTTAGCAGCCAATTATCGGGCTAGAATTTCAATATCCTTCTTCTGATCTAACTGGAAGGGCACCGGGTCATGACACGACAAGCTGTGGCAAGTTCGGTCGATTCAACTATGCAAATTGACCACCGCCCACGCGTTGCCGACCCAGGGGGTATGGAACGGGTCCATCACTTTGACGCCATTGAGCATCTTCTCGTTGCGTGGTGGGCCAAGCACCCAAGCTGCGAACGAGCTTTTGCGGCAGAATCAGACGAAAAGATCACTCCACTGTACGAGTCGTTCTATGAAGCCGAACACAATGGCTACCAGGTGTTCAAAGAAACCATGAGTCCAATTCGGATTCGAGAGTTTCTTAGAGTATCGCAAGAACGCTAAATTAATTAGTTTCTACTACAGACAATCTCACCGTCGATCCATGAACGAGCGACTTATCGTATGCACCGTTAGCCCTTCGCACCTGGTATTATGCCCGGACAGCGAAGTCATGCACCCGTACTTCGAAGACCTAAGGTGCAAAGTTGTCGTGAAGATCGACACGGGTGCTGACCAATCAACTATTCCAACAGAGGTGGTGGATAGCATTCGCCAGCAGGGCCACGGTCTATCACCAGCGGGAACGATTAGTTCCAGGGTGGCATCCGGAGAAGTTGTTGAAGACAAGCCGGCTTGGTATGCCAACATCAAGATCAAGGGAGCCAATGGAGATACCTGGATCATTAGACATACCGTTTCAGGCAAACGGCCCAAGCTCGCCCAGCTGGACAAGCCCGAAAACGATTCGTGCAGAACGACATCTAACGACGAGCCAGTAGTGCTCCTTGGCATGGATCTGCTACGCCACGCAACACGCTTTGAATACCACAGTGATGCTTCTTACGCGTTCATTGGACTTGGCGAGCGAGCCGAGCATTGGACAAATGACAGGCGATTTCCAAGCGTGGCAACTAGCAATCAATAGAAGGCGCCCAAGGTCGTGCAGAAGGCGGCGCCGTCTGCACGCCACCCTGCGGGTTCTCATCCCGCGACGTCCTCGCGCGATCTCGGTCGTTGACGGGCAACGCGGGAACCGTGCCACTGACCCGTCTTCGGGTCAGTGCGAATCACGCCGGGCGGAGGCACTGACCGGAAGACCGGTCAGTGGCACGTGACTTCGATCGCTGACGCCGGTCAGCGAGATCAGGCGTCGATCACTCCGGCCAGGCTCTCGAGCATCCCGTTCCAGCCGGCCTCGGTGCCGCGGCGCATGGTGTCGGAGGCCATGCCCTCGTGCGTGAGGACGCACCGCGTCCCGCCCTCAACCTCGGTCAGCTCGGGGGGGACCTGCTTGGGCCTCGGTCGCCTCGGCGTCTTCATTCGCTCGTCGAGGCGGGAGCACGCGCGGGGTCCTTCACAGGCGCGGGCCCGTCACTGACGTTCCGGGCTGGTTGGTCCGGAGCTTTGGGGGGCCCGCCGCTGACGTTCCGGGCTGGTTGGTCTGGAGACTCGGGAACCCGCCACTGGCGTTCCGGGCTGGGTTCGTGGTGCTCGGGGCGCGCTGATCCGAGGACGGGTCGGTGGCGCGAGCTGGCGGCGGGCTGATTGAGCCTGCCCCGAGGCTGCCCGGCGGGATTCTCGGACCCGGGCTCGACCGCCTGTGCGCCCTCGCCCTGCTGTGCGGCCGCGTCGTGATCCGGCATGGGCGTTCGGTGGGGCGGGCGCTGGCAATCGGGCGGGGGCGGGGCATCTTCTGATCAGCCGCACGAGGCTGAGAGAGAGCCCCCCCGAGAGAAGCCCAGGAGAACAGAGATGAAGATCACCAGAATCATTGGTCTCGGTATCGCCGGTCTCGCGACCGCCAGCGCCAGCGCCGACCTGGTGCCGCTGACGGAAGACGTTCAGGGCAAAGGTAACATGGGAACCAGTTTCCGCCCCGTCACGGTCGGCGGCCTGCCGGCCGATTTCGTCCTCACCGCTCGCTCGATGATCGACGATTCCATGATGTTCGACCCGTTCGCCCCCGGCTCGGTCGGCACGATCTACATCGATCGCGACGATCGCGGCGCCGGCGTGCAGACGCTCTCGACCAGCGGATCCAAGGGCATCTCCGGCGGCGGCGGGCACAAGGACGAGGAGATCCTCGTCAGCTTCGACGCCCCCGCGCTGGCCTCCACGATCGAGCTGGAGATCAACGAGCTCGAGTTCGGCAACGGCGCGGGCGACAAGGACGACCCCGTGCTCTTCGTCGCCCTCGCCTCCGGCGGCTCCCCGCTCGTGTTCATGGAAGACGCCATCATGGACGCCTTCACCTTCTCGAGCTCGAAGCGCGGCATCCTCGACCTGGGCGCGATCCTCGGCCTCGATCCCGCCGCCGGCGTGCTCTCCGTTGCCGTCCGCGAGACCAACGGGCACATCTACCTCTCCGGCGTGAGCGGATCCCCGATCCCCGCGCCGGGCGCTCTGGCGGTCGTGGGCATGGGCCTGGGCGTTGTCGCCCGTCGGCGTCGTCACGCCTGACACACCGCCTCATCGCTTCGCGCTCCACACGCCCCGGGCCGCACGCCCGGGGCGTTCTCGTGCGCGGCGCCCGCCTCCGCCTGCCGGGGCTGTCCAGAACCTGAGCGGATCGCCGGGCGCCCGCCCAACGCGCGGCCTTAGGCGGATGAGACCGGCTCAACTGACATCAGCCCAGCAATGGAACCGTCCAGGACACTTGGGCGTTCAGCCCGGAAGCCCACCGGGCGGTGGACAGTCGGCTCGGGTCTCGACCCGAGCGGTCGAGCGATCATACTCGGGGCCTCCCGGAAAGTTCTTGAGAACCGCCTGTATCTCCACCGCCGACGGGACGTTCGAACCGAAATGATCGAACAGATTGAACGTCCGCTCCCCGCTGGTCCCCACGTCCATGCAATGGGCCGTCAGAGAATCCTGGAGCGGAGTCCCGTTCGCTGAAAACGTGATGCACACGTCCTGGATGTTCTGCGTGCGTGAACCGAGATCAACCTCGAACGCCACACGCACAAGAGGCAGGCCCTGATTCAGGCAGACGATGGCCGGGCCGGCGCTGAAGGACTCGATCGACGGGTTGACATACGGATCCCGCTGCGTTGTTTGACACCCGACGAGTGCTCCCATCGCAACCACAAGAGACCCCATCGCCAGCCGATGCGCCTCGAAACGCGGTCGTTTCGTGTCCATTGGTACCCCCTTTTCAATCACAAGAATCTGGACAGCAGATGTGACGCCGCCCTTCTCACCGATTATATCAAAGCGTCAATCTTGCACCAGACCCGACCGGGCTGGTATATCTAATACACTGGAAGCAAATACCTTGCGCCACTCGCCATGACTGCCGGGCGCCGCGGAGACTCGGATTCGGCGTCTCCGCATCTTTGGGCCGGCACGTGCAGAAGGTCGCGCCGTCTGCACGCCACCCAATGCCCGTCGGGATTCTGGTGTGGGCCATCCGGAAATGCCGCGGTCCTCCTTTGTCCGCGTGACGCAGGTTGGACGCACTCAACATACTCGCGGTGGGGCCGCGTCCGACGGCGCGCGATCACCTCTTGGGATTTCTCCACCCCGTCCGACCACCACAAATGACAGGTTCGAACGTCATCGTTGGACGCAATGAATTACATCGAAAGCGGCATGGGATCGCCGGTGTGGCGATAACTTCCCCACAACGGTGCGCCCGCCAAATTCGCAAAGCGGGGAATGCACCTGGGGGAAACGCACCAAACGAAGTGCGCGCCGCATCTTACGCATCTTCACACGCGTACGCTTCTTCCAATGGGGAATGAAAACTTACAATCCGCGAAGGGCCTTCTTGATTGGTCGATCTCGATCAGCAAGACCGCCGAGTCAAAGGCTCACGCCGTGTGCGATGTCGTCCAGCGTCTGGTTGGGCCGACGGGGGGCGTGAGCCTGATCCTGTCGGACCCGGAGGGGGGCGGCTTCGCCTGGAGTGCCTCGACCATCCCCGGGCAGGTCGACGGGTTCGGGTCCAGGCTGGCCAGGCCCGAGCGTGGGGTGACGGCCGCGATCCTGCGTGATCGGTGTGTGGTGGCCTGCCCGCGTGTCAGCGCCGCCGAGAGTACGGAGAACCCGATGCTGCTCGAGTGGGGCATCGAGTCGTACGTGGGCGTGCCGGTGATCAGCCGTGGGCGCGCGATCGGCGCCGCGTACATCCTGAGCCGGCACCCCCAGGAATGCACGGGCGGCGAGATCCATCTGCTGACCGGGCTCGCGGATCACGCCGGGGACTCGCTCGCCACGACCTTTCGGGACCTGGGCTCGGAGCCCTCGGGGGAGGGCCGGGTCGCCGCGGCGCCGGCGAAGGCCTCGGTGTGGGACGCGATATTGCATGACCCGGTTCGCGGCTCGGCGCTGGTCGATGAGGACGGCGTCATCCGGATGTGGTCAACCTCGATGGCGCGCTGCTGGGGGACATCCCCCACGCTGCCCGCGCCGCTGACCGAGGCCCTCCCCGCCGACGTTGCCGAGGAGATTCTGGTCGCGTTCGAGCGCTGCCGCATGGGCGAGGTTGTGTGCGGGATCACGGGGATGCACGACGGGACTCGCCACGTCACGACCTGCCAGCTCGTGCGCGAGCGCCCCGACGGGCGCGACCGGTTCTGGGTGTCCACCAGCCACTCGGAAGACGTGATCGACCCGCCCGAGGCGTTCTGTGCCGTGTCCTCGAACGGATCGTCGCTGGGCGCGCTGGGCACGCTCTCCCGGCGTGAGCTCGAGGTCTTCGCCCTCTTCGGCGAGGGGCTGGGCCTGACCGAGATCGCCCGGCGCCTGAGCCGGTCGCGCAAGACGATCGACAACCACCGGCGCTCCATCGGGACCAAGCTCGGCGCCCGGAGCCTGCCGCACCTGGTCGAGATGTCCGCCAAGAGCGGCATCCGGCTCCGCGACGTTCTGCACGGGCCGCAGTCCGAACGGTCGCTCCCGACACCGATTCCGGCCTGATCGGCGCGCCGGCGGGGCGCTCACCCCACCGAGCGCCGGATCGCCAGCCTCGGCCCGTCCTCGCCCAGTTCCGTGTCGAGGATCACGCCGTCGAGCTGCTGGACGAGTTCGGGGGTGATGACGAGGACGGTCCGCCCCTCGTGGTGGTAGCTCTGGTCCTCGTCGCTGGGCGCGTCGGGCGAGAGGCCCAGGCCCCCCTGCTCCGCGGCGGTGAGTCGCAGCGCGACACTCTCGGGCGCGTCGTTGGATTCGAGCAGGTTGGCGATGGTGGCGCACGCTGAGTCCGTGACCGTGAGCATAAGGGTCCCTTCCAGGGGTTGCGTCGTTCTTGCGTGCGCCACGATTGCGGCGGAGCGGCGCGCGCACGCCCGCGGCGGACACGCCGGCGATGTAATCGCGCGGGGTCCACAGAACTCCGCCGGCGGCCACGACCCCGCGGCCGCCAGACGGGGCAGGCTAGCGCACGGGGCGAGTCGCGTCACGAAATCGCGCCGAATCGGGCCTGTGCGCGCTCAATCCGCCTCGTTGCCCCGCCCTCGAACAGTCCGGAGCGCGTCGCGCCCGCACGCGACGCACGCGGGGCGGTATCCCCGTCTGGGCACGCGCGGCGTACAGTTCTGCATGGCACGTGTTCGCGGGATTCTGGAGACCGTCCTCTACTGCGACGACCTCGACGCGGCGCAGCGGTTCTACGCCGACGTGCTCGGGCTCGAGACCGACGCCGATACCTCCACGCTCATGCGCACGTTTCGCGTCGCCCCGGAGCAGGTCCTGCTCGTGTTCGACCCGAGCGTCAGCGAGCCCGCGGGGCGTGACGTGCCCTCCCACGGCACCCTCGGGGCGGGGCACGTGGCGCTGCTTATCGGTGACGACGACCTGCCCGCCTGGCGCGGACGCCTCGCCGCTCACGGCGTCGAGATCGAGCGCGAGATCACCTGGCCCCAGAACGGGCGGCGGGACCGTTCGATCTACGTCCGAGACCCCGGGGGGAACAGCGTGGAGCTGGTCACGGGCGATATCTGGGACGATTCCGGCGCCTGAAGGCGGTTGAACGTGGTATCCGCTTCCCCTCTGAACAGAGGGGTCCGGGACGGGGGGCGGATCTGGGATACTGCTCATGGATCATTCCGCCCCCGGAGCGCGGGCGCCGGGCGGGTCGGGCTTGAGACGGAGGATGTCATGATGCGCGCGTTGCTGGTGTCGTTGGTGAGTTCCGTGGTCTGTGCCCAGGCGGGCGCTCAGGTGGGCGTGGTCTTTGAGCAGGCGTCGCGCACGAGCGAGGGCGACACCACCAACGGGTATTACTCGAGCGCCCTGTGGAACGAGTTTCTGTACGACGACGCCACCCTGGCGCAGAACACGAACATCACGGGCGTGCAGGTCTGGGGGTACAACTTTGAGTACGACCCCGAGGTCCGCGTGTCGGTCTATCTGGACGATGCGGGCGAGGTCGGCGCGATGATCGACTCGCGTGTCTTCGCGCCGGGCGCGTTCTCATTCGAGCCCACCGGCGGCGTGGTGATCGACCAGCACTGGCGATGGGACGAGCAGCTGGCGACCTTCGAGCTGAGCCCGCCCGTGCGCATGGACGCGAGCCGTGCGTACTGGGTGAGCGTGCAGGGGCGGACCGAGCTGGGCTGGTCCTACGAGGCGCTCAGCGGAAACAGCCGGATCATCTACTCCAACGCGGCCGGCTCGGACTTCTGGGATCAGAACGACACGGACATGGCGTTCCGGCTGATCGGCGGGCAGGCGTCCGCGGCGGATCTGAGCGAGCCGTACAGCGTGCTGGACTTCTCGGATGTGGTCGCGTTCCTGGGCGCGTTCGCCTCGGGCGACGGGGCGGCGGATCTGGCGGCGCCCGCGGGCGTGGTG
The DNA here is from genome assembly GCA_029260375.1 of Phycisphaerales bacterium. Taxonomy (GTDB): domain Bacteria; phylum Planctomycetota; class Phycisphaerae; order Phycisphaerales; family UBA1924; genus JAJRXR01. Next base: position 12,591 of record JAJDDI010000005.1, on the reverse strand, counting down.
GATTTCTCCGATGTTGTCGCGTTCCTGACCGCGTTCGCGGCGGGCTGAGGCGGGCGTTCTTCCCCGTGCGCAGGACGCCCACTACACTGTGCGCATGAAACAAGTGATCCCTGGCGTGGCGCTGCTGGCGCTGTCGGTGTTTGGTCTCATCGCGTGCGATGACGCGTCGTCGGGATCGACATCGGCGTCGAGCTCGGGCGGGGCGCTGGACAACCTGGCCGAGGAGCCCAAGAGCCTGTACGGCAAGTCCGCGGCGATGGGGCGAGACCTGAAGGAAGCGATCGAGCAGCGCGACGGCGCAGCGCAGGGGTTGGCCGACGAGCTGGCGGGCGTCGAGTCGGTCGAGCTCGCGGGCCTGCGCTGGTCCGTGCCCGAGGACTGGCAGGCGGTCGCGCCGAGCAACCCGATGCGCAAGGCGCAGCTGCGGGTTCCCAGCGAGCTGGGCGACAGCGTCGTGGCGTTCTCAACCGCGGGCGGGACGGTGCAGGCGAACCTGGCGCGCTGGGGGCGCCAGATGATGGACGGGATGGGTGACCCGATCCGCCCGCGGGCCGAGGTGCGCGAGATCTCGGGCCTGAAGGTCCACGTGGTGGAGATGGACGGGACGTACCTGGACGGGCCGCCGATGGGCGCGACGACCGAGCGCCCGTACTCCACGCTGCGCGGCGCGATCGTAGAATCAGGCGACGGGCTGGTGTTTATCAAGATGTGGGGACCCGAGGACGCGATGGACCGGGCGGAGGGCGCCTGGAACACGATGATCTCGGGGATGACCCGGCCGTAGAGGTTGCTCAGCTGACGCCGAGCAGTTCGATCTCGAAGACGAGGTCGGCGCGGGGCGGGATGACGGGCGGGCTTCCGCGGTCGCCGTAGCCAAGGGCGTAGGGGATGGTGAGCTTGCGCTTGCCGCCGACCTTCATGCCGGGGATGCCCTGCTGCCAGCCGGGGATGAGGTTGGCGAGGGGGAAGTCGATGGGCTGGCCGCGGTCGTAGGAGGAGTCGAAGACGGTGCCGTCCATGAGCGCGCCCTTGTAGTGGACGTTGACGGTGGCGCCGGGCGGGCACTCTTGGCCCTGGCCCTCGGTGAGGTCCTCGACGACGAGTTGGGTGACGGGCTCGCTCATGGCAGACTCCAGCGGCCCGGTCATCGGGCGGCGAGGGGGATGCTAGGGCCTCCAAAGGCTCAGAAATGGACCTTGCGGGTCTCATTGTCTAGAATGGTTCCACTATGACACCCATCACACAGACACCACTCGAGACGTCCAAGGCGACCGCGGAGGCCCTCAACGGGCTGCTCAGTGACGCGACGGTCTTCTGGTTCAAGCTGCACAACGACCACTGGAACTTCACGGGTGGGCAGTTCTTCACGCTGCACGTGAAGTACGAGGAGCTGTACACGCGCTGGGCTCAGGTGGTGGACGATCTGGCCGAGCGGGTGCTGACGGTCGGGCATCGCCCGGTCGGGACGCTGCGCGAGGCGCTGGAGCTGGCGCAGGTGAAGGAGCGGACGAAGGACCTGGACGCGACGGACCGCGTGAAGTCAACGCTCGAGGACCTTCGCCTGATGCACGAGCGGATGGGTCAGGCGATCGAGGTCGCGTCCAGCGCGGGCGACCGGGGCACGGAGAACCTGCTCGACGACGTGCGCGACACGATGGAAAAGAACATGTGGATGCTGCGGGCGTTCCTGAGCGAGTGAGCAACTGCTCCGGAACAGTCGTGCCATTGACCGGTCTTCCGGTCAGTGCGTGCACCGACTGGTCGTCCCTGGCCACCTGGCACTGACCCGTCCCCGGGTCAGTGGCACGGATCGAGATCGAAGTACTCGCGCACGAACGCGTGCACATCCTCGGCCTGTGTCAGCTTCACGATATCGAGCAGGCGTTCAAGGTCGCGCTGACGTTTTTCGGCGATCTGTGCCGGGTCGATGAGCTCGTCGATGCGGTGGTCCGCGACGCGGTCGTCGTCGCCCTCGGTGGGCTTGTATCGCCCGGGGATCGTTGACGGCTCGATGAGCCCGAGCTTGGCCAGGGTGATCAGGGCGTACTCGATCGTGCCCCCGCCGCGCCCGTGGCGGTGCCCGCGCCCGATGATCTGCTCGCGGAGGTCCTCGCTGTCGAAGTTGTCACCGCCGGAGGCGTGCGCGCGCTCGAAGGCGGTCCACACCTCAACAAGAAAGTCGGCGCCGGGGTTCTGCCACTCGACGAACTGGTGCTGGATGGCCAGGTCGTCCTGGGCGTACAGCAGCACGCAGTCGCTGGGCAGCCCGTCGCGCCCGGCCCGCCCGACCTCCTGGTGGTAGGCCTCGACGCTGCCCGGGACCTGGGCGTGGGCGATGAAGCGGATGTCGGGCTTGTCCACGCCCATGCCGAAAGCGTTGGTCGCCAGAAGCACCAGCCCGTCCTCGGGACTGGCCTCCACGAAGCGTCGGGAGAGGCGTTTTTTCTCGCGTGGATCGAGGCGCCCGTGGTACACCCGGACCTCGCGCCCGGGCAGGGCGCGGATGAACTCGCCCTCGAGGCGCTCCAGATCCTTGATGAGCGAGAAGTAGACGATGCCCGTGCCGTGGTGTTTGTCGGCGAGCGCCTTCACGGCGTCGATCTTGTCCGCGTCGGTCCAGACGGGCTCGACCCGGAGACTCAGGTTCGGGCGGTCCACGGGCGTGGCGAACAGGGGCATCGACCCGGGGCTGAGCCCGAGCGTCACGCGGATGTCGTCGCGCACGGCGCGGGTGGCGGTCGCGGTCAGGGCGATCGTGGGCGGCGCGCCGAGCTGTCGGCGGAACTCCCCCACTTGCTGGTACGCGGGGCGGAGGTCGTGCCCCCACTTGGAGACGCAGTGCGCCTCGTCCACCGCCAGCAGCTTCACGCCCCCGGGGGCCGTGCGCAGCGCCCGAATGAACTCGGGCTTGTGCATGCGCTCGGGCGTGGCGTAGATCAGCTCGTAGTCGCCCTTGGCGAGTCTGGCGTAGCGCTTCTCGCGCTCGCGCTTGCCCAGGGTGGAGTTGATGTACTCGGCGCGGATGCCGTTGCGCTTCAGGGCGGCGACCTGGTCTTCCATGAGCGCGATCAGTGGGCTAAAGACGAGCGCCACGCCCGGGCCCGTGTCGTCCAGCCCGGGCAGGGCCAGGGCGGGGAGCTGGAAGCAGAGGCTCTTGCCCGAGCCCGTGGGCATGACGACGAGTGAGTCGGCGCCGGCGAGGGTGCGCGCGATGATCTCGCCCTGGAGGGGGCGGAGGGACTGGAGCCCGAAACGGTCTCGGAGGATGGGCAGGGCGGATTCGAGGGTCGGGGCGTCGGGCATGGGGGGCAAGGGTAGACGCGCTCTGGAGCATGAACGGAGGAGACGGGCTGGAAGCCCGTGCCACCGGCACCTGGGGCTTGCTCAGTCCACGCCGTCCTCGAGCAGGCGCATCGCGACGGCGGGATCGATCTTCAGCGGGGGGAGCTGCGGGTCCATCTCCTCGAGGGCGTCGCGGATGATCTGGCTGATGACGTACAGGCGGAACCACTTCTTGTTGGTCGGGACGATGAACCAGGGCGCCTCGTCCGTGTTGCACCGCGTGATCGCGTCCTCGTAGGCCTCCATGTACGCGGGCCACTGCTCGCGCTTCTTGAAGTCGGAGGCGTCGAACTTCCACGCGCGGTCCGGGTCGGTCAGGCGGCGCATGAGCTTCTCGCGCTGTCGGTCCTTGGAGATGTTGAGGTAGATCTTGATGATCCGCGTGCCCGACTCGCTGATCGTGCGCTCGAAGTCGTTGATCGCCTGGTAGCGCTTCTCCCAGACCTCCTCGGGCACGATGTTCTCGACGCGAACGACGAGCACGTCCTCGTACTGCGAGCGGTTGAAGACGCGGATGTGCCCCTTGCGCGGGGTTCGCCGGTGGATACGCCAGAGAAAGTCGTGGGCGAGTTCGTGCGAGGTGGGCTTCTTGAATGAGGTGACCAGCACCCCCTGCGGGTTGACGTCGCGCAGCACGTGGCGGACGGTCGAGTCCTTGCCCGCGGCGTCCATCGCCTGGAGCACGACCAGCAGCGAGCGTTTCCCCTCGGCGAACAGGCGGTGCTGGAGCTTGCCGATCGCCTGGGCGTTGTCCTGCAGGCGGGCCTCGGCGTCGGCCCGGTCCATGCCCAGCGTCTCGTCGGGGTCCCAGTCCGCGAGCCTGACTTTCTTGCCCGCCTGGGCGCGGAACTGCGTGATGACATCCATCGGCACACCGTACCACGATCCCGGGGTGACGCGGCGCCGCGGATCTGTCAGACTGGGGGCATGAACACCATTGATCGTCGTCGCTTTCTGGGCGTTGGAGCTGTTGGAGCGGGCGTTGCGCTCACGGGGGGCCTGGCCCCCGCACGACCCGCGAGGCGGGAGGCCCACGAGGGCGACGGGCACCGGGGCCCGTGCGTGATCTCCTCGGGCAACGGCGTGCGCGCGTGCGACCGGGCGTGGGAGCGGATGCAGGCGGGCGCCGACCCCGCGGCGGCCGTCGTCGAGGGCGTGGGCATTGTCGAGGCCGACGAGAACGACATGTCCGTGGGGTACGGCGGGCTGCCCAACGAGCTGGGCGTTGTGCAGCTGGACGCCTCGGTGATGCACGGGCCGAGCCACAAGGCGGGGGCGGTCGCGTGCATCGAGAACATCAAGCATCCCGCGGCGGTGGCGCTGAAGGTCCTCACCGACACCGATCATGTCCTGCTCGTGGGCGAGGGCGCCAAGCGGTTTGCCATCCAGCACGGCTTCCCCGAGGAGAACCTGCTGACCGAGAAGGCCCGCAACGCGTGGCTCCGCTGGAAACGCAACGCGAGCCCCGAGGATGACTGGCTCGACTCGGACCAGGGCATCGAGCTCAAGGGCCAGCAGCAGGGCGCGGCGGGCGAGATCCCGTTCACCTACGGCACCATCCACTGCGGCGCGGTCGATGGCGATGGCGACCTGGGCGCCACGACCACCACCAGCGGGCTGAGCTACAAGATCCCGGGGCGCGTGGGCGACAGCCCGATCATCGGCGCGGGCATGTACGTGGACAACGAGGTCGGCTCGGCGGGGGCGACGGGACGGGGCGAGGCGGTGATCCAGTCGTGCGGGTCGTTCATGGCCGTGCGGTTCATGGAACAGGGGATGACGCCGACCGAGGCGTGCCTGGCGGTGCTGCGGCACATCGACTCGCGCACGAAGCGCAAGGACCTGCGCGATGCGCAGAACCGCCCGAACTTCAACGTGGCGATGTACGCGCTGCGAAAGGACGGGGCGTACGGCGGGGCGGTGCTGCGCGGTGGCGTGAACTTCAGCGTCCGCGATACGACGGGCCCGGCACGCCATCTGAAGTGCGCCGCAGTGCACGCGTAAGGCGTTGCGCCATAGAGATTTTTGCCACTGCTGGCGGGCGGATCGGGCGGCCCGGGGGGAATTCAGTTGAACCCGGCGCCGGGGTGTGATACCGTTCTCGCGTCAGAGGTTCCCAATGCCGATCGATCCTGATCGGGTGCGGGAGAATAGGGAAGGCGGTGAAAATCCGCCGCGGACGCGCCGCCGTAACGGGTGACGACGCGAGCCCCCGAAGGCCCTTGGAAACAAGGGACTTTCGGGTCACACGGGACAGGGGCTTTCCCCTCCCGAGTGAGCCACTGACGGGTGTGCATTCTGCACGAGCCCGTCGGGAAGGCTGGCCCTCGCCGAGCCCGAAGCCGGAAGACCTGCCTTTGACGCTGACGTGGGCGCCCTCGCGAACCGGGCCCGACGGACTGCCGTGTGCGCTTCCCGCGCGGCATCCCCTCGGAACCAGCCCAGGCGAGTGCTCCCGGATATTCCGGTGGAAGCCGTCCCGCGCGATACGGGATGAGGGCTGGCGGCGCGTCTGGAGAGCGCTCCGCCTCTTGCAGAGAGACAGAGAGAGAGAAGCATATGGAGATGCGACGGAGCGCCGTGTATGCGTGCGCGATTGGCGCCTTTGCGATGAACGGAACACTGCTTGCCGATGAGACAGCCTCGAACCCCTTCGCCTCGGGCGTCGTGGGCTACGACGCGGGATCAAACCCCGTGGGCGGGTTCACCGATGCGCTTACTGTTCTCGGCTCGCCCGAGCGGTTCACGGGCGAGCTCGACGGCTTCCCGGGCGTGGTCAGCCCGTTCAGCCCCGCGTTCGGGATGGACGAGCTTGTCTCGGTCGGCACGGGCGGGTTTCTCACGGTCGAGTTCGAGCAGGCCATCCGCGACGACGCGGGCAACCCGTTCGGGATCGATTTCCTGATCTTCGGCAACGCCGGGTTCATCGGGTTCGGCGAGGTCGGCGACCCGCCGTCGATGTTCGGCGTCGGCGGGGAGGCGACGGTCCAGGTCAGCAACAACGGGCTGGACTGGGTCACCGTCGAGTCGCGATTGCTCGACCTCATGCCCACGCTGGGCTACCAGGACTCGGGTGCGTTCGACACGGTCCCGGGCTCGGTCGAGACGGACTTCACCCGACCCGTCGATCCGTCGATCATGCTGGGCGACCTGGCGGGCATGAGCCTGAGCCAGCTGGTTGATCTGTACGACGGCTCGGGCGGCGGGGTGGGGTTCGACCTGGCCGGGACGGGCCTGACCGAGGTTTCGTACATCCGTGTGCTCAACGAGTCCACACTCGCGTTCGAGATCGACGCGTTCGCGGATGTTTCGGTCCCAAGCCCGGGCGGCGTTGCGTTGGTCGCGCTCCCCGGTGTGTTTTTTCTCCGCCGACGTCGGCGGAGCGCCTCGCTGTAGGAGAGGGACGCCGCGTCGGTCGAGAGGCCGGCGCCGCGTGTATGCGAGAGTTTGTGCTGCTGAGTTGTGTGATCTGGGCCTGCGTGCCGCTGGCGGGCGGGAGCGTCGTGTTCGACGTCGAAGAAGAGAACCAGTCGGGTGGTCCCACGGATACCGTTCGCCCCGAAATCTTGCTGCCGGCGCCCGGTGTGTGGACGCACCTCGGGCGAGAGGCGGATCGGCGCTCGCTGGCGCTCGCGTCGGACCCTGGCCCCGCGTGGCTTGGCGACGTCGCCTGGGTCGCGGACACGGACGCGCTCGGGCGCGAGCTGGAGTTCGTCGGCCCCGGGGGCGTGGTCGTTGACAAGAGGCGCGTCTACGCGAGCGCGGGCATCGAGGGCGCGTTCCACGCGGTCGCGGTGGACCGGGAAACGGGCGACGTGGACTGGACCACGCCGCTTCCCCCGCCCGCGTACAACTCGTGGGCCACGCCCGCGATCGACCTCAAGAACGCGACGGTGCTCTACGCGGCCTTCGACGCGCTGATCGCGCTGGACGTGGAGACGGGCGCCCAGGTGTGGTCGGCGCCGGCGCAGTCGCTGCTGGTCAACGCCTCGCCCGTGGTCACGACGGACCTGGGCCCCGCGGACCGGGCCTTCATCACCAACTTCGGCGTGCTCACGCCCCCGGGCAGGCTCATCTGCGTCAACGTCGATCCGTATGACGCGGCGCTGAACCCCTACCAGCCGGGCGACGTAGTCTGGAGCGCCGCCCTCTCGCAGCCAACCTCGGGCGCCACGCCCACCTATTCGAGCGGCGTCGTGTACGTCGCGACCGCGGGCGTGCTCCAGTCCACCGCCGGCGCCATCCAGGCCTTCGACGCGACAAGCACCGGCACGCCATCAGCGCTCTGGACCATCAGCGCCCCAGGCCCGGTCAAGCAGGGGTTCTTCGGCGGCGTCACCGTTTCCGAGGGGTTTGTGTTCGGCGCGACGTACGAGTTCTACGGCGACCAGCTCTCTTCCCTGCTGGTCAAGATCAACGCGCAGACAGGGCAGCTCGTGTGGTCGGCGCCGTGCAACCGGACCAGCTCCATCCCCATCCCGGTTGGCGGCGGTCGGATCGCGGTGTCCACCGGACTGTTCCCCGAGGGCGAGGACGACTTCGGCTCCCGCCCGAGTGTTCAGCTCTTCAAGGACCACGGCTCGTTCGGCGAGCTGCTCTGGGACTCGGCCGTTGACACCTGGGACGACGCCAACGAGAACGGCGAGCTCGACCCGGGCGAGTATCTCGCCATCGGCGGCTGGAGCCACCAGCCCGTGCACCGGCGCGCCACTGGCGAGCACCTGCTGTATGTCGGCACGATCTCCAAGAATGACCCGCAATCGCCGACGTTCCAGGCGTACGACGAGATGCGGCTGGTCGATCTGGACGTGCTCCCGGGCGCCCCCGGGTTTGTGATCGACGCCGCAACGGGGTACGGCTCGACCCCCGCGATCGTGAGCAACGCCCTGTTCTCGGTTGGGCCCGAGGGCCTGACGCGCGCGGGGTTCGTCGGGTCCGCGGCGCCGGCGGCGGGGACCCCCGATGGCTCTTCCCCCGAATCGAAGCTCGAAGCGCTGCGACGCCGATACTTGGGCGACGCCGCAGGGTGGGAGGGCGAATGATCCGGGCAGGGACGCCGAGAAAGACCGGTCGTGGGTTCACGATGATCGAGCTGCTCGTGGTGATCGCGATCATCGCGCTGCTCATCGGGATCCTGCTGCCCGCGCTGGCCCGCGCCCGGACCTCGGCGCGGACAACCCGGTGCCTGGCGAACGTGCGCCAGATCGGGATCGCCTGGTCGATGTACGCCGGGGACTTCGACGATCGGGCGGCGCCCTACAAGACCCGCAGCGACGGCGACCTCGCCTACTGGTGGGGCGCCGAGGACGACGTGACCAAGCAGATCGACCCGGCGCGCGGCGTCCTCTCGCCGTACCTGGCCAGCGCCCTGCACGACGGCTCGGTCTACGAATGCCCCGAGCAGCCCGCCGGCTCGTACATCAACCAGTCGTCGGTCGATCAGGTCACCAGCACGTACGGCTACAACGGGTACGGGCTGGCCCCCTCGACCACCGGGTACAGCGGGCTTGGCGCCCAGCGATGGCTGCGCCTCTCGGGCGTGCGCCGCGCCGACGCGCTGTTCGTCGTGGGCGACACCATGCTCTTCCAGGGCGCCCTGCGCAACAGCGCCCTGCTCGACCCGCCCAAGACCTTCACCGCGTGGGGCTGGTTCAAGAACTACTCCCCCACCACCAGCTTCCGGCACGCGCGCCCGCGCTCGGGCGAGCCCGGCTCGGCCGTCATGGTCCGCGCCGACACCTCCGCCCGCGCGATGGGCGCTGAGGGCGGCTGGATCGTGATCCCCGAGCACACGCTGGGCTCGGTCGGGATCGAGAACGGCCCCCACTACGTGCCCGACTGGGAGCGGTGGTCACGGTGAGCGTCACCCGGTGCGTCTGTCACAGCGTGACCTTCCGCGAGCTGATCGACCTGGCCCGGCGCCTGGATCCCCGGGGTGAGCTGTCCGAGGACGTGCTGCTCGGCGCGCTCACCGCCCGGACGGGCTGCGCCACCGGCTGCGGCACGTGCCGCCCGTACCTTTGCCGGGCGCTGCGCACCGGCGAGGCCAGCCAGCCGGTGATGGACGCCCGGCAGAACCGCGAGATCGAGTCTCGCCTCGACTGACCGGGGGGGCGGCGCCCGCTCCGCCCACCAAAGGAAACAGGCGGGCCCGTGAGGGCCCGCCTGCGCGTACTGGTCATCTGCTGGCGGCGTCAGTTGTCCGAGCTGCTGGCGCTCGCGGGCTGCTCGCCCACGATGACGTCACGGATCTCGACGCTGGGGGCGCCGATGGTGGCGTTGGCGGGATCGGCGCCCAGGGCCTCGGCGGACTCGGCCGCCTCGGCGAGCATGTCGTCGTCGCTCATCGGGTCGTACGCCTCGGGTTCGACCAGCGCCTTGACCCGGATGTCCTGGTACTTGCGGAAGCCCGTGCCCGCCGGGATCAGGTGGCCCAGCAGCACGTTCTCCTTGAGCCCGATGAGGTGGTCCTCGGCGCCGCGGAGCGAGGCCTCGGTCAGCACCTTGGTCGTCTCCTGGAACGAGGCGCCCGAGAGGAACGACTCGCTCTGGAGCGAGGCCTTGGTGATGCCCAGCAGCAGCGTGCGACCCGTCGCCGGGCGTGCACGCTTGGACTTGGCGATCTCCTTGCCCTCGCCCTCGGCCTTGAGGTTGGCCTCCTTGACCACGTCCTTGTGCACCAGCTCATCGACACGCAGGTCCGTGTCGCCGGCCTCGGAGATGCGCACCATCTGGGCGATCTCGTTGTTCTTGGTGCGGAAGACGAACTTGTCCACGACCTCGTGCGGGAGCAGGTCGGTGTCGCCGATGTTCTCGATGCGCACCTTGCGGAGCATGCACGAGAGGATCAGCTCGATGTGCTTGTCGTTGATGCCCACGCCCTGGGCGCGGTAGACGTTCTGCACCTCGTCGAGCATGTAGGCCCAGAGGGCCTCCTCGCCCTTGATGCGGAGGATGTCGTGCGGCACCTGGGGGCCCTCGGTCAGGGCGTCGCCGGCCTGGATGTGGTCGCCCGTGTGCACGAGCAGGGACTTGTCGTTGGGGACGTGGTGGTCCTTCTCGATGCCCGAGTCGGACACGACGCGGATGGTGACCTTGCCCTTGCGCTTGTCCGAGTGGATCTCGACCGTGCCCGAGATCTCCGCCATAACGGAGGGGTCCTTGGGCTTGCGGGCCTCGAAGATCTCGGTCACGCGGGGCAGACCGCCGACGATGTCCTGCGAGCCGGAGGCGGCCCGGGGCTGGCGTGCGATCATCTGGCCCGCGACGACCTCCTGACCGTCCTTGACCTCGAGGCGGGCCTTGGCGGGCAGGTAGTGGAAGTCGAGGATCTGGCCGTCCTTGTCGGTGACGTTGATCTGCGGGTGCAGGTCGCCCTTGTGCTCGATGACGACCAGGGCCTTCTGCCCACGCCCCGCGTCCTCCTCGCGCACCGTCTTGTCGATCTCGATATCGACAAACTGGACGAGGCCGGACTTCTCGGCGAGCACGGGGGTGCGGTGCGGGTCCCACTTGAGGATGACCTGGCCCCGCTTCACCTTCTCGCCGGACTTGACGTAGATGAAGGAGCCGTAGTCGATCTTCTGGCGCTCGAGCTCGCGTCCCTTGTCGTCAAGGATGACGATCTCGCCGTTGCGCTTAAGGGTGACGGTGCAGTCGTTGCCGTCGTCGTCCTTGGTGGGGACCTCGTTGCAGTCGCGGAGTTCGAGCGTGCCCCCGGTCAGGGCGCGGTACTCGGTCTCGGAGACGGTACGCGTGCCGATGCCGCCCGTGTGGAAGGTCCGCATTGTGAGCTGGGTGCCCGGCTCACCGATGGACTGGGCGCCGATGATGCCGATGGCCATGCCGTCCTCGACCATCTTGCCGGTGGACATGTCCATGCCGTAGTCGAGCGCGGAGCAGCCAAAGCGGCTCTCGCTGGTCAGCGGGGAGCGGACCATGACGGCGTCGATGCCCATCTCCTCGACCTTCTCGGCGGCCTCGGCGGAGATCATCTCGTTGGACTTGACGATCGTCTCGTCCGTCACGGGGTTGACGATGTTGTTGACGCTCACACGCCCGACGATCTGCTCGGACAGGCGCACGTCGACCTGCTCGCCCTTGTAGATGGCGCGCTTGAAGATGCCCCGCTTGGAGCCGCAGTCGAACTCGCCGACGATGACGGACTGGGCCACGTCGCAGAGCTTGCGGGTGAGGTAGCCCGAGTCGGCGGTCTTGAGGGCGGTATCGGCCAGGCCCTTGCGGGCGCCGTGCGTCGAGGAGAAGTACTCCAGGATCGACAGGCCCTCGCGGAAGTTGGCGCGGATGGGGGTCTCGATGATCTCGCCGCTGGGCTTGGCCATCAGACCACGCATGCCCGCGAGCTGCTGCATCTGGCTGACGTTGCCGCGGGCGCCCGAGTCGGACATGAGGTACACGGGGTTGAGGAAGTGCTTGCCCTCGCCCTTCTCGATGGAGACGTAGTTGCCCATCTCGTCGCGCCGGTCATGCTTGAGCGTCTCGATGAGTTCCTTGGTGACCTCCTCGCGGCAGTGGGCCCAGATGTCCAGCAGCTGGTTGTAGCGCTCACGGGCGGTGATGATGCCCCGGTCGTAGTTCTTCTCGACGCGATCGACCTTCTTCTGGGCCTCGTCGAGCAGCTCCTGCTTCTTCTCGGGGATGCGCAGGTCGGTGACACCGAAGCTCAGGCCCGCGATGGTCGAGTGCTTGAACCCGGTCTCCTTCATGCGGTCGAGCAGGTCGATGGTCGCGGGACGGCCGCAGTAATCGAACGTGTCGTCGATGACGCGGGCGCAGCCCTTCTTGCCGATGGCGCAGTTGTAGAACGGCATCCCGGGGAAGATGACGTCGCTGAACAGGACGCGACCCACGGTGGTGATGACGCGCTTGTTCTCGGGCATGGGCTCGACCGGGCCGCGCTCCTTGTTGACGACCTCGGTGAAGCCCTCGAGGCGGACGATGATCCGGTCGTGGATGTCGATGATGCCCTGGTCGTTGGCGAGGATCGCCTCCTGGCGGTCCTTGAAGATGTGCAGCTTGTCGTCGGGCACGCCCTGGTCGCGCATGACCGTCATGAAGTAGACGCCCATGACGATGTCCTGCGACGCCGAGATGATCGGGTCGCCGTTGGCGGGCGAGAAGATGTTGTGCGGCGAGAGCATGAGCACGTGCGCCTCGGCCTGGGCCTCGACGCTGAGCGGGAGGTGGACAGCCATCTGGTCGCCGTCGAAGTCCGCGTTGAACCCGCCG
>JAJDDI010000004.1 GCA_029260375.1 Phycisphaerales bacterium | reverse complement strand
ACGCCGGGGTCGGTGCTGGAGCTGGGCAACGGCGAGAGCTTCTTGCGGTCGTGGCCGAGCCAACCGGCGGATCTGGTGATGGAGCCGGGCTCGACGCTGATCGTCAACGGCCCGATCCCTTCGGCCATCGGCTGGGACTTCCTGAACGAAGGCACGATCGAGATCCGGGGCGGCACGCTCCGGATCGCAGATCAGGAGCCGGAGTTCAAGTCCGAGACCTCGGTGGTCATGGGCACGGGAACGCTTGACTTCGAGAACAGTTCCGCCCTCTTCAACGCCGGGGCCATCGCCCCGGGCCTGGCCGATCCCGATATCAACCCCGACGGGCTCACGATCGACGTGCCGTTCATCCAGAGCGCCGACACCGCTGTGTTCCGTGTCCAGGTCGGATCCCTCAGCGGCAAGCTCACGTGTACCGGCGTGTTCGATGTTGGCGGCACGATCGATGTCGAGCGATTCGGCGACTTCGAGCCCAAGGGCGACGAGATGATTCCCGTCTTGCAAGCCGAGTTTGTCTCTGGCGTTTTCGGCGACTACTTCTCGAATGCCGTCCCGCTCAAGGGCGATACCGCCTACGGCGTCCGCACCGGCGACCTCGAATACAACGTCACCTACACGCCGACCGAGATCCTGATCTCTAAGGTCGCGGTCATCGTCTCTCCCTGCAATCCCGCGGATCTCGCCGAGCCTTCCGGCACGCTCGATTTCTCCGACGTCATCGCCTTCCTTACCGCCTTTGGCGCCATGGACCCGAGCGCGGATCTGGCGGACCCAATCGGGATCTTCGACTTCTCCGATGTGCTCGCCTTCCTCACCGCGTTCGGCGAAGGCTGTCCATAACCCCGAGGCCTGCCCTGATTACCTCGAGCCCCCCCCCCTGATTCCTGGGTTTCTCGGGCAAATCGCTTCCGCCGACAAGGCCAGGCGGATAAAGTCGGCGCTGACATTGGGGGTGACATATGCGATGTCTTGCTCTTGTATCCGTCGCCGCCGTGTGCCTCGCGGGGGTCGGCGCCGCTCAAGCCCAGATCGAGGTTGGCACGTTCCACAACCCGGGCGGCTCCGGGGACAACTTCGGCCGCGTGATCGTGCAAAGCGGCGATGTCGTCGTCATCGGGGCCCCGACCGCAGACAACCCGATCGCGCCCGACGCGGGCGCGGTCTACATCTACGACGTCAACAACCCAAACGAGGTCCTCAGGACCCTCTACCCCTCCGACTCTGTTTTTCTTGATGGATTCGGCGCCTCCCTCGCGATCGAGGGTGAGAACCTGCTCGTCGGAGCGCCAGCCAAGAGCGATGGCTACGGTGAAGAAATCGAGCTGGCGGGCGCGGCCTACATCTTTGACATCACGACCGGGCAGGAGAAACGGCTCTTCCCCGAGGATCCAAGCCATCTGGGTGTGTTCGGATCATCTGTGGCGCTCTGTGGCAACATCGCCTTTGTCGGCTCTCCCAATAGTGATATTGCCAACCCGTTTAGCAACGAAGGGGCGGTCTATGTGTTCGACATCACCACCTGCGAGCAGCTCGACAAGCTCATAGCGCCCGTGCCCGGCGTCGGCGACCACTTTGGAGAATCGCTGGCCAAGCGGGGGGACGTACTGATTGTCGGATCGCCCGGGCACGACGACAACACCGGCGAGGCGCACGTCTTTGACACCACAACCTTGCAGCACACGGGAACACTCATCAATGTCAACGGGCAGCCGCTCGACAACTTCGGGGACGCCGTCGCCATCGGGGGCTTCGGCGCGCTGATCGGCGCCTTCAACGTCGCGGACGACAACGGAGGTACCGGCGCCGGCGCCTCTTATCTCTACGATCCGGAATCCGAAGAGCAGATCGACGAGTTCGCCCCCAGCCTGGGGGGCGACGGCCTCGGGACCTCGGTCGCCGTCGATGCCGCCCCCACACGCGCCGGCATGAACCTCGCCGTTGTCGGCGCTCCGGGCGACGACGACGAGGCCTCCGGCGCCGGCGCCGCCTACGTCATCAACGCCGTCACCGGCGACATCGTCACCAAGCTCACCGCCAGCGACGCCCAGCTCTTTGATCTCTTCGGCTCCGCCGTTTCTATCAGCGGCAGTCACGTCGTCGTCGGCGCCCCCAACGAGGACACGAACGGCAACAACAGCGGCGCTGTCTACCTCTTCCGCCTCGACCTGCCCTGCAACCCCGCCGACCTCGCCCAGCCGTTCGGCGTGCTGGACTTCGACGATGTGCTGGCGTTCCTGGTCGCGTTCGGCGCGATGGACCCCGCGGCGGACCTGGCGGCGCCGATGGGTGTGTTCGACTTTGACGATGTGCTGGCGTTCCTTGTTGCGTTCGGGGCGGGCTGTCCATAACCCCGGGGCCTCCTCTGACTACCTTGAGCCCCCCCGCCCTGATTCCGGGGTTTCTCGGGCGAAGCAGTTCCGCCCGCGAGGCCCCGCCTGTAGGCTCGGGGAGTCCAAAGGAGGGCCGGATCATGCGAGTCCCGACCGTTCCGATGTTCTTTGCCGCCGTGTGCCTCGCGGGAGTCGGCGCCGCTCACGCGCAGATCGAGGTCGGCACGTTCCACAACCCGGGCGGCTCGGGCGACAACTTCGGCGGCGTGATCGTGCAGAGCGGCGATGTCGTCGTCATCGGGGCCCCGACCGCGAATAACCCGGTGGCGGCCGGAGGCGGCGCGGTCTACATCTACGACGCCAACAACCCAAACGAGGTCCTCAGGACCCTCTACCCCTCCGACTCCGTGCAAAACGATCTCTTCGGCGGGGCCCTCGCGATCGAGGGCGAGAACGTGCTCGTCGGCGCTCTATGGAAGAGCGACGATGAGTTCGAGCAGGCGGGCGCGGCCTACATCTTCGACATCACGACCGGGCAGGAGAAACGGTTCTTCCCCGAGGATTCAAAT
>JAJDDI010000003.1 GCA_029260375.1 Phycisphaerales bacterium | reverse complement strand
GATCGTGGTTCGGCTCCGTCCGTTCACGATGCGCACAGGCGTATCCTCCTTCGCGTGGGCGGCTTGGGCGTTCGCGCCCGAGCGCCGCTGCGGGGTCCGTATCCTACCGAGTTGCCGGAGCCGGGACGCGGGCGCCGCCCGGGCTGTTCCCATCTCCAGAGCGAGATCTCTCTATGCGTGTCGTCAGCCTGCTCCCCTCGGCGACAGAAACCGTCGCCCTTCTCGGAGGGGCGTCCTCCCTCGTCGGGCGTTCGCACGCCTGCGACTTCCCCCCCGGGCTCGGGCGCGTCCCCGTCCTGACCGTGCCCCGGGGCGCCTCGGACCCCTCGACCGGGCCCCTGTTCACGCTCGACGAGGGGCTGCTGGAAGAGCTCAGGCCCGATCTGATCCTCACCCAGGACCTCTGCGCCGTGTGCGCGATCGACCTCGAAGGCGTCGAGCGCGTCGCCCAGCGCCTGGACTCGACGCCCGGCGTGCTGGCGCTGAGCCCCGAGACCATCGAGGACGTGCTCGACGACATCACCCGCGTGGGGGCCTCGATGGGGCTGGAGGCGCGCGCCCGCGACGAGGTCGTCCGCCTGTCCGAACGCCTGTTCCGCGCCCAGGAGCACGTCAACGCGTACGAGCAGGGGCCGGTGGTGGGCTTTATGGAATGGACCGATCCGGTCTTTGTGGCTGGGCATTGGAATGTGCAGCTGATCGAGCGGGCGGGGGGAAGGCACCCGCTCAACGAGACGGTCGCCGATGATAATGCCGGCGCCGCCTCGGGTCTCCAGCAGGGTCAACGCCGGGCGGGGAAGTCGATTGCCGTGTCCCCCGAGGTCTTCGCGGCCAGCCAGCCCGAGCAGCTCGTGATCGCCCCGTGCGGCCTGAACCTGGAGCAGACCCGCGTCGAAGCGGCACGCCTCGCGGAGCAGGAATGGTTCCGGGCCTTGCCAGCGGTCGGCGCCAACCGCGTCGCGCTCGTGGACGGGTCGCAGATGTTCAACCGACCCGGGCCGCGGCTCGTTGACGCGTTCGAGTGGCTGGTGGGGTGGCTGCAGGGGAGGCCTGAGCTGATGCCGGCGGGGTTCCCGTGGGAAGAACTCCGGCTCTGCTACTGCCGCTTCCCCTTGCCCTTGCGGTCGCTGCGGTGATCGGCCTTGCCCTTGTCGCGAGACTTGCTCTTGCGTGATCGTCGCTGGCTGCCAGGCGTCTTGACGGAGCCGAAGCCCGCGCCCTTGGTCTCGCCCATCCCGCCGGCGCCCGCGCCGCCGATGTTCAGGCCCTTGACGTTCTTCGCCTTGCCCGCGGCCCGCGAGTCGCCGTCGCTGATGGCCAGGTCCAGCTTCCGCTGCGCCAGATCGACGCCCGCGATGAAGACCGTCACGCGGTCGCCCATGTTGTAGCTGCGCCCGGAGTTGGCATCGACCATCGCGCCCGTGCGGTCATCGACGAACCACTTGGGGGGCTTGGTGGAGCGTGTGGTGTCGCCGGGCAGGTCGCCCTTGGCGATCATGCCGTCGGCCAGGTACTTCTCCAACTGCACGAACACGCCGCGAGGGATGACGCCCGTGATGATGCCCTTGAACTCCTCGCCGATGTGCTCGGAGAGGAGCTGGAGCACGAGGAACTGGCGCAGCTCTCGCTCGGCGCTCTCGGCGTTCTGCTCCGTGCCCGAGCAGTGGCGCCCGACGGTCATCAGGTCGCCCTCGCTGGGCAGGATCTCGCGCAGGCGTTGCCCGAGCGCCTTCTTCTCGCCCTCGCCCCGGGGGCGGTTCTCGCCGTTGTTGGTGGCCTTGAGGTACGCCAGCAGCGCGCGGTGGACCGTCAGGTCCGGGTAACGCCGGATGGGGCTGGTGAAGTGGGCGTACGCGCCCGACGCCAGGGCGAAGTGCCCGATGAGCGCGGGCGAGTACTCCGCCTTCGTGAGCGTGCGAAGGACGGCCATGTGCACGGGCCAGGCCGCGGGCGTGTCTCTCGTCGCGTCCAGCAGCGCCTGGAGCTGCTCGCGGTCCGGGTTCTGCGGGATGGTGAACCCCGCGACCTTGGCGGACTTGCGCATGTCGTCCACGCTGCCGGGCACCGGCTCGGGGTGCACCCGCCGCAGCAGGGGCACGTCCAGCTCCTCGAAGAGCCTGGCCAGCGACTCGTTCGCCTCGACCATGAACATCTCGATGATCGTGTGCGTGAAGGCGTCGTCCTCTTCGGCCGCGTCGATCACGCGACCGTCCTCGTCGAAGATCAGGTCCACGTCGGGCAGGTCGAGGCTGATCATCCCCGCCTTGCGCCGGCGCTCGCGGATCACCCGCGCCAGCGTGTCCATCTCCTTGACGGTCGCGATGAGCTCGGGCGTGTACTCGCCCTCGGTCTTGGCGTGCTTCTTCGCCTCTTCAAGATCGCCATCGATCAGCGCCTGGGCCTCGAGGTAGGTCATCCGCTTGCGGCTCTTGATCAGCGAGCTGCAGAACCCCTGCGACTTGACGTTGCCCCTCCGGTCGAAGCTGATGATCGCGGTCTTGGCGAACCGGGGCACGCCCTCCTGGAGCGAGCAGATGCCGTTGGAGAGCACCTCGGGCAGCATCGGGATGACCAGCCGGGGCAGGTAGCAGCTGTTGCCCCGCTCGTAGCCCTCAAGGTCCAGCGGTGTGCCCGGCTCGATGAACGAGCTCACGTCGGCGATGTGGATGCCCAGCTCCCACCCGCCGTCGGTGCGCTTGATGCTGATCGCGTCGTCGTAGTCCTTGGCGTCGGGTGGGTCGATGGTGCAGATGAACTCGCCCGTGAGGTCCTTGCGCATCTCCAGGGCGCTGGCGCCCTTCTCCTCCCAGGCCTTGACGGCGTGATCGAAGTCACGCGTCGCCTGCCTGGCCTGCTCGACGCATTCCTCGGTGAACGAGTCGGGCTCGGGCAGCGAGTACGCCGCGATGATCGCCTGCGTCTCCACGCTCGGGTCGCCCGCCTCGCCCAGCACCTTGGTGATCACGCCCTCGCCCAGCGACCCGCCCTCGGGGTACTCGAGCATCTCGATGACGACCTTGTCGCCCGGCTTGACGTTCTTGCTCTCGGCGTCGCGTAGGATGACGGGCTGGGTGAGTTCTTTCCCGTCGGGCTGGAGCATCCACGTCCCGCCCTGCTTGTAGACCTCGCCCGCGAAGCCCTCGCGCTTGCGTTTGATGATCTCGACGACCTCGCCGGCGAAGCTCTTGCCGAAGCCCCCGCCGAACTTCTCGCGCCGCTTGTCGCGGCTGTAGACGATGCGGACGGTGTCGCGCGAGAGCGCGCCCATCGTCGCGTGCTCGGGGATGAAAATGTCGCCGTCGATCGTCTTGAGCTCGGGGATGACAAACCCGAAGCCCTTGGCGGTGCCCCGGAACTCGCCCGTGACCTCCCCCTCGTCGGCCAGGCCGGGCAGCGAGATCCGGTCGCCCCTGCCGATGGCGATCGTCCCCCGCTCGGCCAGCTCGGTGATGGCGCGCGCAAAGTCCGCGGGATCATCGACACCAAGCTCTTCGCCCAGGGCCTGGACGGGTTTCGGTTCGTAGCTCTCGTGGGCGAGGTGCCTCAGGAGGCGCTTCTCGTAGCGCAGCGGCATGGCGTCCCTTCCAGCTCGCACGCCCTTGCAGGGCGTCGCGGGCCGCGGTTTGAATCAAATAGTTACATCGACGCGGCGTACGCCCGCATCGTTTCCGTGTACGGCGCGGGCGCGAAGCTCAGGTGCGCCGAGGCCTTCTCAAGCTCCGCGACCGAGTCCTTCCCGCCCATGATCGCCATCCCCTCGTCGAACGGCAGCGCGTCGCGCAGCCCGACCATCGCCGCGCCTTTCGCTTTCATCGCCGCCACCTCGCTGGGCAGCCCGATCACGCGCAGTTTCTTCTTGCCCAGGGGCAGCGCGTCGCGCAGCTCCTGGAGCATCTCCCGCATCGTGATCCGCTCCGGGCCGACCAGGTCGTAGACCTCAAAGACCGCCGACTCCCGGTCGAGCGCCTCGGCGAACGCGAACGCCACGTCTTCCACCCGTACGGGCGAGACGACGGGGTCCTCGAACCTGGGCGGACGCGGGGGCGACCACTCCGGGTCGAGCCTTGTGAACATCGGGATGAACAGGTGGGGCATCGCCCGACCCTCGCACCACGCCTGCGCGAGACGCATGAACTCGCCCTGCGGCCCATGAATCAGCCCGGGACGGAAGACCGTCCACTTGAGCGAGCTGGCGCGAACGGCGCGCTCGGCGCTCCACTTGGTCCTGTAATACTCGGTCCTGCCATCGTCGCTGACGCCCAGGGCTGACATCTGCACAAACCGCGTGACCCCCGCGCCCTCGCACGCGCGAACCAGCGCCCGCGTCGTCAGCGTGTGGGCCCGCTTGAAGGTCTGGCGCCCGCTGGTCTCGCGGATGATGCCGATCAGGTTCACGCACGCGTCGGCGCCCGTGACGAACTTCTCCGCGACGCCCTCGCCCAGCGCGTCGCCCTCGACGATGCTCAGGCGCCCGTCGCCCAGGGCGTCCGTGGGCAGCACCCGCCGGGCCTTGTCGCGTGAGCGGGCCAGGGCCCGGACGCGCCAGCCCCGCCCGAGCAGCTCGCTCACGAGCGACCGCCCGACGAACCCCGTCGCGCCCGCGACGCAGACCAGCCCGCGTTCATCCTGTCCGTTCTGCTCAATCATGGAAATCGTGCTCCGAGAGCGTGAAGGGTAGGGGGGTGGCCGGGCGCCCGTCAGAAACCGATCGCCGCAGGGGCGGGGCGCGATATGCTCGGGTGTGCCCCTGATCGCCCAGGACGTGACCTTCGCCTACCACCGAGCGCGCCCCGTGCTCCGGGGGGTCACCCTCGAGGTCGAGCCCGGGCGGATCAGCGCGATCGTCGGGCCCAACGGCTCGGGCAAGTCCACCCTCGTCCGCCTCCTGCTGGGGCGCTTGCACCCCCAGTCCGGGCGGATCACCCTCGACAACCGCCCCATCAACCGCCTCAGCGCCCGCGCCCGCGCCCAGCGCCTGGCGTACGTCCCGCAGCACGCCTCTCTCGCGTTCCGCTACAGCGTCGAGCAGGTCGTCCGCTTCGGGCTCATCGCCCAGGGTCGCAGCCCCAGCCAGAGCGTCGTCTTCCGGGCGCTCGAGCGTGCGGATATCGCGGATCGGGCGGGCGAGCCATTCGCCCAGCTCAGCGCGGGCCAGCAGCAGCGTGTGACCCTCGCCCGGGCCATCGCCCAGCTCTCGAGCGCGCCCGAGGGGACGCCGCGGGTCCTGCTGGCCGACGAGCCGACCGCCTCGATGGACCCACGCCACGCGCTGGCGTGCATGGAGCTGCTCCGCGACCTCGCGTCCGACGGCGTGGGCGTCGCGATCGTCATCCACGACCTCTCGCTGGCCCTGCGGGTTGCGGACCACGCCCTGCTGCTCGACGACCACGGACGCCCCGCCGCGAGCGGCCCCGCGGACGAGGTGCTGACCCCGGCCACCCTCAGGCCCGTCTTTGGCGTCCGCTTCGCCCGCGTCCACGCCCGTGCCCACGATGAGCAGACGCCCGATTCCGAGCGCCCGCCCGCCCTCATCCCGATCACTACCATTGCGCCGGGCGAGCTCGCCCACCCTCGGGAAGGCTGAACGAATGAACTGGCTGCTCAACAACGCCCAGATCCTGATTTTCCTGGTGATCATCGGCTCCAGCGTGTTCGGCTGGATCTTCAAGCAGCTCAGGGAGCAGGCCGAACTCAAGCGGATCGAGCACGAACGCGAACGGCGCAAGCTCGAGCAGCTGCGCACCGGGCGCGTGGACGAGCCCGATCGCCCGATCGCGGCGCAGACCCGGGTGTCAACGCCCCAGGCGCCATCCCCGTCGCCCGCCGCCCCGACGACGACCGGCGCGGGGCGGGTGCGCCTGGAAGAGATCGCGGCCCGCCGCCAGGCTCAGCTCGCCGAACTCCGCCGGCGTCGGGCCGAGCAGCTCGCGCGGGCCCAGTCGGGCGGGCAGAGCGTCCCGCCCCAGGCCCAGCGCCAGGCCCAGCCCGGACGCCAGCCCGCCGCACGCCCCGCCCCCGCCCAGCCGGCGGCGCGCCCACCGGTGGCGCGCCAGCCCCGGGGCAAGATCAGCCGGGCGCCGCTGTCGCAGGGAAACCCCCCGCGCGCCCCCCAGGCGCCCATGCCCAGCCGTCGGCGTCGAGCCAAGGACCAGCCCGTCCACGAGTCCGTCGAGCAGCATCATCTGGATGTTTCCATCGACGATCGTCATCTCGAGGCGAGCTTCGGTTCCGGCGCCGGCTCCAGGCCGGCGGCCAAATCGCCCGCGGGCGATCTCCGGGCCATGCTCCAGGGATCTCACATCCGAGACGCGATCCTGCTCAGCGAGATCCTCGCCCCGCCGGTCACGATGCGCAAGGATCACCTCTCCCGCGGCTGATCGTCCCGGTCGTCAAGCACGATGCCCTCGCGCGCCCGCAGCTCGCTGGCGCGCTGCACGGCGATCCCCATCAGGCTCGAGACCCGGTGCGACGCTTCAACGAGAACCCCGTCGCCCGGGCGCAGCCAGGTCTCGGTGGTGGTGACGGATCGGATCGCGCCCATGTCCAGCGTCATCTCGGTGCGCAGGACGATCGAATCGACCGGGCCCGACTCGCTCCGGAGCGTCTGCGAGCCGATGTGCTCGATGCGCCGCGTGGCCGAGCCCCGCTTGATCACGCGTGAGTTGTCGTCGATCGCGACCACGCGCAGCCTGCAGGTGTCCTCCCACACCCCGCCCGGCGCGAGCGTCGCGGGGACCATGACCAGCTCGGGCTCGAACAGGTACAGCGCGTCGGCGGAGCTGGTCGCGCTGGGCGTGCGGGCCACGATGCTCCGCAGCGCGACGCCGCCACCCGCAAGGCGTTGCAGCGTCGTGCCCTTGGAGCGTTCGGTCTCGCCATCCTCGGCGGCGGACCCGTCGAGGGATTCGAGCCGGGGCGTCTGGGTCCAGACCCCGTCGGCGTCGGGGGCGCTCTGGCGGGTGATCTCGATGCGCAGAGGGCGCCGGGTCTTGGGGTCGAGCTCGAGCAGGCGCGTCTGCGTTCCCGGGTAGAGATCGCCGGCGTGCAGCGGGGTCTCGCCCGCCCGCGGCCCGTCCACGCCCGACAGGTCCAGCGCCGCCGGGCGCGGCCCGCACCCGAGCATCAGGGCCTGAATCGAGAGGGCGGGCACGAGCAGGGCATTCTTGCGATTCATGGGGCTCCAATCCGCCGCGGGCACGGCAGGGCGTCAGCCTACATATACTCACGACCCATGCCCAACCGAGCACAGACCGGGTTGATCACGACGCTGAGCCTCTGCGGGATGCTGCTGGCGGGCTGTCGCGCCTTTGACAACGTCAAGCCCGGGGCGACCTCGCTGTTCCAGGTCTTCGCGCCGCAGGAATCCCCGGGCGACGCGGCCGACATGGCCCTGGACCAGTACGACCCCGACAGCCGCTTCACCGGCACCGCCCTGCTCGCCAATGCGCACTTCGGCGGCGAGGACGTCTACATCGAGCTCTACGAGGACGCGGCCCGCGACGAGGACGCCGGCGTCCGCTGGGCTGGCGTCCGCGCCCTGGGCCTGCACGGCTCGCCCGAGCACGTCGAGCTCATCATCGAACGTCTTGTCGATGAGCCCGATCGCCTCGTCCGCGCCGAGGCCGCACGAGCCCTGCAGCGCATCCACAACCCGATCGCCACCGACCCGCTGCTTCGCGCGATGGACGAAAAGCTCGAGACCGAGCCCGACGTCCGCGCCGGCGCCGCCCAGGCCCTGGGCCAGTACGCCCAGCCGCGCGTCGTCCAGGCCCTCATCGCCTCGCTCAACGACCCCGCGCTCGTCGTCAACCACGCGACCATCGGCTCGCTGCGCACGCTTACCGGGCAGGACTTCGGGATCGAGACCCGCGCCTGGCTCGACTGGTACGACGCCACCGACGACCTCTTCGCCGCGCGCACGCCATACACCTACCCGGCCTTCGAGCGTGACAAGCGCCTGCTCGAGTACCTGCCCTTCATGCCCCCCCCGCCCAACGAGACCGCCTCGACCCCCGTGGGCATGCCCCCGCCCGTCGACGGTTGACCAACCGGCGCATCTCCCCCAGCCCCGTCCGAGAATGACCCGCGCGCTCGCTTTGCGCCGACCCAGCCCCCCGCCCGCCCGATGAACCCTCCGGCGCCCCGCCAGCGCCCGGAGGAACGCCCGTGCGAGCTGTGCGATACGACGGACAACATGTCCTGCTCGACCCCCGAGCCCCCAGCCCAGAGCCCCGCCCGGGCGAGGCGATCGTCCGCCCCTTGCGCGTCGCGCTCGGGCCGATCGACCGACTGGTCTGCCAGGGCGGGACCGGCTTTCGGGGCGTCATCGGGCGCGAGATGGTCGGCGTCGTCGAACGCGTCGAGGGCCAGAGCGGTCACGAGCTCATCGGCGCCCGCGTCGTCTGCGACCCCGTTGACGCCCCCCTCGATTCCGACCTGGCCCGGCGCGGCGTGAGCTGGCACGCGCCCGACCGGCGCGAGCTGGGCGTCTGCGGGCGTGACGGCTGCCTGGCCGAGCAGGTGTGCGTCCCGCTCATCAGCCTGAGGAAAGTTCCCGACTCGATCGATAATGACCACGCGGTGCTCTGCGTCACGCTCAGCGAGGCGCTGCGCCTGGCGGGGCTTGTCGCCGTGGAGACCAAGCCCTATGTGACCGTCGTTGGTGACGACGCGGTCGCGCTGCTGTGCGCGCAGGTGCTGTTTGCGCGCAACGCCGCGGTGCGCGTGCTCGGGCAGGCGCCCGAGCGGTACACCCGCTGCGAGAAGTGGGGGATCAAGCACCGCCACGTCTCGGACGCGGGGCGCCTCGCGGATCAGGACGTCGTGCTCGTCGTGGACCCGACCGACGATGCGCTGCGGGTCGCCGCGGGGCTGGTCCGCCCCGGCGGGCGCGTGGTGATCGGTGGCGGCGTCACCGGCGCCACGGGCGTCCAACCCGACGACTCTCCCTCGCTGCCCGTTGACGCGATCATCCAGCGCGAGGCCCGCGTCATCGGCGCTCGCGGGGGCAAGGTCATCGAGGCCCTGGGCGCCCTGGCCAACAGCGCCGTCCCGCTGGATCTGGTCAGCCTCATCACCCGGCGCACGAAGTTCGACGACGCGATCGGCGCGATCCGCGCCTCCGACGCCATCGACCAGATCAAGGTCGTCATCGACCTCTAGCCGCCCGCCCCGGGTATGCTCCGGGCATGTCCCAATCACGCTCTGCACCAAGCAACGGACTCGGTATCGCCGGGTTTGTGACTTCGCTCGTCGGCCTCG
This sequence comes from Phycisphaerales bacterium, assembly GCA_029260375.1. GTDB lineage: Bacteria > Planctomycetota > Phycisphaerae > Phycisphaerales > UBA1924 > JAJRXR01. Next base: position 21,842 of record JAJDDI010000003.1, on the reverse strand, counting down.
TTTTGTGTTGTGGTGCGTTGTGCCCGCTCGGCCTGCTCTTCTCGTTCATCGGGGTGTTTAGGCGACCGCGAGGCTTTGCAGTGGCCGGACTTATCATTGGGTTCGTAGGGTCAATGTGGCTGATTGTGCCTCTTGTATTCGTTGTTCTCCCCCTTGGGTTTGCGGTGGTTCTTGGCGCCTTTGGTGCGCTGGGCTCCGGCGGTATTGAGTACGCCGTGGACTTGTCCAAGATCCACGGGCAGGTCTCGGCCCACTACAGCACCAACACGCAACTCCCCTCCACGCTCGCGGTGCTCGCGCTCGACCCCGAGACGCTCATCGATCCCTGGGGCGCCCAATACCGCTACGAGATCGATCCCGACGGCCGGCACTACACCATCACCACAGCCGGGCGTGACGGCGCCTGGGATACGGGCGATGATTTCTCGACGACCAAGGACGCTGCCTCGCCCTACTGATCTGGTTTGCTCAGATCAGACTCGCTCTACCACAGCACCCGCGTCCGGATCGTCTCGGGCACGTCGCGGAGGCCCTTCGCCAGAGCCTCGCCGTCGGTCGGGTCCACGTCGAGCACGACGTAGCCCAGCTCGCCGTCGGTGCGGAGGTACTCGCCGGAAATGTTCGCCCCGCACGAGGCGATGACCTCGTGCATGCGGCTGAGCACGCCCGGGACGTTCCTGTGGAAGTGCAGGATCCGGTGCGGGCGGGCGCCCGCGTCGCCGCCGCGCACGCCCTGGTCGGGCAGGTCCACCTGAGGCACGTTGACCGCCCCGATCGTCGATCCGTCGTTGATGAACCGCGCCAGCTTCCCCGCGACCTCCGTCGCGATCGAGGCCTGCGCCTCGAGCGTGCTCCCGCCCACGTGCGGGGTGAGAATGACATTCGGCGCCCCGCGCAGCACGCTCTGAAACACCTCGCCCCTGGACGCGGGCTCGACCGGGAAGACGTCCAGGGCGGCGCCGCCCAGGCGCCCGTCGCGCAGCGCGGCGCTCAGCGCGTCGTTGTCCACCACGCTCCCACGGGCGTTGTTGATCAGGATCGCCCCGGGCTTCATGAGCGCGAGCCTCGCCGCGCCGATCATGCCGCTCGTCGTGCCCGTCGCCGGCACGTGCAGCGTCACGGCGTCCGACTCGCGCAGCAGCTCTTCCAGCGACCCCGCCGCCCGGGCGTTGCCCAGCGGCAGCTTCGTGTCCACGTCGTAGTACAGCACCCGCATGCCCATCGCTTCCGCGAGGACCGAGACCTGCGAGCCGATGTGCCCGTACCCGACGATGCCCAGCGTCCGCCCTCGCACCTCGTGCGAGCCCGACGCGGACTTGTCCCACTGGCCCGCGTGCATCTGGGCCGAGCGGTCGAACATGCGACGGTGCAGGGCGATCACCTCGCTGATGGTCATCTCCGCGACGGACCTTGTGTTGCTAAACGGCGCGTTGAAGACCGGGATGCCCAGCCTGGAGGCCCGCGCGAGATCGACCTGGTTCGTCCCCGCGCAGAAGCACCCGATCGCCAGCAGGCGCCCGGCGCTGTCGATGATTTCCTGGGTGAGCTGCGTCTTGGAGCGGACCCCCAGCACGTGCGCATCGCTCGCGGCCTTCGTGAGCGCCTCGCCCTCGAGCGCGCCCGGGCGGGCGTCCACATCGAACCCCTCGCCCTCGAGCATCGCCCGCCCGTCCTCGTGGACGCCCTCGAGCAGCACGAGGCGGATCTTGTTCTTGGGGAAGCTTGTCTGCGACTCAGCCATTGGCGACCTCTCCTGCCCCGATGCTCACGATCCCCGCGAGCATCAGCCCGCCCAGCAGGGCGCACAGCGCCAGGCGGTACCACCCGAACGCCTCGAGCCCGTGCTTGTTGAGAAACCCCACGAGCCACTTCACGGCCAGCGCGGCGCTGAGCGTCGCCACGAGCAGGCCCGCGACAATCGGCCCCCACCCGATGACCTCGAACATGTTGGGTGCGCCCGTCTCGCTCGATTCCTTCAGGTTCTTGCCCAGGCTGTACACGCACGCCCCGCCCAGCGTCGGCAGACCCAGCAAAAAACTAAACTCCGCGGCCTGCTTCGGCTTGAGCCCCACCAGCACGCCGGCGGTGATCGTCATCATGCTGCGGCTCGTGCCCGGGATCATCGCGATCGTCTGCATGAACCCGATGATCAACGCCTGGCGCCAGCTCAGTTCGGTGATATCGGTGGTGTGCGTGGTCTCGTCGTCCTCGCCCGCCTCCAGGTGGACCCGGATCTTCCAGCGGTCGAGCAGGATCATGTACACCCCGCCCAGGGCCAGAGCCGCGAGCACCGGGCCCGCGAAGAACAACGCCTCTTCGATGATGTCGTTGAGCAGCACGCCCAGCACCGCGGCCGGGATGAACGCGATGACGATGTTGATCGCCAGGCGCCGCCCGTCGCGGTCCCTGCCCAGCAGGCCCCGGATCATCTGGATGACCCGCTCGCGGTACAGCCCCAGCACGGCCAGGATCGCCCCGCCCTGGATCACGATGTTGAACGCGTCCACCGAGGCCTTGGCCTCGGGCGTGTCCAGGCCCATCAGCGCCGAGGCGAGGATCAGGTGCCCCGTCGAGCTGACCGGGAGGTACTCCGTGACCCCCTCGACCAGTCCCAGAATGACCGCTTGCCAGATCTCCACGCGAATCGCTCCTCGGGTTCGCCCCGCCGGGGGCCGGCCCGGAGTGTAGGGTTCGGCCTCATCGCCCTATCTCATGAGGATCCCATGAGCGAGCGATTGAGGATGCCCGGAGAATCCCCCGCGTGCCCGACGTGAATCTCATCCCGGTCGATGACCCGCAGGACCCGCGCCTGGAGGTCTACCGCGACCAGAAGGACGCCTGGCTCCGGGCCAGGCATAACCCCGCGGCCACGGGCCAGACCACCGGCACGGGCATGGCCAGCGGCCTGTTCATGGGCGAGAGCGGGCTGGTCGTCCGCGAGATGATCGCCCTGGGCGTGGCGACCGAGTCCGTGCTGATCACTGAAACTCGCCTCGACTCGATGCGTGACGCGCTCGAGTTGCTGCCCGAGGGCGTGCCCGTGTACGTCGCCAGCCGGTCGCTGGTGGCGTCGCTCGCGGGCTTTGACATCCACCGCGGCGTGCTCGCCTGCGCCCGGCGCGCCGACACGCCCGACGCCCTCACGCTCGCCAAGGACGCGCGCGTCATGGTCCTCATGGAGGATCTGGCCAACCACGACAACGTGGGCGGGATCTTCCGTTCGCTGGGCGTGCTCGTTGATCCTGCTCGCCACGGCGCCCCCGCGGTCCTGCTCAGCCCGCGCTGCTGCGACCCGCTCTACCGCAAGGCCCTGCGCGTCTCCATCGCCCAGGCCTTGCGCGTCCCGTTCGCGACGCTCGACCCGTGGCACGACGGGCTCGCCGCGCTGCTGGGCGGGGGCGTCCGGGTGATCGCCCTCACGCCATCGCCCCGCGCCCGACCCGTCCGGGAGCTGACCCCCCGTCCGGGGGAGCGGATCGCCCTGCTCGTCGGGGCGGAGGGGCCCGGGCTTACGCCGGAAACGCTCGATCTGATCCCCGAGCACGCCCGGATCGACCAACGCCCTGGCGCCGACTCGCTGAACGTCACCGTTGCCTGCTCCATCGCCCTGGCCTCGATCCTGGGCTCCTGACGTCCCCCGCCCTCCAACATCGGGCGATGGGGTTGTGCCGCCCGGGTTCTCGCGGGATCATGGGTTGGGCGACGATATGTGGAACACCGGGCGCCGGTGCTCGGTTGGCACAATGCGATCCAAATCATCATCCCCATGGCGGCGGACCGCCCGAGGGGTGGCGGCTCACTCGGGCATGAACCTTTGGAGGATTCTGGCATGCGAGGACTGATCTTAAGCGGTGTGGCGCTGATCGCGGCAAGCGCCGGTGCGTTGGGCGAGCCCGCCGAGCGCGAGGGGCGAGGCGACCGACGTGAGGCCCTCAACGCGATCGAGGCGACGCCGTTTGACCACGCGATGCTCGCCTCGCTCGAGGACTGGAAGAACGCGGACGGGTTCGCCGTCGAGGACATGCGCGGCTCGGTGCTGATGCTCGTCACCCTGGACGCGGCGCAGCCCGGATCGCTGGTGATCGCGTCAACGATCAAGCGTCTCTCGGGCGAGTTCGGGTCCGAGGGGCTGCGCGTCGTCGCCCTGCACCCCGACGCGGGGTGGGACGAGTTCCAGAGCTACGTCGAGTCGGGCATGATCCCGTTCCCGGTGGCGCGGGACCGCCTCGGGCTGGTGCGCAAGGCGCTGCAGGCGGACAACGACCCGGACGTGTACCTCATCGATCGCGCCGGGCAGCTCCGCTACGCGGACATCGCCAACGGGTCGATCGGCGACGCGGTCGAGCAGCTCATCGCCGAGACCGCCGAGCACGCCTCGGGCGAGGCGCAGCGCCGGACGACCACCGAGGGGCGTATCGCCGCGGGCCTCGAGCAGGGCCAAACCTCGACCGCTGAATCCGCGGGCATCACCATCCCCGCCGCGATGTACGCCAAGGCGGACTGGCCCGAGCACAACGCCAAGCTGAGCGCCAAGAGCTTCCAGGGCAAGCCCATGCCCGCCCAGCTCGGCAGCGAGCAGTGGCTCACCGATGAGGTCAGCACCGACGGCAAGGTCGTCGTGATCGATTTCTGGGCGACGTGGTGCGGCCCGTGCAAGCGTGCGGCCCCGACCATTGACAAGCTCCAGAAGGCCAACCGGGACGAGCTGGCCGTGCTGGCCATCTCGGGCTCGGGCGAGAAGGCCGGGATCGTTAAGAAGTACCTCGTCAAGAACGCCCACTCGTATTCGTACCTCCACGACGACAGCCAGAAGCTCAACAACGCCTTCGGCGTCCGCGGCATCCCCCACACGGTCGTCCTCTCGACCGACGGCGTCGTCCGCTGGCAGGGCAACCCCCTCAACTCCAGGTTCACCGAGATCGTCGAGCAGATCATCCGCGAGGACCCCGCCGTCCAGGCCCGCAAGCGCGGCCAGACCATCGCGTACGAACCGGCCCCAACGCCGTCCACGCCATCAAAGCCCGTCGCCAGCTCGCCCTCGACCGATTTCGAATGGCCCGAGCCCAACACGGGCAAGCTCTACGCCAACACCGACGTGCAGGGCGACAAGCTCGACAACCCGCTCACGGGCCTGCGCTGGATCAACGGCTCGCAGCGCCCCGACACCGAGGGCAAGGTCGTCGTGATCGACTTCTGGGCGTCGTGGTGCGGGCCGTGCAAGCAGTTCAGCCCAAGGCTCGACGCGATGCAGAAGAAGTACTCGGGCGAGGTTGTCGCCATCGGCGTCGCCGGGCAGCGCGAGACTCTCGAAAAGGTCGAGTCCTACCTCGCGACCACGGACCACACGTACGCTGACGCGTTCGACGGCGAGCAGCGCTTGTACAAGTCACTCCGCGTCGCGGCCATCCCGCACGTGGTCATCCTCAGCTCCGACGGCGTCGCCCGCTGGCAGGGCTTCCCGGGCGACGCGGACTTCGAGGGCATCCTTGAGCAGGTCGTCCGGGCCGACCGCGCCATGCGCGTCGATGACTGACCGGGTCCTTGACCCCTCAACACTCGCATTCGCTTCGACCGCGGGCGCCCATCTGGGCGCCCGCGTTGTGTTTCGGCGCTAGTGTGCCCCGTGCGAACGCCGCTGCTCCACATCGCGCTGCACCAGCCCGAGATCCCGAACAACACGGGCAACATCGGGCGCACCTGCGTCGCCCTGTGCTGCGCGCTGCACCTGATCCACCCGCTCGGGTTCGACATCGACGAGAAGGCCTGCCGACGCGCCGGGCTCGACTACTGGCCCCGCCTGAACCTCTACGAACACGACAGCCTCGACGCCTACCGGGGCTCGCTGGCGCCCGGCGCCCGGGTCTGGTCGCTCTCGACCCGCGCCAGCCGAAGCCTGTACGACGCCGACTTGCGGCGCGGCGATCACCTGCTGCTCGGCTCCGAGACCCGCGGTCTGCCCGACGCGGCCCTGGACCGGGATCCCGACCGATGCGTCTGCCTCCCCATGGCGCCAGGCGAGCGATCGCTCAACGTCGCGACGATCATGTGCGCCGCAGCGTCCGAGGGTGTTCGGCAAATGATCGGGCGCGGCGAGATCGCCCTCGACGCCCAAGGACGCCTGTCCGAGGCGAACAACGCATGAACCTCGATGCTGGCGTTGAAAAACCTGTTCACCGCGACGAACTCCGTGCTGAAATCGGCGTACCTTCTGTCAGAACAACACTTATCGGCCTGACCCGTCGATTTCAGGATCTCATCTCTCTCTCCTCCAGTGGGCCGCTCCGATGACTCGGGGCGGTACACTGTTTTTGGACCCTGACTTTCTTTCCCGGGCCGATGATCACATGACGAACAACGCACAAACCAAGGCTGGGGGCGGAGCGGCCCTGGGGGCTCGCTCGCTGCTCGCGCTCACGCTGTGCCTGCTGGCCTGCTCTGGGCTGAGCGCCTGCAAGCGATCGGCGCTGCGGGCCGACGACGAACGGACGCAGTTCAGCCGCTACGACCGCACGCGGAACGAGGACTCGACGCCGTTCATCGAGGACGAGTTCGGCAGGCGCACCCCGAACCTCCGCGCCCGACTGCTCGTCAAGGACTGATCGCCCAACGTCCGAGTACGCGCCGCGCGAGAGCGACCCACCGGAATCTGTGGAGAAACTGCAAGAGTCCGGGGCGGGTTCTCCGATCGTTTGGTAGTCTCGAACTCGGTGGCGCAGGATCGCGTTGCCGACCCGAACGGATTCCTTTCAAGGCAAGGCTGCCGTGGCACGGACGCGCCAAATGGCTTCATCTCAGGTCCAACGCGTGTCGCGCCGCACCAAGGTTGTGTGGGGCGCCCTGCTCGCGGCGATGACCGTGTTCGGCGCCGGGCTCTCCGCGTTGACCGATCAGGGCGTCAGCGCCCTCCAGGGCGTCACCCTCTCGCCCCTGACGCACCTCTCGGGCCCGTCCACCATCGAGTCCATCTTCCGCACCAACGCCCCGCTCGATCGTGAGCGGTGGGCCTCGATTGTGATCCACCACTCGGGCTCGCCCGCGGGCTCCCCCGCGACGCTCGACGAGCAGCACCGGGCCATGGGCCTGGCGGGGCTCGGGTACCACTTCGTCATCGGCAACGGCGTGGGCATGAGCGACGGCGAGATCCATGTCGGGCGGCGCTGGCTCGACCAGCTCCCCGGCGCCCACGTCGCCGGCCCCAACGGGGACCGGTACAACCTCACGTCCGTGGGCGTCTGCCTGGTGGGCAACGGCGATCATCGCCGCTTCACCGACGCCCAGATCCGGGCCCTGGCCCAGCTGACCAACGCGCTGGCCCGCGAGCTGGACATCCCCGCCGACCGCATCCTGCTCCACTCGGACCTGGCGTCCACCCGCAGCCCGGGCGCGTTCTTCCCCGAGGCCCGTTTCCGCGAGCTCATCGCCCTCGCGCCCTGAGCGACGGCCGAGTCCCGCACGGGCGATCTCCCCACGAATCCACGTCCTCGAGCCTCAAGATGCACCCCCAGCGTGATCCTGCCGACTAAGATCGTGTCGCGTTCGCCGCCGACCCGGGCTCCCGCTGCCGGGTGATATCGCGTCGATCGTCCCGTCCCGGCTTACTCTGTCGGGGGAGTGAACCAGAGCCTTCGCGGGCAGGATGTACGCCTCGCCGATGTCAACGACACCGACGATCAAGGAGAAGGGCGACCTCGTCGAGGGGTACCGCGTCATGGCCGAGATCGGCCGCGGCGCCGCCTCGGTCGTCTATCTCGTCCGCGACCCCAAGACCAAGCAGATCTGGGCGCTCAAGCACCTCGAGAAGAACGGCCCCAAGGACCAGCGGTTCCTCGACCAGGCCGAGATCGAGTACAAGATCGCCCAGCAGCTCGACCACGAGTCGATCCGCCAGATCCCCCGGATGATCAAGAAGGGCTCGCTGCTCTCGTCCAAGGAGCTGTACCTGGTCATGGAGTTCGTGGACGGCGCCGCCCTGGACACGTACCGCCCCAAGAACTTTGTCGAGGCCGTGGACATGTTCACCCAGACCGCGCACGCCCTCGAGCAGATGCACGAGCGCGGCTTTGTTCACGCGGACATGAAGCCGCACAACGTCATGGCCTGCCCCGCCGCCAACGGACGCAAGCTTGCCAAGCTCATCGACCTGGGGCAGAGCTGCAAGATCGGGACGGTCAAGCCGCGCATCCAGGGCACGCCCGACTACATCGCCCCCGAGCAGGTGCGGCGTGAGCAGATCGTTCCCAAGACCGACGTCTACAACTTCGGCGCGACGATGTACTGGGTGCTCACCCGCCAGCACATTCCCACGGCGTTCTCCAAGAACGACTCGTCGCTGTCGGGCTCGCTCGACGCCGCGGTGCTCGAGAGGCCCACGCCCGCCATCGAGATCAATCCCAACATCGACGAGCGACTCAGCGACCTTCTCATGGACTGCGTGGAGCCGAGCCAGGCCAAGCGTCCGACGATGAACGAGGTTGCCGACAAGCTCGAGCTGATCCTTGGCCTGCTCCGGACCCGGGCCGAGTCCGAGGCGTCGCGCGCCGGCCTTGTGCTCGACGAGGACGAGTGAGGCGCCCGTGCCCCCCATCGACCTGAAAGACGCGGACGCGGTGTGTGCGGCGTTTTCTGAGGGGGCCCGGGCCAACCGCCAGGCGAGCTGCCGGTCCGGATCGATCGATGTCATCAGCGCCCCCGGTCGCCTCATCGCCACGGGCGATCTGCACGACAACCCCATCCACTTTGCCAAGCTCGTCGATGCGGCGCACCTCCGCGAGGAGGACGACGATGCCGACCGCGCGCACCTGACGCTGCACGAGATCATCCACCCCGAGCGCCTGATCAACGGCGTGGACTTCTCCTACCGCGCCCTGGCCCGCGTCGCCGCGCTCAAGGCCCGCTTCCCCGAGTATGTCCACACCCTGCTGGCCAACCACGAGCTGGCGCAGGTGCTCGGCTCGGGCATCGTGAAGAACGGCGTCCGCGTCGTGGACGCGTTCGATGACGGCCTCGACTACGTGTTCGGCGACGACGCACCGCGCGTCAGCCAGGCCATCGCCGACTTCGTGCGCTCCATGCCCCTGGCCCTGCGCGTGCACACGCCCGCGGGCGACATCCTGTGCGCCCACTCGCTGCCCGGGCCCGCGATGATGGCCCGCTTCGACCCGTCCGTGCTGCTGCGCGACTTGACCGAGGACGACTACCAGCCCCGTCAGGGCTCGGCCCACCTCATGATCTGGGGGCGGGGCTACGACGACGAGCAGCTCGAGGACCTGGTCGAGCGATGGGGCATCAACATGTTCATCCTCGGGCACGAGCACGCGCCCACCGGCGCGGCGCTCGTCGAGCCCAACGCCCTCGTGCTCTCGAGCGACCACGAGCAGGGCGTCTACCTGCCGATCGACCTCGATCACCCCCCGCGGGTGGCCGATTGCCTCTCTCTTGTCGTCCCGCTGAGCGACTGAATCGCACCTTCTGCCCTTCCGGGGCGTATGAATGAACACGCGGGCCGGTCTGGCCCGCGGGAGGACCGACCCCATGCGACCGATCCTGATCCCGACGCTGATCCTCTCGCTCGCTGCCCTGAGCGCGTGCGATGAGACGCCCGCCCCCGCCAAGACCAGCCCCGTGGTCGAGACCGACGCGACAACCGGGTCCGAGTCCCAACCGAGTGCCGAGCCCGCCGCCCCGCAGGAGGTCCAGGCCCCCGTGGACCCGCCAGCCCAGCCCGAGGCGACCGAGCCCGAGAGCAGGGCCGAACAGCTCGCGGACGAGGCGCTCGCCCGCCCCAAGCTGTCGCGTGTGATCCGCAAGTTCATGCTCGAGGCCGAGGGGCTCGAGCCGCTGATGGAGACGCAGGCCGCCCGCGAGTTCCTGGCGGAGGTCCCGGAGCTTCCCGAGATCCAGCCGCGCAGGATCTTCGTCCGCCAGTCCGCGGTGCCCGACGGGATCAGCGAGGCCGAGTTTCAGATGTTGTCCGACGAGATCAAGGACCAGCTCATCGCGCAGGACATCGGGATGACCAAGTACTACCAGACGATCTACGGATCGCCTCTGGCGTACGCGCGCCCGCTCGACATCGCCGCCGGGGCCGCCGGGTGGGAGTCGTTCAACGAGAAGAAGATCTTCGACTTCGGGTACGGGCAGATCGGGCAGCTGCGTCTTCTCGCCCAGTGCGGCGCCGACGTGACGGGCATCGAGTCATCCTCGCTGATCTCGGCGATGTACACCCTGCCCGGCGACACGGGAGAGATCACGGGCGGCTCGGGCGCCAACGGCTCCCTGCGCCTCTTCCAGGGCTACTGGCCCGCCGGGCAGTTTGCGCGCGAGAACGTCGGGACCGGCTACGACCTGATCATGGCCCGCAACGTGCTCCGCAAGGGCCCGATGGACCTTGAAAACGTGGATGTTCGCCCCGAGTTGCGGGTCCGCCTGCGCACGACCCATGAGATGTTCCTGGCGCGCACCAACCAAGCGCTCAAGACGGGTGGGTACGCGATCGTCTACAACATCGGCGGCGCCGGCCCCGAGCTCTGGGAGCAGTTCCCCGCCTCGGACTTCTCCTGCCCGTTCACGCGCGAGCAGTGGGAGGCCGCCGGCTTTGAGCTCCTCGCGCTCAACGAGGCTGACGACGAGCCGGCGCGCAAGATCGGCAAGGCGCTCTTCCTCGACCGTGGCGCCAACGGGATCAGCCTCGAAACCAACCTGTACGCCCAGTACACCCTGGCCCGCAAGGTCCGCGAGACGCCCATCCCGGGCGTGGCGCCCGGCGCCGACGACTGACCCGCGCCCGCCGTCGCCTGTACCATTGGCGATCATGAGCATCGCCCCGCCCGACCGCGCCCAGACGCCGCGCTGGATCCCCGACACCGCGCCGTCGTTCCCGGCAAGACTCTGGCGCTGCGCCGTGCTCCCGCCCCGCCTCTGGCGCCCCTGGGGGTTCTGGCGCGAGGTCTCGCCCTCGGTTCCGGTCTCGGTCAGCGCGCTCGTCCTGTTCCTGCTGATCGTCGCGCTGTCACGCCTGCTCATGGGCGCCGCGGGCGCATTGGACATGCTCGCCTTCACGATCAGCCCGCCCTCGTCGCCGGGCTGGGGCGCCGACGGCGCGACCATCGCGCGCGAGATCGCCTCCCCGGCCTTCGCGAGCAAGACCCAGAGCGACGGCGTGCTCGACCCGTCCTGGCTCGCCGGGCCGCTCGCGGGGCACACCGTCTTCCTCCTCCTGCTGCTCGGGCTCGCCAGGGACCGGCGCCAAGCGGGCGTGACCGCGCTCCACGCCCTCCGCGCCTGGACCTACGGCCTCGCCTGGCTCGCCGCCCTCTTCCTGTTCTGCGCTCTCGCGGGCGCGATCGACGCGTTCGCCTACGCCCGATGGGTCTACAGCGACTTCACGCAGGAACGCGACACGATTGAAACGGTCGCCCGGGGGCTCGTCCGCGCCACCGAGTCGCCCGTCCTCCTGGCGGTGATCGGCGTCTGGATCCTCCTGTGGTGGCGATCCGCGATCGTCACCGCCTGGCGCGTCCCCCGCGGGCGGGCGGGCTGGCTGCTGATCTCGCTCGTCGCGCTCGTCGTCGGCGCCGGGGCGGTCATGCTTACCGATCACATCCAGACCCTCCGCGTCATCGCCGCGGGGTGATCTGCGAGTTCTTTCCCCCCCTCGTGGCACGGGCGTCCCGCCCGTGATCTCCGCCTTCTCTCCTTTCCATCCGAATGCTCATCTGTCAACCCGCCCCTGATCTCCCGTACCCTCAACTGCACATGGGATCGAAAGAACCACATAAACCCGCCGCCAAATCGAAGGCGCCACCCCGCTGCCCCCGCTGCGGCTACAACCAGTCGGGGGAGGTGGCGAGCTGGGTGGAGAGCTGCCCGCTGCGGCTTCGCTGCCCGGAGTGTGGGGTTGACTTTGCGACGGTCCGACTGTTCAGGCCGGCGCCGATCGCTATCGCCGGTCCACTCGCGGGTCGCCGGATCTCGGGCAAGCTCCTCATTCGAACCATCATCTTCGGAGCGTTCATTCTCCTGGTGATTGTGACTGCGATCCAGTCCGCGCTGGCCCCCTGAGCCCGCCCCAATCGCGGGGGTTGCTCTACACTCCCCCCATGACCACCCACAGCCCCGACATGGACACCCTCCGCGCCGCCGACCCCGAGATCGCCGATCTGATCGCCCTCGAGGGCGAACGCCAGGAGAGCACGATCGAGCTCATCGCCAGCGAGAACCACGCCTCGCCCGCGGTCATGGCCGCCGCCGGCTCCGTGCTCACCAACAAGTACGCCGAGGGCTACCCCGGGCGTCGCTACTACGGCGGCTGCGTCCACCACGACGCCGTCGAGCAGCTCGCCCGCGACCGCGCCAAGCAGCTCTTTGGCTGCACCTTCGCCAACGTCCAGCCCCACTCGGGCGCCCAGGCGAACATGGCCGTGTTCATGGCGACCATGCAGCCCGGCGATACCTTCGCATCGCTGATCCTCAAGGACGGCGGGCACCTGTCCCACGGCATGAAGCTCAACTTCTCCGGCGCCTACTTCAACCCCGTCCACTACGCCCTCCACTACGACAAGAACCACCCCGAGCACGAACGCATCGACTACGACTCCGTCCGCAGCGTCTGCCGCGAGCACAGGCCCAAGGCCCTGCTCTGCGGCTACTCCGCCTACCCCCGCGTGATCGACTTCGCCAGGTTCCGCGAGATCGCCGACGAGGTGGGGGCGCTGCTCATCGCCGACATCGCGCACATCGCGGGACTCGTCGCCGCCGGCGAGCACCCGAGCCCCTTCCCGCACGCCCACGTCGTCACCACGACAACCCACAAGTCCCTGCGCGGCCCGCGCGGCGGGCTGATCATGACCAACGACGAGGACCTCAACAAGGCCATCAACCGGGCCGTGTTCCCGGGCGTCCAGGGCGGGCCGCTGATGCACATCATCGCCGCCAAGGCCGTCGCCTTCGGCGAGGCCCTCAGGCCCGACTTCAAGCTCTACCAGCGCCAGGTCATCGCCAACGCCAGGGCCCTGGCCGCGGCCCTCACCGAGCACGGCTACCGGATCACCTCCGGCGGCACCGACAACCACCTCATGCTCGTGGACCTGACCGGGCGCGACCGCGAGCTCACCGGCAAGGACGCCGAGGCGTGGCTCGAGCGGGCGGGCATCATCACCAACAAGAACGGTGTCCCCGACGACCCCCGCCCGCCCATGACCACCTCGGGCCTGCGCCTGGGCTCGCCCGCGACGACCACGCGCGGGTTCAAGGAAGGCGAGATGCAGCAGATCGGCGCGTGGATCGACCGCGTGCTCAGCGCCGGGCTCAAGGGCGAGAGCGAGCTGGCCAGGGCGGCAGACGCGGTCCGCGCCGAGGTCCGCGAGCTGTGCGCCCGCTTCCCTCTGCCGCAGGCCGCGACGCACGCGAACGCCTGACTGTTGGCGCGCCCGGCGCAACGCCTGACCCGAAGGGCAGGCGTGCGGGTGCTTCCAAAAAAGAACACGGCTGCCCTGTCGGGTCAGCCGTGCCACCGATCGAGATTGAGCCGCGTTGCTTACGGCGTGGGCAGCGTGTCCGCCAGGTCGGGCCAGAACGCGGCGAAGATGCCCGCGGTGAGCAGCGCAAAGACCAGCCCGTCGAGCATCATCATGAACACGGCCCGCCACGTCTTCATCATGAAGATGCTCCCGCCGATGCCGCCGAGCATGTAGCCCAGCACGCCCGCGGTCGAGACGACGCGGAAGACGGTCATGTATTCCGCGCCGGGCGCGAGCGCCAGCCCCGCGATGTACGCGATCACGACCGTGATCACAAAGAACTCGACGAAGATCGTGCCCAGACTGGCAGGAAAGCTCGGTGCTTTGTTCGGGATCGTCAGCATCCCCCAGGGGCCTGCCTTCCACCGCTGCTTGAAGTCGTCGGACTTCATGTCGTCCTTGTTGTGGCAGTTCGGGAAGTAGTACGACCCGGCCGCGAGTCCCTTGACCGCCACGCCCACCGCGTTCTCGTCGGGCAGCACCTTCATGTCCGCCTTGTGGTGGGGCAGCGCCATCCACGCGATCGAACTGGCGACAAAGACCACAACCGTCGCGATCACGATCGGCAGCCAGAGATCCATCAGCATGTCCATCGGAGATCCTTTCGATGACGGGGAATCCCGTACACGCACCGACATCGGCTCACGGCGGTCCGCCGCGCCAGCGGACGCGGGGACCCCGGCGCCTCTCCTAGAGCCAACGGTGGGGCGTTTCCTGCGATTCTCGGGCCTGTTTCGCCCGCCAGCGAGTCGCTTTCGGGGGATCGCAGGGGCTGCCCAGGCCCCGATCTGGAATCCGGACGGCCTTCGCGCCGGGCGCGTGGCATCCCCGCGGCCCCGTGTCAGGATGTGGGCGCAGACATCCAAAGAACGAGGGAGAGAGCCATGAAGATCACCAAGGCGTCGCCGCTACTGACGTTTGAGCCCGCCCCCCAGACCCGCCCCCGCGAGCACACCTGGACCGGGCCCTGCAAGTCCACCGGGTGTCACGCCCTGAGAGACTTCATCGTCCTCGGGCTGGTGAGCGCCACAATCGCGTACGCGTGCGTCGGACTCGGGATTCTCTGAGACAGCGCGACCTGGCGAGAGGACGACTCAGTCGGTCTTCTCGTGATGGATCGCGGGCATGTCCTCGAGGACCTGATCGATCAGGCCGTACTCGATCATTTCCTTGTCGTCGAGCCAGAGGTTCCGGTCGCAGTCCTTCATGATCTTCTCGGCGGGCTGCCCCGTCGCGTCGGCGTAGATCGCGTAGAGGCGATCGCGCAGGCGCAGCATCTCCCTGGCCTCGATCTCGATGTCGGTCGCCTGACCCTCCATCACGCCCGAGAGCAGCGGCTGGTGCAGCAGGTTCCGGGCGTTGTGCAGCGCGTATCGCTTGCCCTTGGTCCCGCACGAGGCGATGACCGAGCCCATCGACGCCGCCTGCCCGATGATGTAGGTGCACACGTCGGGCTGGATGTACTTCATCGTGTCCACGATGCCCAGGCCCGCCGTCACGCTGCCGCCGGGGCTGTTGACATAGATGTGGATGTCGCTCTTGGAGTCCTCGTTGGCGAGGAACAGCAGCTGGGCGACGGCCAGGTTCGCCATCTCATCGCCCACGGGGCCCGAGATGAAGATGATCCGGTCCTTGAGCAGACGCGAGTAGATGTCGTACGAGCGCTCGCCGCGCCCGGTCTGCTCGATGACGATGGGGACAAGGTAGGACATGGGTCGTGTCTCTTTCGCGGGTCGCCGGTTCCGGCGTCTCGGGTGGGTGCGTTCGGGTTCAGAGCGCGGACTTGTTCTGATCTTCCTTGGGCGGGTGGCTCAGCACGGCATCGACCAGACCGTAGTCCGCGGCCTCCTGCGCCGTGAAGTACCGGTCTCGCTCGCCGTCTCTCTGGACCTGGTCCACGTCCTGGCCCGTGCACTCGGCGAGGATCTCGTTGAGGGCACGCTTGGCCTTGATGATCTGCTCGGCCTGAATGCGGATGTCCTCCGTCTGGCCCGTGATCCCGCCGTACGGCTGGTGGATCATCACCTTCGCGTGCGGCAGCGCGAACCGCCTCCCCTTGCTCCCCGCGGCCAGGAGCACCGCCGCCCCCGAGTACGCCCGCCCGATGCAGTACGTCGCGATCGGGCTGGAGAGGAACTTCATCGTGTCGTACAGCGCCAGCGTGTCGTCCACGCTGCCGCCGGGCGAGTTGATGTAGAAGTTGATCTCCTGCGCTTTCCTCTGGTTCTCGAGGTAGAGCATCTGCATCAGCACCCGGGAGGCCGACGCGTGGTTGATCTCGCCCACGAGGAAGACAATCCGATTCTCGAGCAACAGCTCGTCAATCGTCATCTCACGGGTTCGCTGGTAGCTGACACTGGCTGCTGGCATGGTCCATCCTGCCTAAGTCATGTCGTGCCAGTGGCTCACGCCATCTGGCGGGTTCTCGGGACGGTTCCGGGGGTTTCGACGGTCCCGGCCCGCAGACCGATCCATCGGTCTCTGCTCCGCTCGGCATGATAGGGCCGCGACAATCCGGCGCAAGATTCCCACCCGGAATCGGAGAGAACCGGGGCGGACCCTCGCGCGCTCCCCATCCCCGGGGCGATTGCCGAACGCCCGGGGGGTCTCTAGAGTTGCCGTCTCAGCACCCAGGAGGCCCCTCCACGTGCCCACCGCGGTCATCAGCGACATCCACGGCAACGCCGAAGCCCTCCGCTCGGTCCTCGATGACATCAGGTCCAAGGGCATCGACCGCGTCATCAACCTGGGCGACGTCGTCGGCTACGGCCCCGACCCGCTCAAGGTCGTCGACATGGTTGCCGAGGCCTGCGCCTGGACGCTCATGGGCAACCACGACTTCGGTGTCCTCTACGAGCCGACCAACTTCAACCCCGCCGCCGAGTCCAGCGCCTACTGGACCCGCGCCCAGTTCGATGCCGAGCAGGACGAGGACCTCCGCGCCAGGCGATACGACTTCCTGGGGCGTCTCCGCGTCCGCGTGGTCGAGACGCTCCCGGGCAGCGATGTGCCCGTGCTCTCGGTCCACGCCTCGCCGCGACGCCCGATCAACGAGTACATCTTCCCCGACGACGCGACCGACGCCCCCGACAAGCTCGAGGCGATCTTCGAGCGCGTCGATCGCATCGCCCTGGTCGGGCACACCCACGTCCCGGGCGTCTTCACCGACGAGCCCGACTTCTACCCGCCCGCCGAGATCGGCGACTCGGGCTGCTACAAGTTCATGGACAGCGAGAAGGTGATCATCAACGTCGGCTCCGTGGGCCAGCCGCGAGACCAGGACCCGCGGGCCAGCTACGTCGTGCTGCACACCGACCGCGCCGAGTTCCACCGCGTCGAGTACGACGTCAAGACCACCGCCGACAAAATCAAGGCGATCCCCGAGCTGCACGACTGGCTGGGCGACCGCCTGTACGAAGGCCGATGAGACCGCGCCCCGACCTCGGGCGATGACCTCGAACCAAGGACCATGCGAAGCATGCCCACATCCCGCACCCGTCGCGCGCCCCTGGGCGCCCCGGCGGCCACAATCTTCGCCCCGATCCTCGCCCTCCTGCTCGCCCTCGCCTCGCCCCTGGCCCACGCGCAGCCCGGTGACGACGCCGCGCCCGATACGCAGGCGCCCGCCGAGGTCACGCCCGAAACCCAACCCGAGGCGCCTCCCGAACCCCAACCCGAGGCCGAGCCAGCCCCCGAGCCCACGCTCTTCGTCCGCCAGTGGGAGAACCTGCCCGAGACGCTCGCGGTCCTCGCCCCCTACGCCGAGCACACCACCGAGCTGCTCTCGATCGAGTTCTCCCGCTTCGGCGCCGGCATCGAACGCCTCTCGCTCACTGATGCCTACGAGAGCGTCAAGCGCGAGAAGCACGTGACCCTGCAGCTCGCGCGCGTGGACCGGGCCAACTACTACAAGGCCGTCCCGTTCGCGCTCGAGCGCGTCACGATCAACGCCGAGTCCGTTGCCCTGGGAAACAGCGCCGACACGTGGCGCCAGAGCCCGGACGACCCCGGGCTATTCGAGGCGGAGATCCTCGACGCCGAGGGCCAGACCGTCGCGCGGATCACCCGCCGGTTCGTCATCGAGCCCGCCTCGTACGAGCTTCGGATCGAACAGAAGCTTGAGAACCTGACCACCGAGCCCATGGCCGTCGTCTGGACGCAGACCGGGCCGGTTGATCTGCCCACGCCAAAGTCCCTCTACGGCGGGGACAAACGCCGCGCCCGCTTCGGCTACCTGCTCAACCCCGAGAAGCAGGGCGCCTCCGCCCAGGTCACCGCCGACAGCCGCCTCACCCAGCGCAACAAGATCATCGGCAAGCGCGACAAGGCCACGGGTCGGTACGACATCGTCCGCACGCTCTGGCCCGACGAGTGGAACCTCAACGAGGGGTACCGCCTGGTCTGGGCCGCGATGACGGACCGCTACTTCGCCGTCGTCGCCCACCCGCTGCTGGACGATCCAGAGAACGCCGGCACGGAGGACAAACTCTTCCGCGAGGCCAAGACCCTCAAACGCTACCTGCTCAACCCCGAGAGCGAGCAGAGCGACAAGGACCACCCCCCGATCATCCTGCTCTCGCTCACGAGCGACGAGCGCGTCGCGCCCCCGGGCGGGGTGTCGGACGCGTCGATCGGTGTGTACGCCGGGCCGCTCAACGAGCCCGAGATCGCGGCCGACCCCCTGGCCGTGTCGCTCGGAATCGACAACATCGTCATCTACAACTTCGGCTCCATCTGCGCCTTCTGCACCTTCGGCTGGCTGACGCACTCCCTGCTCTTTGTCCTCCGAACCCTGCACGCGATCACCTTCGACTGGGCCCTGTCGATCATCCTGCTCGTGATCGTGGTCCGCTCAATCCTGCACCCGATCACCCGCTGGAGCCAGATCCGCATGCAGCGCTTCGGCGTCCAGATGCAGGCCATGGGCCCGCTCCAGCAGAAGCTCAAGGAACGCTACAAGGACGACCCCAAGAAGCTCCAGCAAGAAACCGCCAAGCTCTGGCGTGAGCAGGGCATCAGCCCCGCCGGCATGCTCGGCTGCCTGCCAATGTTCCTCCAGAGCCCCGTCTGGATCGCCCTCTACGCCACGCTCTACTTCGTCTACGACCTCCGCCACCAGCCCGCGTTCTACGGCGTCTTCCAGAAGATATCCGGCGGGCAGTGGGGCTTCCTGGCCGACCTGGCCAGCCCCGATCAGGCCATCCCCCTGCCAAGCTTCATGCACTTCAGCTTCTGGATCTGGGGCAGCGTCACCGCGATCAACGTCCTGCCCATCATCATGGCCTTCGTCTTCTTCGCCCACCAGAAATACCTCACGCCCCCGACCGCCGCGACGCTCACCCCCGAACAGCAGCAGCAGCAGAAAATGATGAAGGTCATGATGATCTTTATGTTCCCGCTGTTCATGTACGCGGCGCCCTCGGGCCTGGCGCTCTACTTCGTCACCAACTCCTCGATCGCGATCGTCGAGAACCGCTGGATCCGGGCGCACATGAAGAAGCACGACATGCTCGACCCGGAGAAAATCAAGGCCGCCCGCGCCAACAAGAAGGGCGGCGGGTTCCTCGACCGCCTCAAGGACGTCGCCGAGGCGCAGCAGGCCGCCAAGGACCAGGGCAAGGGCATCATCCCCACCCGCCAGTACAAGAAGCGCAAGTAAGCCGGTTCCGGGTGGGGCCGGTTTCCAACCGGCCCAATCGCTCCCCGCGCCATCTATCCTGACGCATGTCCGCCCCCGGCACCATCGCCGCCATCGCCTCCAGCCCGGGCGCCGCCCCGCGCGCCATCCTCCGCCTCTCGGGCGATGACACCCCCAGCGCGCTGCGCGCCCTGGGCATCGAGGACCCCGCCCGGCGCATCGCGACCCCGGTCCGCCTCCGCCTGGGCGACGCCCAGACCCTCCCGGCCCTGCTCCTCCGCCTCCTCGCGCCCGCCTCCTACACCGCCCAGCACAGCGCCGAGATCCTGTTCACAGGCAACCCCCGCCTCGCCGAGCGTCTGCTCGCGATCGTGCTGGGCGTTGACGGCGTCCGCCTGGCCGAGCCGGGCGAGTTCAGCGCCCGCGCGTACCTGTCGGGCCGCCTGAGCCTGGCCCAGGCCGAGGGGGTGGGAGCGCTCATCAGCGCGCGCACCGACGAGCAGCTCCGGGCTGCCAGCGACCTGCTCGAAGGTCGTACGGGCCAGACCTACCGCGCCTGGTCCGACGAGCTGGCAACCCTGCTCGCCCTCGTCGAGGGCGGCATCGATTTCACCGACCAGGAAGGCGTCACGCCAATCCCCCCCGACGAACTCGCCGATCGCGTCGGCGCTCTGGAGCGCTCCCTCGCGAAGTACCTCGCCTCGGGCGGCGCCGCGGAGCACCGCGCAACCCAGCCCCTGGGCGTGCTCGTGGGCGAGCCCAGCGTGGGCAAGTCCACGTTGTTCAACGCGCTGCTCGGGCGCGAGCGGGCCGTGACGCACGAGGCCCCGGGCACGACGCGCGACGTGCTCATCGAGCCGCTCAGCCTCGACGCCCAAGCCCCGGGCGCCGGCGTGATCCAGCTCGCGGACCTGCCGGGTCTCGACGTGCCGGCGCACGCACGCGATCAGGACGCCCAGGGCCACGCGCTCGACGCGATCCGGCGCGCCGATCTGCTTATCCACTGCGACCCCTCGGGCCGCTTCCCGCCCATCGAGCACGCCCCCGAGGGCGCCCCGGTCTTGCGCGTGCGCACGAAGGCGGATCTGCCCGCGGACACCGCCGAAGCGGGCATCAGTGTCTGCGCCCTCGACGGCTACCACCTGGACGCGCTGCGCCGGGCGCTGATCGACGCGCCGCTGGGCGCGAGCGGCGCGACGGCCCGGTCCATCATCCCGCGCCACGCTCACGCGCTGTGCCGCGCCCGCGATGCGCTGGGCGCCGCCCTTGATGCGGCGCCCCTGGGCCAGCTCGAACTCACCGCCGCCCCGCTGCGCGACGCGCTCGACGCCCTGGGCGAGCTCACGGGCCAGGTCAGCCCCGACGAGATCATCGGGCGCGTCTTCGCGACGTTCTGCGTTGGGAAATGACTACCGAACCGCCGCCTCGATGAACGCGTCGAGATACTTCTCGACAAACGCGTCCACGGCCCATCCCGTGGCCCTCGCGTCGATCCCCCAGCAGCACACCACCGCCTCGGTCATCTCCGGGTCGGCCTGCACCATCAGCACGTCATCGACCACGAACGCGCTGGGCGCCTTGTCGCCCAGGTACGCCGAGAGCGCGTTGCGGTCCGGGCGCCCGACGCTGATCGTCGGGCGAGCCCGCAGCGACTCGTCGTTGAGGTACCACAAATCCGTGCACACCAGCGCGGGGCCGGAATCGGCCTCGTGCCCCAGCGTCCGGTTGATCAGCTCCGCCAGGCGCTGCGCCACGGGCCGGTCGTGCGCCTCGCCCTCGAGCGTCGCGCCAACGACCACGGGTATCACGCGCTCGGTGTCGATGACCGGGTCGGCGGGCGTGTCGGTCGGGTTGGGGCTGCTCGCGTCGGCGTCCATGCCGCTCCTTGCTTCATCGGGGATTCATCCACAGCCTACCCGAAGCTCTTTCTTCGCCGCCGCCGGTCCGGTAAGCTCGGATCAAGCCCAAGGAGGGAGCCCATGAGCGAGAAGCCCGATCAGAACGAGCCGCAGCGCGACGCGACGGAGAACGCCAATCAGGGCGGAACCGCGACCAGGGCCCGCCCCCAGACTAGGCCCGCCCCCCCCAAGCTCGACCGCCTCCCGACCTACCGCGTCCTGCTGCACAATGACGACATCAACGAGATGCTCGACGTCGTGGGCGCCATCCTCGAGCTGACCACTCTGAATCGGACCAAGGCCTTCGAGGCGATGATGACCGCCCACCAGCGCGGCATGTGCCTCCTGCTGCTCACCCACCGCGAACGGGCCGAGCTCTACGAAGAGCAGTTCCGCGCCAAGCGCCTGATCGTCACGATCGAACCCAACGTCTGATCCCCCACACGACCCAGCCGCCCCAAACCGCGCGCTCGCTGCGCGACTTCGGCGCCTGTCAAGCGATCGCGCGGATCGACCGCCAACTTTCGCAGATCGCCCCCGGCATGCGCCCCCCGATCGCGTCGCCGTGCGCACACGCGCTGGACGGGCGCACGATCGGTGTTGTGCGCCCCCGCGTGTGAAGCATCCCCCCATCGGCGTCGATACCCGGTGGACGCACGGGGCAGTCCCGGGCGCCAGGGACACCGGGAGCGACACGATGACCATCCGTCTTGGAGACATCCTCGTCACGAGGGGCGTGCTGACCGAGGAACAACGCGACGAGGCGCTCCGCGTCCAGGACGGGCGCGC
>JAJDDI010000002.1 GCA_029260375.1 Phycisphaerales bacterium | reverse complement strand
GATGGCCCCCGCGGCCGTCGTCGAGTACGCCCCGGAGATCGCCGTCCTCTCGATCATCGGCATCGTCTACGCCGGGCTCATCTGCTGGGTGCAGGACGACATCAAGAAGCTCGTCGCGTACAGCTCGGTCAGCCACCTGGGATTCTGTGTGCTGGGCCTGTTCGCGCTCAACACCACGGGCATGTCCGGCTCCGTGCTCTACATGCTCAGCCACGGGTTCTCGACCGGCGCCCTGTTCCTGATGATCGGCTTCATGTACGAGCGCTACCACACCCGCGACATGCGCCAGGTCGGCGGGCTCGCCAGCAAGATGCCCGTCTGGGCCACCTTCATGGTCTTCTTCGCCATGGCCTCCGTGGGCCTGCCCGGGCTCAACGGCTTCCCCAGCGAGCTGCTCTGCCTCATCGGCACGTTCCAGTCCGACGCGAGCTGGGTCGCCATGGGCGAGCCCGGCGCGCAGGGCGGAACCCTCGGCCCCTGGTTCGCCGCTGTCGCGGGCACGGGCATGATCATCGCCGCGATCTACCTGCTCTACATGGTCGGGCGCATCTGCTTCGGCCCGCTCCGCGAGCCGCCCCACCACAACGACGCCCATCACCACGACGACGACGACGCCCCCCGCCTGCCAGCGGACCTCTCGGCGCGTGAGATCCTCTGCCTGCTCCCCCTCGCCGCGGCCTGCCTGGGCTTCGGGCTCTATCCCAAGGCCCTCATCCAGGGCATCGAGGCGCCCGTCAACTTCACCCAGCAGTGGGTGATGGACCATGGCATGAACCCGGGCGACACGCCTGCCCTCGAGCACGCCCGAGTCAGCACTCCTGAGGAGGGGCGCCCGTGATCGAGAAGATCGCCTACCTCTGGCCCGAGATCACGCTCTTCCTGACGACCTGCGTCGTCATGGTCATCGGCCTGAGCAAGAGCCACGAGGTCCGCAAGACCAGCGCCTGGTTCTGCGCCGTTGGCCTCGTCATCGCCGCGGCGCTGTCGATCAACAGCCCCGCCAACAACCCCGGCTCGCTCTTCCCGCAGTGGATCCCCTATCTCAAGCTGGTCGTCTCGCTCGTCGGGCTCGGGCTGCTGCTCGTGGTTGTGGGCACGGTTGACCGCCAGCTCGAGGATCGCATCGCCGCGGGCAAGGCCACATACAGCGCGCGGTACGCCACCCGCGCCGAGTTCTACGCCTTCTTCCTCTTCAGCCTCACGGGCCTGATGCTGTGCGCCTCGGCCGACGACCTCATCTGGCTCTTCCTCGCCCTCGAGCTCACCAGCCTCCCGACGTACATGATGGTCGTCATCTCCACCCGCGGCTCGCGCAGCCAGGAGGCGGGCGTCAAGTACTTCTTCCTCGGCGCCCTCGGCGCCGCGATCTTCCTCTACGGGTTCAGCCTCATCTACGGCGCCGCGGGCACGACCGACCTGCAAGAGATCGCCAACGTCTTCGCCAACGACGGCCTCAGCTCGCTCGCCATCGCGGGTCTGCTCGTCTCGGTCCTGGGCGTCTCGTTCAAGATCGCCGCCGTCCCCATGCACTTCTACACGGCGGACGTCTACCAGGGCGCCGCCTCCCCCGTCTCGGCCTTCCTCGCGTTCGTCCCCAAGACCGCCGGCTTCATCGCGATCCTGCTGCTCGTCGGGACCGCCGGCTGGACACACAACGGGGGGCATCTCCCCGAGGCCCTGCACTGGATGCTCTGGGTCGTCGCCGCGGTCACCATGACCCTGGGCAACGTCATGGCCCTGCTCCAGAGTTCCATCAAGCGCGTCCTCGCGTACTCCTCGATCGCGCACTCGGGCTACATGCTCGTGGGCGTCATCGCCGGCCCGGGCGAGCCGGGCGGTCCGTTCTGGCAGAACGGGGTGGCCGCCGTGCTGTTCTACCTGCTCAGCTACGGCGTGATGAACCTGGGAGCCTTCGCCGTCATCGCCAGCATCGAGAAGCCCAATGGTGAAGAGGGCGAGGGCTTCGACGACATCCGCGGCCTGTGCGCCCGCTGCCCGATCCTCGGCTGGTCGATGGTGCTCTGCTGCCTGAGCCTGCTCGGGCTCCCGCCGCTGCTGGGCTTCCTGGGCAAGTTCGGGCTCTTCACCGCCGGTGTGAGCGCCGGCCAGCTCCCGCTGGTGATCATCCTGGGTCTCAACTCCGCGATCGCCGCGTTCTACTACCTGAAGATCGTCGCGACCGTCGCGCTGGACAAGGGCGACGAGTCCACCGCGGACGACGTGCTCGCTCGTGTCCGCTCGCGCCGCATCGCCGCGTTGATCTCGGCCTTCGGTGTCGTCGCGCTCATCGCCGTTGGCCAGGAACTGATGACCGCCTCGCAGGAGGCCGCGACGTTCGCCGGCCCTCCCGTCGCCCACGAACTTGAGCACGCCAGCGCCGAGCACGACTGAGTCAGTCGTCGTCGTTGCTGTCGCGTTCCCCGCCCCTGGTCCGACGCCCGAGCACCCCGAGCTGGAACGTCAGCCCGAGCGCCGAGGCCACACCCCAGACGATCGCCCACGTCGGCGCGGGCTGCCGCATCAGCGAGTCACTGGGCAGGTCGTAGCTGTCGGCCAGCATCAGCCCGCACCCGATGACAATCGCCGACCCGCCCATGGCGCTGATCAGCGCCGCCGAACGCTGCGGCGCCACGAGCCCGAAGAGCATCCCCGCCGCCAGCCCCGCCAGCACCGAGCACAGCAGCACGAGGCGTTGCCCGACCTCCAGCCGATCCCACTGGGTCTGGGCGGCCCGGTTCGCCTTGCTCAGGAACACGCTCGAACGCTCGGCCGCGTTGGCCAGCTGCGCCCGGGCCTCGCGCACGTTGAACCCAGCACGCTCCGCGCCGTCGAGACTCTCGTCGATCGCGTCCTGCCCGCGCGACTCGGTCCAGGCCCGTGCCTCGTCGAGCGCCGTGGTCGTGACCAGATCCTCGAGCGAGGGCATCTCGCCCCCGGCGTCGGTGGTCGTGCCCTCGATCGTTTCCATGTACGCCGGGTCCACGCCGTCCACGCCCTGGGCGTCCTGCACCGGCGCGTGGCTGATGAAGATCAGCCCCGCCAGCGCGCCCACGCCCGCGAACACCAGCCCCGCGCCCAGCGCCATCGCCGCGCGGTACAGCGACACCGACAGCACCAGCCCCAGGATGCCGCCGGCCATCAGCCCGAGCTGCTCGGGCGAGATCGTGGTGAAGACCTGCCAGTCCGTTTCGATCGGCGCCATCCCCGTCAGCGGCAGCAGCACGAGCCCGAAGAACGCGCCCAGGGCCGTGCCCAGCACGCCGAACGAGATCCGCAGCACCCGCCCGCCCACCAGCCACAGCACCAGCCCCGCCATCAGCCCCGCCAGGGCGATGACGCGGGCCTCGTCGCCCAGGGCCTGCGCGGCGCTGAGCCCCTCGCCGCCGGTCTCGGCGATCTGGGCCAGCAGGGGCATCGCGGGGGTGTACGACAGAACAGACATCCTCTCACGTCATTGGGCCCGGGCCCCGCCCGGTTTTGCCCCGGGGGCCGCCTCCATCCCCTATCGGCCGTCCGGGCCTCCCGGCATCGCCCGCGGGATCGCGCATCGCCCTGATTCCCGCCCTGATTCTGGGCGATATCGCTCTGCGTGCGCCCGCGGCGCCGACACCCCGCCCCCGCGCGTCCTAAGGATCAGTCCTCATGACCACGCCCCCGGACAGCCCGAGCCTTCCCAACGACCCCGCCCAGGGCGCCAGCGAGACCCCCGAACGGACCGCCGCGCTCGACGAGCTCCGGTCCAGGATCGACGCGCTCGACGCGAGCCTGGTCGAGCTGCTCAACGACCGGGCCTCGCTGGTCGTCGAGGTGGGAAAGATCAAGCGCACTGACGACATCCCGATCTACGCGCCCCACCGCGAGGCGCAGGTCCTGGAGCGCGTGCTCGCACAGAGCAAGGGCCCCCTGCCCAAGCGCGCCATCGAGGCGATCTACAAGGAGCTCATGTCCGGCTCGTTCGCCATCGAGCGTCCGCTCCGCATCGGATTCCTGGGCCCGCCCGGGTCGTACTCGCACGTCGTCGCGACGCGCCAGTTCGGAAGCAGCGTCGAGTACGACGACCTGCACCAGATCGCCGGCGTCTTCACCGAGGTCCGGCGCGGGCACGTCGATTACGGGCTCGTCCCCATCGAGAACTCCACCGGCGGGGGCATCGTCGAGACCCACGACGCCTTCCTTGAGCACGCGGGGCACGTCACGATCTACGGCGAGGTCCAGCTCGAGGTGCACCACTCGCTGCTGGCCAACTGCGCCCCGCAGCAGGTCCGGCGCATCCACTCCAAGCCCGAGGTCTTCGGGCAGTGCCGCCAGTGGCTCGCGACGCAGTACCCCCAGGCGGACCTGATCCCCAGCGCCAGCTCCAGCCGGGCCGTGCAGACCGCGATCGAAGAGAACCAGATGGCCGGCTCGATCGGCGCCGAGCCAGGCTCCGCCGCCATCGGCTCCGAGCTGGCGGGCAAGATCTACGGCCTCGAACTGCTCTTCGCCAAGATCGAGGACAACCCCAACAACATCACCCGCTTCTTCATCATCTCCCGCCAGCACGCCAAGCGCTCGGGCGACGACAAGACCTCGATCATGTTCAACACCGCCGACAAGCCCGGGGCGCTCGTCGAGGTGCTCAGCGTGCTCGAGCGCGCCGGGATCAACCTGTCGCACATCGAGAAGCGTCCCAGCGGTCGGGAGAACTGGCAGTACACGTTCTTCATCGACGCCGCCGGGCACCGCGAGGACGAGGCCATGCGGGGCGCCATCGAGGAGGCCTCGCATCACTGCAAGGACCTGGTGGTCCTGGGCAGCTACCCCCGCTCGACCCGGATTCTTTGACTGGTTCCAGGGTGACCCGAGCCCGGGCATATGCACGAACAAAATTCGCGCCCGGAGGGTCCGGAAACGGGTGTTTCCTCTTGATCTGCAAGGAGTTCTGAATACGCTGGAGTGGACCGGGGACGGGGCGAACGAGTCGCTCTGCCCGGTGACACACACTTCGGCGATGCTGCGCGGAATCCTCCGGGCCCGCGGCGGACCCGAGCACCCGGGGCTTTCCAGAGAGGGGCGCCATGCAATCTGTTTCCACCACCTGGCTGCGCCGCAGCTGCGCGTTCGCTGTTGTCGTCGGCGCCGGCCTCTGCATCTCCGCCGCCGCCGCCGAAGAGCCCCGCCCCATCGACGGCTGGGGCGCCAACATCGACAACCCGTCCTGGGGCGCCGCCAACGTCAACCTGCGACGCATGGCCGACGCTGAGTACGGTGACGGCGTGTCCTCCATGGGCGGCGTCGGCCGACCCTCGGCGCGAGAAGTCTCCAACGCCTTTCACCACGGGCGCAGCCCCGTCTGGTCGCGGCGCGTGATGACCAGCATGGTCTTCCACTGGGGCCAGTTCCTCGATCACGACATCGACCTGAGCACCGCCCCGGGCGAGAACGCCCCGATCACCATCCCCCTCGACGACGCCTGGATGGTCCCCGGCGGCACGATCGGCTTCACCCGCTCCATCTGGGACCCCGCCACGGGCACCGACCCGCTCAACCCACGCCAGCAGATCAACCAGATCACCTCGTACATCGACGCCTCCAACGTCTACGGCTCGGACGAAGCGCCGGCGCTGGCGCTGCGCGAGCTCTCGGGCGGTCGCCTCGTCGCCGGCGACGACGACCTGCTCCCGTACAACACGCTGGGCGTGATCATGGACGACCCGTTCGGACGCCCCGTCGAGCAGCTCTTCGCCGCCGGCGACATCCGCGCCAACGAGCAGCCCGGGCTCACCTGCCTGCACACGCTGTTCATGCGGGAGCACAACCGCCTGGCCGGCGAGCTCGCCGCGACGCACCCCGAGTGGGACGACGAGCAGCTCTACCAGGGCGCCCGCGAGATGAACTGGGCCCAGATCCAGGCCATCACCTACAACGAGTTCCTCCCCGCCCTGCTCGGGCCCGGCGCCCTCCCGTCCTACGCCGGCTACTTCGGCGCCATGGACGCGACCATCGCCAACGAGTTCTCCGGCGCCCTGTACCGCTTCGGGCACTCCATGGTCAACCCCACCCTCCCGCGATTCAGCCCCGACGGCTCCCCCTTCCCCGCGGGCGACCTCGACCTCTTCGATTCCTTCTTCAACCCCGACGCCATCGTCTCCTCGGGCGGCATCGAGCCCATCATGCGCGGCCAGATCCGCGAGCTCGCCCAGGAGATCGACCCCTTCATCGTCGACGACATCCGCAACATGCTCTTCGGTGGCGGCGGCATCGGCTTCGACCTGGGCGCCTTCAACCTCCAACGCGGGCGTGACCACGGCGTCCCGAGCTACAACAACATGCGCCTGGCGATGAAGCTCTCCCCGGCCAGCACCTTCGCCGACATCAGCCCCGACCCCGACATCCAGGCCCGCCTCGCCAGCGTCTACGCCGGCCCCGACGACGTGGACCTCTGGATCGGCGCCCTCTGCGAGCCGCACGTCCCGGGCTCGAGCGTCGGACAGCTGCTCCACGCCGTCTTCGTGGACCAGTTCAAACGCCTGCGCGACGGCGACCGTTTCTTCTATCTCAACTACCTCTCCCCCTCACAGATCAACGCGGTCAACGCCACCTCGCTGGCCGACATCATCCGGCGTAACACCTCCATCGATTACGTCCAGGACAACGTCTTCTTTGTCTCGGCCGACTTCACCGAGGACGCCCTGATCGCCTTCGACGATGTCATCCGGTTCCTCGTCGCGTTCAGCATGAACGACCCCCGGGCCGACCTCGCGCCCGACAGCCTGTTCAACATCAGCGACGTTCTGGCCTACCTGACCGCGTTCGATCGGTACTACACGCAGCCCTAAGCCCACCGACCCGAAGCCAAAGCAGCAGCCGCGGACGGGCGACCGTCCGCGGCTGTTTCTTTGCAAAGAATGTGCCTGAGCTTTACGGGCGTGACCAGGCCGACGGGGTCTGGTTCTTGCCGCCCTCGGGCGAAGGCGCCCAGCTCGGGGCGCTGGGGATCGTGGGGATCGGCGACGCGGACGGCTCGGGCCGCTCGGACTCCGCGTCCGGTGACGACTGCGAATGGATGACCGTCTCCGCCTCTGGCGCCGCCTCCGCGGGCACGTTGCAGCTCTGCGACAGACGCTCGAGCGCCTGCCCGGTCTGCGCCGCGCGGGTGATGAGCCCGCCCAGCCACGCCCCGGCCTCCTCGACCCGGCTGCCCAGACGCTGCACCGACGCGTCGAGCAGCGCCCCGAGCTCCTGCTTCTGCTGGGTCAGGCTCGCCGTCGTCTCCTGCGCCAGACGCCCGGTGTCGGTCAGGGCCTTCTCGATCGTGCCCTGCTCGCTCCGCAACGCCTCGATCTGCGCCTTGGAGACGCGGACCGTCTCCTCGATCTCCGGCCTGGTCGAACGCAGCAGCTCGAGCCCCTCGCCCGCCTGGGTGCGGGCCTGTGTCGCCTTCTCGCTGAGCGCGTCGATGCGATCGGCGGCCTCGATGATCGAGTTGCCCAGCAGATGCCTGGCCTCGTCCGCCTGGCTCTTGATCTCGCCCAGACGCTCCATCGCCTCGTTGGCCTCCTCGCGGGCCTTGCCCGAGGTGGTCAGCAGCGCGTGCACCGCCTGCTCCTCGCCCTCGCCGTGCCCGTCGGGGTCCAGCCCGAGCGCCGTGAGCGTGCGCCGGCACAGACGCTCGAGCGGCTCGCCCGTGCGGGCAAGCTCCGTCGCGCGGGACTCGAGCCCGGCGGTGATCGCCTCGGCCCGCCCCTGCGCCTGCGCGCCGGCGCGCTCGGCGCGTTCGATGATGTTCGTCGCCTTCTGCTCGATCTCGTCGATGCGGGACTCGAGCTGCGCCGTCAGCTCCTCGAGCTTCTGCGCGTGACGCAGGGCCGTCTGCTCGGCCGTAACCAGTCGCTGCTCGGTCTGCGTCGCCTTGGACTCGAACTGATCGAACACGGAGCCCAGCCGCTGCTCGAGCGCCTCGAGGCGCTCGGTCACGCGGGTGTCGATGCCCTCGTCGAGCGAGCGGATCTGCTCGGTCCGCTTGGTCGCCTCGTCGAGCAGATTCTCGCTGCGTGTGATGCGCTCGTCGAACATCTTGACGAGCTTGGCGCCCGCCTCGATCTTTGTCCGCAGGTGCATCCCCGCGGCGTTGGACTCCTCGACCAGCGCGTGCGCGCTGCGGGCGTTGGTCTGCAGCGTCTCGCCCGAGCCCGACGCCTCGCGGATCAGCTCCTTGAGCGTCTCCGAGTACCGCGTGAACGCGCTCTGGTCGATCACGCGCGGCGTCAGGAACACGTCCTCGATCGCGCCCTGACCGCTCGGGAAGTTGAACGGCAGGCCCGTGCCCGCGTTCATCGCCGAGGGCGGCGTGAACGCGCCACTGGGAACCTGGAAGGCCGACTCCCCCTGCTGTTTGGGGGCGTGCTCGTTTGTGGGGGTCGAATCGCTCATGGGCTCTCCATGCCGCAGAAAGATTGTGGCGCCGCGCTATCTCCCGCATCTTACCCCAAGGCCCGCGCCCCCGCCCCGCCGACCTAGCATCCACACATGCCCCGACCTAAACGACAGCCCGAGGCCCAGCGAGATTTGCGCGACGCCTCCCGGGGCGAACGTCTCCAGCGTGTGATGGCCGACGCCGGCGTCGCCTCCCGACGCGCCTGCGAGGATCTGATCCGCGCCGGCGCCGTCGAGGTCAACGGCTCCGTCGTCGTCGATCTCCCCGCCTGGGTGGACCCCCAGAAAGACCGCATCTGCGTCGAGGGGCGCCCCCTGCCCAAGCCCGAGCGTCACCTGTACCTGATGCTCAACAAGCCCACACGCACGCTCACCTCCGCCGCCGACGAGCCCGGCTCAGACCGGCGCACCGTCCTCGATCTGGTCGATCACCCCGCCAAGGCCCGCCTCTTCCCCGTCGGGCGCCTCGACTACGACACCGTCGGCCTCGTCCTGCTCACCAACGACGGCGATCTGGCCAACCGCCTCACCCACCCCCGCTACGGAGCCCCCAAGACGTACAAGGTCGTCGTCAAGGGCAGCCTCGACGAGGACGCGGCCCACGAGATCGAGCGCGGCATCTACCTCGCCGAGCGCAAAGCGGGGCGTACTGTCGGCGCCGCCCGCACGGCGCACATCGAGCTGAGCGTGCTCCGGCGCGAACGCGACAGCACCACGCTGGAGCTGACCCTGCGTGAGGGGCGCAACCGACAGGTTCGGCGCATGCTCGCTGCCGTCGGCTTCCCCGTGAAGTCGCTCGAACGCACGGGCATCGGGCCGCTGCGCCTCAAGGGCGTCGCCCGGGGCGCTTGGCGCGAGCTGACCGCCGCGGAGATCAAGGGTCTCCGGCGCGCCGCGGCCTCCGCCACCGGCGAACAGGAGGTCCGGACGGATCCCACGCCCAAGAAGAAAGCCCCGGATACCCCCAAGAAGACCGCAAAGCGCCCATCCGGGTCCAAGCGGGGGCGTCCGCAAGCCGAGGAAGAGCTGGCGCCGACCCAGCTCTCACGCAAGGCGGTCAAGAACGCCGCCCACGGGCGCCCGAACCCCAACAAACCCGCACGGGGGGGCGATGGCTGAGACCGACACGCCCAGCACCACCAATGAGTCCGGCAACGACCAGCCCGGTGCGCCGTTGACCGATCCGCCGAGTACGTCTGGCGGTCCCGAGGCCGACGAGCTGACGAGAACGGTTTCTGTCATCCGCGTCGGGCTCCGGGGGCTCTACCGCTCGCAGCTGCCGCGTATGGCCGCGGCCCTGGCGTACCGGACCATCTTCAGCGTCATCCCCGTGCTCGCGATCGTGCTGGTGATCGCCAGCAGCTTCGTCGAGCCCGAGCAGGTCCGCACGAGCTTCACACGCCTGCTCGAGTACGCCGGCTTCGAGACGATCTCCGTCTCCCCCGAGCAGCTCGAGGCGCCCGGTGTTCGCGTCGCGCCGTCATCCGACGCGGGCGAGACGCCCACGCCGCCCGCGGGCGATGGCGCCATGACCGACGACCCTGCCGCGGCAGAGCTCGAAGCGGTCGGGGAGGGCATCCAGGCGCTCGACGAGCTGATCACGGGCCTGGTCGATCGCGTGACCTCGAGCCTGGGCGCGCTCAACCGGGGATGGATCGGCTTCATCTCCGCGGGCGTCTTCATCTACGCCGCCCTCTCACTTTTCCTCGAGATGGAGCGCTCGTTCAACCAGATCTATCGCGCCGCGCGCGGGCGCCGGTGGCTCAACCGCCTGCTCCTGTATTGGACCATGCTCACCCTCGGGTCCATCATGCTCATGGCGACATTCTCGGTCGGCCAGCGCTTCACCGAGTGGGTCACCGCGATCTTCGGCGGTGACTCCGCCAGCCCCATCGCCCTCGGGCTCGCGGGCTACGGCGTGACCGTCGTCATCTCGACGATTCTGCTGCTCATCATGTACACCACCGTGCCCAACGCCCGTGTTGAGGTGCGCACCGCCCTCGTGGGCGCCTTCCTCGCCGCCATCGCCTGGGAGCTGGGCAAGTGGGGGTTCACCCGCTACGTCGAGTTCTCCGCCGGCTACGCGCGGTTCTACGGCTCGATCGCCCTGCTCCCCCTGTTCCTCCTGTGGGTCTACGTCACGTGGCTGATCGTGCTCTTCGGGCTCCAGGTCTCCTACGCCCTGCAGAACTTCTCCGAACTCCGCGAGCCAGCGGCGCCCGACGAGGACGAGCCCGCGCTGCTCGATCCCGCCACCATCCTCGTCGTCGCCCGCTTCATCGCCACCCGATTCGAGCAGGCCAAGGCCCCCAGCGCCAGCGAGGTCGCCCGGGCAACCGGCATCGAGCCAAGGCACGCTCAGGACCTCTGTGAGGCCCTGGTCCAGGGCGGGCAGGTCCACCGTCTCGAGGACGGATCGGGTGACCGCTACGCCCTGGCGGCCCCCCCGGGCGCCATCCGAGCCGCCGATGTGCTGGCCCTGGGCGTCCGCCTCTGCGGGTCGGGCGAGGGCAAGGGCGTGATCGGCGAGCTGGACCGGGCCAGGACCCAGGCCCTGGGCGAGCGGACCCTCGCGGATCTGAGCGTGGCCTGACCGGAACCCAAGCCGCGGAATCCGCCGACGCGTGGGCATCTCGCCTACGCTCTCGGTCCCGATGAAAGCGGACCGACTGACCGAGTTCACGATCTACCTCGCCCAGCGCCCCGGCGAGCTGGCGGGCCTCCTTGAGGCCGCCGACGTTGCCGGCGTGGACGTCTCGGGCCTCTCCGTGACCGAGTACAACGACCGGGGCCTCGTCCGCATGGTGGGCGAGCCCGAGGAGTCGCTGCGCCGCGTCATGGAGTCGCTGGTCGAGTCTGGCGTCGGGCCAGTCGTGGAGACGCCCGTGCTCGCGATCGAGATCGATCAGCGCCCCGGCGCCGTCCGAGATCTCTCCGTGATGATGGCCGACGCGCGGGTGAACGTGAAGTACGTCTACCTGTGCCCGGGCCAGAACGGGACACCGACCCGCGTGGTCGTGTGCGTGGACGACCTCGACCGAGCGATCGAGGCGATCACCATCAACGGCGCCTGATCACCACCAAGAGCCCGGGCGTCTTGGGCCCGGCTGTGTGCCCCTGCGCCGGCTCATGGGAAGTCAGTCATGTCCAAAAACAAGCCACGCCCCCGTCGGGGCGTGGCCGTAGACGAATGTCTGATTTGGGTCAGGAATACCTGATGAGCCTACAAGGGCTCGAGGACGGATTAGCGACGACGACGGGCGGCGACGAGGCCACCGAGGCCGAGCAGGGCGACGCCGCTGGGAGCGGGGACGCTGGACTGCAGGGTGAGCGTGCCGCTCAGGTTCGCGTCGATGGCGTCGGAGACGTCATCGAAGGTCTCCCAGAACTCGAGGCGGAGGATGCCGTCGGACAGGATCAGGTCCGGCAGGCCGGCGTCGGCGAGCTTGACGATGCCGCCGCTGGTGAAGTTGGCGGTACCGGCGAAGTCGTTGCCGGCGCCGACGCTGAGGCCGAAGCCGCCAGCGACGCCCGAGTCGGTGAACTCGATGCGAGCCTCGGACAGCCAGCTGGCGCCGATGGTCGCGACCGTGATATCCCAGCCAACGCCGTTCAGATCGATGGCGCTGCCCGAGGACAGGCCGAACAGGGCGGCCATATCAACCAGCATGACGACGTTGCTGGAGTCACCGAAGGTGTCCCAGCTCGCGACCTGGCCGATATCGAAGGTGCGGGTCTCACCAGCGCGGGCGCTGGAGCTGGACACGTCACCCGCGGTCGTCGCGGTCTTGAAGTCGTTGGCCGTACGGATGCTCGAGAACACGTCAGCGCTGGCGCCGCCAGCGAGAGCAGCGATCGCTGCCACAGAAATCAGACTCTTCATCTCTAAATCCCTCCTCTGCCTCGCGGCAGATTCTCAGAAACAACACTCACCAGCCCGGCGTCTTGCCACACCGGACCAGTACAGATCAACACAGTTCCTGGGATCGATCCCTCTCTCAACCACGCCCGCCTGACAAGGCGAACGCCAGATCTCTCCCGCACAAAGCAGCCGCAATCGAGGGGGTAAGCCGACGACCACGAGGCTTGCAGTGTCCTCGATCTGCCCTCCGGTCGTCAAGGTCAATTGCCCCTTTCTATCCGAATTTGGTGGCTAGATTGTGTATTTGCATTCTGATCGGGTCCGGAAACATGAACGAAACCCGCCGTCCTTGCCTGGGACCAAACGCCGGGCGATGAACTCCCGCCGAGCGCCACCCTGGGCTACCATCCCTCACAGAGGGCTCAAAGCCCCATCCAAGAGGGAGTTCCGATGGGCGTCGAAGCCGCGCTTTCAACCGATCTGGTCCTGACCACGCAGCTCAAGCGGGTCGTGAACTGGGCGAGGCGTTCGAGCCTCTGGCCCATGCCCTTCGCGACCGCGTGCTGCGGCATCGAACTCATGGCCACCGCCTGCAGCCGGTACGACATCGCCCGCTTCGGCGCCGAAGCCATGCGGTTCAGCCCCCGCCAGGCCGATCTGCTCATCGTCGCCGGTCGCATCTCCGTCAAGATGCTCCCCGTGCTCCAGCGGACCTACGAGCAGATGGCCGAGCCCAAGTGGGTCATCTCTATGGGCGCCTGCGCCTCAACCGGCGGCGTGTTCGATACTTACGCCACCGTCCAGGGCTGCGACCAGTTCATCCCCGTGGATGTCTACGTCCCCGGATGCCCCCCCCGCCCCGAGCAACTGCTCGAGGGCGTGATGGCGATTCAGCGCATCATCGACGAGGACGGCATCCCCCCACAGGGGCCCGACGGCAAGCGACTCCCCTTGGGCATCGCCCTCCAGCCCAACCACGCCGTGCGTCCCCAGCCCGTCCCGCTGGGTCTGGGCTGATCTCGTCGCCGCCCGCTTGGGCGCCGTCGCCCTGTCGGTTGTGGTGGATGGCATCTTGTTCCCACCCCGCGGATCACGGGCTCGGACTCGGGCGGCGCCTCGCCCAGCGTCGGCTCAACCGCGTGCTCGGGCCGTGGCGCCCAAAGAAACAGGCGCGAACCCATCGGGTTCGCGCCTGTCAGAAAGAGGTGATTGGATTCGCTTACGAGCGCCGGCGTCGGGCGCCGAGCGCCAGGGCGCCCATCCCGAGGGCCAGCGAGCCGGGCGCCGGGATCGGCGCGATCTCCAGCGTGAGCATGCTGCCAACGCCGTAGCTCGCCTCGGGGCCCGCGATGGGGTTGGACGGCAGGAAGAACTCGATGTACAGCTCACCGTCGTCGATGTCGAAATCATGATTGAGCGCGACCAGGCTCATGAGCGACTGGGTCGAGGTCTCGAACCCGCTCGTGTTGCTCTCGAAGGGGTTGAGCACGATGCCGTTGCCCTGCGAGTTGTAGATCCCGATCGAGACATCGCTCAGCAGCATCGGGTCAATCGAGGTCCCCGTCAGGTCCCACGCGATGCCGGTGACCCCAAGGCCCTCGCCAACGTCGAGGAAGAGCGAGCGGTTCCAGCTGCTTCCCTGGACGTTGTTGTGGACCATGTTCGAGACGTCCACGCTCACCATTCCGGCGCCCTCGGGCGCCGACAGTGTGGCGGGTGTACTCCCGAGGCTGAACCCCTGGGCCGAACTGATCTGGGCTTGCGCCGCAGCGCCACAGCACGCGATCATCGCGGCTGCGAGGCCTGTTCCAATCTTCATGGCACTCAACTCCTGTCCAGCGGCCAAAGGCCGCGCTTACAGCACACCGATCCAGATCAGCGGCCCATAACTGGACCCCCCCGGATCTGCCGGACGGTCATGCCTTGTTTCTGCAACGGGCCGGAGCGGGCCTGCACACCCGATTCCGGCGCCCAGGGGTGTCCATCCCGAGGCAACCCAAATAGACACGATGATCGTGTAAGTGCCAGTCACTCCAGCGATTTCAGTCCCAGAAATATGCGGCGCACAAAGAAACGCGGGACGGGTTTCCCCGTCCCGCGTGTTGCGAGAGAGCGTGAGAGAGTGGTCAGCGAGTGCGATTAGCGCCGACGACGACGGGCCGCGGCCACGCCGCCCATGCCCAGCAGGGCCATCGAGCCCGGGGCGGGGACGACTTCAATCGAGAGGGTGCTGTCGTCGAGGTACGTCACCTCGGGGCCGGCGATCGGGTTGGAGGTCAGGTGGAACTCGATGCGGAGCAGGCCGTCACGCTCCGGGAAGCCCAGGAGGTAGCGGTTGAGGTCGATCTCGCCCGCGGCGTGGTAGGAGTTCTGGCCCTCGCCGCGATCGACCTCTTCAAACTTGAAGGGGGCGAAGGTCACGCCGTTGCCCTCGGAGTTGACGATGGAGATGCGGGCGGTCTCGAGGTAGTCCGGGTTGGGCGTGGTGGCCCAGAGGTCCCAGGCGATGCCGCCCACGGCCAGGTCGCCGGCGCCGATGTCCAGCTCGATGACGCGGGAGAAGTTGCTGCCCTGAAGGTTGACGTGGTCGATGCCGCCCACGTCAATGGTCTTGATGCCCTCGCCCATGTCAACGACGGTGCTCTTGACGACGCCGTTGACGTCAAGGCGGACGGCCGGGCGGACGTAGTCGGCCGAGGCGGAACCGGCGGCCATGGTCAGGGCGGCGAGAGCGGTGATTGCGAGAGTCTTCATGTCTTGTCTCCAGTTGACGAGGCGATAGCCCCGGGCTCCGGACCCGCCGCCCCGGTGTGTTTGCACCGATCGCGCCGGCCCCTCGGCCGATTCACTGTGTGTCACGCTTTCTGGGTTGCCCATTGGGGCCCGTCGAGCGATCTCTCCTCCCCGCCGGGCACACGCCCGGTCGGGAGCCGGCGGTTCCTAACCCGCTGGCCACCCACACAAGACACGCGCCGGCGACGATTGCAACGGAAGGCACGACTCTTTCGAACGTGCCGCCGGTGACGGGTGCAACGAACAGTTTTTACCGGCGTCGCGCGTGATGTCTGCGCAGCGCTCGCCCCACCAGCCCGCGCACACACACCGCTACAACCGTTACATCTTGCCGGGTCTTCCACAACGCGATCACGCCGCCGTTGTAACGCGCACCGGCGCACCCCACGCGAAGCCGCACGCACCGCAGCGCGACGCGCCGGGGCGATCTGTCGTGCCCGCGCCAAACCGCGCAACCCTCACCCGGATGTTCGTGCGCGGCTCGCCTTGGCCCGGTCTGGTTCGGGGCTGTCCCGGTCCGACCCGGTCCCGGTTGCCTGGCTGGTCTCAAAAACGAAAGCCCGTGTCGCCCCGCGACACGGGCTCGGGTGAGGCAGGGCTGTCGGGTGGGCTCAGAGGCCCTTGGCCGCGATCTTCCGTCCACGCCGGCGGCGCGCGTTGATCAGCTTCCGACCCGAGCGGGTCTTCATGCGAGCCCGGAAACCGAGCTGGCGGCGGCGTTTGACGTTGCTGGTCCGCTTTGGGTAATGCATCCGAGGCTTCTCCGCGATTCTGGCCGGGACTCTCCCCGGCGGGCCACAACGGTAGGCCAGCCCCCGCTCAGAGGCCAGCCCGGTTCTGACCGCGCCTGGCCCGTCCGCCCGCCAGCCCCGCCCGGGCCCCACCCGCTTTGGGGTATCTGACCCATCCCGCGGGCGAATCCGGGCTGATACGCTGATCCCAGGCCGGGAATCGGTATCCCCGGCGTGTGTGCTGGGCCGCGACCGCTCGACGCGCGGCCGGACGAGGGAGCCAGGGTCTCGGCGCCCCCGCCCGCCCGATCGACGAGCGACCGCGTCCGCCCACCATCGCGTGTGGGTCGGATGAAGGTTGTGTGATTCGCATGGATGAAGAACAACTGCGCGCGCTCGAGCAGACGCTCGGGCACACCTTTCGCAACCGCGACATCATCGAGCGGGCGATGCGCCACGCTTCCATCTCGGACTCGCGCCTGGACTCCAACGAGCGGCTCGAGTTCCTGGGTGACTCCATCCTCGGGCTCATCGCCTGCGAACGCATCTATGAGAAGTACCCGAGGCTGCTCGAGGGCGAGATGACCAAGATCAAGTCCTCGGTCGTCTCGCGAAAGGCGTGCGCACGCATCGCGGGCAGGCTGGGTCTCGAGAAGTTCATGCTCGTGGGCAAGGGCATGCAGACCGCCGGCGATCTGCCCAGCTCGCTCGGCGCCGCGGCGCTCGAGGCCGTCATCGCCGCGATCTACCTCGACGCCGACCTCAACGCCGCCGGCGCCTTTCTTGTCCCGCTGCTCGACCCGTACATCACACGCGCCGCCGAGTCCGGGCACCAGCAGAACTTCAAATCCGTCCTGCAGCAGCACGCCCAGCAGAGCCTTGGCATGACGCCCATGTACCGCATCCTCGACGAGAAGGGCCCCGACCACGCCAAGGCCTTCAAGATCGGCGTCGAGCTCGACGGGCGCCAGCACGAGGCCAGCTGGGGGCAGTCCAAGAAGCAGGCCGAGCAGGCCGCCGCCCTCAACGCCCTCCGCGAGCTGGGCGTCGTCCACCACGACGACAACGGCGACGTCCGCATCTCCGAGGACTGAGCCTCATCGCCTGGGCAGGAAATCCGCCACAAGGGGCAGGTGATCGCTCGCCCGCGAGTCGCCCCGGCGCAGCCCGGTCCGCGACAGCTCCTCGCGCGAAAGCCCCTCCGTCTCCAGCACGAACGCGCTGGTCTCGCGCTGCGCCGAGTCCGAGTAGACCATCCAGTCCAGGCGCCCGGGCGTGAACAGCGACCGGTCGTCGGTCCACGTGTGCTGCCAGGTGTCGCCCACGACGAACGCCCGCGCCGCCTCCAACTCAGACCCGTCCGCGTCGAGCCCCGCCCGCAGCACGTCCAGCGGCGGCCTCGACCCCACCAGGTTCAGATCCCCCGCCAGCACGCACATCCCGATCTCCCGCTGGTCCAGCGCCCGCTGCACATACGCGTTGATCGCCCGGGTCTCGTGCACGCGCCGCTCGTCCTCGGAGCTGCCGGACGTGCCGCAGCACTTGAGGTGCATGCTGCCCACAAGCATCGCCCCCGCGTCGGTCTCCACAACCGCCCCGACAAACCGAACGGGCCAGTTCCCGCCGGGCGCCACCACGCGCTCGGTCAGCGCCTCGCGGATGGGCAGGCGGCTGATGACCGCCACGCCCGCGCGCTCGCCGGGGTGGGCCACCGCGCTCCACGTCCCCTCGATGGGGACCCGCTCGTTGAACCACGCCGCGAGGCGATCGCCGCTCCACCCGTCCCATTCCTGCACGAGGATCACGTGGGGCTCCAGTGCCCGGTACATCCGCACGAACGCGCCGGGATCCTTGCCCGGGCTGGCGTGCAGCACGTTGTGGCTCAAGACCCGCACGCTCCCGGGCGCCCGGCTCGGCACGACACCCGCGGGCGGGCGTTTGCCCGCGGGGGGGGCCTCGGCTTCGATCACGCCCGAGACCCACAGCTCGCGCCCGTCCCGGTCCAACTGCGCCACGCGCACCCGCACCCGCTGGGTCGAGCCCAGCGTCCGCACCGTCGAGCCCAGGCGGCGCTGCGCCTCCGGGCTCAGCGCGCGATCGATCCGCGCCTCGTAGTCGCGGGCCGCGTAGCTCGGGGTGAACATGAACCCGATCTCGCTGTGCGAGAGCTGGATGCTGCGATGGTCCGAGCCCCAGGCCCAGGCCGCCGCGCCCACGCCCGGCGCCCCGTCCCGCTGCGCCGGCGAGATCTGGATCTCCAGGTCCACGCCCAGCGACTCGCCCGTGCTCTCGTAGCGCATCCCGGTCTCGGTGTCCGCGTCGGCGTCGATCAGCAGGCGCGTCGTCCGCTGCCCGCCCTGGAGCGTGATGGGCTCGCCGGGCGGGCTGAACCGCACGTACAGGCGCTCGCTATCAACGACCGCCGAGGAGGGCGCGGGTGGTGCGTGGGTCGTCGCGTCCCGGGCGATGGGGGGCGCCTCGGCGCACGCGCCCAGCGGGAGCGCGAGCAGGAGGGCTATCAGAGCACGGCGTTGGGTACAGATCATGCCCCGAGTGTCGGCACAATGCGCCGCCGGTGCAAGAGAAACAGCCGCGGGTTGCGCGAGAACGCCGGAGCTACGACGACGAGCCCGTGACCACCATCGCGACAACGACGAGCGTGACAATGACCATCAGCGCCACCCCGCCCATGCAGGCCATCATGACCCGGTTGGCGCGGGCGACCATCCGGGCCAGCTCCGCCTCCCGGTCCAGGTCCGTCTGGCGCAGCGAGGCCAGCGCGTCGCCCAGGCGCCCGGTCGCCTCGCCCATCGTGCCCATCGACCCCGAGAACTCGTCCAGGGCGCCCGAGAGGCGCTCCTGCCCCTGCCCCGCGTGATCGACCATCCGGTGCATGTCCTCGAACGCGGCGGTCTGGCGCTGCAGCGTCGCCTCGTGGCGCGTCTGGCTCTCACGCGTCGCCTCGAGCAGGCGACCGACCGTCTCGTTGAGTTCCAACTGCTGGTCGCGGAGCGCCGGCAGCGCCTCGAGCGACGCCGCGGTCCGCTCGGCCAGGTCCACCAGCCGCTGCGAACGCATATCGGCCTTGTCCAGGTGCGAGTCCACCTTGCGGACCAGCGTGATGACCTCGTTGTAGTTCCGCTGCAGCTCGGCCATCGCCTCGTTGCGACCCAAAGAGCGTCCCGCCAGCACGACGCGGTCGCCGCCCGCGTCGATGGCGACCGGATCGCCGCTCGTCAGATCGCCCGTCCGGGCCCGGCGCCTGTTCCCGCCCAGCAGCTTGCCTAGCACGCCCATGGCGCCTCCTGTCTTCCCTGACCCCCGGCGTCCACAGCCTACGCGCGGGCGCGCGCGCGAGCAACGCCGCCGGATTCTCCACGCGCGCGGTCCCCGCTCTCGCCTCCGATAGACTCAGCCCTGCAAGGAGCCAGCGTGACCCCCGATTTCCTCTCTACCGCCGACCGAAGCGAGCTGATGCGACGCGTCAAGGCCAGCGGCACCGAGCCCGAGCTGGCCCTGGCCGCCGCCCTGCGCCGCCTGGGCGCCCGACCTACGCGCCAGGCGACCGATCTGCCCGGCAAGCCGGATCTCGCCTTCAAACGCCAGAAGCTCGCCTGCTTCATCGACGGCGAGCTCTGGCACGGGGCGCAGTGGCGCCGTCGCGGGCTGGCGAATCTCGAGGCCCAGTTCGAGGGGGGCAAGGACCCCGGCTACTGGTCGGAGAAAATCCACCGCAACATCCAGCGCGACATCCGCAGCACCGCCGACCTGCTCGCGGCGGGCTGGAGCGTCATCCGCCTCTGGGAATCCGACGTCCTCGCGGACCCCGACGCGTGCGCGCAGCGCCTGATCGACATCCGCGACGGGCGCGAGCCCGCCAGCGAGCTGAGCATCGCCGCCTCGGGAACCACCGCCGATTTCTTCGCGGGCATCGGGCTCATGCGCCTCGGGCTCAAGGGCGCCGGCTGGCGCACCGTCTGGGCCAACGACTACGACGCGACCAAGCGCAGGCTGTACCTGCACAACCTGCGTGACGAACGCGTGCAGCTCGACGACCGCCCCGTCCAGGCGATCGGGCCAGAGTCCGTGCCCCGCGTCGGGCTCATGGCCGCGTGCTTCCCGTGCACGGATTTGTCCCTCGCGGGCCAGCGCCGCGGCATCGAGCGCGGCCCCCAGTCCTCGGCCTACCTCCACTTTGCCGACCTGCTCTCGCAACTCGGCGACCAACGCCCGCCCTTCGTCATCCTCGAAAACGTCGTGGGCCTCGTGCACAGCCACGACGGCGCCGACTTTCGCATCTGCCTCGACCGACTCAGCGAGAACGGCTATCGCCTCGACTCGGTCGCCATCGACGCCCGCCACTTCGTCCCCCAGAGCCGCCCTCGCCTGTTCGTCGTGGGCGTGCGCCAGGACATCGACGACGTCCCCACCATCACGCCCGACCAGCTCGACCCCAGCGACCCGCTCCGCCCCGAGCGCCTGCAGCTGTTCATGCGCGCCAACGCGGACCTGCCCTGGGCCATCCGACCCATGCCCGGGCTGCCCGTGCGCACATCGCGCGTTGTGGACATCCTGGAAGAGCTGGACGACGATCACCCCGCCTGGTGGTCACGCGAGCGCGTCGAGAAGCTCAAGGGACAGGTCAGCGAACGCCACCTGGACATGCTCGCCCGAGGGCTGGAGATCTCGGGCGTGGTCTACGCGACCGCGTTCCGGCGCATGCGCAAGGGCCGTTCCATGGCCGAGCTGCGCTTCGACGGCATCGCCGGCTGCCTCCGCACCCCCAAGGGCGGCAGCGCCAAGCAGATCCTCGTCCGTGTGGACAGCAAGGGCTGGCGTGTCCGCCTGCTCACCCCGCGAGAGTGCTCCAGGCTCATGGGCGCCGACGAGGTGAAGAAGGACGGGACGTACAGGGCGGGCGGCGAGTTCCGCCTCAACGCCGAGGGCGTCTCCAACGACGACGCGTTGTTCGGCTTCGGCGACGCCGTCGCCCCGCCGGCGGTCAGCTGGCTGGTGCGTCAGCGCGTCAACCCGGTGATGTGCGAGCTGATCCGCGGTCGCGTGCTCAGGCTCTAGGCCTCATGGTCCGGCCCGGACCCCGCCCTGGAAGCGGTTCGTGACCCGCAGG
The DNA here is from genome assembly GCA_029260375.1 of Phycisphaerales bacterium. Classification (GTDB taxonomy): domain Bacteria; phylum Planctomycetota; class Phycisphaerae; order Phycisphaerales; family UBA1924; genus JAJRXR01. Next base: position 25,659 of record JAJDDI010000002.1, on the reverse strand, counting down.
CCCATGAGCCCGATGTCCTGGTCGTCCAGGTAACCGTTGCCGTCCATGTCGAAGATCTCGTGCCCGGGCTGGAAGAACGTCTTCATGCTGGCCTTGGCGGCGAGGATGTCCGCCGCGTCCACACGCCCGTTGCCGTTGGCGTCGCCCATCCGCTCGGGCGGGTACAGCGTCCAGGTGGAGTGCCCGAAGTACCCCGTGAGCGTGCGGCTGTCGCCGCCGGGCCAGGTGATGGTCACCTCATCGAGGAACGCGTTGTCCTTGAGCCCGAAGTGCAGGACGCGGTGGTTCTGCGACTTGTAGTTGTGCCCACCGAAGACCTCGCCCATCTGCGTGAAGCCCCCGGACGTGACATCCACCTGCGCGCCGACACCAAACACGTTGGCGCCCTGCCCGACGACCTCGAACTTCACCCAGCTCAGGTTCTGGCCCTGGTTGTTGATGTGCAGGGAGAGGCGCTGCGAGTGGGTCTGGACGAGCAGGTCGATGTCGCCGTCGTTGTCCACGTCACCCGCGGCCACGCAGTACGACGAGTCGAACTCGTCCAGGTCCAGCGCCGGCGCCAGGTCCGTGCAGGGCCAGGCCCCGTTCTCACGCACGTACATCCGGTTGGGCGCGAGCTGGTTACAGACGAACAGGTCCAGGTACCGGTCGTTGTCGTAGTCGAAGAACAGCGTGCCCCAACCGACAACGTACGAGCCGACATCCGCCGCGGCGGTCTTGTCGTCGAACGTGCCGTCCCCGTGGCTGATCAGCAGCACGTTGCCGAACGGGATATTCGTGACGTACAGATCCTGCAGCCCGTCGAGGTTCATGTCGCCCACGGCGATGCCCATGCAGTCCACGTTGGCCTCGGTCCGGGTGAACGCGGTGATGTCCGCGAACGTGCCGTCGCCCTGGTTCTCGTAGAACCGGTTCTGCCAGTCGGGGCCGCTGCCCTTGTCGTTGCCCAGGTACAGGTCCGCGTCGCCGTCCCGGTCGTAATCGAGGAACGTCACCACCAGGCTCGGGGCCTCGCCATCGTCCACACTCAGCTGCGGCGCGACGTTCGTGAACGTCCCGTCCTGGTTGTTTTGGTACAGGAGGTTCCGCACGTCGGCGCCCTGCGTGTTCGTGCGGGCCGTGACGTACAGGTCCAGCCACCCGTCCCCGTTGTAGTCACCCCACACCGAGCTGTTGCTGGCGCAGATGCCCCCCGCCACGCCCGCGGCCGCCGTCACGTCCGTGAACGTGAAGTTCCCGTCGTTGCGCAGCAGCACGTCATCGACAAGCCAGTTGGAGATGAACACGTCCAGGTCGCCGTCGGCGTCGTAGTCGCCAGCGCAAAGGCCCGAGCCCGCGATCTGCGGCGCGATGCCAGACGTTGCCTTGTGGCTCGTGAAGTTCCCCGCACCGTCGTTCTCCCAGACACCGACCTGCCCGCCCGACTCGCCCAGGGCCATCAGGTCCGGGTCGCCGTCGTTGTCCAGATCGATCAGCGCCACGCCCGCGCCAAGCTGCGGGATGTCGTTGACGACGGTGTAGTCGATCCCGCGCGCCACGGCCTCGTCGGTGAACGTGTTCTGCCCCAGCGCTACCGGCGCAGCGCCGCCTACAAGGGCAAGCCCCGCCAGTATTCCTGTCCTGATCTGCCTCATCGATGTCCCCACATCACGAGCAACGCCACGAAGCGTCCGGAATCCAAGGGCGTCCCCCCGCGTTGGCGGGGAACCGGCGCCGACCGACGGGGCGGCCCCCGGTCAGAACCTCAGGCTACCTGAATCCTCACGAAAATAGAACCCCTTCGCCCGGAAGGCTCGTCCCGAGGATCTACCCGCCCCGCTCCGCCTTGACGGCCCGCCCGAAGCAGGTTGGCGGTCCGCCAGCGCGTTAACCCGGTCATGTGCGATCTGATCCGCGGGCGAGTGCCCCGGCTCTGGCCCTCACGGCCCGGCGTGGACACCCTCCTGGAAACGGTCCGATACCCGCAGGCCCATGAGCGCGAGGTCCTGGTCGTCCAGGGAGCCGTTGCCGTCCATGTCGAAGATCTCGTGCCCGGGCTGGAAGAACGTCTTCATGCTGGCCTTGGCGGCCAGGATGTCCGCGGCGTCCACGCGTCCGTTGTTATTGGCGTCGCCCATCCGCTCGGGCGGGTAGAGCGTCCACGTCCGGTTCGCTTCGTAGCCCGTCAGCGTCCGCGTGTCCCCGCCGGGCCAGGCGACCACGATCTGATCCATCTGCGCCGCCGCGGACAGCCCGAAGTGCTGGAGGTGGTCGTTCTGGGCCTTGAAGTTGTTGCCCATCTGCAGCTCGCGGCACTGCCACACACCCGCGGCGAGGACGTCGATCACCGTCCCCACCCCGAAGCCGTTGTTTCCCTGACCGACCACGCGGAACTTGGTCCAGTTCCCGTTGCTCGCGTTGTTGAGGTACAGGCGCAGGTTCTGGTTCGTCGCCGATGTGATCAGGTCCAGGTCCCCGTCCAGATCCACGTCGCCCATGGCGAAGACGTACGAGTGCTGCACGCTGTTGTCGTCGAGCCCGAGCGTCGGCGCCATGTCCACGCAGGGGTACGCCCCCCCGTTCCGGTACAGGCGGTTGGGCCCGAGCGTGTTGACCATGAACAGATCCATCACCGTGTCGTGGTCGTAGTCCAGGAACTGCGTGCCCCAGCCCACCACGTAAGAGCCCACGCCGGCCAGCGCTGTCTCATCGACGAACGTGCCGTCGCCCTGGTTCATCAGCAGCACGTTGCCGTACGGCAGATTCGTGACGTAGATGTCCATCCATCCGTTGCGGTCAAAGTCGCCCCAGGCGATGCCCATGCAGTCCACATTGGCCTCGGCGCCGGCCATCGCCGTCACATCGGTGAACGTCCCGTCCCCCTCGTTGCGGTACAGCTTGTTGGTCCACGACGAGTTCGAGCCCTTGTCGTTGCCCAGGTAGATGTCCGCGTCGCCGTCCCGGTCGTAGTCGAGGAACGCCGCGACAAGGCTTGGCGCCAGCCCGTCGGTCACGCCCAGGGCGACCGCCATATCCGTGAAGGTCCCGTCCCCGTTGTTGCGGTACAGGTGGTTAGGGACCGGGCTCGCGTGGGTCTGCGTGCGGTTGGGGACGTACAGGTCCACCCACCCGTCACCGTCGTAGTCGCCCCAGGCGCCGCCGTAGCCGAACCCGCCGCTGTCCACGCCCGCCGTCGCCGCCACGTCGAAGAACTTGAAGCCCCCGTCGTTGCGCATCAGGTGGTCGTTGCCCAGGAAGTCCGTCAGGTGGACGTCCAGGTCGCCGTCGTTGTCGAAGTCCGCCGCCGACAGCCCCGATGGGAACACGAGTGTTGGCATGCCCGAGCCCGCGGCCCGCGAGGCGAAGTACCCCATGCCGTTGTTCTCCCACACACCCACCGCCCCGCCCTGGCCCATCGCGACAAGGTCCGGGTCGCCGTCGTTGTCCAGGTCGATCAGCCCGAGCCCCGCGCCGTTCTGCACCGGCGCGTTGGTCACCTGCCAGACGATCCCGCGCGAGACTGCTTCCTCCGAGAAGCCCTGCCCCAAGGCTGCTCCGCTCGCGCCCAGCACAACCGCGCCCCAAAGCAGGCGCCCCATCCGCCGTTGATTGTTCATCGCGTCCCCACGCTATTTCCCCGAGACCACCCGCGTGATCGTCGATCCGGCGCCCCAAAGCAGGCGCCAACGACAAACCACGCGAGTCAGGCCACCCGAACGCCCCCACGGCGCCCGTGCCCGCAACCGCCTGAAGATACCCGATCACACCTGGTCTGAGAAGTCTCATCCCGCCCGAACACGCCGGGGCCGGTCCTGGCCCTTGCTATCATGGCGTTGAACCCCCAGCGAGGAGCACGCCATGAGCCAGACCAGCCACGCCGCCGACGTCCGCCTCTACGAGGACAACGCCGAGGCCCTCCTCTCCTCTGAGATGTTCCCGGACCGCGTCTCGCTGCTCCCGGGCGACGCCGGCAAGATCCAGGCCGGCCAGCGCATCCGCATCCCCTGGGGCCAGGACATGCTCCGCGACCTGCTCGACGGGCGCTACCGCACCGTTATCTGCGGCGTCAACGACACCGACAACTCCCACGGCATCATCGCCCAGCTCGTCCACCTCGTCACCACCAGCCAGTGGTCCGAGCGATCCGTCACCAGCTTCGCCAAGATGTTCCAGGAGTCCGTCTCCGTCCACGCGGCCCACGACAAGGAGCCGTACATCCTCAAGTACGACCTGGACTCCGTCCTCATCCTGGGCGTGCTCAAGCCCAAGGGGCGCGACTTCCTCACCCTCTCGGACCTCTCGCGAGGCTTTACCACCATCAACAAGATGCTCCAGGGACGCGCCGACCGCCGCCCGGTCTGCTCCGTCTCCTTCCTCGGCGCCCGCTCCAACCGCCTCGTCAACGACGCGGGCGACGAGCCCAGCTTCGAGAAGGTCCTGAGCACGATGTACAACGCCGGCTTCCGGGGTGATGTCTACCCCAGCCCGCAGATGTGGTCCCTGGGCAACGCCGCGGTCTTCCCGCACTTCCCCTTCCCCGAGGGCCTCGAGCGGATGCGTGCCGGCAGCTCCTGAGCCTTCCCGCCTACTCAGAGATCAAACCGGTCCTTGGTCCTATTGTGGCGAGGTTTGAACATGCGGATCTCTCTGGTGCTTGATCGCGAGCAGGGCGTCTGGTAGATGTACGGAAGAGCTCGGGCCCTGCCGCGTGCGATACGCGTGAAGGAACGTCGGGCGGGGGGGACGCATGTCGCTGCAATATTCCGTCGAAGTCCGGCATGACGGCCTTCACAAGTATCGTCTGATCCGTGGCACGAATAGATATGTCGTTGAGCAAAAGGCCCAGGCCCAACTGGCGCAGTGGGATGAACAGTGGGCGCGGCGCTGCGAGTTGGACCAACGCCGTCGGGAACGCGAGCAGCAGGCTCGTGACAAGGTCGCCAACCTCGCGGAGGCCGAGTGTCAGACTCGTGAGGCGGAGGCGGCAGTAGCGGTGCTCTCGGGCATCCTCGAACACACGTTGTCGGTTGACGATCGTGTTTGTTGGGATTCACTCAAGGACACCGCGCCCTTTTTGCCCGAAGAGCCCAGGCTCCTGGGGCGAGCTCCTCGGCGTGACGATCCCGTGTTTCATGTCTCGCGCACGTTTTGGTCCTTTATCATTTCATCAGTGCACGCTAAACGGGTTCGCGACGCCGCGGTGCGGTACAAGAAGCAGGCTGCGGCCTGGCAGGCCGAGGAACTTCGCATCGCCGCGTTGCACGAACAATGGACGCGCGAGCGCGACGCGTATCTCGCCCGCCAGGCCGAGTGCGCCGCGAAGATCGACGCCCAACGCGACCGGTACTTGGCCGGCGATCCAGACGCGATTGCAGATTATTGCGAGTTGGTTCTCACTCGTTCGTCGTACCCAGATGAGTTCCCGCAAGAGTTTGAACTCGACTATCTCTCGGGATCGAGAACCGTCGTTGTTGATTACGGGCTGCCCCCACCCAATCTAATGCCGCGCATCAAGTCGGTCCGATACGTCCAGTCCCGCTCAGATTTCGTTGAGTCCGAACTCAGTGATAAGGTCAGACGTGATTTGTTCAACTCGACCATGTATCAGATCGCACTCCGTACGGTCCACGAACTCTTTGAGGCGGACGCAGTCGGGGGGCTCGATGCCGTCGTCTTCAACGGCTGGGTACGCACCCTCGATCCCGCCGTGGGGAAGGAGACCAACTCCTGTATTCTATCTCTCCAAACGACGAAGGAAGAGTTCCTGGCGATCAACCTCGCTCAGATCGATCCCAAATCATGCTTCAAGCGGCTCAAGGGTGTCGCCGCCGCTCAGCTCGCCTCGATCACGCCCGTCGCCCCGCTCATGCAGGTCTCGCGTGAGGACGATCGCTTCATCGACGCCCGTGCCGTGCTTGGTGAGGTTCGCGAAGGTACGAATCTCGCCGCTGTCGACTGGGAGGATTTCGAGCATCTCGTCCGCGAGATATTCGAGTGCGAGTTTGCGACGGGTGGGGGAGAGGTGAGGGTCACGCAGGCCAGCCGAGACGGCGGCGTGGACGCCATCGCGTTCGATCCGGACCCCATCCGGGGCGGAAAGATCGTCATTCAGGCCAAACGCTATACCAACACTGTCGGTGTCGCCGCAGTCCGCGACTTATACGGAACAGTCGTGAATGAGGGCGCGATCAAGGGCATCCTCGTGACTACATCCGACTACGGCCCGGACGCTCATGAGTTTGCCAGGGATAAACCGATTTCGCTTCTCTCCGGGGCGAACCTCCTACATCTGCTCGACCGCCACGGCCGCAAGGCGTACATCGACCTCGCGGAAGCCCGTGAGGCTCGTCGTGCAAATGAGACGAGATAGCGCCGCATGGGCTCGAAGAACGTTATGAAAACAGTCGCCATCATCGACCGCCTGCAGCGCTTCCCCGCGGCCCTCTCTGCGGCCTGCGCCGGGCTCAGCCCCGAGGACGCGCTCTACCGCGCTGACCACGCATCCTGGTCCATCCTCGAAATCGTCTGCCACCTGGCCGACGAGGAGCTGCTCGACTTCCCCCAACGAATCGAGTCCACACTCAATGATCCCGCCGCCCCGTGGAACCCCATCGACCCCGAGGGCTGGACGACGCTGCACGCCTACCGCGAGCAAGACCTCCAGGCCCAGCTCGACCTGTTCACTGCTCGGCGGGCCGGGCGCGTCGCCTGGGCAAGATCGCTCCGATCGCCCGACTGGAGCAACACCTACCAGCACCCCCAGGCCGGCCCGCTCCGCGCGGGCGATCTGCTGGCCGCGTGGGGCGTGCACGACGCCCTGCATCTGCGCCAGATCAGCAAGCGTCTGTTCGAGCTGGGCGTGCGAGATGCGGGCGAGTACAGGACGGACTACGCCGGGGAGTGGTCCTGATCACTGAGCGGGGGAACACACTCCAGCCACAGTCGTATTGGAATCCAGATGCGTAGCTGCATTCTGACCTATCTCGTCCCCGTCGTGCTGCTCGCTGTCGTGGTCGGTGCGATTGTCTATGTACAGCGTCCAGCCACATGGAAGCGAGAGCAGCCGCTGCTCGATCCGATTCGTGTCGCCTCGGTCGAGCAGGGTGTGCTTATGCTGGCTGATGGTCGTGAACTCCGTCCGGCAGGCGTCCAACGCAGCCCACACGTCTCCCAGGAAGAGTACGACGTAGTTCTCCAGATTGTGGTCGCACAGGGTGTCGTTGTCGATCGCATGGTGGGTGCAAGTCACGCGATGATGATCGCAGAGCCGCGGTATTGGAACTGGTGTGGAACGTGCCAACGGCGTCGAGGGTCATTGGGGAAGTATGAGCAGGCGCCGCTCAGCGAGTTGCTGGTTCTGAGCGGGTTTGCGATCCCAACAGAGGACACAACGGGCCTGACCCCGAGAGATATCTGGCGCCTTCACGGCTGCGAACAGCTCAGGTACAGCGCAGAGCCCGATGGATACTCAGAGAGTCGTGTGTCGCTCGGCTATGGTGGGCACGCATATTCCTACATGAACGAACTCGACATGTTCATCGAGACCATCACGGAATCACCATCACCCTGAGTGCCGGGCGCCGTGGAGACGCCGCCTCGGCTTCTCCACGATCCTGTGTTTGCCCACGTGAGCGCCCGCGCAGAAGGCTGACGCCGTCTGCACGCCACCCTGAACCGAGCTGACTGAGCCTCGGGTGTTCAGCCATCGCTTTGGCAGCAGCTCGGAACGGCGGTCAGCGCAGCGTCGGGCTTTGCTTCGTCCCTCGCCGCCGCGTTCGCTCGGCACTCGTCCTCGCAGATGAGTTCGCCCGTGAGCGGGCAGGTGATGAGCCCCGGGCAGTCGGCGCGGGCGGGGTCGGTGGGCAGGGCCGCGGCGGGCTGCGTCGCCTGATCGGTCGCGGCTGCCGAGCATTGATCCTCGCACACCAGCTCGCCCGTGAGCGGGCAGGTGATCTGCCCGGGGCAGTCCTCCCGCTCGACCCGCTTGCCTGCGCCGCTCATCGCGAGCGCGACAACACTCAGCGACGCGGGAACGGCAGCGATCAACATGAACTTCTTCAGCATTGTCGGCTCCTTGCAAGACTCCAGATCCGCGAGCGCCTTCGGACTCCCGCAGCTTCGATTGATGCAGTATCGGCTCTGCACCGCGGTGCAAGGTCAAGCCCCTTTCCGAGGCTTTCCGGTTTTTTTGATCGCTTTCCCCGTCAGGCCCTCGATCACAGCGCAGCGTCCACCACGCTCGGCCTCCTTGCAGGTGTCCATCCAGCGTCCGAGCGTCTTGCGCAGTCCGTGAAGCTGGCGGAGCTGCTCATCCGCCTCGCTGAGGCGGGCGATCAGGAGTTGCTGAACCTCGGCGCACGCCGGCGTCCGCTCGTCCTGGAGGCGCAAAAGCGCCTCGATATCCGACAGCTTGAACCCGGCGGTCTGCGCCGCCCGGATGAACGCGAGGCGCTCGACCTCGTCCGGGCCGTAGACGCGGTAGTTGCCGCAGCTCCGCCCGGAAGGCGCCAGCAAGCCCCGGCGTTCGTAGTACCGGATCGTGGACACGGGCACCCCCGCGTCCCGCGCAAGCTGGCCGATGGTCTGGTGCTGGATCACACCGGAGTGTACCAGGCTGTACTGCGGTTCAATGTTTCAGGAAATCGGAATGGGCTCAGGCGTGGCTCGGTTCATGAACTCCTCAAGCGGCTCTCCCAGCCCTTGGCGTTGAATCACGCCCACCCCTGCGCAATCGGCATCCGCCGCCCCGCCCCGAACGCCACGCCCGTGACCTTGATCCCGATCGCCAGCTGCTGGCGCTTGTACTCGTTGAGCCGGATCAGTCGCGCGATGCGCTGCACCACCGCCGCGTCGATCCCGGTCGCCTCGATGATCGCCGCCGCGCTCTGGCGCCCCTCGACGTGGCGCTCGATGATCTCGTCCAGGATGTGGTACTCGGGCAGCGAGTCCGTGTCCTTCTGGTCCGGGCGCAGCTCGGCGCTGGGGGGCTTGTCGATCGTCCGCTGCGGGATCGGCGGCGTCTCGAAGCCGAGGCGCTCGGCGTGCTCGTTGATCCAGCGTGACAGCCTGAAAACCAAGGTCTTGGGCACGTCGCTGAGCACGGCCAGCCCGCCGTTCATGTCGCCGTACAGCGTGCAGTACCCCACCGCCAGCTCGCTCTTGTTGCCCGTGGTCAGCAGGATCGCGCCGGTTCTGTTGGACAGCGCCATCATCACCACGCCCCGCACGCGGCTCTGCAGGTTCTCCTGGGCCACATCGGGCAGCTCCTCGCCCAGCGGCTTCTGCCCCAGCTCGACCAGCGCCGGGTTGAGCATCCCCGCCAGCGCGTTCTCCCCCTCGCGGATCGGCACGCTCATGCAGGGCATGCCCAGGTTCGACGCCAGCTCCGTCGCGTCCACCATCGAGTGGTCCGACGAGTACATCCCGGGCAGGCTGACGCCGGTGACGCGCTCGCTCCCGATCGCCGCGCACGCGAGGACGGCCGTCAGCGCCGAGTCGATCCCGCCCGAGAGCGCCACCAGCGCGCGCTCAAACCCGGTCTTGCGCAGGTAGTCCTTCACGCCCAGCACCAGCGCCCGGTAGAGCAGCTCCTCGTCGTCGAGGGCGACCACCGGATCGTCCGCCTCGTCGGGCGTGGGGCGTTCAAAGTCGCAGATCAGCAGCCCGTCGCGCAGGCCCTCCCCGAACAGCCCGCCCGCGCGGCGCAGGGCGCCGTCGGGCGAATAAATCAAGGTGTGCCCATCGAAGACCAGGTCGTCGTCGCCCCCGAGCTGGTTGACGCTCAGCACGTGCGCGCCCAGGCGTTTGGCGTGGCGCGAGACCAGCTCGTGGTGGCGTTTGCCCTTGCCCAGCGTGAACGGGCTGGCCGAGGGGCTGATCAGCACGTCCACGCCAAGCTGTTCGAGCGCCGCGACCGGGTCCTGGCTCGTGCGGTAGCGCCAGGCGAAGCCCGCGTCCTCGCCGCGCCAGAGATCCTCACAGATCGCCAGCCCGATCCGCTTGCCCTTGGCCTCGATGACAACCGCCCGCCTGCCGGGCGTGAAGTACCGGTCCTCGTCGAACACGTCGTAGGTCGGGAGCAGGCGTTTGTCGTAATAGTCCACGAGCTGCCCGTCGCGGTACACGACCAGGCTGTTGGCCACGCCCGAGTCCGGGTCGGTCGGGTCCGTGGGCAGGGGTGTGCCCAGGACCAGCGTGATCCCGTCGGTGTGGTGCTCACCGATCCGCTTGGCCGCCGCGGCGCAGGCGTCAACAAAGCTCGGCCGGTACAGCAGGTCCTTGGGCGGGTAGCCCGAGAGCGCCAGCTCGGGCGTGACGAGCACGTCGCAATCGGAGGCCTTCGCCCGCCCGATGGCGTTGGCGACGAGCGACGCGTTGTGCTCAAGGGCGCCGACGGTCGGGTTCAGTGGGGCCAGGGCGATCCGCATCGGGCGATGATACGTTCGATCCCTCCCCCGAATCGCCCGCGCGTCGGATCAGCAGCCTGTCGGCCCGCAGCCAGATCACCCCCAGCCCCGCGCCCGCGAAGTACACGATCGACTCCGTCGCCGAGACGAACAGCACGATCAGCGCCAGCGGGTCGCCCTCGGACTGGGCCACCAGCTCGATGCCCAGCAGGGTCTGCAGCCCGAGTGTCCCGCCCTCGCGCGTGCCGATCATGCCAAAGGGGCTGACCATCCCGATCATGAAGTACGTCGTCGCGATGAGCGTGGCCGACTCCCAGCCCAGGTCGATGCCCAGGATCTGCGCGGCGATCACGAACCGGGCCGTCTGCGCCCCGATGTCCGCCAGACGCATCACCGTCGCCCATGTCGTCGCCCACGGGTGCGCCAGCATCCCAAACCCCGCGTGCAGGCGCGCAAAGGACTCGGTGCGCATGAACGTGTGCAGCGGCTTGAGCGGGATCGGATCGAGCCAGCGGTGTATCCGAGCCATGCCCGTCTCGCCGCTGAGAGGGATGCACACGAGCACCATCGTGCCCGTGACGAGCGCGGCGCCACCAAACGCGGTGATCCACCAGAGCACATCGACGCCGCCCCGCCACAGGCTGGCGACGACCGGCGGCCCCAGATTGGTCATGATCAGGGCGCTGATAGCCAGGTACCACGCCCCGATCGTCAGCAGGGGAACGCCGTCGCGCTTGTTGTGCACCACGATCCGGAAGATCAGCCCCAGCTTGAACGGCAGGTAGCTCAGCAGCGTCGCGATCGCGTTGGTCGCCTGGATGTCCGTGTGCCCGATGCGCTTCTCGGGCAGCAGCGTCACCCAGAAAATACTCCCGTTGAGCACCAGCGTCGCGACCGAGCACAGCAGCAGCAGCCCCACCTGCCCGGGCGTCGCGTCCCCCAGCCTTGTGAGCAGCTCCCGGTTCTCCGGGCTCAGCGCCGCCATCACCACCCAGACCAGCAGCCCGATCCCGCCCAGGAACCCCGCGATCTGCACCGCCCCCATCAGCACACGCCGCCCGGACGGGCGTGCATCGCCCTCTGGACCGTCCCCGTGCTGATCCGCCGTGTCCTGGCTCATCCGCCCAGCCTGTACAGGAGTTGCCGCGTCTCGCCCTGCTCGGGCCAGACCTGTATCGGCTCGCCGAGTGATTCCAGCCACCGGGCGAGCGACTCAGACCCCACGCCCGGATCGCGCCACCCGCTGAGCGTCAGTCGGCGAATCTCGCCCAGATCGACGTAGACGTGCGTTACGCCCCGTTCGCGCAGCGCGTCGGTCCACCGCTCGGTCTCGGGTGTCTCCCGGGCGATCTCACCCAGCAGCGATCGGTCCCACGTCGTCGAGACCAGCGCCTCGTGCACGTTGTACAGCGCTGCGCTGTCGCCGACGTACAGCACCCCCGACCCCTCGCCCAGCTCGTGGTTCATATACGCGGTGGGATCGGCCCGCCCGACCAGCGGTTCATACGGCTCGCCGCGCATCATCGCCGTCCCGCCAAGCAGCCCGAAGTTGGGCCTCCCGCTCCGCTGACCCGCAAACACCCACACGCCCAGCCCCGCCTGCGCCGCGACGACGATCACCCACGCCACCGTCAACGGCTCGCGCGACCGCTTCGTGCGCACACCCCCCAGCGCCAGCCCCAGCAGCGCCGCCCCGGGCAGCAGCCCCGGGATCAGGAACCGGCTCTGCAGGTGCGTCAGCGTCATCCACGCGACCGCCTGCGCCCCCAGCCCGACCAGCAGCAACGCCGCGGGCCTGCGAGTGGCAGCGGAGATCAGCGCGATCACCCCCGCCAGCAGCGCCGCGGGGAAGATCACCCCGAACTGCGGGCTCATCGCCCCGCGCCAGCGCTGCACACTCGACGCGTCGTCGGGCGCTCCGGGGCTGGTCCACACGAGCGTCCGGACGCGATCGACGACCCCGCCCTCGAAGCGGTGGGCGCCGCGGTAGCGCTCGACCTGCTCGTCGTCCCAGTGCGCGGAGCCAAAGACCCCCGTCATCTGCGGGAAGACCGGGTTCCCCCCGTGCGCCGCGTTGCGAACCATCCACGGCGCCAGCATCAGCACCCCGACGATCACGCCGGGCCCGATCAGCCTAAACCAGTCCCGAACCGGCGCCCGACCCAGCAGCAGCACACCCACGACGGGCGCGACGAGGAAGATCGCCGTCGGCTTGGCCGCGCACGCCCCGCCCACGAGCACGGCGCTCAGCACGCCCCGCCAGACCGGCTTGATCTTGTCTTCGATCGCCACCAGCATCGCCGCCGCGCCCAGCGCCGCTGCGCCCATCTCGTTGTACGCCAGCGACCCCACAACAACCACCCACGGCGTCGCCAGCAGCGCGACCCCGGCGATCACCCCGCACCGACCCGCGTGCAACGCCTCGACCCCGCTCTTGAGTAGCGCCCGGCGCACAAAGACCTGCAGTGTCCACGCCGTCACAAGCGCCAGGCAGGCGTGAAACATCTGGGCCGCGATCACCCGCCAGCCCGAGCCCGCCAGCAGCCCGCTTGCCGCCCCCGCGTCGTCCGTCGGCGCCAGCGTCATCGACCCGATCAACGCGTACACCCCCTCGATGCCCGAGGGCAGGTACGAGTACACGTTGTGCTCAAGCGGCTCGATCCGCCCGCCCGCCAGCCACTCCTGGGGCAGGCGCAGGTGGTAGCTCAGCACGTCGTACGCACCGAACTCCGAGTCCCACAGCCAGCCCGGCGGCGACATCGCCGCCAGCAGCAGCAGCGCGGTGCTCGGCAGTGCAATCAGCCACACCCGGCTCACGCGGGCGGGCGCCCCGCCAAGCCCGGCGCCCTTCACCTGCCACCCCAGCAGCCCGAGCCCGACGCCCACCACCCCGACCGACACCGGCGCAACCAGCAGGCCGACCCCGCCCAGGACCAGCGTGAGGGTGATCAGCAGCGCGATACCGAGCCCGAGCTGGATCGTCCACGCGTCGGGCGCCTCGCGAAAGCCCCGCCGCAGCAGCGAGCCCCAGCCCAGGCAGGACAGCAGCAGGACCACACAAACAACCAGCGCCGGTCCGATCCCGGAAAGGACCAGCCCCAGCGCCGTCAGCGGATCCGGCGCCGGGTCCTTGCCCAGCGAGCCCAGCACGGCCATCAGCGCCAGCAGCGCGAGGATCGGCGCCGCGACGAGGACCGCCGCCCGGACCTGCGGGCTGTTCATCGCTGGCTCACCGCGGCTCACGCGCCGAGTGTAGAGCCAACGCGGCCAACCGGCCCCGACGCCCTACAATCCGCCCATGGACCTCAAGCCCACCGGGCCGGCGACAGGCGAGCCCGAACTCGAGATTTTCGAACCGCTGTGCGCCGTCTTCCGGCGCGCCCTCAAGGACGAGGGCCTCAAGTACACCCCCGAGCGCGCCCAGATCCTCGATACCATCATCCGCATCGACACCCTCTTCGAGGCCGACGCCCTGCTCCAACGCCTCAAGGACGAGGGCTTCCGCGTCTCCAAGGCCACGGTCTACCGCACCATCAAGCTCCTCGAGGACGCCGGGCTCATCCAGCGCGTGCTGTTCGACCGCGAGCAGAGCCACTACCAGCTCGTCTTCGGGAAAAAACCCAACACCCTGCTCGTGCGCACCGACACGGGCGACGTCGAGGCCATCGACATCCCCGAGCTGGCCGCCATCCGCGACCGCATCTGCAAGGAGCGCGGGCTCGAGCCCCACGGCACGCGGTTTCAGATCTTTGCCAGCGCGAGTGAGTGAGTTGCCGGCGCCTTCCAGCCCCGCACGTGAGTGCGGGGTTTCCCTTTCATGAGGCGCCCCATCCCCCGGGACAAGCAAACCCCGCACTCACGTGCGGGGCTGGATGTCTACTGCCTACCGCAGCGCCACCCGCCGGAACCCCGCCTTCGTGCACGCGTCGTGCGCGCGCACCACGTCGTTGTACGGCGTCTGCGCCTCCGGGCTGATCACCACCACCGGCTCGGCGCTGCCCGCGGGCTTCTCGGGCACCAGGTCCGCCGCCACCTCCGCAGCGAGCACCTCCAGCTCGTCGAGCGTCAGCCCCTCGCGCCCGAACGCGTCGGCCAGCGTCCCGCCCGGCGCGGCCCGCAGGCGCACCTCCAGCCGCACCTCTGGCAGGCGGAACCGGTTGTCGGGGCGCAGCGCCCCGCCCTCGCGCTCGTCGGGCGCCATGTGCGCCTGCAGGAACCACTCGGGGCCAAGGAACGCGGTCGAGGCCATGAAAAAGATCAGGATAACCATCACGACATCGACCATGGGCGTCATGTTGGGGCCGAAGTGCAGCTCCCACTGGTGCAGGGCGCCGCGCTTGCGAAACGTGCCCAGCGGCTCGGCGCCCGAGTCCACGCCCAGGGCCCGGGTTTCCTCGCCGATCTCGCTCACCCGCTCGCCCCCGCCGACCGCTCGGTCACCAGCTCCACGCTGCGCACGCCCGCCTCGCGGCACGCCTCGACCACGGGCTCGACCGCCGCGTACGGGCGGTCCCGCCCCGCGCGCAGCTCCACCCGCACGCCCGGCTCGCGCGCCAGGCGCCCCTCGAGCACGCTGGGCAGGCGCTCGAGCGTCGTCTCGAGCCCGTCAACCAGCACCATCTCGTCGTCCATCACCGAGAGCGTCAGCGGGCTGCCCGAGCGCTCCAGCTCACGCCCGTAGCGCGACTCGGGCAGGCGCCCCTCGCCCTGGCGCTCCATGACCAGGTGCCCGACGATCAGATAGAACACGATCAGCACCATCACCACGTCGATGAGCGGGGTGACGTTCACCCGCCCGGTGTGGTGGGCGCTGCCGTGCACGCTCTGGAGCGCCGTCCGCCTCATGCGTCCTTCTTGGGCTCGCCCACGGGCAGCAGCTCGACGAGCCTGGCGCTCTCGACCATGGCCCGGGTGCAGATCCGGTCCACGATGCCGCGGTAGATCCCGAACGTCAGCAGGCACGGGATCGCGAGCATCAGCCCCAGCAGCGTGTGAAAGAGGGCCTTGGAGATGCCCAGCGACAGGTCCGCCGGCCCGGCCTGCCCGTCGGCGGCGCCCAGCGACGCGAAGGCGATGATCATCCCCCAGACCGTCCCGGCCAGCCCGACGAGCGGGCCGAGGTTCCCGATGATGTTCAAGAGTTCAATTTTGCGGAACCAGCGGGCGGACTGATCGCTCGCGGCCAGCTCCGCGGCCTCGCGCATCGCCGCCTTGCCCCGCCCGCTCTCGCGCATCGCCGAGCGGATCACGCTGCCCACGAACGAGTCGTCACGCTTGACGAGGGATCTTGCGTCGTCGATCCGCCCGTGCTCGATCAGGTCGATCAGGCGTCCGGTCCGCTTGGCGGGCATGATCACGCCCGTGCGGACCTCCAGGATGTTGCGCACGATCAGGGCCACCGCCGCGATCGAGCCCAGGATCAGGAGGACCGTGAACAGGTCGAACGACTGGCGGAAGAGGGTCCAGAGTCCGAGCTGGTCGCCCGAGAGGGTCGGGGGCGGGGTTTCAGGAGTCGCCCCGTCCTGGGCCATTGCCGACAGGGCGGCTGCGCCCACGATGCTCACGCCCGCCCAGACCATCCAACGCGCCCGTCCCGGGCGCCGTGTGCTGCTCATCCATGAGCCCTCCGCATGGGTGTACCGACGGGTGAGCTTACTCGCCCGCTTCCAGGTCGGCCTGCTCGATGGGTCGGGAGATCGCGTGCTGCCCGCTGAACCACTTGTGCAGGTCCGCCATCCGGGCCTGCTCGCTGGCGAAGGGCCACGTCGGGCTGTCCGCGGGCACGCGCTGCCCGGTGGTGGGGCAGGTCGTCGCCTCGCGCGCCGGCTCGACGGGGCGGACTGTCCGATCCGACCATGCGTCGGGCGCCGTGAGCCTGAAGCGACGGCTGGTCTCGCCCGTGGGCTCGATCACGATCCGGACGGCGTCCGGGTGAGCGCCCTCGATCCGCTCGCCCCACTCGACGAGCACGATCGCCCCGCCCGACGTCAGCTCGTCCCAGCCCAGGGCGTCCAGATCGTCGCTGCCCCCGAGGCGGTACGCGTCGGCGTGGACCACGTCCGGGCCGCTCTGGTTGGGGTACTCGTTGACGACGACGTAGGTCGGGCTGGACACCGCCCGCTCGTCGATGCCCAGGGCGCCCGCGAGGGAGCGGATGAGGGTGGTCTTGCCGGCGCCCAGCGGGCCGTCGAGGAGCACGACGTCGCCCGCCCGCAGCAGGCCCGCCAGCTCGCGGGCCAGGCGACGGGTCTGATCGAGGCTCTCCACTTCTCGCGTCAGCTCGAACACGGGGTATTCGTAGGAGGCGCCGCGTACGCACGCGAGCCCCGCCCCGGCGTCTTTTCTCGCGAGGGAGGGGGTGCGAGAACATCCGCGACCCCCGCGCCTGGGGGGGCGATGGCGCTGCGGCGGATCTGGGTGCGCCCGGGCGTGTATAGAAAGGGACATGGTTGCCCCGTTTGAAGAGGAAGACGCGGCGCTCGGCGAGCGGGAGGTGCGTGCGATCGTGCGCCTGCTCGGGGCCATCGCCGAGGGGGGCGAGGACGTCGCGGCCCGCAAGCGGCGCCTGATGTCGGGGATCGCCGAGCTGGTCGAGGCGGACGCCTGGCTCTGGGCGGTGAGCCGGTACGCGGACAAGAACGGCCCGCCCATGTGTGTCAGCTTCCTGCAGGGCGGGTTCGATGATCGCCAGGTGGGGCTGATCATGGAGGCCACGCAAGACCCGCAGGCGCCGGCGCCCGACACCGAGGCGTGGATGCGCGAGATCGCACGCGGGACCCACGTCTCGCGCGTGCGGCGCGACATGGTCTCGGACGAGCGCTGGTACGGCTCAGAGAACTACCGCCTGTATCACGAGGCGCTGGGGATCGACGACTACCTGTACTCGATCCTCCCGCTCCAGGCGGGCATGTTCAGCGCCGTGGGGCTGCACCGGAAGACGGGGCGAGAGCCGTTCGACGACCGGCTCCGGCGCCTGGTCCACATCATCGTCTCCGAGATCCCGTGGCTGCACCGGGCGGGCGTGCCCGAGGATCCGGGTGACCGCGTGCCCGGGCTGACCCCGCGCCTGCGGACGATTTTCGGTCTGCTGCTCGAGGGCTGGTCCCGCAAGCAGATGGCCGACCACCTGGGCCTGAGCGTCCACACCGTCGCGGACTACACCAAGACGGTGTACCGCCACTTCAACGTGAGCGGGCAGAAGCAGCTGATCCGGCGTTTCCGGGTGGGCAGCGGGTTCGACCTCACCGGCGCGGTCAAGCCGGAGAGGGGGGATGAACCTGGATGAACGGGCGCCGCGGCGGGGACTACCCGTGGTCCCAGCCCAGCTCGGATCCGGGTGCAATCGTCCCGTCGAGCGAGATCACGCGGGCGCCCGGCGCCTCGTCGGGTTCCGGCGCCCGGACTCTCCCGATGACGGTGAGCGATCCCGGGGGGATTCCGTCGGGTCTGAACGTGACGAGCAGCTCGTGGTCCTCGCCGTGCGAGAACCGGTCTCGCCAGGGGCTCGCGGATCCGTCGCGCGCTGGCACGCGCTCGCTGTCGATCTCGATCACCGCGCCCGACGCGTACGCCACGCGGTGGGCGTCGAGGCCAAGACCGTCGGAGATGTCGATCATCGCGTGCAGGTCCGGGCCGAGCGAATCGCACAGGAGGCGAGCCTCAGTGATCCGAGGCTCGAAGTTCAGGTGCCAGCCGGTGGAAAGTGAATCGCCGATCGGGCCGGTCACGGCGACAAGGTCACCCGCCCTCGCGCCGGATCGCAGGACCGGGCCCCGGGCCGGGTGGGGGGCGCCCGCGACGGTGATCGAGAGGGCGAGCTCGCCCGGGCCCGTGGCGATGTCGCCACCGACGATCGGGCAGCCCCAGTGCTCCGCCCATTTGGCGCATGAATCGAAGAGCTCGTCGGCGTGGGGGTACCGCGTGGGCAGCCTGGCCGCGGCGAGGGCCCAGGTCGGCGTTCCGCCCATGGCGGCGATGTCGGAGACACCCCGCGCGATCGCCTTTCGGGCGATGAGATCAACGGGCGTGTCGGGCGTGCAGTGGCGTCCCACGATCAGCTGATCGACGCCCACGAGGCTCAGATCGCCAGATGGCGAGCGGAGCACGGCGCAGTCGTCGCCGGGGCCTACGACAAGCGCATCGGGGAAACGGGACTCGAGGGATGCGCTTCGTGATTGGATTTGTTCTAACAAGGAGCGTTCGTTCATCGCGAAAAATCCAGGCGTCGTTGGTGTTGAGTTCTCTCCAACTGGTCCACAGAAGAAAGAGATTCAGAATCGTTGGATCCCTCCGTCTGGATACTGTGTATAAACAAGTATGGTTCGGTTCGTGGGCGAGGGGGCACCATGGTCAGCGAAGAAAGCGTCCGCACAATCGTACGCCTGCTCGGGGATGTTGCGGGCGTGGGCAGCGACGTGCACGCCAAGAAACGGCGTTTCATGTCTGGGCTCGCCGAGATGGTGGACGCGGATGCCTGGGCGTGGGTGGTCGGCAGCGTCAGCGACCCCGAGCAACCGCCCGTGTACCTGAACTTCATGCAGGATGGGTTCGACGACCAGGGTGTGGGCATCATCATGGAGTCGTCGCAGGACCTGGAGAACAGGTCGCCCGAGAGCGAGCCGCTTATGCGGGAGATCATCGAGTCAGGCGGGAACCACATTACGCGTACCCGTCGCGACATGGTCAGCGACGACGGATGGTACGACTCGGCCCACTTCAAGATGTACCGCACGCGGATGGGCGTGGACGACTTCATCTACTCGGTCTTCCCGATGAGCGAGGGCATCTTTAGCGCGGTGGGGCTGCACCGGAAGCTGGGTCGTGGGGCCTTTGACGCCCGCGAGCGGCGCCTGGCGCACATCCTGGTTTCCGAGGTCAAGTGGCTGCACTTCGAGGGCGTGCCCGAGGACAAGGGCCAGGACCTGCCCGAGCTGAGCCCGCGCCTGCGGACCGTCTTCGCCCTGCTGCTCGAGGGCTGGACGCGCAAGCAGATGGCCCAGCACCTGGGGCTGAGCGTCAACACGATCGCCGAGTACACCAAGGCGGTGTACCGCCACTTCGACGTCAACGGCCAGAAGCCGCTGATCCGCCGATTCCGCGTCGGCAACGGGTACGACATGCCCATCCACACGCCGACGATCAAAGCCGCGGGCTCGCGTGGGCTCAGCAGGTCCAAGAGCGGCGGCGCCTGACCGGGGGCGGCTTACAATCCGGGCCAGAGGAGGCGAGATGCCCAGGTACGAGTATCACTGCCAAGAGTCGGGACGGACGGTCGAGGTCGAGCACGCGATGAGCGAGCGCCTGAGTACGTGGGGCGAGCTGTGCCGGCGCGCGGGCGTTGACCCGGGCGACACTCCCGCGAATGCCCCGGTCGAGAAGGTGATCTCGCTTCCCGCGATCGGCGGCTCGCAGCCTCATAGCGGCCCCGGCTTCTGCGGACCAGCGTGCGGGTGTCACCCGCACGGGTGATTGATCGGGTGGTGCGGGCTTCCGGCCCGTACGGACGCTGCCTGCGGAGCGGCAATGACGGGCAAGATGCCCGTACCACCGGTATCTGGTGGATCCACCCAACCGATCGATGCTCTACCTATTCCGCCAGCAGCGTCTCCACCGGGGTGACCGGTTCGGGCGGGCGCAGGCCCAGCAGCTCGTCCACCTCGCCGTCCTCGCCGCGCCTTCGCGCCGCCAGGTCGATCAGCTCCGGGCCCTTGCGGATCGTCGCCAGCGAGAGCCAGTCGGGCAGGTTGTAGATGTCCGGCCTTCCGCGCCGCCAGGCGTCGAGCACGTACGCGTCCGGGTCGCGCTCCGCGAGCACCCGCTGGACCGAGCCCAGCCCCGGGTCGAACACGAGCACGGCGTGGTGCTCGCCCTTGACGTTGCGGTTGATCGTCAGGCCCCAGGCCTCCCAGCCGACGCGGTGGGCGTCGTCCACCACGCCGTCGTACACGGCGTCACGCCACTGGTAGCACAGGCCCATCCGGTCGCCCTCGAACCAGTTGATCATGACGTTGCCCGTCCAGCCCGAGTGCCAGCTCGCCTCTGGGTCGGCGTGGATCTCGTCCACGGTCCGGTCCAGCGACTGGGCGATGGCCGCCAGCTCGGGGCTTGTGATAGAGCGGGTGTCGATGGGCGGGGTGGAGGCGCAGCCGGTCAGGAGCAGACCCAGGGCGCACAGGATGAGGCAACGGAGGGGCATGGGGACATCATGGGCCAAGTCGTGGCCCATTGCCAGGACCGAAGTCCAAGAGTGCGCCCGCATCCAGCCCCGAACGTGAGTGAGGGGTTTCCTGGTCCACGCCAACCCCTCACTCCCGTTCGGGGCTTGAAGCTGGGCGATCTTGGGCGGGCCTCACGGCGCGGGCTTGACGGCGCAGGTGCTCAGGCCGCAGATCTTGTAGGCGGGGCAGAACCCCAGGATCGCGGTCACGACCAGGACGGCGCCGATGACCGCCGCGACAATGCCGAGGATGGCGCCGTCCATCAGGCCGAGCAAGAGGAACGACGCGAAGATCAGAACAGAGCCGAGGATCAAGCGGACGGTGCGATCGGTTGCGCCTTCGTTGGGTTTCATGCGGAATCTCCTGTTCAGCCATTCAAGGCGCTCGGGTCCCGGCGTGCCGCGTCACGGGGCGGGCGACGCCTCGCCCTCGCGGTACATGATCGGCTCGCCCTGGGTGTGCACGCGGAAGACGACCAACTTGCAGGGCCGGTTTCCTGTGCTTGCCGAGTGCCACACCTTGTAGGGCAGGTTGATCCCCATCCCGGGCGTGAGCGTCATCGGCGCCCGCCCGTCGATCAGGACCTCCGCCTCGCCCTCAAGGCAGTACAGGTACTCCTCGCCCGGGTGCCAGTGACGCGGGATCGAGGAGTGGGGCGGGATCCGGATGACCTGCATGATCGCCTCGCGACCGGGCGCGAGATCTTGGGCGATCAGCTGGCGCAGGGGCGTCTCGATCGTGATCGATTCGGGGGTGTCGCTCGCCCGGCCGGCCGCGCACCCGGCGATCGCGGACGCGAGCACGGCGCCGAGGGCCACGGGCAGGGCGCCGCTGGTCGAGATGGAGCGGGTTCTCATCGCAGGCCTCCGTTGAGATTGGAGCTTACACGGATTGGGGGCCGCACTCGGGGCAGGTGGGGGAGTCGCCCAGGTCGTAGGCGCAGTGGGGGCAGAGGCCGCGCCGCTGCCGGACGGCGTGTCGGAGCAGACGAGGAGCCGTGAGCGCGACCCAGGCAAGCGGCGTGAAGAACAGCGTGTTGACGAGGAATCCGGGCCAGAGTGGCCGAAGCGGGAGAATCAAGCCAGCGAAGGGCATGGCCCAGGGGCCGGCGCCTCCGAGGCGCGTATCCCAGGGGCCGAAGTAGGTCGTGCTAGGAGATACGGCGTTGTCGGTGGGGTGACCCACGAGGCACCGCATGGGCCAACCCGACGCAACGGTCCAGACAGGATCTGATTCACCAATCTCTTCGGGGAACGCCGCCCAGTCGGGGAGATGCAATGAGCGCGATCCCTCATCTCCGGACTTAAGTCGCTGGCGAAGTTCATCCGGCGTGAGGTCCCATTCGGCTGGGATTGGGTCCACTCCCCAGATACGCGCGTTCGGATTAGGGTCGCTCGTGTATGGGGTATCGCACCACCAACTAGACCCGTCAGGCTGCTCGACGACAGCCGAGCGAAATCCGTGCGAAAGACGAGGCGTGGGATTTGCCCACGCAACAAGAACGGTGATCGTCCCGCCCAAAATGATGCGCTGTAGCAATCGGGTCAGGGGTGCGGCGAGAGGTCTTGTATTCACCGCTCATCTCCCTGGTCCCGTCACACCGCCGCCTTCGCCTCATCCAGGACACGCTCGGCGTACTTGTCCATCGCATCCCTCAGCTGCTCGAAGCTCTCGAGCACGTACAGGATCGGCTGGTACTTGTCGATCTCAAACGTCGTCTCGCAGACGCGCTCCATGTCGAAGGCGCGGCGCTCGACCTTGCCCTCGCCCGTGCCGTCGGGGGCGCAGAGCGAGTGCCTGGCCTCGCCGTGGCTTGAGACCAGGCCCGAGCCGTAAATTTTCAGCCTGCCGTCCTCCTTGATGAGCCCGAACTCGACGGTGAACCAGAAGAGGCGGGCGAGGCGTTCGATGTGGACGGGGTCGTCGGTGTGCAGCGCAGCCTTGCCGTAGGTCTGCAGGAAGTCGGCGAAGACCGGGTCGGCGTGCAGCGGGACGTGCCCGAAGACGTCGTGGAAGATGTCCGGCTCGGGCAGGTAGTCCATTTTCTCGCGCGGGCGGATGATGACCGTCGTGGGGAACTCGCGGTTGGCCAGGCAGGCGAAGAACGCCTTGGCGGGGAGGTAGCCCGGCACGCCGCGGCTCTGCCAGCCCGTGAGGGGGCGCAGGTACTCGTTGATGCCCTTGACGGTCTTGGACGGGTCGTTGGGGTCGGGCATCTCGCCGAAGAGCAGCGGGACGCGGTCGGCGATCAGGCGGATCGCCCTGAGCCCGTCGATGAAGGTGTTGGAGGCCTGCTCGCTGAGGACTTCCCAGCGCTTCTCGTACATCTCCTTCCACACCGCGTGGTTCTCCGCGGAGTAGCGGTCGTAGAGCTGTGTGATGTAGAAGCCATCGGTCTTGATCTGGTCGGCCGAGAGATTCGCGGCGGCGTCGGCGCAGGCCTGGGCCCGCTCGAAGTCCTCGCCGTCGATGATGTTGTTGTAGCTGATGTCCTTGCGCATGGTCCGCCTCCTTTGCGGCTTCCCACCGGGGTGGGCCGCTTCATTATACGAGCGGCCAAGCCGGGGGTTTTTCCAGCCCTGAGCGTCAGCGACGGGTTTCTGGCGTCCGAACCCGTCGCTGACGCTCAGGGCTGGAAGCAGGCCGACGCTTCATCAGGCGTGATCGCCTGCTCCGGCGCGATCGCGCTGGCCTCGTCCATCCCCGCCCGGCGGCGCTGCGTCGCCGCCTGGATGGAGTCCTCCGGGTCCGGACGCACGATCGGGGTGTCGGACCCGAACCACAGCAGGGCGCCCGGCTCACACCCCGAATCGATCAGCTCACGCAGGGGCAGCACCCGGTCCAGGCGGTGGGGGAGAAGGCGGGTGAGCGCCTCGATGTCCGTCAGCAGGTGGCAGGGTTGGACCGAGCAGACCACGCCCAGCTCGGCAAACCGCGGGACGTCCGCCTCGTCGATCAGCTCCGCGTGCTCGATGCGCGGCAGCGGGGCGCTCGGGCGGACGCGCTCGATCGCGCCCAGCACCGCGCGGACCGCCCCGTCCCCGATCGCGTGGGCGGCGATCGGCAGGCCCATCGCGTCGCAGGTTCGGATCGCGTCCTCGATCTGCCCGGGCGTCATGATGGGCGTGCCCGTTGGGCGCCCCGGGATGGGGTCGGCGTAGGGGGCGAGCACCCAGGCGGTGCGGGAGTTGAGCGTGCCGTCGGTGAAGATCTTGCCGCCCGCGAGACGGATGGCGCCGCGCTCCCACGCGCCGCGACCGGCGTGAACGCGTCCCAGGTCCTCGACCAGGGGGTAGAGATGAACGTCGCAGGGCAGCTCGCCCGCGTCATCAAGCTCCGCGAGCAACGCCCCGAGCCAGGTCTGGCTTTTGAGATCGTGGACCTCGGTGAACCCGAGTCGGGCCAGATCCGCCAGCGCCCAGCGGACGTGCGCGCGGCGCTGCTCGGGTGTGGGCTCGGGCACACGGGCCCACGCCAGCCCCGCGGCGTTTTCGAGCAGCAGACCGGTGGGCCGCCCGTCCGAGTCCCGCTGGATGATGCCGCCGGCCGGGTCGGGCGCGTCCTCGCCCAGCCCGATCGCCGCCAGCCCGGCGGTGTTGATGAGCAGCGCGTGGTAGTCGAAGCACCACGCCAGGCACGGGCGATCGCCCGTCGCCTGATCCAGCTCGTCGATCGTGGGCCAGAGCGGCTCGTCCCAGGCCTCGGGTCGGGCGCTATGGGCCAGGACCCAGCCGGGCTGATTCCCCACGTCCATCGCGCCGGTCCGTTCGGCGAGAAGCACCAGCATCTCGTCGCTCGATCCCGCGTCGCCCAGGTCCACCATCGACATCGCCCGCCCGTGCTGGGCGATGTGGGCGTGCGCCTCGCGACGCGGGCTCATGGGGCGGCGTGTCCGAGCAGTTCGCCGATAACACGCTCGGCCTCGTCCGCGTCGCCCGCGGACGATTCGAACTCCACGCGGATCACCCCGACCCCGCCCCGGGCGTCGAACCCGTACGGGTCGCACGCGACGGCGAGCGGCTCGCTCACGTCCACCCCCGCCAGGGCCAGCACCACCCGTCCCAGGGCTTGGCGGTCCGCGTTGAGGCGTTTGAGCAGCGACCCCTCCTGAGCGCGGATCGGGTTGGGCGACATCAGATCCTCGCCCGGCATCACGCTGTCGCTGATCCGCCCGGTCTCGATCGTCGCTCGCGCCCAGCGACCAAGCGAGCGCCGCCCGTGGGCCGCGAGGAAGCGGTCGCACACGGGATCGCGGTCCGGGTCGATCTCATTGAGCGAGAGCAAGAGCTGCAGCGAGGTGTCGGCGACGCCGGGCAGCTCCTCGTCGGGCACGTGGAGCACGGACTGCGCCGCGTCGAGTTCGTCGAGGGTCAGCTCGAGGACCAGGGCGCCGTCGGCGGGGTCGATGATGAAGCGGCGGCGTTGGACGCTGCCGTCGCTGTCGAGCGCGCCCGCCCGGTACTGGCGCAGGGTTCGGCGTGCTCGCTCGATCGCGGGATGGTCCGTGCTCTGACCCATGCTCAACTCTGGGCGCCCCGCGATGTTCAGGCAAGTGGGAGGCGGCAATCCCCTCCAAAAAGGGCACGGGGCCGGCAATGTGCCGGCCCCGCAGTTCAACGATGTTCTGGCGACGGGTCCGTGGACCCGACCGGAGATAAGTCGCCCCCGCCTTAGCGGCGAGCGGCCCTCTTCGCCTTCTTGCGGGTGGCCTTCTTGCGAGTGGCCTTCTTGCGAGTGGCCTTCTTGCGGGTGGCCTTCTTGCGGGTGGCCTTCTTGCGGGTGGTCTTCTTCGCGGCCTTCTTGCGGGTGGCCTTCTTGCGAGTCGCCTTTTTGCGGGTCGACTTCTTCGCGGCCTTTTTGCGGGTCGCTTTCTTGCGAGTCGCTTTCTTACGGGTGGCTTTCTTCGCCATGAGTGGTCTCCTCGGTTGGGTACCTGTGTCGGTCGTTCTCAATCAGAACATCGTGCTTGTGCCCGTCACAACGAACCGTATCGGTTTCTGTTCACACACCGCTTGAGTCAAGCGGGCTGATCTTGCGCGGATCGTTGATCAACATGC
>JAJDDI010000001.1 GCA_029260375.1 Phycisphaerales bacterium | reverse complement strand
CGCCGTCCTGGGCGCCATCGTCATCAAGCTCATCGACAACGCCATGATCATCTTCGAGATCGACCAGTCCTGGAACCAGGTCGTCATGGGCGGCGCCATCATCGTCGCCGTCGTCGTGGACCAGGCCAAACGCCGCATCTCCGGCGCCTGAAGCCGCTCCGGCTCGCCCGCCGCCCGAGTCCCTAGACTCTCAGATCAAGCACCCACCGGACCCCACCCCAGCGGCGGGCTCGGACCTGACCAACAAACCGGGAGACTCCCAAATGAACCCTGCCACCGTTCTCCGCGGGCTGACACTCGCACTCGCCGCGTCAACGCTCTCCCTGGGCGCCTGCTCCGACTCCAAGCCCGACGCGAGCGCCTCAAGCTCAGGCTCCGGCGGTGGCGATTCGGGCGAGAAAGCCAGCTACGTCATCGGCGTCGTCGCCAAGAGCCAGATCAACCCGGTCTTCAAGGCCGCACGCGTCGGCGCTGAAGACGCCGGCGCCGATCTTAGCGAGAAGTACGGCATCGACGTCCAGATCCGCTGGCAGACCCCCAACACCGAGGACGCCCAGCAGCAGGCCCAGTACGTCGAGCAGCTCGTCAACTCCGGAGTAGACGGCATCGCCATCTCCTGCATCGACGCCAACCTCCTCACCGACGTCCTCAAGGACGCCGTCGAACGCGGCATCGCCGTCATGACCTTCGATTCCGACGCCCCCGCCTCCGGACGCATGGCGTACTACGGCGTCGACGACAAGGCCGCCGGCGCCGAGGTCATGCGCCAGCTCGCCATCGTGCTCGACGGCGAGGGCCAGGTCGCGGTCCTCGCGGGCAACCAGGCCGCAACGAACCTCCAGTCCCGCGTCGCGGGCGTGCTCGAAGAGGCCAAGAACTACGAGGGCATCCCCGAGCCGCGCGTCTACTACCACAAGGAGACCGCCGCCGAGGCCGCCGCCCAGATGCTCCAGGTCCAGACCGCCAACCCCAGCATCACCGGCTGGGCCCTTGTCGGCGGCTGGCCCCTCTACACCGACAACGCCCTCGACGGCATCCACGAGCACGCCAAGGTGGTCTCCCTCGACCCCCTCCCCCTCCCCCTTGAGTACCTCAAAAAGGGCCAGGTCCAGGTCCTCGTCGGCCAGCCCTACTACGGCTGGGGCTACGAGTCCGTCACCTACATCGTCGAGAAGATCCACAACGCCAAGAACCCCCCAAGCGAGTTCATCTACGCCGACTTCGACGTCGTCACCCCGGACAACGTCGAGCAGTTCGAGGGCCAGTGGAACGACTGGCTCACCCGCACCCCCGCAGTCCCGTAAGCGAGCCCCCGACCCGGAGTTCTGTTCCGATGGCTCAGCACGAAGATCATGCGCCCCCGCAGGAGCGGCTGGTACTCATCCACGCCTCGGGAATCTCCAAGCGCTTCGGGATCACACAGGCGCTCGACGATGTCAGCGTCGAGTTCTTCGCCGGCGAGGTCCACGCCCTCATGGGCGAGAACGGCGCCGGCAAGAGCACCCTGGGCAAGGTCATCTCCGGCCTGCACAAGCAGGACTCGGGCCAGGTCACCATGGGCGAGCGGACGCTCCGCCCGGGCTCGATCGACGACGCCTTCAACGCGGGCGTGCGCATCGTCCACCAGGAACTGGCCCAGTGCCCGAACCTGAGCGTCGCCGAGAATCTCTGCCTCCACGACCTGCCCCGCACGCCCTGGGGAACCATCGACCGCGCCGCGATGCGCCGGCGCGCCGCGCGCCTCGTTCACCGCATCGAGCCCTCGATCGACGTGGACGCAGAGCTGGGCACGCTCTCGCCCGGACACCGCCAGATCTGCCAGATCGCCGCCTCGCTCGACGAGGAGTCCAAGCCCGGCGCCGAGACCGCCCGCGTCATCGTCTTCGACGAGCCCACCAGCTCCCTCTCGATCGCCGAGACGCAGCGCCTGCTCACGATCATCCGCCAGCTTGCCGCCGACGGGCTCACCATCATCTACGTCTCCCACCGCATGAGCGAGATCTTCGCAAGCTGCGACCGCGTGACCGTGCTCCGCGACGGAAAGTTCGTCGCGACCTCCGTCGTCAAGGACATCACCGAGCCCGACCTTGTCGAGCAGATGATCGGGCGCCGCCTCTCGACGCCGGGCACGAAGCAGCGAACGCCCGGGGGCGAGGCGGCCGCGCTCCGCGAACTGACGGACGGACACGACCGCGCCCCAGACCTCTCCGCCCAGCCCCTGCTCGAGGTCAGGTCGCTCAGCTCCCCCGGCAAAATCACCGACGTCTCGCTTTGCGTCCGCCCCGGCGAGGTCCTGGGCATCGGCGGGCTCGTCGGCTCCGGACGCTCCGAGCTGCTCGACGCCATCTTCGCCATCGACCCCCGCGCTTCTGGCGAGGTGCTGGTCAACGGCGTTCCCAACGCCCGGTCCTCCCCGCGAGACCTGATCCGTGCCGGCGTCGGCTACGTCCCCGAGGACCGCCGCCTCCAGGGCCTGTTCTTCGATCTCTCAGTGAGCGAGAACATCGTCGTCCCGTACATGCGCTCGCTCGCGGGCCCCGCCGGTGTCCGGTCCATGCACCAGGAACGCACGCTCGTCCGCTCACGCCTCGACGAGTTCCACGTCAAGACCGCCTCGACCGCCTCGCTCCCGGGCGAGCTCTCGGGCGGCAACCAGCAGAAGCTCCTCATCTCGCGCTGGATGCACGCGGACTCCCGCGTCCTGCTCCTCGACGAGCCCACCCGCGGCATCGACATCGGCGCCAAGGCCGAGATCTACCGCCTCATCCAGAACGCCGCCGCCCGCGGCGACGCCCTCCTGCTCGTCTCTTCGGAGATGCCCGAGCTGCTCGCGCTCTCGGATCGCATCCTCGTCATGGGTGAGGGACGCGTCCGCGGCGAGCTCTCGGGCGACGAGATGACGCAGACCAACATCCTGACGCTCGCAACCAAGGAAGACGCCAGCGTCCTGGCCTGAACCTCAACCCGCCCCTCACGGGATCGGGATCAGGATCTCCTCGCCGTCACGCCCGAACCCCGTCGCCTCGCGTCCGTCGGGCAGCAGCAGGCGGACGCGCACGCCCCGCCCGGGGCGGGCCAGCTCGCCCTCGGTCGATCCGAGCCGCACCGTGACCAGCTTCCCCTCGCGGACCGCGCCGTATCTCGAGTGCAGGTACTCGCCCCCGAGGTACCCCCACCCGTCGCCCGCGTCCTCGTACATCTCGCCCGAGGCCTTCCCTTCAGCGTCAAGCCAGACGATCAGCGTCACCGGGTCCAGCGCCCGCTCGTCCACGAACTCCATCACCGCCCCGCTGGGGATGATGCTGCCCGGGCGGACGTAGAGCCGGGCCTGGTCGGGGTCCTTGCTGTCGCGCCCGCCGTCGAAGCTGGGGAAGTCCAGCTCGCGCCACGCCACGCCGTCCACGGGCCTGGGCAGGATCGACACCCGGTCCCGCGCCGGCTGCATCTGCGCCACCACCAGCAGGTCCGAGCCGAGCAGGAACGAGTCGTCCTCCGAGCGCAGCGCCATGTCCGTCGCATCTGCGAAGAACGTCGGCCGCGCGATGGGCATGCCCGTCAGCGACGACTCACGGAACAGCGTGTACAGGTACGGGATCAGGCGGTACCGGCGCTCCAGCGCACGCCGGCAGGTCGCCTCGACCTCCTCCCCGAACGCCCACGGCTCCTTGTCGATGTTCCCCTTGGCCGTGTGCCCACGGCTAAACGGCATCAGCGCCCCGTATCCCATCCACCGGGCGAACATCGCCCCGTCCCCGTTGCCCGCGAACCCCCCGATGTCCGGCCCCGCGAACGGCTGCCCGCTCAGCCCCAGGTTCAGCGTCATCGGGATCGACACGTCCACGTGGTACCAGTTCGAGCTGTTGTCCCCCGTCCACGTCGCCGCGTACCGGTGCCCGCCGATGAAGTTCGCCCGGCTCAGC